>CAJOHO010000001.1 GCA_905234555.1 uncultured Bacteroidaceae bacterium
TTGTAGCGAAAACAAAGGTAACAAAAAGGTCGGAATCCAAGCGAGGATACCGACCTTAATTTGTGTATCGATTAAGAAATTTTAGCGGACAGCAATAATAAGGAATAATGGACAGAAGTCCATAAAAGAACACCTTGCGGGTAATGAACACCGTGTCGTAGCGGGCGTTGGCTGGAATCATCAGCAAGCTATAGAATGCCCAGCAGAGGCAGGCAGCAAGCGCCAGCAAGTCGCCACGAGGTGAGAGATGAAGCACAAAATGCCCGTTCATGACAACGACAACGACACCTATAGCTGCCATCAGCGTTCCAAAGGCCTGTGTGCGGTTCAGACGTTCTGACTTATAGAAAGCACTTATGATGGCTGACGCAAAGAGTGGACAGAGGCTGACGATGATACTGGTGTTCGTCGTCGTAGTGTAGTTCATGGACGAGTTTTCTGTCAGAAAATAAAGAGACCCTCCCGTCAGTCCCAATCCAGCCATCAGCAGTTCGTCGCGCCAGGAGTAAGCAATCCAATGCCCTCGAAAAGTGGAGACTTTTCCCTTTCTCGCGTCGGATTGACATTCCGTCAATCTTTTATTTTGCTGCGGACCCTTGATAAGACAATAAAACAAAAGGAGGATATAGGCAATGATGAAGCGCAGAATGAAAATCTGTGCTGCGGACAGTCCTCCAAGCAATAACAACTTGGTGAACACAAAAGTGGTGCCCCAGGTGGCTATCACCAGAAAGGCAACAATATGAGGAAGGTATCGTTTCATACATGTTTTATTTCGGAGTGCAAATTTAGAAATAAAACTTGAGTTTACGATACCCGCGAGTAAGTTTTGTTGTAAAAAAGCAAAAAACTAAACCGTTTTTGCGAAAGACACCTGCCACAGATACAGACAACCGGTCTTTACTGCAGAATCTGGTCGGCGTGTTCTTTGGTCTTGACCTGCTTGCCTGCGAAGATTTGCTCGATTATGCCTTCTTCGTTGATGATAAAGGTGGTGCGGATGATGCCCATCACTTTCTTGCCGTACATGGTCTTCTCGCCCCATGCGCCCATCGCCTCCATCAGCGTCTTGTCCACATCTGCAATCAACGGGAAAGGCAACGAGTGCTTTTCCTTGAACTTCACGTGGGAAGCAGCCGAGTCCTTGCTCACGCCCACAACTTCATAGCCTGCTCCCTGCAAGTCGCCGTAGCGGTCGCGCAGGCTGCATGCCTCGGCTGTACATCCGCTGGTGTTGTCCTTCGGATAGAAATAGAGCACGAGCTTGCGTCCTTTATAATCACTCAGACGGATGTCCCGTCCTTGTTCGTCCTTGCCTAAAATTTCAGGCGCTTTGTCTCCTATGGTCATATTGATTTGTTTAAGGTAGGTTCTAAAGATTCTGTTCTTTAGTTTTCCCACCTAATGAATTGATTGATGCTGAAACTTCACGATTGGATCAAGGGCTTACTGGTCTTCCTTGATATGGATTTCGTTGTTTTCGAGGGAATCGACGATGGCAAGTGACTCGATGCGAGTGATGCCGAGCGATTGCAGGAGTTCGCGTCCGTGCAGCATTTCCTTCTCGATGATGAATCCCATGCCTTCGACGGTGGCTCCAGCCTGCTGACAGAGTTCGATGATGGCTTTGCCTGCATTGCCATAAGCAAGGAAGTCGTCGATGAAAAGAACGTGGTCGTCTGGTGTGAGGTATTCTCGGCTGATTATCAGCTGAGTGTCGCTTTGTTTGGTGAAGGAATGGACGGTAGCTATATAGGCTTCCTTCATCGTAGATGGGTGTCTCTTCTTGGCGAAGACAACGGGCAGCTCCATGAGATAGCCTAACATGATGGATGGGGCAATACCGGAGGCTTCGACGGTGAGGATCTTGTTGACGTGCAGGTCGCTGAAGCGACGAATGAACTCAATGGCGACTTGCTTCATGAGATAGGGATCCATCTGGTGGTTGATGAACCTGTCAACTTTGAGGATGACGCCTTCCAGACTGGTTCCGTCGGAAAGAATGCGGTCGCGTAATACTTTCATAAGGTATAATGAGAGGAGGATGTGTGAGGTGAGATGAATGCATAAGTGGCGATTCTTCGGGGAATCGCCACTTATGGAAAAAGGGTAAATGGTTAGTCTGCCAACTTTGCCTTGATGAACTCGCGGTTGAGTCGTGCAATGTTGGCGATGGTTTCGTTTTTGGGACATACGGCTTCGCAGGCACGGGTGTTGGTGCAGTTGCCGAAACCGAGTTCGTCCATCTTGGCGACCATTGCCTTGGCTCGTCGTGCTGCTTCTACGCGACCTTGTGGCAGAAGTGCGAGCTGGCTGACCTTCGACGACACGAAGAGCATGGCTGATCCGTTCTTACATGCTGCGACGCAAGCTCCACAGCCGATGCAAGAGGCGCAGTCCATGGCTTCGTCAGCATCCTGCTTTGGGATGAGGATGGCGTTGGCATCCTGTGCCTGACCTGTGCGGATGGTGGTGTAACCGCCTGCCTGGATAATCTTGTCGAAGGCGTTGCGGTCAACCATGCAGTCCTTGATGACGGGGAAGCCGGCTGAGCGCCAGGGTTCGACGGTGATGGTTTCGCCGTCCTTGAATCGACGCATATAGAGCTGGCAGGTGGTGGCTCCGCGTTCGGTCTTTCCGTGAGGTGTGCCGTTGATGTAGAGGGAGCACATACCGCAAATACCCTCGCGGCAGTCGTGGTCGAAGACGAAAGGTTCCTTTCCTGCGGCAATAAGTTCCTCGTTCATGATGTCGAGTGCTTCGAGGAAGGAGGTGTCGTCAGGAATATTCTTCAAATCATGGGTATCGAAGTGACCCTTGTCCTTGGGACCGTTCTGTTTCCAGAACTTTATTGTAACACTTATATTTTTAGCCATAAAGACCCCTCCCCCAACCCTCCCCAAGGGGAGGGAGTAGAATGATTTGTGGGGGAGATATTCTACTTTAGTTATTTGCTTATATTATTAAAACTAACCACGCCCCTCCCCTGGGAGGGGAAGGGGGAGGGTCTTAGTTTTTATAATTACGAGTTTGTACCTTGATTGCTTCGTACTCGAGGGGTTCCTTGATGAGTTCAGGATCCTTGTCGGCACCCTTGTACTCCCAGCAACCTACATAGAAGTAGTTGGCGTCGTCACGCTTGGCTTCGCCTTCCTCCGTCTGGTATTCCTCGCGGAAGTGACCGCCACAACTCTCGTTGCGAGAGAGGGCATCGTGAGCCACGAGTTCACCCATGGTGAAGAAGTCGCGCAGGTGGATGGCTTTGTCAAGCTCTACGTTGAGACCTTCCTTCGAACCTGGAACGAAGAGGTTGGTGTCGAACTCCTTCTGCAGTTCCTTCATCTTCTGGATACCAGTCTTCAGACCTTCGGCGGTACGACCCATACCTACGTACTCCCACATGATGTGACCGAGTTCCTTGTGGATGGAGTCAACAGAGCGCTTACCCTTGATGTTCATGAGACGGTCGAGTTCGGCGTTCACGCCCTTCTCTGCCTCATCGAACTCTGGACGGTCGGTTGGCACCTTTGGCCAGATAGCTTGGTCGGCGAGGTAGTTCTGGATGGTGTAAGGCAGCACGAAGTAACCATCGGCGAGACCCTGCATGAGGGCAGAAGCACCGAGGCGGTTGGCACCGTGGTCGGAGAAGTTACATTCGCCGATGGCGAAGAGACCAGGAATAGAGGTCTGCAGCTCATAGTCAACCCAAACACCACCCATTGTATAGTGGATGGCAGGATAGATCATCATGGGCTTGTAGTACTTCACGCCGTTGATTTCGTTGGCAAGGTCGCCTGGATATACGTCGGTAATCTCTTCATACATATCGAAGAGGTTGCCGTAGCGCTGCTTCATGGCATCGAGACCCAGGCGGTTGATTGACTCAGAGAAGTCGAGGAACACAGCGAGACCGGTGTTGTTCACGCCGAAGCCCTTGTCGCAACGCTCCTTGGCAGCACGAGAGGCTACGTCACGGGGAACGAGGTTACCGAAGGCTGGATAGCGGCGCTCCAGATAGTAGTCGCGATCCTCTTCTGGAATCTCCCAACCCTGCTTCTTGCCCTCCTGGAGAGCCTTGGCATCTTCGAGCTTCTTAGGAACCCAGATACGTCCGTCGTTACGAAGTGACTCGGACATGAGGGTGAGCTTGGACTGCTTGTCGCCATGAACGGGGATACAAGTGGGGTGAATCTGAACATAGGATGGATTGGCCATGTAGGCACCCTTGCGGTAGCACTGAACGGCAGCGGTGCAGTTGCAGCCCATTGCGTTGGTAGAAAGGAAGTAAGCATTTCCGTAACCACCGGTTGCGATGACAACAGCGTTGGCGGTGAAACGCTCCAGTTTACCTGTCACGAGGTTCTTGGCGATGATACCGCGGGCACGTCCGTCAACGATGACCACGTCCTCCATCTCGTAGCGAGTGTAGAGCTTCACCTTGCCAGCCTGAACCTGACAGCTCAGCGAAGAGTAAGCACCGAGCAGCAGCTGCTGACCCGTCTGACCCTTGGCATAGAAAGTACGGCTCACCTGCGCTCCACCGAAAGAGCGGTTAGCCAGCATACCACCGTATTCACGGGCAAAAGGAACGCCCTGAGCCACACACTGGTCGATGATGTTGTTCGAAACCTCTGCCAGACGATACACGTTGGCTTCGCGGGCACGATAGTCGCCACCCTTCACTGTGTCGTAGAACAGACGATACACTGAGTCGCCATCGTTCTGATAGTTCTTGGCAGCATTGATACCACCCTGAGCAGCGATGGAGTGAGCACGGCGTGGAGAGTCCTGAATACAGAAATTGAGCACGTTGAAACCCATTTCGCCGAGCGAAGCGGCAGCCGATGCACCAGCCAGACCCGTTCCGACCACGATGACATCGAGTTTCAACTTATTCTTTGGGTTAACCAGTCGTTGGTGAGCCTTGTAGTTGGTCCACTTCTCCGCTACTGGTCCCTCGGGTATTCTTGAATTAATTTTTGCCATAATTTGATTTACCTTTAAGGATTTACCATTTACATTTTCTCAGCACACTTGCATTCGCCTTCGCATTTGCATTCGTCGCCACACTGGCAGCCTTCTGCTTCAGCACACTTGCATTCGCCTTCGCACTTACAGGGGTCGCACTTGCAGGTCTTTCCCTCTTCGCAGCAAGTTTCTTGAGCTTCGCAGCAATCCTGAGCTTGGTCGCAAGCCTTTGCCTCTTCGCACTGCTCCATCTTGCAGCAGTGACCTTCAGCACCACACTTCTTGAGTGAAGGAGCGAGACCTGTGCAGAATCCTACAACAACAACGAGGAACATCAGCATCACGATGGTCACATACACCATACCGATCTTCTTCCAGCGGTTGAACCAGATGTGTCCGCTCCAGCCGAAAGTCTGCATAGCCGACCAGAAGCCGTGAGTGAGGTGGAACCAGATGGCAGCCAGCCAGATGATGTAGAGCACCACATAGACAGGACAGGAGAATGTCTGCACGATATATCCGAAACCGTCAGTAGGAAGAGGATTTACGCTCCAATGCATGATTTCGGCAAACATCATGTGATACCAGAAGTTGTACAGGTGGAGCAGTACACCCAAGAGCACGATGATGCCCAGCACCAGCATGTTCTGCGAAGTCCATTCCACTTTTTCTGGCTTTTCCGTCACAGCATAGCGGTTCGAGCCGCGAGCCTTACGGTTCTGGAGAGTAAGGATAAACGCATACACGATGTGCAAGAGACACAAAAATGCCAAACCGATCGTTGCCACAACGGCATACCAGTTGGCACCCAGGAATTCGCAGATCATGTTGTAGCCATCCTTCGAGAAGAGCGCCACGACGTTCATCGACGCGTGGAACGTCAGGAAGAGAACAAGTGCCATGCCTGTTACAGACATAATCACTTTTCTTCCGATTGAAGAATTAGTTAACCACATAAATTTTGTTTGTTTTTGATAATGAATATTGATTAGAAATGATTTGTTTCAAGCAACAAAAACGCGGATACGTCCTCACATACCCACTACTGAGTACCGTTTGAACATGCAAAAATAAATGTTTTTTAACAGACTCACAAAAAATCAAGCAGTTTTTTTGACTTTCTTTCTATTTCTTACGTTCAAAAGCCTCTTTTTTGTGCGTTTTTTCACTCTTCACCTTTCAATCCCCACTCTTAATCATCGTCAGCACGTCAGCTGTGATGTCCGTTCCCAAGTCACCATTAATGAAAGGATAGGCACGGTTATCCGTGTTCAGCACATAGGCATAGCCACGCTCCATCCCGATACGGTGAATCACATCATTGAGTTTGGCATGTAGGGGAGCCATCACTTCTGCTTCTGACTTCTCCAGCAACGCCTGTGCCTCTTTCTTGAATTGCAGCGACTGCTCCATCAGCTGTTGAAGCTCCTTCTGACGCTTCAGCAGGATGTTCTCAGGAAACGATTTCTGACCTTCCACATACTCGGCGAACTGCTTGGAAAAGTCGTCTTCGCTGCGTTTCAGTTCGCTCTCGAAGCTGGCACGCATGGAAGCAAGCGTCTGCTGCGCCTTCTCATACTGAGGCATAGCATGGAGCACATCATTATAACTGAGATAGCCAAAACGCAACTCGCTGGCTGCCGCACTTGTTGGTTGTGAAGGTGTGTTTTGAGCATGAATGGCCATTCCTGCCACCAGCATCATCAATAAAAACAGTTTTTTCATATTTTCATCAGTTAATTCTTCATTCAGAAAACGCAACCATCATTGAAATGATAAATTGCAACGCAAAGTTAGTTTTTTTTTCCGTAAACACCAAACGTTTTGCCAAAACCCTTCATCACAATGGAAGAATTGTCGAAACGTTTGGCATTTTCACGATATTTTTTGTAACTTTGCAGAACAATCTTTAGATTTTTGAAATCCGTGCATAATCCGTAGATGAAAGATATGAAGAAAATCATTACAATATGTGTTATCCTGCTGACGGCAGTGAGCCTGCAAGCTCAAAAGCCTGCCGCTGGCGATGTTCAAGACACAAAAACCACCAAGGAAGATCACTCGTTCAGTGTGGCAAAGAATCTAGAGGTGTTCAACGCCATTTACCGCAATCTCGACCTTTTTTATGTTGATACGCTGGATGCCAACCACGTGATTCAGACGGGTATCGATGCCATGCTTTCGTCCCTCGACCCCTACACCGAATACTTCGCAGACGAAGATATGGGCGATCTGAAGATGATGACGACAGGAAAGTATGGCGGCATCGGAGCCATCATCCGTATGCGCAAGGACTCAACCGTCTGCATCGGTCAGCCCTACGCAGGTATGCCTGCTGCTGAGGTGGGTCTGAAGGTGGGCGACGTGCTCCGATGGATTGACGACACCGACCTCAAGGGAAAAACCGTGAGTGACGTAAGCGACATGTTGCGTGGTGAACCAGGAACGACCTTCGTGCTGAAAGTGCTGCGACCAGGCGAGAAGAAAGAACGCAGTTTCAAAATCACACGCCGCAACATCAAGATCAGCGCGATGCCTTACGCCGGTCTCCTTCCAAATGGGTCTGTCGGTTACATCGACCTCACCCAGTTTACCGAAGGCTGCAGCATGGACATCCGCAAAGCCGTCATCAGTCTGAAGGAGAAGGGAGCCACTTCCCTCATCCTCGACCTGCGCGGCAACGGCGGCGGTCTGCTGTCCGAAGCCGTAAGTATCGTCAACCTCTTTGTGCCGAAAGGTCTGAAGATTGTAGAGACCAAGGGAAAGATTCATGCCGCTAACATGGTCTATACGACAACGGCAGAACCCCTCGACACGGTGATTCCCCTGTGCGTGCTGGTGAACGGCAGTACCGCTTCCGCCGCAGAGATTGTCAGCGGTTCGCTGCAGGATCTCGACCGTGCAATAGTATTAGGAACGCGCACGTACGGGAAGGGACTGGTGCAGTCGCCACGCGAACTGCCCTTCAACGGAAGCCTGAAATTGACCACCTCCAAGTACTACATCCCCAGCGGACGCTGCATCCAGGCCATCAACTACAAGAACAAACGCGAACTGGGTGACGACGGACGGGTGCCCGACAGCCTCGCCAACGTGTTCCACACCAAAGGCGGACGCGAGGTGCGTGACGGAGGCGGTATCAAACCCGACATCGAGATTATGCGCGACACGATGGCAAACGTTGTCTTCTACCTCTCCAACGACGATGTGCTGCTCGACTGGGGAACCGCCTACATGCAGCAACACCCCACTTTGCCAGCCATTGCCGATTTCCGCATCACAGATGCCGACTTTGCCGACCTGAAACGTATGGCACACGACAGCGGATTCAAGTACGATCGCCTGTCGGAAAAGAACCTCGAAGACCTCAAGAAGATGATGAAGTTCGAAGGCTATTACGACGATGCAGAAGCCGAATTCGAGGCCTTAGCTAAGAAACTGGAACACAACATGGATCGCGACTTCGACAAGTTCCGCGACGACATCACCAAACTCATGGCATCCGAAGTCATCAAGCGCCAGTACTTCGAAGCCGGCATGGTGGAAGAAGCCCTCAAAGGCGATTCCGACGTGGAGCGGGCCGTTGAAATCCTCAAGAATAGAGACGAATACAAAAAAGTATTAGGAAAATGAGAAAAGCAAGACAATTCAACCGACGCATGATGTGGGGCATGATGGCAATGGCAGTCATTCTCCTCGCAGTAGTCTTCGGCATGTACTACTGGTCCATGCGCAACCAACAAGAGAAGCAGAAAGCAGCCCAGGCAACCGAAGCCCAACAAGACACCCTCACCGTCGTCATCGAGGAATAATATCGTCATTATTCACTCTTCACTCTTCACTCTTCACTTTTATGAAAAAATATCTGACTTTACTCGCAATGCTCTGTCTGTTCGCAACGAACGGACAGGCACAGAAATGGAAATACGACTTCATCGTGCCCGACAACGGCAACTTCCGTCAGGCCATTAATGCCGCCAACACCCGTGCTGACAAGTCACGACGCTACCGCATCTTCATCCGCTCCAGCAACTACCGTATTCTGGGTGAAGGCAACATCGTCACCACGCTGACAGCACCCAACACCAGCATCATCGGCGAACAGTGGCAGAACACACAGGTAGAGAGCTGCCCCAAGGAAGAAGGCATCAGCAACACCAGCACCCTCTTCCTGCAGAATGCCGACAGCACCTACATCCAGGACATCGAACTCTGGTCCAACTACCGCAACGATCCCAAAGCCTTTGCCAACCGTGCTGTCTCCCTGCGCGAACAGAACTGCAAGGGAAACATCCTCAAGAACATCAGCCTCCTCGGCACGCAGGACACCTACTACACCAACGCCGGCGGCACCACCTACGTGGAGGATGCACGCATCTGTGGAACGGTCGATTTCATCTGTGGCGGCGGAACCGTCTATTTCAACCACTGCGAAATCAAGCTCATGTCGCGAGGCGACAGCACCAAGCGCGACATCATCTGCGCACCAGCCACCGAGGCCGACCATCGTTACGGATATGTCTTCAGCGACTGCTACATCGACGGTCCCAAGCATCAGAGCGGACGTTATCTGCTGGGACGTCCCTGGAAGAACGCACCCCGTGCCGCCTTCCTCAACTGCTGCATGAATATCGTGCCCACCCCTGAAGGGTGGACCGACATGCACGGCACCCTCCCTGCCCGTTTTGCAGAGTTCGAATGTACCAATGGTCTGTTCGAATTGCTCGACACCTCCCGTCGCAAGACCACCTTCAAGGATGCCGAAGGCCAGGAAGTGCGCATGAACTATACGCCCCAACTCACCTCCGAGGAAGCAGAAACCTACACCATCGCCAAGGTGTTCAACGGATGGGATCCGCAAGCCAAGACGGCACAGGTGCCACCACCAGTACTGCACATCAACGGACGAGAACTGACGTGGGAAGACAATCCCGACGCAGGCTGTTATGTCGTCTTCCGCGACCGCGTCATCGTCGCCTTCGTCACCGAACCCCGTTACCAGATACCAGCCAACACCCGCGAAGGCTCCTGCTACACCATCCGCTGTGCCAACCAGATGGGAGGCCTCGGTCTCCGCAGCGCCGAAGCCGTCTATTCCCGCCATTAATCCGCCCCGTCAAGCGATTCAGAAAAATCTCGCTTTGTTTGCTCTCAGAAAAAAGTTTTTTCGAGGAAACTTCATGGTTTTAGGCTTAACTTGCAGATTATTAGCGAGTTGAGCCTGATTTAACTTCATGTTTTCTTCATAAAAACGGGGAGAAACTTCATGTTTTCTTCATAGTTTCTTCATATTTTGTCAATAATTGTGCTTTTTTAAACTATATTACGTTTGCAGATGATATAAAAAGATAATCAGATAAACAGGATGTCTTGCCCACCTACGGGAAATAGTCACAGATAAGGTTGAAAACAGGCTAAAACTATGAAGTTTTTATGAATTTAAACCCTGTATTTATGAAGTTTCTATGAAGTTTTTATGAAGTTGAAATATGGTTAAACTGCTATATAGCAATGAGTTAAAGAAAAATTATGAAGTTTCACGAAAAAAATATTTTTTTCTATTTGAAAAACCACAAACGTAGCATTCTTCATATGTGTTAACACATCCGAAATTTTATGTTAACACGAGCCGCAGTTCGTGCGTGCACGAGTGAAATTTTGAGCGTGCACGGATGAAACTTTGAGCGTGCACGAGTGGGTGGTTCGTGCACGCTCAAAATTTCGCCAGAGCGTGCACAAAATTTCATCTGTGCACGCTTGAATTTCGAGGTTACTTCATTTTCACTGTGACGGCCTTGTCGTTGTAGTTGACAGTCTTGCTTTTGCCGTCGGGCAGGATCACGGTGAACTCACGGGGGATCTTCATGCCTGGATACTGACCTGCACGCTTGCCGATGGTGAGGGTGCTGCTCTTGTCGTTCCATGTGAGAGGAATCTCAGCATACTCGCCTTTCTCGTAGCCGTAGGTCTCGCCATCGTCGAAGTAGAGGGTAAACGTGGCGTTGGCTCCTGGATAGACGCGCAGTTCGAGTTTCGACCAGTCGCGCTCGTTGATGGACTTCATCAGCTGACCCACAGGGATGATGCTGCCTGCACGAACGAAGAGCGGAATGGTCTGGAGGGTGGTGGGAAGCTTCACTTCCTGACCTCCGTCATACGCTATGCCGGTCCAAAAATCATACCATTTACCATCATCTGATTTACTATTTACAGATTTACTATTTACGATTTGGGGGAGATAGACGGTGGTCTGCTTCTGAGCGGTAAAGTCGATGTTGCCTTGGGTAGTGTTGCCTTCGCCTTCTTTCTTGTCCCAACCGCTCATTTCGTCGTTGCGAAGGATGCGCTCAGGCGTGTATTGGGCTTTGACAATAGGAGCCACGAGGAGGTTGCGTCCGAAGAGGTATTCGTCCTTCAGGTCGTGGGTCTTGGCATCACCGGCAAAGTCCATCCAGAGGGCACGCATGAAGGTGCCGCGTTCCTTGGTCACGTCCCAAGCCGTACTATAGATATAAGGAAGGAGGCGGTAGCGGAGGCTGATGGCAGAAACGAGGGCGTCATAAACCGGTTCGCCTTCCTTTCCGAAATAGTAGAGTTCACGATAGGTTTCCGTTCCGTGGCTGCGCATCATGGGGCAGAAAGCACCAAACTGCATCCAACGGACGTAGAGTTCCTGGAACTGCGGATTGCGTGCACCCGATGTGGGGTCGCCGTGACTGTTGTAAGAACCTGAGAAGAAACCGCCGATGTCGCTGTTGACATGTGGATTGCCTGTGAGCGAAAAGTTGAGCGCCATAGGGATTTGCTTGCGGAGGGTAGCCCAGTCGCTACGTACATCGCCCGTCCACACGTTGGAGGCGAAACGTTGCTGACCGGCAAAGCCTGAGCGAGTGAGGATCATGGCACGCTTCTGGTCGGTGGTCTGACGCTGGTGCTCATACACACCCTGCACACAAGCCAATGGGAAGGCATTGCGCACCTTGCGGTAGGATCCCAGGGCTGTCGGTACGTCGAGGTCGCTTTCCTTGTAGCTGTGGTGGTCGGGGTCGGTAGAGTCCATCCACCAAAGATCCACGCCCAAATCGAAGAGTCGGCGCAGGTGCTTCCAGTAAATATCGCGCGCCTCCTGCGTGTAAGGCTTATAGACACGCACGCCGCTGGGATAGTCCATGATGGGCGGCCACTGGGGCAGTCCGCTCTGCGGCCAGGTCTCGAAGTCGAAGAGAAGTCCCTTCTCGTTCAGTTCCTTGTAAGCCTTGGTGGCGGGTCCGAAGCTCTGCCAGATGCTGATGGCGAAGTGTGCGTTCTGCTTGTGCACATAGTCGATCATCCCTTTGGCGTTGGGGAACTGCGGATTGAGGAACTCCATGGCGTTCCACAGATAGTTCGAGTCCCAATACTGCCAGTCCATGATGATGCCGTCGAAGGGTACACCCAACTGACGATATTTATCCACTACCTCGGTCAGTTCTGCCTGACTCTTATAACGTTCGCGGCTCTGCCAGAAGCCGTAGCTCCAGATGGGCAGCATGGGTACGTCGCCAGAGAGCTGACGGATGAGAGCGATGTTGCCGTCAGCCGTTCCGCCATACATGAAGTAGTAGTCGATGGCGTCACCCACTTCGGAGTC
The DNA here is from genome assembly GCA_905234555.1 of uncultured Bacteroidaceae bacterium. Classification (GTDB taxonomy): domain Bacteria; phylum Bacteroidota; class Bacteroidia; order Bacteroidales; family Bacteroidaceae; genus UBA3839. The sequence continues at coordinate 12,599 of CAJOHO010000001.1, forward strand.
GAAGGTGAGTCCGTCGGCAGGGGTGTCGGTGAGCTGCGTAGGCGAATAGTTATCCCAGAAGAGGGCATAGCCCTTGATGCTCTGCAGCACGTTCTGGAAGTCCTCGAGGTTGGTCTGAATCATGCGGCGGTTCTCACCCCGTTGGTTCAGCTTGCCGTTCTCCATGAGTCCGATGCCGTAGATCTTTTCGTCGGCACCTAACAGGAAGTTCGCCTTGGCTTTTACGCAGCCACGGTCCAAGCCTTCGGTGATGGGCGTGAGGGCGAAGTCGCCTTCCTGCAAGAGAACGCTGCCGTCCTTCTTGGCGAAGGTCACACGACCTGTCTGCTTGTCAACGCTCACTACCAGTTTGTCGCTGGCGAAAGACGCTTTCCCGTCAGCTTCACGCTGCGCAACTTTCTTCTGCTGAGGCTGCATGGTTACGACTAAGCTAGGTGCCACTTTTGTGTCAGCCGCTGTGGTTTTGGTTACTCGCACGATGTCGTTCGAATAGAACGTCACACGAACATTCGCTTTGGGAGTCTGGATGTTTTGTGCTGCCAGCGTTGCCTTCGATCCGTTCAGGCACCAGACCACTATCGCCAGCATCAATGTCAGGGTTGATTTCTTCATTGGGTGTTGGTGTTGTTAATGATGAAAAAGATGAGAATGTAAGAGGGTGTCAATCGTCAAGATGCCGCAGAGTCGGACTGGCGACGGCGATAGAACCAAGCCGAACCGATGCAGAAGAGGAAGGCTGCACAGACCATCAGGATGATGCCTGCAGGCATCGCTGCCTCTGTGGGCTGAACGGGTGCGTTGGTAGGATCCTGAACGGTAGCTGTGGTGCTCACGTTCGTTTCCGACAGATCCTTCACCACCTGCAGACCTTGCTTTTCCAGCTTCTTCTGCTCTTTCTTCAGCATCTTCTCAGCCTTTTTCTGCTGCTTTTCAATCTTTTTCTGTTCTTTCTTCAGCTTCTTTTCAGCCTTTTTCTTCAGCTTTTCAGCTTTCTTTTGAATTTTGGCAGCTTCTTTTTCATACTGCTCATTCATTCTGTTCATCTCCTCGATTTCTCTCGGAGTAAAGGGAATAACATCTAATACCATAATAACCTATATTTTAATTAAGAATTAGTTGGTTTAAAACCTGGACGGCGAATCATGCAGTAGAGACCTGCGAGGACAAAGGGGATGGAGAGCATCTGACCCATGTCGAGGGCGGTGCTGCCGTCGTCTGCACCTCCCTGCACTTCCTTCAGGAATTCTATGAAGAAACGGAACAGGAAGATGGTGGTGAGGCAGAAACCGAAGTAGAAGCCGGTGCCCACAAGAGACTCACCTTCGTTCCCCTCTTTTGTAGAGAGGGATTTGCTCTGTTTTTTATAGATATGCCAGCCGATGAGGAAGATGGCGAGATAGGCGATGGCTTCGTAGAGCTGAGCGGGATGGCGGGCGACGAGTTGGCCGTTCACCATCGATTCGCGTGTGTGGAAGATGAAGCCCCAGGGCATGTCGGTCTGTGTGCCGATGATCTCTGAGTTCATGAGGTTGCCCATGCGGATGAAGAAGGAGGTGAGCGATGCTACCAGTCCCATGAGGTCGAGCACCACCCAAGCACGTAGTTTGGTGTGGCGGATATAGAGCAGCAGGGCGAGGAAGAGGCCGATGGTGCCTCCGTGGCTGGCAAGTCCGCTGTAGCCGGTCATGGTACAGCTCCACGAGTCGGGTGCAAACTTAATGGGCAGGAACATCTCGATGATGTGCTTGCCGCTACTGAGGTAGTAGTCGGGTTCGTAGAAGAGGCAATGACCGAGACGTGCACCCAGCACCACGCCAAAGAAGCAATAGAAGATGAGTGGATCGAACTTGCCTGTGCTTTCCAGCTTTCCTTTCGCGTTGGGTGCAGGGTCAATGCCTTCCATGCGGTAGAGCTTGCGCATGACGAGGTAGGCGCCCAGCAGACCTAAGATCCAACAAAGGGCGTACCAACGGACGCTGAACGAACCGATTTTGAAAACTTCAATGGAGGGATTCCAGTCGATGAAGAGAAGAGGACCCCCTCCCAGCCTCCCCGCAAGGGGGAGGAGTATATAGTTGAGCATTGTTAAATGGGTTTAATGGGCTTAATGGATTTTATGGGTATCTTTAGACATTGAAGCGGAAGTGCATGATATCGCCGTCTTGAACGACGTATTCCTTGCCTTCGACGCCCATCTTGCCGGCTTCGCGAACGGCAGCTTCACTACCATATTTAATATAGTCGTCGTACTTGATGACTTCGGCACGGATGAAACCTTTCTCGAAGTCGGTGTGGATGACGCCTGCACATTGGGGCGCTTTCCATCCGCGACGATAGGTCCAGGCTTTCACTTCCATCGGACCCGCCGTGATGAAGGTCTGGAGGTTGAGCAGGCTGTAGATGGCTTTGATGAGACGGTTGCAGCCGCTTTCTTCCAAGCCTAAGTCTTCGAGGAACATCTGCTTCTCCTCATAGGACTCCAGTTCGGCGATGTCGGCCTCCGTCTGTGCGGAGATAATCATCATCTGGGCATTCTCGCCTTCGATGGCTTTCGCTACGGCTTCGGTGTAGGCGTTGCCTGTGGCAGCCGAAGCATCATCGACGTTGCAGACATAAAGAACGGGCTTGGTGGTGAGCAAGAACATCTGCTTGGCAGCTGTCTCTTCCTCTTCGTTCAAGAATTCCACGGTGCGTGCGCTCAGTCCTTTCTCAAGTGCTTCCTTGTAACGCAACAGCAGACTGTATTCCACTTTTGCCTGCTTGTCGCCACCCACGTTGGCTTGCTTCTCCACACGTTTGATGCGGCTCTCCACCGTTTCCAGGTCTTTGAGCTGAAGTTCGGTGTCGATAATCTCCTTATCGCGAACAGGATCAACGCTGCCATCTACGTGCACGATGTTGCCGTTGTCGAAACAACGCAACACATGGATGATGGCGTCGCACTCACGGATGTTGCCCAGGAACTGGTTGCCCAGTCCTTCGCCTTTGCTGGCTCCTTTCACCAGACCGGCAATATCCACAATATCGCAAACCGCAGGCACAATTCGTCCTGGGTGTACCAACTCTGCCAATTTCGTCAGGCGCTCATCGGGCACGCTCACTTGTCCCATCTGTGCGTCGATGGTGCAGAAAGGGAAGTTCGCTGCCTGTGCCTTTGCACTCGACAAACAATTAAAAAGCGTGGATTTTCCCACATTAGGAAGTCCTACGATACCAGCTTTCAATGCCATATATGGTTAAAGTTTAATGTTTAAAGATGAATGTTTAAAGATGAATGTTTAAAGTCTTCAGCACGGGAAAACCGTGCTATACTGTGTAAACTTTTCCGTTTTCTGCTGCGAAGTTACGAAAAAAAAGCGAGTCGTGTGGAAAAAAATGAGGAAAAACGTATTTTTTTTGTCAAAACATTTGGAAGTAAAACAGAAAAGTTCTAACTTTGCAGGCGTAAAAGCAAATTTCGTATATCCAATCACAAATGGCGGCGTTAAAATGCTGCGAAGTATTAGCTGCCAAAAAGTTTTAAAAGGTTTGTAACTCTAAAATTCGAAACGCTTCGTCGTGAGACGGAGTGTTTTTTTAATTCATAATTAACAATTCATAATTGACGATGCAGACAATAGAAGAAGTGCAGCAAGAGATAGTGGAAGAATTTCTGGACTATGAAGACTGGATGGACCGCTATCAGCTGCTGATAGACTTGGGGCAGGAGCAACAGCCGCTGCCCGAACAATATAAAAAGGAAAGCAACCTGATTGAGGGTTGCCAAAGCCGTGTGTGGCTGCAGGCCGACTTTCAGGAAGACGGCACCATCCATTTTCAGGCAGAGAGCGATGCGCTGATTGTCAAAGGACTGGTGATGCTGCTCATCCGTGTGCTCGACAACCGTACACCTGACGAAATACTGAACGCAGACCTCCACTTTATCGAAGATATCGGTCTGCGTGAACACTTGTCGCCTACTCGCAGCAACGGTTTGCTGGCAATGGTGAAGCAGATGAGGCTTTATGCCCTTGCCTTCAAGAACCTGCCTGCATGACGGAACGGCACGCTTGTTCGTCGTTCCGAAGCTGAGTCTGAAGAGCTGCTAAGGATTCAAATTTCTGTTCCTGACGAATGAAATGCAGGAACTGGATGCGCAACTGCTGTGCGTAGAGATTATCGTGGAAGTCGAAGAGATGGACTTCTATGCTGCGCTCTGTACCGTTGTCGAGGGTGGGGCGGAAGCCGATATTGAGCATTCCTGCCGCTTCTGTTCCGTTCTCCAGTTGTACGCTGACGGCATAGACGCCGTTTCGTGGCACAAGTTTGTCAGCATCATCGGACTGGAGGTTGGCGGTGGGAAAACCGATGGTGCGTCCCACATGAAAACCATCAATCACCTTGCCCGTCAGACTGTATGTGTAGCCTAAGAGGGCGTTGGCTTGCTCCACGTTGCCAGCCAGCAGATGCTTGCGAATCTTCGAAGAAGATGTTCCTTCGAGATTTCCTTGTAACGGAGACGCTTCCACGACCTCCATTCCCATTTCTTTTCCCATTCTCACATAGTCTTCAAATCCTTCGGTGCGTCCGTGTCCGAAGCGATGATCGTAGCCGATGACCAGTACCTGCACATGGAGCCGGTCGTGGAGCACCTGACGCATGAATTCCTGTGCCGAGAGTTGTGAGAGTTCGTGGGTGAAAGGTAGTTTGACGATGTGATCGACGCCTGTCTGCTGAAGCAGCAGGTCTTTTTCCTTGGATGTGGTCAGTAGCGACATGGGCACATCGGGCCGCAACACACGGGCCGGGTGCTGGGTGAAAGTAACAAGCACAGAAGCCAGACGGTGCTGTCTGGCCACTTGCTTTACCTGTTGGATGAGGTAACGATGCCCTGTGTGAACACCATCGAACACGCCGATGGTTGCCACACAGGGCATCGTGTTAATGCATAATTCAGGACGCATAATTAACTACGTTTCACCTTTGTCCTACTGTCGTAAGAGTTGGAGGAATCGTTCGTGGATTGCGTTTCGGAGCGACATGTCGGCAGAGGGGAAGTATTCGTCGAGTACAGTCTCCAACGCCTGTTCAGCCTTGGTGCGCATCTGTGCTTTGCCAGCCCTGAGTCCTGCAGAGAGTTCGTTCTTCGGCAGGAGGGCGCGGTTGAAATTGCCGTCGCTCATACTTTTAGTTTTTACGATTGTGCTAACTAGTTCTGACTAGTCTGACTAGTTTTGGCTAGTTTTGACTAGTTTTATTTCAGACCGAGCTTTGCCTTGATCTGAGAAGTCACGTCTGTTGACAGCGTGTCGGAGATGTAGGGAATGCCGGAAGTGACGTCCATGATATACACATAGCCACCTGCTGCACCAACTTCCTTCACAGCCTTTGTCACTTTCTCCGTGATTTCAGACAGTTTGGTCTGCTGGAGTTCCTGCAAAGCCTGCTGACTTTTCTGATAATATTCCTGAAGACGCTTGTTCAAATCCTCCAGTTCCTGCTCACGGCGCTGTTTTACCGCATCTACCATGGTAGCTGCGTTCTTGTCATACTCTTCAGCCTTGGTACGCAGTTCGTTCTGCATGCGAGTGAGTTCATCCTCATATTGCTTGGTTTGGGTCTGCATTTCTGTCTGTGCTGCTGTGTATTCGGGCATAGCCTGGATGATTTCAGCAGAGTTGAAGTGTGCGAATTTCTGTGCGAATACGCTCATGGGCAGCGCCACAAGAAGCGTAAGAATCATTTTTTTCATTTTTTCTTTACTTTAATTTTATTGGTTTTGAATAATAACTGTTTTTGCTTGAATAGGAATGATAGTTTTGCCAGTTAAAATGAGTGGAAAAAGTTCCCGTTTTATTTGGCATAACCCAGTTTCTGAAGGACTTCGTCGCTGATGTCAATCTTGGGTGAAGCATAGATGATGCTGCCGCCGCTGGCACGGTCGAGTACCAACTGGTAGCCACGCTGGTCGCAGATGTCCTTCACAGCGTTGTAGATTTCGTCCTGGATGGGCGTCATCAAGCTTTGGCGCTTCTTGAAGAGTTCGCCTTCGCTGCCGAAGTACTTCTTCTTCAGGTCGCTGGCCTGCTTTTCCTTCTGCATGATTTCTTCCTCCGTCTTGTTCTTCTGGGCATCGCTCAGGAACACGGCTTCCGACTGGTATTTCTTGTATTGTGCTTCCACATCCTTGAGGATGGCGTCGATTTCGCCTTCCCACTTCTTGGAAACCTGATTGAGCTGTTCGTTGGCACGTTCGTAGGCAGGCACATTCTTGAGGATGTACTCCATATCAACCAAAGCGAACTTCTGTGCGTTGGCTGCCAGACAAGTGGTGGCGGCGAGCGCGAGGGTCATGAGTATTTTCTTCATAATACTATCGGTTTTAGAGTTGAACAATCTTGTTTGTTAAGTTAGATGATGTTGTCGTCAAATGGTTTAGAAAACGCATGTTGCCGAAAACTTTTGCAAAGATAAGCGGTTTTTTCCATATCGGCATGGGATGATTCCCTAATTCTCAGGAAGGATTTCCCTAAATTAGAATTCTTGTCCCAGCACGAAGTGGAAGTGGCTGCCTGCTGCGTTCTTGGATCCGAACACAGGGTCGAAGCCGTAGCCCCAGTCGATACCCATGAGTCCGACCATCGGGAGCATAATGCGTACACCCACACCAGCTGAGCGTTTCATGTCGAACGGATTCATCTTGCGGATGTTGTTCCAGGCATTTCCGCCTTCTATGAATGCGAGTCCATAGATGTTGGTGGAACCTTGGAGCAGGAGCGGATAGCGGAGTTCCAGTCCTAAGCGTGTGTAGGCATAACCATAATAGCTGGAACCGGCACTGGTGGGTGTGAAGGCCCCCGTTTCGTAACCGCGCAAACCGATGGTTTCGCTATAGTAGCTGGAGGAGTAGCCCGACATACCGTCACCTCCGACATAGAAGGTCTCGAACGGCGATTTCTTGTGACGGTTGTAGTGTCCCAGAATACCCATATCGAAACGAGTCATCAGCACGAAGCACTTCTGAGCACTGGACAGTGGAGTATAGAATTTGGTGTTGAGTTTCCATTTGTGGTACTCAATCCAGCGGTAAATCTTCTGGTAGTTGCGCATGCGGTCAGCATCTCCGTAACTGGTATGCTTAGAGAGTTCTGCGTAGTCCAGTCCGTCGAAGAGAGAGTAGGGTGGAGTAGCGCTGACAGAGAGTGAAATCTGTGAACCCCGACGTGGGAAGATTCCGTTGTCGATGGAGATACGTGACAGTTGCAGGGTGAGGTTCACGTTGTTGCAAGCTCCGTCGGTAATGATAAAGTATTCCCAGTCTTTCAGCGAGTAGCGTGTGTAGTTGAGTGTGGCGGAGAGACGGAAACTGTTGTCTGGCCAGCTCAGACGCTTACCCCAACCGATGGAGAGTCCATAGACTTGCAGATACTTGTCGGGATCGTAGTAAGAGCTGTAGTTGTTGTAATAGGAGTTGTTGTAGTTGCCGTAGCCATAGAGCATGGAAAGATAGCTGTTCTGGTAGGCATTGTTGTAGTAGCGTGAGTTGATGTCTGTGTAACGGGAGTAAAAGCCTGATACAGAGAAGGAGTTGGGGCGTTTGCCACCAAACCAAGGATCGAAGAACGAAAGGCTGTAGGACTGGTAGTAGCTACCGTTGGTCGAAGCGCTGATCTCGAACTGCTGACCATCACCTTGCGGCAGGATGCCTCGACGGATTTTGTTCTTGCCGAAGAGGTTGCGCATGGAGAAGTTGCCGAATTTCAGACCGGCTTTCAGGATCACACCCGTATAGCCCCATCCGAGCGAAAGCTCAATCTGGTCGCTGGCTTTCGGTGCAAGTCCCAGGTTCAGATCGACCATACCCGTCTCCTGGTTAGGTACGGGATCGAACTTGATTTGCTCTGGGTCGAAATTGCCCATTTGTCCGATTTCCTGATAGCTCATCTTGAAGGCATCCATCGAGAAGAGGTCGCCTGGTTTCAGGTACAGTTCACGGCGTACCACTTCCTCGTACACGCGCGTGTTACCATATATCTTAATTTTGTCGATAGAAGCCTGACGTCCTTCAGAGATACGGATTTCGAGGTCAACGGAGTCGCCTTCAATCATGTCTTCCACAGGCACCACCTGGTTGAACACATAACCTTCGTTGAAGTAATAGTTCTTGATGGAGTTTTCGTCTTTCTCCAGACGCTCCGACAGATGCTTGGTGTTATAGACGTCGCCTCGGTTCATGCGGAGGGCATTGTTGAGGCGGTCTGTGTCGTACAGCGAGTTGCCCACCCACTTGATGTTACGCACATAGTAGCGCTGACCTTCGTCGATGTCGATATACACATCCACGGTGTTGTCGCCACGATCCACAACGCTGTCAGCCACGATCTGTGCATCACGATAACCCAACTCGTTGTATTTGTCGATAATGCGGTCTTTGTCTTCAGCATATTTCTCGGCAACGAATTTCTTGGTCTTGAAGAAGCTCTTAAAACCTTTCTCGTTGGTTTTCTTCAGCAAACCTCCGCCAAAGAAACCACCAATGAACTTCTTACGCTTGATATGCTCGTTACCTGTGATGTAGATACGGTTGACCTTGACTTTCTCCTGCTTGTCGATGTCGATGTCAAGGATGATCTTTCCTTCCTGAGTCAGGTCGTCGCGACGACGGATTTGCACGTCTGCATTCTTAAAGCCCTTTGCATCGTAGTAATTGCTGATGATGAGTTTAGCTTTGTCCAGCATGTTGGGCGTAATCTGCGAACCTTTGCTGATACCGATTTTCTCCTCTAAATCCTCTTTTTCACTCTTCTTCACTCCGTTGAAATTGATTTGCGACACTTGTGGACGCACTGCCAACGTGATTTTGATGTAAATGCTGTCGTTCTGAATCTTTTCGGCTTCAATACGGACATTAGAGAAAAGCTTGTGGTACCAATAACGCTTCACGGCAGCTGTGATCTCGTCACCAGGGACAGACACCATATCTCCGATAGACAAGCCGGAGATGCCAATGAGCAGATAGTCCTCGTAGCCTTTCACGCCTTCCACGCTGATACCGCCGATGGGGTAACGGCGCGGGTTGGAACCATACACCACCGTTGGTTTGTTCTGTGCCGATGTCTTTTCCTGGGCCTGAAGCCAAGGAAGGCTGAAGAGCATGAAAGCAATGAGAAGAAATATGCGTTTGAACTGATTCATTATGTTTAGTTGGATTGTTTAGTTGGGAATAAGGGATTTGGGATCCGATGTGTTTAGCTGTTCTGCTCAATTTGTTCACCGGTCTTTCCGAAACGACGTTGGCGGTGCTGGTAGTCGCAGATGGCCTTGCAAAGCTGTTCCTCGTCGAAGTCGGGCCAATAGACATCCGTGAAATAGAACTCTGAATAGGCACACTGCCACAGCAGATAGTTGCTCAGCCGTTGCTCACCGCCTGTACGGATGAGGAGTTCCGGCTCAGGCATGAAGTTGGTGGCAAGATGGCGATCGATGGTAGCTTCGTCTATATCGGTTGGCTGAAGCCGTCCTTCTTTCACCTCCGTTGCGATTTGCTGCATGGCGCGAGTCAGTTCCCATCGTGAAGAGTAGCTCAGCGCCAGCACCATACAGGTGGCTGTGTTGTTGCGGGTAACGTCTTCGAGATGGTGAACGGCTTCCTGCACTTCTGCCGGCAGACGCTCGATGTCGCCGATGGTGCGGAAGCGTGCATTGTGTTTCATGAACAGCTCTTCCTCCAGATGTTTCATCAGGAGTGCCATCAGTGCCGTCACTTCGCTGGCAGGACGGTTCCAGTTTTCTGTTGAGAAGGTGTAGAGCGTCAGATAGTCCAACCCCAGACGCACGGCGGCTTCCATCACTTCGTGTGCTTTCTGTGCACCTTCCTGATGGCCCATCGTCCGTTCCATGCCTCGTGCCTTAGCCCACCGTCCGTTTCCGTCCATGATGATGGCCACGTGGCGAGGTATTCGGGTTTTGTCTATTTGGTCTTTATACATAGTTATTCGTTGTTGCATTTACGATATTTGGGACAAAGGTCGTAGCTGATGTAGAACATCGTGAAGCAGTACGAGTCTTTGTTCTTCAGGAATCCGCCAGCGATGCTGTAGGGATCGGGGATGCCGTCGAGCTTGTCGCTCAGGCTGAATCGCATGGTCCAATCTACACCGCAGTTCCATCGTTCCTTGAATTTATATTTCACACCAAACCCAAACGGGATGTTGGCGGTGAAGACACTTCCGCAGACCGTAGCACCCAGTCCCACCTGGATGTAGGGCACCAGTCGTCGCTGTCCCTTGTAGCCTGTTCCCATGCCGTAGCCCCAGAACGAAATCTCGTATTGGCAGCCGATGTCGAGGACACCCTTGCTGAACTTCCATTCCTGTTCGGGGTTCGCAGGAAATTTGTTGTCTTGCAGGAGCGCATTTCCTGAGATGCCGCCGTAAGAGATGTTCCCTTTCAGCGACATACGAGGGTTGATGTTGTAGCGTCCCATCAGACCACCGCCCAGATTCAGTCCTTTGTAAAGCGTCGAGTAGTTGGCATCGCCCAAGTAGAACGAACCGCCAGCCATTCCTCCCAGCTCCACAGCATATTCCAGCTCCTGAGCACGGAGGCTGGAGCAGGGAAACGCCAGCAGGATGAACGTCAGCAACCCGACTATATTGTTGAATCTTGACATTATCAATTCAGTTTTTGAGTTCTTCTCTTCACGCTTTACTTCTCTCCCCCTTGGGGGCGTCGGAGGGGGCGTCACTTTTTCCCCACTTCGCCTTTCCACAGCTTCCCTCCACTCTGCAGAATCCAGATCTTCCCGTCTGCCACAAAGGCAGAGGTGGGGAGCGTGGAGTCCTTGAGGTCGGTGGGCAATGCCATCAGCGAAACCGCTTTGTGCCAGGTGATGCCGTTGTCAAACGAACGGTAGAGCGCGTCGTAGGGTGCACCGAATGCCAGCAGGGCATTGTGGTAACGAAGCATCTGCACGTTCTGCAAGCGTGGCATTCCGTAAGCGTTGTCAGGAGTGATGCTGATATAGTTCCAAGCTTGGTCGTATTGCTCGTCTGCCGACGAAACCTTATACCAAACCACAGCGTTTTCCGTGTTCTGATTGGACAGTCCCATCATCACCACATTCTGCAACGCTGTGTTCGTTCTCGTGTCGTAAAACTCAGCAGAGATGGGATTATTGGGCAGCATTTCCAAGTCAGTAGTGCCACACAGTCGCCAATTTTCCAAGTCATTCGAAGTAAGAATGCCAGTGGCGTCAGCTGCATAGAGATAGGTGCCGTCGGCAGCCAGCAGACGGATAAAGGTGCGGTCACCCACCGTTGCCCATTCCGTTCCTGTGGCATCACTCTGGCAGAGATGCCCTTCAGTGTCCAAAGCATAGAGATGAGAGCCGAACACCGTCACGGATGCATAGTCGATGGTTGCGGTCGTACCTGTTAGAGCCGCAGGTGTCGTCCACGATTCTGTGCCGTCAGCAGCCGTTGAAGTAACCGTAGGGTTTCCGCCGTTTTCAGAGAAAACCAGCACGCGATCGTCCAACACCACGCTCCGATGCTGTCCGCTGACCGGATGCATTGCCCCTTCTGCAGGAGTCGTCCAGTAGAGGGAGTCGCTGTCTGTCGTTCCCAGATGCATGAAAGCCTGATAAGTCTTCGTGGCAGTTCCGTCGTAGGAAACACAGAGGAAATGAACGGGCTTCGTGAAATCTATAGAGTCTTTACCGCTGGTAAACGTAGTGAAGTTCTCGTCCTTGGCATCTTGCTGCACATACACATAACCGTTGCTGGTGATCGTAGGAACCACACGACTGATGTTCAGCCAGCTGGGCAGCGAATCGATGGTCTCTATGCGGTTGTTCAGTTGGTCGATATTGAAATAGATGGTGCTGCCCGACAGCGACACCGTGAAAGTGCTGTCTGTTCCGTCAGCTTTCTGGATGGTCATTTTCGACTTGATGTCGCCCACTTTGAACGAAATAATCGCACACTGGGGTGCCTCTGCTTTTTGGTCATCATCTTTCAAACACGACGTAGCCACACACAGGGTGACCATCATCAGACATATCGTAGAAAAAAAATACTTCATGCTTTGTTCTATTTTGCGTGCATATCCGTCGCTTCACGCGGCGTCACACAGGTATTGACTTGCAAAATTACGAACAATTTTTGGCACAAAGGGGCAACAGCCACTACTTTTAATGAATTTTATAGCAAATTTGTACAGATTTATAGCTTTTTCACGTTTCCCGAGTGCACAAACGTCAGGATTGTATGTCCAAAAAAAGTCTCCGAACCAGTCAGCACCGCATCATGCAGCACCGGAGCATCTATATACTCTTCACTCTGACAACAGGGTATATACTCCCCTCCCTTGGGAGGGGCAAGGGGGAGGGTCCGGGTCCCCCCTTTCTCTACTTTCCCTTCCTCCCAGCACCCAGCATCAATAAAACTCTGCAACGTCTGTTTGCCACCTTCCACGAGCAACGACTGAATCCCTTCCGCATACATCTCAGCCAACACCCCTTCGATGCCGCCGTTCCGGTGGCTCAGCACAAACCTCTTAGGATTTTCGCCCACCCAGTCCCGAACGGTCAGGCTCGGCTGGTCAGTCTCCATCGTGTGGCTTCCCACCAGAATCGCCTGATGCTCCGCCCTCCGCTTATGGCACAACATCTGCGTATAACGATTCGAAATAATCAGCCGTGTCTCTCCATTCTCCTCCCCCTCGGGGGAGGTTGGGAGGGGGGTCACCCCAATCTTTCCCTCCGCCGTCTGTGCCCATTTCAGCGTAATGAAAGGACGGTGCAGCTGGTGATAGGTGAAAAACCGTTTGTTCAGGTCGCGGCATTCCTGTTCCAGCACACCCACCGTCACCTCTATGCCAGCCCTCTGCAGTTTCTCGATGCCGCGTCCCTGCACCTTCGCAAATGGATCCACGCACCCCACCACACAGCGCTTCACCCCCTTGCTTACTATCAGGTCGGCACAGGGAGGCGTTTTTCCGTAGTGCGCACAAGGTTCCAGACAGACATAGATCGTAGCTTCCGAGAGCAGTCTTTCGTCCTCAGCCTTTACCGAAGCAAAGGCGTTCACCTCCGCGTGTCCCTCTCCGCACCGCACATGATACCCTTCCCCTATGATTCGTCCGTCAGCAGCCACGATGACAGCCCCCACCATCGGGTTCGGCATCGCATTCTTCAGTCCGTTCTTCGCCAGCTGAATGCAGCGTCGCATAAATTTTTCGTCAGTTTGAGTTTTTAATTTCATGCGGTTGAGTTTTTAAGTTTTTCTCACTTCACTTTTCACTTCTCTCCCCCTTGGGGGAGTTGAAGGGGGCTATTACTAAATAATTGCAGGAGTCTGCCCAAGCATCCATGAATTGCTCCACGGGATAGACATCTCGTTCGTTCTCGCTCTGAGGATTAAACACTTCTACCTCATCAGCAGCCTGATCTACACGGGTTACCACGACGGCGTGGTCTGGTATCTCACCGATGAAACGGTCTTCTAGCATCTCAGCCGCACGGTCACCTACCAATTCGCCGCCATCTACCACAGCAATCACATCTTTGCCTTCTGTCAGGAATCGGGCAATGTCCTCAAGGGTAAAATTGAAGTCGCGCACCACAGCCAATCCTTTCTCTTCCAGAAGATTCCCTACGTCACCAATTTTCGTTCCTCCTTCGCGCAACCACCCATGTTCCTTGGCTTCTTCTGCTAGAAATTCGGTAGGATCAATCAACCCTCTATGTTTCAGCACAAACTCTTCGCAACGCACATCACACCCATCCTTGACTCCCCCTCTTTCGGAGGGGGTTGGGGGGAGGCTACTTTTCGCAGCCATTGCCACTAGCGGCAATTGTCGGATGTTCCGCTCCCGTGCCAAGCGTTCCACATCCTCGTCCACCTCCTGTGCTCTACGGAGGAAGCGCTCGAAGTGAGGCAGGCGTTCCGCTTCTGCCAGTGTGCGCATCTGTAACTCTGCCGAGGCATTCCCATCAAGAAACGTGGCCACCTCCTCGTCCGTCAACGTACCTGTCAACGAAACGCGAGGGCGGTCCTTGGTGCTGATAGGTGTACCGAATCCTAGTCCGAACACCTTCCAGGGATCAGCCGTGTTCTGTTCTGCCACGACATCCTTCTTGCGTGTGTATCTGATAGCCATATTAGTTTACTGTTTACCGTTTACTGTTTACTGTTTATAATTCCTCACGTCTTGCATTGCCACTTCCGTCAGTTGCTTTATGGCTCGACGTTTGATGTTGTAGAGGTTCGCTACGTTCACATCCATCTCCCTTGCCAGTTCCTCAGCCTCGTAGCCGTCTAACGTCAGTTTCCGGATGACCATCGCATAGCGCTGATTGGGCATCCGTTCCAGCAAGCGCTCCAGATCTGCCCTTGCAGTCTTTGTGCCCTCTGGCTTCTCTGGGTTCTCTGTGCTGACTACCCCATAAAGAGGCTCTTTAGATGTCTCATCTATCACCACATCTTCCTGATCTGCCATCATTCGCATCACCACCACCTTCAGCCACTGATACAGCGAACACTTGAACGTAAACGAACGCAGGCGTCGCCCGTCGTTCTCCATGAGCAGCACATAAACCTCACTCACCAGTTCGTCGTATTCCCATTGCTTGGTCTTTGTGGAAAACTGCTGGATGAGGCTCATAAACAGCGGACGGCAGTTGCGGTAGAAAAACAACTGCGTCACAAATCTGTCGTGCTCCAATAGAGCTTTCACGAGTTCGCGTTCGTCCATTCAAATGACTTTTATTTTGCAAAATTACAGAAAAAACTCCATTTTTCACATTTTATTTTTCATTTTTTTGCATTATTCTTCATTCTTCATTCTTCATTCTTCATTTTTTTTGTATCTTTGTTGACAAAAACATACATTGAATGAAAAAGTTATTACTTTTATTATCTTTTGGTCTGATGGGGATCAACCTTCAGGCACAAACATACGATTGGGAGAACCCATCGGTGTTAGGCATCAACAAACTGCCCTATCATGCCACCTTGCAGTTGCCTTCCAAAGAAAAAGACTGTAAGGAAATCATCAGTCTTGACGGACAGTGGTTCTTCCATTGGAGTGCCAAACCGGCAGATCGTCCCGCTGAATTCTACAAAGAGGATTACGATGTGAGCCAGTGGGACAAAATCACCGTCCCTGGCAATTGGCAGACGCAGGGCTATGGCACACCCATTTATATCAACATCAACTACCCGTTCGTCAAGGACCGTCCGAAAGTGACTTCCGAACCGCCTAAGGACTGGACCGCTTACGAGAACCGCAATCCTGTGGGTTCTTACGTTACCTTCGTTGAGGTGACCAAAGAGATGCTTTACAAGAATCTCATCCTTCACTTTGGCGGGGTCCATTCGGCTTTCTATGTGTGGGTGAATGGTCAGAAAGTGGGTTACAGCCAGAACTCGATGTCTCCTGCTGAGTTCGATGTGACGAATTATCTGAGGAAAGGAAAGAACCGCCTCGCTGTAGAGGTCTATCGTTGGTGCGACGGCTCATACCTCGAAGATCAGGACTATTGGCGACTCTCCGGCATTTTCCGTCCTGTTCAGCTGTGGGTACGTCCGTTGGTACATGTTGCCGACTACAATGTGGAAGCCATACCCAATGCCGACTACTCCGAGTTTACAGTCAAAGCCAAGGTTTCGGTATGCAATACAGGTAAGAAAACCGCCAGAGATCTGTTGGTTCAGCTGCAGATGGCTTGTCCCGAACTCTATGGCATCAACATCAATCCCAACCATCGTAATGTAACCAATCATCGTATTCCTAAAATACATGCAGGTGATACCATTACCGTCGCGCTTACCTATCACTACAATGCTCCACCTCGTCTGTGGAGTGCGGAGAAGCCTTGGCTCTATCCCTTCACCTTGCAACTGCTGGGTGTGAAAGACAGCAAGAATGACGAAGAATTTGATTACCACTTCGGTGTGAAGAAAGTGGAGGTCGTAGGCGAGGTGTTTAAGATTAACGGCAAGAACGTCAAACTGCGTGGTGTGAACCGTCACGACCACCATCCCCGTACAGGGCACTTTGTGGATGATGCCACCTACGAAACCGACATCTGTCTCATGAAGCAGGCGAATATCAATTTCCTAAGAACCTCGCATTATCCCGACCGAGAATACCTTTATGAACTATGTGACCGTTGGGGAATCTATGTGATGGATGAGGCCAATCACGAAACCCACGGCTATGGCTATGCCAATAAGGTGATGGGTGAAGACCTTTCGTTTCAGAAAGCGCATGTCGATAGAGCGGAGTCGTTGGTCAAGCGCGACTTCAACCATCCTTGCGTCATCCTGTGGAGTCTCGGCAACGAAGGATCTCAAGGTCTCAATATCGAGGCGATGTACAAGAAGATCTGTGAGTTGGACAGCACTCGTCCGCCGTTCTACGACAGCGACCGTCGCTACTCAGCCATCTGGGACGACAGCTATCTGTATCCTGACGAACTGCGCAAAAATGCTGAGGCAGTCACCGACAAACCTTTCATGATGCGTGAATACGCCCATGCAATGGGTAACTCTGTGGGAAACCTACAGGAGTACTGGGATGTAATCTATGCCGACAGCAGCATCGTCGGTGCTGCCATTTGGGACTGGGTGGATCAGGGACTGAGTGAAGAGATAAGAGTGAAGCGTGAAGCGTGGAGAGAAGCCCCCTCGGGGGCGATAGGGGGGGGCTTCCTCTATGGTGGTGACTTTGGCGATAAGCCCAACGACGGACCATTCTGCATCAACGGACTTATTGCCCCCGACCGTAAACCTCATCCGCATTATTACGAGGTGCAACACGTCTATCAGCCGCTCAGCTTTGTCCGTGAGGAAGATGGCGCCATCCGCATCATCAACCACGATTATTTCACCGACCCCAGCGAATACGAGATCACCTACGATACCGTTACTTATGGCTCAGAACGCTTGCTTAACGTCTATGCCCGTCTCAAGGAAGATAGACCTTGGGCACCGAAGGGCTTTACAGTTGCCAGCGAACAGTTCGTTTTAGAGCCTTACGCCTTTACGCTTCACTCGGTTCCTGAGCTTGTCGATGGATCACGCTCCACACTTCACTCTTCTCTCTCAATCGAGGGCAATTCGCTCACTTCGTGGATTGTGGATGGAAGTGAGGTTCTCCAAGGTCCCCTTATTCCTTACTTCTGGAAGCCAGAGAATGACAACCAGAGTGCTGCAGGCTTTGCTCGTCGTGTGGCAGAATGGAAGGAGGTCAAGGATGTGACGGTGAAATATACAGCTATTGACGAACACAGCATCTTGGTGGATGTAGATTACCAGCCTACAAGCCCGAATAGAACATTGATGCCGAAGTTCGGCATGCGCATGCGTCTGTCAGCCGACTACACACAGATTCGCTACTATGGTCGCGGTCCGTGGGAGAACTATCCCGACCGCAAACGCTCAGCTTTTCTGGGAATCTACGAAATGCCGCTGAGCGACTACGAAACCGAGTACATCCATCCGCAGGACAACGGAAACCGTTGCGACATCCGTTGGTTCGAAATTTCTCAAACCCCAGCGCCCGTAGTCCCCTCTGGTTCGGCCACTGTGCCTGCTGCGTCAGCAGCGGGTCGCACACTTCGTGTCGAGGGATGTCAGCCACTTTGCATCCGTGCTTGGGACTATGGAGAGGAAGACCTGGAAGGTGCTCGTCATCCCAACGAAATTCCGCGTGGCCGCTTCGTCAACCTCAATATCGACCTGAACATTCATGGAGTCGGCGGTACGGACACATGGGGAAAACGTACCTTGCCACAATATACCATTGATGGTAATCAGCCTCACCGCTACAGCTTTATCCTTTCTGTACTCTGATTTGACATGAGGGTTCTTGAAAGAAACGACTGTTAAAAAATCATAAATCACAGAGCTGTGCGGACAAGAACGCTTTACTTTTGTAGCTTTGAAAGGTCAAAGGAAAAGTTATTTTATCAATTAAACTAAGTATTTAACGTATGAAAAAGCTTTTCTTTTTGGCTGCTGCATTGACGACAATGACAGCATCTGCACAGTTTGGTGCGCCCAGACAGAATCCCACAGTTCCTTCTGTAACTGAGAATGTGACGGAGGACTTTAAACCTGCAACTACCAATCAGGACAACAAACAGTACCCCATGGTGAACTCACAACGCATGGTTCGTGCACGCATTTCTGCACCCAAAGCCACGTTTGTGGGACTGGACATCGCCGGTAAAATCTATGAGATGACGAAGGACGAGAACGGCGTATGGACGGGTACGTCAGAGCCTTAGGATGAGGGCTTCCACTACTATCAACTGAACATCGACGGCGCTTCTGTGCCCGATCCAGGCAGTAAGTACTACTATGGCGCCAGCCGTTGGGGTAGCGGCATCGATATCCCTGCTGCCGACGAGGATTTCTACACCGTGAAGAACGTGCCACAGGGTACAGTTAACGAGGTGTATTACTGGTCAACGGTGCAGGAGAAAATGCGTCACGGCTATATTTACCTGCCCAACGAATACTACAAGAATCCCAGCAAGAAATTCCCTGTTCTCTATTTGCAACATGGTATGGGCGAGAACGAGACTGGCTGGAGTGCCCAGGGTAAGACAGGTATCATCATGGACAACCTGATTGCTGCAGGCAAGGCAGTTCCCTTCATCATCTTCATGGACAACGGTCTTGACACTCGTCGCCCTGGCGATCCTCAAGGCGGTTTTGGTGGCTTCGGTGGCGGTCAGCGTCCACAAGGTCAGCGTCCTGGTCAGGGCGGTGGTCGTGGTTTCGGCAATTTCCATGAGGCTTTTCAGGAAATTCTGCTGAAAGACATCATCCCAATGGTGGAGAAAAACTATCGTGTCATTGCCGACACGCCCCATCGTGCGATGGCAGGTCTGTCGATGGGTGGTATGCAGACCCATGCCATCACGTTGGCAAACCCTACTACCTTTGCCTACGTTGGTATGTTTAGCGGTGGAACGTTCAACACCGATGAGCTGAAAGACGCAGCCGATTTCAAGAAGACCAACAAAGTGCTCTTCATGAGTGCCGGCGGTCGCGAGACCCGTATGGCAGAAGGTGACGGCAGTGTAGGCAAGGCTGCAGAGAACCTGCGTGCCATCGGCATCAATGCCCACAGCTATGTGTCACCAGAAACCGCTCATGAGTGGCAGACTTGGCGTCGCAGCCTCTACCAGTTCGCACAACTCCTCTTCAAGTAAACATATAGTGAAAATTTCGGCTTTCAGCCGTCACTTTTGTCACGACTTGGCAGAGCTTAAGCAAACTTATCTCTGCTCTCGCTGCTCCAAAAGGTTCGTTTTATTTGTTCCTCCTGCTTGGGTTTTTTGTCTGAGCAGGAGGTTTTCTTTATCAAAAACAGTAGAAAAATCATTTTTTTTCTGACTTTGTGCATACATTAAAAATAATTTTTATAACTTTGCCGCAGTTGAACACCTATTAAACACTAATTAGTATTATGAAAAAGATTTATCTCGCACTTATGTGCACGGCAGGTCTCATGCTGATGACGGCCTGCGGAGACAAGAAAAACAGCGGAGCCGCTGAAGGTGCTAACGGAGAAATGACTCCCGACGAAGCTGTGGAGGCAGTCCAGAAAGCTACTGAGAAAATGGCTGGTGTCGAGAAATGCGAAGCTACACTCGAAGCCGGCTGGGGTATCAAACTGAAACAGATTGAGCCTGACTTCGAATTTGTTGAAGTGACGGAAGGCTGGGACAAATTCGTAGGCAATGGTGTAAACTCTGCTACTGCTGTCTATGAGAAGAAGGATGGTAGCGCCATCAGCCAAGAAGAATTCCTGGCTTGGGCGAACAAAATTTTTGCCCTCACCAAGACGCTCTCGAAGGACGGCAAGAACATCCGTGGCTATGACGGTATCAGCAAGCTGACCGAAGAACAGGCCAATGCGGAGGTGACGCTCGAAGATTGTCTCATCGACAACAACTTCCCTGCATGGTCGTTCCGTACGGAGAAGGGCATTCAGCGCTGTTCTGCCACCCATAAGGACGACAAGGAACCGAACCAGGTGATTGTTGGCTTCGCTCCAGGACTTACTGGAAACCTGGAATAAAAGCCCCCTCTTATCCCCCCAAGGGGGGAAGAAGTAAGCGTAAAGGATTTAAAAACTAAAAGACTTAAGAATAGAACCGTATGAAAAAGATTTATCTTGCATTGATATGCACGGCAGGTCTCATGCTGATGACGGCCTGTGGAGGCGACAAGAAAACAGAAGACAAAGCCGCCGAAGGAGAGAGCACAGAAGAAGTGACGAACGACGACGAGCAGGAAGCTGAAGAGCAGACCGCTGAAGGCGAAGAGGCTGATGCCGACGTGTGGGGCAATCCCGCCAAGGCTGAGGTGCTCGACCTTATTGCCCTTTACGAGTCTGGTGACTTCAAGCCAGGTCTGAGCGACGTCTTTGTTGACACCCTTGCTGGTGAAACTGTTGGTGAACTGCCTTCCAAGTGGGACATCCGCTGCGGTAGCGCAGAAATTGGTAAAGCCCTGGGTCACAACTATATCACCATGCTCGGAGGTGACACCGAACTGATTCCCCTCGCAGCCGATGGCAGTCGGGTTACACTTCCCGAAGCCTACACCCTCGAATTTGAGTTTATGCTGGGTCGCGATGTTTGGTTCCACGTCAACTTCCAGGATGCAGAAGAGGCTGGTTGTGGCGACTTCAACCTCTGGTTGTGTCATGCCGATTGGAACATAGCCAAGAACGACGAGGAATGGATTAACGGTGGCAAAGACGAGCTGGAAAAGCTCCTCAAGAAGACAGGCTGGAACCACTTCGCAGCCACTTACGCCAAGGGTAACCTCAAATTCTTCATCAACGGTAAGCGTATTGCCAATCTGCCAAACATCAAGCCTGCTGCCACCTTCGTCATTCGTGGCGACGGAGCCGAAGGCAACACCCACTACATCAAGAACATTCGCGTAGCTAAGTAAGTGTAACAGGGCATAACCCCTAATTGTATATTTCTAAAAAGGATTTCACTAAAGTGTCTGCTTATCAGAACCACTTCAAGTGAAATCCTTTTTCAACTCACAAATGAAACATGATTGTTTGCATAAATATATTCAATCAGACAGGGAAATAGATTTGTATTGAGAACCGAGTAGGTGAGTAGTGAAGCGTTAAATGATGCAAAAAGTGTGTAACGGAGTGAAAAAAGGGGGTGGTTGGAGGTCAAAATGGGGGTTTAAGTGTTAAATTTTTGATTTGAGGCGATTCTTCTAACTTAAAATTTGTTTGGTAAATTAAATTTTTGTTCCTTTGCATTGCATAATTTGGTGTTTTGTCTTCTGACGGACTCGGTTCGTCGGTCTCGCACCTATGGGAAGAGAGCAATCAATTATCAACATTAACTAAATATCTATGTTCTACAAATCAACGAGGAAAAGACTATGCAGACACCTTCTGGCAGGCGGTGCTCTGTGTCTTGCAGGATTGACCTTCTTTTCATGCTCAGACTCGTATGACTACGACGATGTTCAGCCCAGCAACCTGAACACCATTTACGGTTATATGCAGTCTGGTGGTGAATTGAAGCGGAACTACTCAGTATTCCTGCATCTGATTGACGATCTCGGACAGAAGGAAGTTTTGTCCAGGACCGGTAGTAAGACCCTGTTTATTGCTGACGACGAAGCATTCAAGGAATGGTTTGGCCACAATGACTGGGGAGTAACCAAGTACGAGGAGTTGAGCCAGGCTCAGAAGAAGCTCTTGCTGAATTCTGCCATGCTCGACAACCCCTACTCTGAGAGTATGCTGTCAACGGCAGTGGGTCCCCAGCGTGGTGAGGTTTGCCGCACCACCTCGTCACAGTCCATCTACGACTCCGTGCCTGTGCTGGATGTGATGTCACCTGTCATCCCTGCCAACGACCACTGGAACACCATCCGTCAGCGTGGCGGCAGCATCGTGCTGTTTGCAGACCAGACGGGCGCCCAGCCTATGGTTTACTTCACTCCGAAGTTCCTGGCACAGAACAACCTCGCTCACAGCGACCTTGACTTCCTGTATCATCAGCCAGAGGGAACCTACCAGTCGGGTGAAATTTATGTGAACCATGCGAAGGTGCTCAATTCTCAGTTCTGTAAGAACGGATTCGTTCACGAAGTGGACCGCGTAGTGACTCCGATGGACAACATGTCGGAAATCATCCGCAAGGATAGCCGCCTCTCTACTTACAGCAGCATCCTGGAGCGTTTCGCAGCTCCCGCTTACTCTTATTCGCTGACTACGAACTACAACCAGAACAAGTTCGGCGACGACCTCGGTCAGTATGTGGACTCTGTATTCATCAAGCGCTACTTCTCCCAGCGCTCAGCCGGTTCAGGCTACTCTGATAAGTCGAAGGTGGTGTTCAACGTGGATAAGGACAATGTCGGTACGGGCGACGAAGGTGGTATGCTGAAGTACGATCCAGGATGGCAGACTTACGTGCCTGCTATCTTCAACGACCGCGACCCGATGAAGGAAGACCTGGCTGTGATGCTGGTTCCTTCGAACGACGCCATCAACCATTGGTGGAACGACGGCGACGGAAGTGTGATCCGCAACTACTACGGAACGTTGGATGCCACTCCTAAGTCCACACTCGAGAAGCTGGTGAACGTGAACATGCTCAACTCGCTGGTTGAAAGTGTTCCTACGCGCTTCGACAAGATCCTTGACGACGCCAACGAAGAAATGGGCATCAAGGCAGAAGACGTGGAAGATGTGATCATCGGCTGTAACGGTGTTGTATATATAACTAATAAGGTGTTCGCTCCGAAGAGCTACAGCTCAGTCCTCTTCCCCGCCGTGGTGGATAAGGGTCAGCTCAGCGTCATCAGCGTAGCCATCGACTCATTGAGGTACGATGCCTACCTGAACTCTATGGTGTCGAACTATAGCTTCCTGGTTCCGACGAACAACGCCCTGCTCACTTACGTCGATCCTGTATCCTACGCCAAGACCGAGCAGCAGATGTATGAGTTCTACCTCAATCCTAAGGCCAGCCAGCGCGACCCGCTCTGTGCACAGGCTTACAAGTGTACGATTGAGCCGGACGGAACGGTGACGAAGGGTGACAAGAGCGGTTCGGAACTCAAGGGTTCGAGCAACTCCACCATCATCAACCGCATGGAAGACCTGCTGGATAACATCATCGCCATCGAACGCTATGTACCAGGCAAGAAGTACTACCGCACGAAGGGTAACACATTCGTGAAGATTGAAGTTGCCAACGGCGACACGCTGGTGAGCGGTAGCTTCCAGAGCGACTATGACACGCCTATTCCCGCTTCTCAGGTTTACCACATGACCAACGGTGAGACTTACGTGCTCGACAGCCCTGTGATGAGTACGCCGAAGGCTACCTCCGACATCCTGGCCGAACATCCTGAATTCAGCGAGTTCTACGAGGTGCTGATTGAATCGGGCAGCTTGAACTACATCGCTTCGGGTGATGGTGTTTGCTCAGCTTCACGTGCTATCAATCCTACGGACGTGCGTGGTAACCTGGTGAACCAGAGCGTGGTGAGCAACCAGACCAAGTACTACGCTATGCTCAACGCTTACCACTACACCGTATATGCTCCTACGAACGAGGCAATGGAGATTGCCTATGCGATGGGTCTGCCCCGTCCTTCCGACGTGTCTGCCCTGCAGGAGTCTCTGACCGACGGAGAGACCCCCCTCACTCCCGAAGAGCAGAAGGAAGTGGAAGAGCAGGTGGCGCAGATGCAGAGCGTGATGCGCGACTTCGTCCGCTACCACATTCAGAGTAACTCCGTGTATGTGGATAACGGCTTTATGGCTAGTCCTTACTATGAAAGTCTGAAGCCTCATCTCGAACAGCAGTATGACGACGCTGGTGAGCCAGTCATCAAGAATGGCATGTACCAGATGATTTCAGGTTCTCCTTATCGTATCGACATCCGCAAGGTGGATTCCAACGGTCTCACCCTGATGGATACTTATAATAAGGAAAATAATACAGGTGTGGAAACTCACGTGATCATGCAAGACGGCCTTTACAACTTGCAGGGTCGTGAGTTCTGGCTCAACGGAACGAAGCAGGAAACTGCCAGCAGCATTGAGCACTCTTCGAGCGTTGTGGTACATGCAGTGGATCGTCCGCTGATTTATTCAGCTGATCAGTTCACTTACATCCCACGTCAGGTTGTGAACGATGATAGTGTTAAACGTCGTAAATAAATTCAGCCATGAAAAAAATCATATCATTCCTCTTATTGTTTACGTGCTTCTGTACCATGTCAATGGCACAGGCACCTAAGGCTGGCGACATCATTTCGGGTACCATTTCCGACGACTTCGAACCGCTCTACGGTGTGAACGTGGTGGAAATTGACAACAACAACCGTATCGTCGCCCACGGAGTTACCGACTTCAATGGTAACTTCTCGTTTGCCATCAAGAATCCGAAGGACCGTCTGCGTATCACCTACGTAGGCTGCCAGACCCAGATCCTCCCCATCAACCGCCGCGTGTTCAAGGTTCAACTGAAGAGCGCCACGGTGCTGGGACCTGTGGAGGCAGTAGCCAAGAAGAAGACTCAGACCTCTGGTCTTCAGATTCCTGTAACTGAAATTTCCGTGGCTCAGCAGACCATCGACATGAAAGAGTTCGAAGGTCTCGCCCTCACCTCTGTCGATGAAGCCCTCCAGGGTCGTATCGCAGGTCTCGACATCGTTGCCAACAGCGGTAACCTGGGTGCCGGTACCACGATGCGTCTTCGTGGTGTGAGCACCATCTACGGTGATGCCAACCCGCTCATCGTCGTAAACGGTAACGTCTGGACGAACGACGCCAACAAAGACTTCGACTATACCAACGCCAACGAAGAGAAATTCGCCGAACTCCTCAACGTGAACCCTGAGGATATCGAGCAGATCACGGTGTTGAAGGATGCTTCTGCAACCGCCATCTGGGGTTCGCAGGGTGCCAACGGTGTGATTGAAATCAAGACCAAGCGTGGTCAGCGTGGTAAGACCAAGGTGCAGTACTCTTATCGTCTGACCGGTACCTGGCAGCCTGAGAACTACAAGCTGCTCAACGGTGACGACTACACCATGTTCCTGAAAGAGGCTTACTTCAACCCCACACTTCAGGATACTTACGGACGCAAGGGTAACCGCGACTACATCCCTGAAATCAACTACGACCCCGACTTCTCCGAATACCGTCACTTCGACGACAATACCGACTGGGTGAAGGCCGTGAAGCAGTTTGGTGTGCAGCACCAGCACTTCGTATCCATCATGGGTGGTGGTGAAAAAGCTAACTTCCGTGTATCTGGCGGTTACGACAACCAGAACGGTACCATCATCAAGAACCACCTGGATCGTTTCACCACACGTGTAGCCCTCGACTACTTCGTGTCGAACCGCATCACCGTCCGCACCAACTTCGACCTTACCTATACGAAGAACGAAAAGCCTTACTGGAACAACCTGATGGGTTATGCCCAGCGCAAGATGCCTAACGTGTCAATCTACGAAGAAGACGAGTTTGGCAAGGACACTGGCCGCTACTACACCATGAACCAGTATGTCACCACACCTATTCCAGCACAGAGCCAGTACCTGAACGACCAGTACGGTCTGCCCAACCCAGTAGCTGTGGCTCACCAGTCGCAGAACCACGAGACCACCATCAAGCTGTCTCCTGAGTTCATCCTCAAGTACGACATCCTGGGAACAGAAGATGCATCGACGAAACTGACCTACGAAGGACAGGTCATCTTCGATATCTACAACTTGGATGATAACGGTTACTTCCCTGGAACCCTGCTGTCAGCCAACTGGTCGGGTGACGACTACAACATCGCTTCACAGCGTTCTTACAAGAGTAACTCACTCTCTACCCGTCACGCCCTGACATTCCAGCCTCACCTGAACAACGAGAACCACAGCGTGATGGTGATGGCCCGTATGCAGTACAACACAGGTTCTTCTTCGGAGCAGAGCACAGGCAGCAAGTGGTTGCCGACAGGTGCCATCACTTCCACCTACGCCGGTGGTGTTCCTACCAGCTTCGGCACAGGTGCCGGTGAATGGAGAAGCGTTTACTATCTGCTCGATACCCACTACGCCTACAAAGGCAAGTACATCTTCCACGGTTCCTTCCGCCGAGACGGTAACTCGAACTTCGGTCCCAAGGAGCGCTGGGCAGACTTCATCGGTCTCTCCGGACGTTGGAACATCAGCGACGAACCATTCATGCAGAAAGTGAAGTGGGTGAACATGCTGAGTATCCGTCCAGGATGGGGTGTCGTAGGTAATCCTCCTTCAGGTGCAGGTGCCTTCTACAGCCGCTATGGTAACGGCAATGCCTACATGGGTACACTCTACGGACAGAACTCCGTGATTCCTAACAACATCCGTCTCGCCGGTCTGGCTTGTGAAAGAAAATACACGTGGAACCTCGGTTTCGACTTCGCTTTCTTCAAAAACATGATCACCGGTGACCTCTCCATCTATACGCAGAAGACCACAGACCTGCTCATGCCAGGTGTAGGTATTCCTTCTTCTTCCGGTTACGGTTCACTGAGCCAGATGAACGTAGGTTCAATGCGCAACAACGGTTGGGAATTCAACATCAACGGTAACAGCGTGGTGAAGAGCGGTAAGTTCTCCATGGACTTCAACATGACCTTCGCCAACAACCGCAACGAAATCCTGACGATGGACCCAACCGTGCTTGAAAGCGTGAACGGAGAGTTCAACTACAGCAACGGCTCCTACCTCTCTCGCGTACAGCTCCATAACCCGCTCGGCTCCATCTACGGTTTCCGCTACAAGGGTGTGTATGCTTACTCTGACTACAGCGAAGTGGAAGACAAGGGCGTGAGCGGTCCCAACGCTCCAGTAGCCCGCGATGCCGAAGGCAATGTGGTCTATGGTCTCTATCGCGATATGGACGGCGATGGCCGTAAGGAAGGCTACAGCCCGAAGTCAATGTACTTCGACTACGACAATATCCACTACCGCTTTGTGGGTGGTGACGCCATCTATGAGGATATCAACCACGACGGTAACATCAACGAACTCGATATCGTTTATCTCGGCTCTTCACTGCCAAAGCTCACCGGTGGTTTCGGTGTGAAATTCAAGTATGGCGCATGGGGTCTGAATATCCAGTTCAACTACCGCTACGGCAACAAGGTCATCAACTCAGCCCGTATGGACCTGGAGAACATGGCCTCGAACAACAACCAGAGTCAGTCAGTAAACTGGCGCTGGCGTAACGAAGGCGACAACGGCAGCCGCATCCTGCCTCGTGCCGCTACGACGCAGACGAACTTCAACACTTACAACTATCTGGGTTCCGACCGCTTCGTGGAAGACGCTTCGTTCCTCCGTCTCAACTACTTGAACCTCTCCTATGCAGTTAATCCCAAATTGCTGAAGCAATGGGGATTGAACCAGTTGAGTTTCTATCTGACTGTTAACAACGTATTCTGTCTCACGAAGTATTCGGGTGCTGATCCTGAAATCGCTCAGGCTGGTTTCTCAGCTGCAAACGACAACGCAAAGACTCCTCGTCCAAAGTCGTTTACACTCGGTGCCACGATTTCATTCTAAAATATCAACGTTATGAAAAAGGTTAAAAACATCATCAAAACCGTCGGTTTGGCAGCCTGCGTGGGTGTGAGCTTCAATTCCTGCGACCTGGATCTGCTGCCATTGAATGAAGTCGTGCTTGAAAACTTCTGGACCGACAAGAGCGACGTGGAAAGCGTGCTCAACTCCTGCTACACAGGTATGTGTGAGAGCGACTGGATGACCCGTGCCATTGTCTGGGGCGAGATTCGCTCGGAGAATGTGGACAACGGTCCTTCGGGAGGCGGTATGCCGCAGTACATCCAGTATATTAATAAAGGTGTGCTGAAGCAGACCAACGCAGCCTGCGACTGGACATCCTTCTACACGGTGATCAACCGTTGCAACACGGTGATTAAGTTCGCCACAGATATGTACGATGAAGAACGCGACCCGAACTTCACCCCCGACGACTACAAGCAGGTGATTGCACAGGCAAAGGGTATTCGTGCGCTCAACTACTTCTATCTGATCCGCACCTTCGGCAATGTGCCGTTCTCCTTCGAACCCTCCATCGACGACACCCAGAACTACCGCATCGTAGCCACGAAGTTCAACGACGTGCTGGATGCCCTGATCGCCGACATCGAGGAGTGCAAGGACGATGCACCACGTGTCTATACCACACAGACATCCTCCAACCAGTACCGCCTGAACTCAGGCCGCATCACCAGCACAGCGCTGAAGACCCTGCTCGCCGACATGTATATGTGGCGTGCATCGGATGCCAAGGCCGACGACGCAAGCCGTCAGCGCGACTATCGCCGCTGCATCGAGCTGTGCGACGAGGTGATGGACTTCAAGTACAAGCAGTATGACGAGGACGTGGATCACACCCTCCAGCGCAAGATGGACCAGAAGGTGCTGACCGCCTTCAACTATCCCATGCTGTCCGAGCGTGACGCCACCTCCACCGGCTCCAATCCTCCAGCTGCCTACAACGCCATCTTCGGCGAAGGCAACTCTTGGGAGAGCATCTTCGAAATCTCCTTCGGTACAGCCGACGACGACCAGAAGAACACCACACTGGCTTACATGTATGGTGGTAAGACCGATGGTGGTTCTACTCAGCAGTATGTGACTGCCAATTCGAACCTGATGCTCAAGAAGATTGACAACAACGCCAAGCAGTACGACAACAGCAAGCTGTTCTCCGTATCTACCGACTATCGTTCACTCACTGGTTTCCGCTTCTCTGAGAGTGGTACTTCCTACGACATCCTGAAGTACTCCGTTGACCGCTTCCAGGGAGGTGACAAGGAATCCCTTGACAGAAACTTCGGTGAAGCCAGCACCACAGCTTGGAAGGCTGGTTCGAGCAAGGCTACCGACCTCTACCGCTCTTACCGCAACAGCTATGCAGGCTGGATCGTCTATCGTCTGTCCGACGTCATCCTGCTTCGTGCTGAGGCTGAAATCGAGCTGGCACATATGCAGGCAGATGAAGTGGAAATGCAAGACCTCACCTTCCCGAACAAAATTGCCAAGCACGGTTCCGACCTCACTGAAGCCAAGGACCTCTATGAAGATGCTTTCAAGCTGATCTCCATGAACTACCTCCGTTCAAATCCCGATCAGAACGTGGCAGCCAACTCCACCTACTGCCCCAAGCTGAGCAACTTCCAGTCTTATACGGAAATGTACAAGCTGTTGGAGAACGAACGCCATCGTGAGTTCCTCTTCGAGGGCAAGCGCTACTACGACCTCGTACGTATCGCTCGTCGCGACGGCAGCACCGCTTATCTGAAGTCTGCTGTCAGCAGTAAGTTCGGCGATGCCTCCCGTATGATTCTCATCCGTATGGCAAAACTGGAGTTCGTCTTCATGCCTTACGCAGAGAAGCAGCTTGAAGTGAATCCGAATCTGTATTACGATGTAGATAATCCAAACCTCGCTGGCCAGAGCAAGACCGCTCGTCAGAACCCGGCATACGCAGAGGATGAAGACATCACTAAAAGCTAAATAAGATATGACTATGAAATCAATTTTTAGAATTCAATACATGATGCTGGCAGCTTTGCTGGCTGTTGGCATCCAGTTCTCCTTCGTCAGCTGTTCTGACGATCCAGGAGCCGAGAACTATTACACCAGCACGAAGGAGTATGCTGCCGACGTGTTGCGTAATAACGAAAGGTTCAGCGAGTTCCGTAAGATTGTGGAGCGTTCACACATGATGGAGTTGCTGGGAACCTACGGCAACCTCACCCTCTTCGCTCCTACCAACGAAGCTGTGCAGGAATATCTGGCTGGACGTGGTATGACCTCTGTGGACGAGCTGACGCTTGACGACTGCGATACCATTACTTATACGCACATCATCGACAAGATGGCTTACTACACCACAGACTTCAATGACGGAACCTACCAGACAGCCAACCTGCTCGACCGTCACCTCACCATCACTTGCGACTCCGACACGGTAAGTGTGCCAGGCGAAGTGAACATCAAGTTCTTCATCGAGAAGACCGCTGAGATGATTGTGGTGGACGACTCTGTGGCCAACGGTGTGGTTCATGTGATGAATAAGGTGATCGGTACGAACAGCTCCATGCTGCCCGACGTCATCGCTATGGACGAGAACGTTTCTCTCTTCTACCAAGCCCTCGTCGATACCCACATGGCAGACTCACTCTACAAGTTCATTGATGAGAACTACTCTGTAGGAACTGACTCTGTGGGATGGGATAGCGACCGTGAATGTGTTCACACCGCCGTTGAGTATGACGCTGCGGCATACATGGAACACCGCTACTATAAGTTTACCGCATTCTGTCCGACGAACAAAGTCTTTGAAGAGAAATATGGCGTGACTGACATCGAAGGTCTGAAGACGCTGGCTGCCTCCATCTACGATCCCGTATATCCGGAGGATGCCGACGTGGCCGACCTCACCAGCCGCCGCAACTCACTCAACCGCTTCGTGTCCTACCACCTGCTCGACCGCATGGGAACCTACTATGGACTGACCTGCGTGGACGGTCCTGACCCAGATGGTCTGGTGCGTATGTTCAACCGTCGTAAGATGGATATCAGCGACTGGTACGAAACCATGTTGCCTCACTCCATCCTCAAGTGCTCATATCCTACTTCCGTGACCGACCTCGACGCCGTAGGACTCTATATCAACCGTCGCGGTATCATGTCGAACCCCGACCGTCGTGGTGTGAAGATCCGTGGTGCGAAGGTGGCTAAGGCCAGCGAAATGCCTTACGCTCAGGAAGCAGCCAACGGTATCTATCACTATATCGATGACATCCTGAAGTATGACAACGAAACTCAGTTCACCGTGCTGGATGAGCGTATGCGTATCGACGCTACCACCCTTTCTCCAGACTTTATGACCAGTGGTGCCCGTGGTCACGTGACTGCCACTTCTATCAAGAATGGTAAATACGGTAAACAAGATATGAATAATAGAATAGTTCGCAATAACAAGAACCACTGCTTGGCCTTCAAGGCAGGTTCTGCCAAGAATTTCTATTACACCGATGCGACCCATGTCCATGTTCGTCCTCGCTATTTGAGCTTCTGGTCTTACGAAGGCGATGAAATCATCGTGAAAGGTGTGTTCGACTTGGCAATGAAGTTGCCACCTGTGCCATCCGGCGAATGGGAAGTACGTATGTTCACTTGCGTAGGTTTCCCATCTCGTGGTATCGTGCAGTACTACCTGGGTCAGAAGAAGCCAGGTGTGACAGAAGTGAAATCTGCATCCGATATTGCCTGGGTACCACAGGGCATTCCGTTCGATATGCGTCCTGAAGGTACTAGTAATAAGATTGGTTGGAAATCTGATTCCCAATTGGGCGATGCTGAGCAAATTCAGGCATTTGACAAGCAGTTCCATAACCGTGGCTGGATGAAAGGCTGGGCAAGTTCCGGAAATATTGACGAAAATGGTGTCAACAACATGAGTGGTGACGGCTTTCGTGACAATCAAAGAAACCTGCGCCGTGTGATTGGTACCTTCCAGTCCGACGGTAAGACCGACTGGTATCTGCGCTTCCAGCAGAAGATGGAGTCAGCCAACAACGAGCTGAACTTCGACGCGCTGGAAATCTGTCCACGTTCCGTTTATGCCAACCCCGATATTCCAGAGGATAAGTATTGATCCGACGGATAGCGCATGACTAACATCTAATCAGGTTGAATTTGACTAAAAACATATTAAATATGAAAATCAACATAAAAAACACTTTCCGAACAGGTGCAATGGCGTTGGCAGGCTTGCTTGCCTTCACCGCCTGTTCCGATACGTGGGATGAGCACTACAACGGCACAATCGAACAGGGTTTCGGCGGCTCGATGATGGAGTATCTTTCCAATCCAGCCAACGATGTGAGCGACTTTGCCGACGTAGTGAAGGCAGCAGGCTACGACAACGAACTGAATGCTTCGCAGGTGCTGACCATCCTCGCTCCTCAGAACGGCTCCTTCAACAAGGACAGCCTGCTCCAGCTGATTGACAACGGCAAGCGTAAGCAGGTAATTGAGCGCTTCATCAAGAACCACGTATTACGTTATAACATCTCTATTGGTGCACAATCTCAGGACCTCACACTGCTCAACACCAAGAAGGTGAAGCTGGGCAGTCTGGCTGAGATGACTGTGAACAACGCCAACATCGTGAAAGAGAACGTGGCTTGCAACAATGGTGTCATCCAGGTGCTCGACGCAGCCATTCCTTTCATGCCGAACATCTACGAACTCCTCCAGGATGAACACGAAGCCTACAAAGAGGCAAACGGACTGGTAGGCGTTCACGATGACTCCATCATCTCGTTCTTCTCCTTCATCAAGAAGTACGACGACGACCTCCTCGACGAAGCTCGCAGTGTGAAGAGCGGACAGACCGACCCCGACACGCGCGAACCTATTTATATCGACTCCGTGATGATTCGCAACAACACCGTTGCCTCTCGTCTCCAAGCCTACATCTTCCGCGAGGACTCCAACTACGTGGCTATCCTGCCGACCACAGAGGCCTACCAGAAGCGATATGACGAACTGCACGACCTCTTCAAGTACAACTACTCGATGGACAGCAAGCCAGAGAAGCGTGACTCCATTCAGAACTTCATGACCCACCTCAACGTCATCAGCGACCTGTTCTACAACATGAACATGAACCAGCATCCTGAAGACTCACTCTTCTCCACAGACTATAGCCGCAGCAACTGGCTCTACGACGTGTACTATCATCCTTACGAGGCCGACGGACTCCTGAGCCAGTACACCAAGAAGGTAGAGTGCAGCAACGGTACCGTCTATATGATGGACGAGTTCCCCTACACCATCTACGACAACGCCTTCCGTCGCATCGTCGTTGAAGGCGAGCAGACATTCAACATCGCAACCGGCGCCGACGCAGCATCCAAGAAGTGGACCGACAACGAAGCCTACAACACCCTTACCATCGTCGATAACGACTCAGTATCCAAGGGACTGTGCCTCCACGCCTTCAGCTCACCGTCCAACCAGCAGCTGAAGCTCGGCTTCAAGTTGTCAGGCAACCTCTCAGGCACCTACGACGTCTATATCAAGACCGTACCGATGTCCTACTATTACGAGTCCATCCAGGATTCCATCAGTCCTTCTCTCCCATGCCGCTTCCGCGTGCGTCTGTATGAGAACGACGACAAAGGTATGATGTCAGCCACCTCGCCGACAATGAGCTTTGTCAATCCCGCTACCGACACCGAGCACTTCGAGTCCAATGCAGAAAAGATCGAGAAGCTCAAGGTGGGAGAAGTCACCTTCCAGAACTGCTACCGTGGCGACAACTATGGAGCAGTGCTGCAGATCGAAACCTCTGCCAGTGCTTCGCAGGTACGTCAGGGTAAGTTCACCCGTGACATCTGCATCGACTGCATTATCCTCGAACCCCATCGCGACGGAGAGGCATCAGAGCCTACAGGCGATTCCGATGGCGACTCTGCGGGGGTTAGCAAACGTGGTTTAACGAATAAAAACTGATACTATGGAATATACAAAGTCACAATCAGTTAAACTGTTGCAAGTGCTTAAGAAAGGATTTGCGGCAATGATATTCTTCGTGGGCGTTCTTCCAGCTATGGCACAGGAAGAAGCAGAGGCCGAAGCCGAAGCAGCTTCTGTCAAGAAAGAAGTGAAGAAAGTCCAGAAGCAATATCCTATGAAGGAGATCAAAGGAAAGGTAGTCGATGCAGCCACAGGCCAGGCACTCGCCGGTGTGCAGCTGCGAGCCTACAACAATCCTTACTATACGGCTCTGAGCGACGAAGACGGTTCCTACACCATCAAGGTGCCCACCTTCGTTACCTCCATCACAGCCAACCTGGAAGGCTTCAACCTCGTTCGCACTCCACTCGGAGAACGTAGCGAAGGCGTGGACATCCAGCTCTACTCCAACAAATACGTAGAAGACTACACGGCACGTACCACAGGCAGCAAGAGCGCCAGCATCAAGGACTTCGAGAAGACCACAGCCGTCACGGCCGACGACGAAATCCACAATCGCCTCGGCGCCGACGTACGCGCCATCAGCCGTTCAGCATTGAAGGCACAGGGATCAGCCATGTTCATCAACGGACTCAACTCCCTCAACTCCAACGCACAGCCACTCATCGTCCTCGACGGCGTCGTGTTCGACATGATCTACGATTCCGACATGATACACGGCGGATACTACAACAACCTCCTCTCCGGCATCAACATGGACGACGTAGAAAGCATCGAAGTGCTGAAGAACGGAACCGCCATCTATGGCGCCAAGGCTGCCAACGGTGTGATCCTCATCAACACCAAGCGCAACAAGTCGATGGCAACACGCATCGATTTCAACGCCCAGTTCGGCCTTGAGTTTCTCCCATCCACGATGGACGTGATGAATGCCGATCAATACCGTGGATATGCTTCCCAGCTTCTTCGTTCCACAGGTACCAAGCTCTCTGAGTTCAAGTTCCTGAACAGCAATCCAGACTACTATTATTATAACATGTACCATAATAATACAGATTGGAAGGACGAAGTATATAACGAAGCATTCACGCAGAACTACAGCATCCACATCCAGGGTGGTGACGACGTTGCCAACTACAACCTCTCCGTAGGTTTCATGGATGCCGACGCTACGCTGAAGAAGAACGACATGAGCCGTTTCAACATCCGTTTCAACACGGACATCCTGCTCAACCAGTGGTTCTCTACTCGCTTCGACGCTTCTTACACCAACATCACGCGTAACCTCCGCGACACAGGATGGGATTCCGACTTCACAGCCACTCCGATTGCTTCAACCAACGTGCTGGCGCTGATCAAGTCTCCGTTTCTCTCTCCCTATGACTTCGACGTGACAGGTAAGAAATCTTCGTTCATTGCCGATGCCGACACCTATCTCGACGAGGTACTCGGTACCAAAGCTTCTCTGGCTAACCCAGTCGGTATCCTCGAGGAAGCTGAGGCAAAGAACAAGAACCACACCGACCTCACTCACATCAATATTGCCATCGCTCCGAAGTGGCAGCCCAACAAGGATCTCTCCATAACTGAGCGCTTCAGCTACACCATGCAGAGCTTCGACGAGAGCTACTACACACCTATGAAGGGTATGCCGGACTTCACGCTGGCAGGTCGTGGTATCATCAACAACACAAAGGAATCTGTCTATACCAAGCACAACGCTGTGTTCTCCGACACACGTGTAGATTGGGCCGTTCCAATGGGTGAACACCGCCTTGACGTGTTCGGTGGTGTACGCTTCATGAACGACACCTATTCTTCTTCACGTCTGCAGGGTTACAACACAGGTAACGACAAGACTCCTAACTCTTCGATGTCCCTGAAGTACAAGTACCCGATGGGTAGCGACACCGACTGGCGTTCACTCACCTACTATGCCAACGTAGATTACAACTACATGGAGAAGTACTATCTGCAAGGCTCTTTCGCTTTGGAGACCTCTTCCCGTTACGGTAAGGACACCGACGCAGGCATGAAACTCTTCGGAGTGCCCTGGGGCTTCTTCCCATCCATTCAGGGTGCTTGGGTCATCACCAACGAAGACTGGTTCAAGCCCACTCCAATGGTGAACTTCCTCAAGTTCAACCTCGGTTTCGAATCTGTAGGTAACGACGCCATCGACAACAGCGCAACGCTGACCTACATGGCAGCCAGCACAATGCTCGGTCAGGGTATGCCGGTCATCCAGTTCTCCAACATCGGTAACCCCAAGCTCCGTTGGGAAACCACCAACCGCTTCAACACCGGTCTCGAAGGTAACTTCTTCAACAACCGCGTGAACTTCAAGTTCAACTTCTACAAGTCCTGGACTTCCAACCTCATCTCCCTGAGCACTCTGGCTTACGCAGCAGGTCTGAACGACTACTGGACCAACGATGGTAAGCTCGAAAACGTAGGCTTCGACTTCGCCATCACCGGTAAGGTCATCAATACCGAAGACTTCAAGTTCGAACTCGGTGGAAGCATCGGTCACTACAAGAACAAGATTACTGCCCTTCCACAGGGTCAGGCTTCCTTCACGACCGATATGTACGGTGGTACCATCCTCACTCAGGTTGGTCAGCCAGCAGGTCTGTTCTACGGATATAAGACCGACGGCGTGTTTGCCCGTAGCGCAGATGCTGTAGCCAGCGGACTCTACGTCACCGACAACACAGGTGCACGCACCTATTTCGAAGCAGGTGACATGAAGTTCCTGGATCTGCACGACGACGGCGACAACCGACGTGGTTTGATTAACGAATCCGACCGCACCGTCATTGGTGACCCCAACCCAGACATCTACGGTAACATCCGTGCGAACTTCTTCATTGGCAAGCACTGGGCTGTCAGCGCCAACTTCAACTACTCGCTGGGTAACGACATCTACAACTACCAGCGTGCCATCCTCGAGAGCGGTTCACGCTTCATGAACCAGACCAAGGCGCTCAACCGTCGTTGGCTGGCAGAAGGACAGGTGACAGACATTCCTAACGTGGTCTATGGCGACCCCAAGGGCAACAGCCGCTTCTCCGACCGCTGGATTGAGAACGGAAGCTACCTCAAGCTGAAGAACCTCACCGTCAGCTACAACGTACCTCTCCAGAATGAGTACATCCAGGGACTTACCGTATGGGCAGCAGGCAACGACCTCTTCACCATCACCAAGTATCTGGGCAACGATCCTGAAGTATGTGCCGGTAACGGCGTACTCCTCCAGGGCATCGACGCAGGCTACCTCCCCTTCGGACGCAGCTTCACTGTAGGTGTTAAGATTAATCTCTAAAACGCATATAACGATGAAAACAAAATCAATCATACTTTCAGGTTTGCTCCTGCTTGGCTTGGGAGCATCGACCACTTCCTGCGAGGATATGTTCACACCTGAGAACAAGCTGGTGACCACCGACTTGGCACCTCAGGACACCGTCTATCAGATGATGGGTATCGTGAAGGATATGCAGAAGATTGCCGACCGCACCATCCTCCTGGGAGAATTGCGTGGCGACCTCATCGATATCAATGATCATACGCCTACAGCGTTGGCAGAAATCGCCAATGGCCTCTGCAACAGCGACGAGGCCGTTTCCGTGGCGAACGACTACAACCGCCCAGCCGACTACTACAACGTCATCAACTCCTGCAACATCTATCTTGCTTACGTTGACTCTTTGCTGAAGACCCACGGCGAGTACTACTACGAGCCTGAAATCATCTCAGCCAAGACCTATCGTGCGTGGACCTATCTGGAGCTGACGAAGATCTATGGCCAGGTACCGTTCACCTTCGATCCTGTCACCACTCCACAGGCTGCAGAGCAACTGGCTGCATCCACAGGCAATTTCTATGACATGCAGCAGGTTTGCAACAAGTGCATCGACGACCTCCTGCCTTACGCTTTGCTCGACCGCAACCACGAACTCCAGCCCTTCGACTACAACAGCTGGCGCTTCAAGAACAAACAGGGACGATTCTTCTTCATCCCCGTGCGTCTCATGCTGGCTGAGTTGTATCTCTGGCGTGGATGTGTCACTCACAGCAAGTCCGACTTTGTCGAGGCTGTCCGCTACTATCACGACTACCTCACCTTCACCAACGAAGAGTTGACCACAGGCACCAACCGTACCTACTGGACAGGTGTTCAGTTCTCCAACGCCACACCTTCCGGCAACTACGGCGCCCAGTTCGAATACTCAGGCAACAACTCCACCTATCAGGTCATCATCCCCATGGATACCATTCAGTACTATGGTAACTACTCCGACCTGCGTAGCGTCTTCTGTGCATCACCC
This sequence comes from uncultured Bacteroidaceae bacterium, assembly GCA_905234555.1. Taxonomy (GTDB): domain Bacteria; phylum Bacteroidota; class Bacteroidia; order Bacteroidales; family Bacteroidaceae; genus UBA3839. The sequence continues at coordinate 50,505 of CAJOHO010000001.1, forward strand.
AAGAACAAGAACTTCGCACTCGTCAACCCCTCACGCCGTATTCGCGAAATCTCACAGGCTCAGGACAACTGCGTGTATGTATATAATGGACCGAGCGATATCGACACCGTTTCTGCACCACGCACCTCCGACCAGTTCTCTATGGCCCGCACAGCAGGCGGTTCCATCGATCCCGAACTCCTCGTCGGCGACCTTCGCCTCAATTCTGTCTATTCCAACCAGGCAGCTTCCCAGAACACGATTATGTACCATGCTGACTACAGCGAGGAAGAACAGACCATCAAGAAATATACAGATGGACGTAACCGCCTCTACGACGACGAGCGTCAAGACTTTGTAGGACTCTATCGCACACCCATCATCTACCTCCACTTCGCCGAAGCCCTCAACTACGCCGGCTTCCCCGAGACAGCATTCGCAGTCCTCAAGTACGGACTCTCCGAGTCAGTGCTCCAAGACCGCACCAAGATCTCCCACGATGAGTACCAGCGCCTTTCCGCCATCGCCTCCTACGGATTCTCAGGAGAGTACGGCAACGCAGCCGGTTGGGACCGCAACCGCTTCCGCACCCGCGACATGGAGACAGGCGGTTTCGATGCAGGAGGCATGAGCAACTACCCGCCCGATGGACAGCGAGCCACCCAGTACGGAATCCACGCCTTCGGATCAGGCGACGCCTTCTTCAACCCCAACTACTACCTGCCCACCGACTCAAGCGGCATCGTAGAAGTACCCGCAGTCACCATGTGGCTCAACGAAGAATCCACACCAGAAGATTCCCTCGAGTACGACAGACAAGTAGAGGCACGTACCCAAGCCCTCCAAACCAACGAAGACTGGCTCACCAGCGACGAAGTACGCGAGAAGCGTCAGGCAGCCCTCGCCAAGATGATCCTCGAAGAGGAAGCCCTCGAAGGCATGTTCGAAGGAACCCGCTACTACGACCTCATGCGCTACGCCCTCTACACAGGCGACGAAAACTTCATCGCCACAGAAGTGTCGAAGCGCAAAGGAGCAGAGAATGCCGGCACCGGCGAACTCTACAATAACTTCGCCGGTCGCCAGAACTGGTACCTCAAACTACCCAAACGCTAAAATGTGAAACCGTGCCTTGCGGTTTTCCGCAAGGAATCCACTAATGTTTCACATTTACCCAACAAAAGCCCTTTCCGCCCTCGCGGAAGGGGCTTCTCTTCACACTTCACTCTTCACTTTTCACTTCTCATGCTTCACACAATTCTTCACACTTCACCCTTCACTCTTCACTTCTCTCCCCCTTGGGGGAGTTGGAGGGGGCTTCTCACTCTCGTCTTTTCACTCTTCACGCTCTCCATGCAGGCTCAGCAGCCCCGTTTTCGAGGCGAGAGCTTCCAGATAGAGACGCCTATGGTTCACGACCCTGTGATGGCAAAGGAGGGCGACACCTATTATCTCTACGCTACAGGCATGGGCATCCAGCAGATGACCTCCAAAGACCGTAAGTTGTGGACCGTGTCGCGCCTGCCCCTCATGAGCGTCATCCCAGGCTGGACCACCGACTCCGTACCAGGATTCCGCAACCACGTGTGGGCACCCGACGTCATCCAATGGCACGGACGTTGGTGGATGGCATATAGCTGCTCCACCTTTGGTCGTAACAGCTCAGCCATCGGTCTGCTCAGCAGCCGTTCCCTCGCTTCCCACCTCTGGAAAGACGAAGGCTGCATCGTGACCTCACGCGAGAAACGCGACAACTGGAATGCCATCGACCCCAACTTTGTCATCGACGAAGCCACCGACACGCCGTGGCTCGTCTGGGGTTCCTTCTGGGACGGCATACAGCTCGCCCGTCTCGACTCCACCATGCATATCGCCAAGGGTCAGAAGCCACGTACCATAGCCCGTCGCTACGATCCTAACTACAAACCCACCGAACCCAATCCCACCTCGCGTTTTGCCGGCACGAACGCCATCGAGGCACCCTTCATCTTCCATCATGGCGATTATTATTACCTGTTTGTGTCGTGGGACTACTGCTGCCGAGGTGCCCTGTCCAACTACCGTGTGGCTGTAGGTCGCAGCAAGACCATCGACGGCCCCTACCTCGACCGCAACGGCAAGGATATGGCAAACGGAGGTGGTACGCTCTTCCTCGAAGGCGACAAGACTCAATGGGAAGCCGCAGGCCATTGTGCCGCCTATCACTTCGACGACGAGGACATCTTCATCTGCCACGGCTACAGCGCCACTCAGGACGGTGTTGCCCAACTCATCCAGCGTCCCATCACCTGGACCCCCGACGACTGGCCCCAACTGCAATAGCCTTAGCCCATCCCCCTACGGACCCACCCCCTTGCCCCTCCCGTGAAGGGAGGGGAGTGTATAGTCCGCAAACGATAAACAAAAGGGAGGCACATCGTGTGCTTCCCTTTCTAATACTCTGTAAAGTTACGACTCTTAACAACATTTTCCTAATCTCTTCACAACTTTTTTTCTTTTTCTTCACAAAAAACATCTTTTCCCTTAAGAAAAAACTCTAAATCACACTTTGATTTATATAAATCATAATTAGATTTACATAAATCACACTTTGATTCTTATAAATCACACTTTGATTCTTATAAATCACAATATGATTTAGAGTTTTTTGTTAAGACTTTTGATTTTTTCTCCGAACGCTTTGGCTTTTATGTCTGAACAGAAAGCAATTTCTTTGTTAAGACGGCTAATTGACGAGGTTCAGTATGCTTGTCAGCTGAGTTAAGTCTGTTGGTTGGTGGAGTTATGTTTGTTGGTTGGTGGAGTTATGTTTGTTGGTTGGTGGAGTTATGTTTGTTGGCTGGTGGAGTTATGTTTGTTGGTTGGTGGAGTTAAGTCTGTTGGCTGGTGGAGTTAAGTCTGTTGGCTGGTGGAGTTATGTTTGTTGGTTGGTGAAGTTAAGTCTGTTGGTTGCAAAGTTTAGTCTGCTCGCAGGCGGAGTTCAGTTGCGTTTCATTTGAAGAGACGAATTGATTTTAGTAGATTACGCTGAAAGTTTTGGTGTCCATCAGGTGACGGTCGGTCAGTTTGATGTCAGGAATTACGGGCAGACACATAAATGCCATCGTGATGAATGGTGATTTCATCTGACATCCAACCTCTTTTATTTTTTCCTGTATGCACAGTGTGCGGAAAGCTATCTCATGTCCATCCATCGGAGCCATCAGTCCGGCAATGGGAAGAGGAATGTCCATCATTTCCTGAGGTGTGACTACAACTTGTCCGCCTTGCATTTCAACAATGCGGTTAATGGCTCTTACCAAGTACTCATCGTTGGAGCCAATCGCCACGATATTATGGCAATCGTGAGCGACTGAACCGGCTATGGCACCTTCCTTGATGTTGAAACCACGCACAAGTGCTACAATAGGTTTGGCTCCAGGGATATAACGGTTATACACCACTATCTTCTGAACCTCGGTCCAGGGATACTGTGAGTCGAAAAGGGGGTTTCCAGTCACCTCTACCACATCGTGAGCTGTTTGCAGACTGCCATCGAAGGCGTGGATGACATGAACTGTATCGCCGCTCTTGATGTTCAGCGTGATGTCATCCTTAGTGATAGGTGATGCTACAAAGTTGTTGGGATAATAATCCTCCGCCCAGTCGTCGTTCTCAGAATGGTTAGAACGCAGGATGGCGTTGTGGTTGAACACCTCTTCGCCTCTGATGACTGTACTTTCCACACGGAAATGCGGAGTGATATTGTCAACCGTGATGAATGTTGCAGGGTCTCCAACTTGTAGCAGACCCCAGTTCTTGTTATAGTGCTTCTGCGCATTCATACAGGCTGCCTGCAACACATCCCACAGGTTATAACCATCGGCAAGTGCACGTTTTACAATCAGGTTGATGTGACCACGCACGAAATCATCAGGATGACAGTCGTCTGTGCAGAACATAACCATATTGGGACTTTCAGCAATGAGCGGACTGAGCAGCTGATAGTCTTTGGCGGCACTTCCCTCACGGATAATGACTTTCATGCCTGCATTGATACACGAACGGCCTTCTTCCAATGTGGAGCATTCGTGGTCGGTGGAGATACCTGCTGCAGCATACTTATATCTCTCCTGACCCGTCAGTCTGGGTGCATGACCATCTACAGGCTTGCCGTGACGTTGTGCTGCCTTGATTTTTGCCAGCACTTCCTTGTTGCCTGTCAGCACACCAGGATAATTCATCATTTCAGCCAGAAAACCGATGTCCTCACGTGCCATCAGCGCTTCGGTGTCCTTCACGTCAATAACCTTACCACTGGTCTCTACATCACCACCTACTGCAGGCACACAACTGGGTACACCAAAGCAGAAGTTAAAGCAGGCCTTATGACCAGAGTGTATCATATAGTCAATACCTTCGACGCCCAGCACATTACCAATTTCATGAGGGTCGGCAAAAACACCGATTGTGCCGTGATTGACAGCAATGCGTGCAAACTTGTGGGGCACCATCATGCTGCTCTCGATATGAACGTGGCTGTCGATGAAACCTGGCATGATGTAGGACCAAGGATGCTCGTTTGCAGGCAAGTCGCATCGCCTTACTTCAACGATTTGTCCGTCCTTGATGACCAGTTCGCCGTCGAAGATTTCTCGTCGAACCAAATCGACAATATGTCCTTTTACTTGATTCATGTCGTTCTTTACTTGAAAGTCTTTACTCGGTTCCTGAGTTTATCGAAGGATCACTCTTCACTCATCACTTCCCATTCTTCACTTTCTTGTTTTTGTCGTTGCGCACTTTAATGATAACGATAATCGCTGCGCAGGTGGCAGTAATGAAGTTGGTGATAAAAAAGAAAACACCAGTACTGATACCTTCCGCAACACAAAGCATCAATCCTTGACACATAAAACAGAAACTGCCTACTCCCATCATGCAGAAACCAGGCAGAGAGATGCCGTCAGTCTGACGGGTGCGGATGGTCTGGATGGCCTGAGGCAGATAGCCCAGGATGAGACCGATGCTGCCTAACCAGCCAATAATCAAATACAACAAATTGTCTCCCATAGGTACGAAATTTTAAGTTTGATAAAAAGACATTATTTAATTGTAGCGCAAAATTACGAAAAGAATTTTTAATGACCAAATAATTCTGATAAAAAGATTTGAGACTGACGTTTTAGAGTTAAGCCAGGAAGCACCTCAGACTTTTCTTTCAGCTTGTGTTTAATTGTTGTTTTTACAATTAATAGTGTTTGATTTGGTTTGAAATGTTAAATCTTTTGCCTATCTTGCATTTTTCTCTAAAATAAATTGGTTTATATTATAAACTTATCTATCTTTGCAACGTGATTCGAACACAAAGGGTCAAATCTGTGCTTTCTGCAGGAGTTCGGAGGCGACCCAAACTTACCTGATTAATTAACCTCTGGGGGCTGATGAGGAATGTTCGTTCATTCGTTGGAAGTCCTTCTAAAAACAAACACGGTAAAATGGAAGAGAAAAATAATATGACTGCTGAGCGCAGTCTGGAAATCATTCGCGAGTCAATTGAACGTAGTCAGCGTGCTATCACAAAGAACTCGGCCTTGCCGCTGATTTGGTGGGGTAGTGTTGTGGTGGTGTTTTCTTTGCTGATTCTCTATTTGTGGAAGTATCAGGGCGGTCCTGTCTGGAATGTTCTGTGGCTGGCGCTTTGGCCTTTGGGCTATCTGGGTAACCGACTGATTGATAAACATCAGACGCCTGCTCCTCCCAGCTTTGTGGGAAAGACCATTGGTCACATTTGGGCTTCTTTTGGTATTGTCTGCGGATTCATCGGCTGGACTGTCTGCTTCATCGGCTTGGGTGTTCTGCCTATGGAACTGATTGCTCCTCAAGGTCATGTGGTCTGCATCTCTTTGACCAGCATCATTGCCCTTTGCTTTGGTATGGGCAGCACGATTACGGGTTTTGTGCTGAAGAGTCTTGCCATCGAGATCTGTGGCATCATTGGTGGTGTGGGCGGTTTCTTCCTTGCCTTGCAGTTTGGAGGGGCAGAACAGTTGTATGTGATGGCAGCAGTTTCCGTCGTTTCGCTGATGATTCCTGGTTTGATTGTTTATCTGCAAAATAAAGGAAAGGAGTGAAGATTATGTTTAAGCCGTTAGACCCCTTGCTGCATTCAGAACTGAGGCTGGCCGTTGTGTCGCTGCTCATTGGTGTGGAGGAAGCTGAATTCCCCTACATCAAGGAGCAGACGGGAGCCACAGCAGGCAATCTCAGCGTGCAGATTGACAAATTGTCGGCTGCCGGTTATGTAGAAGTGGAGAAAACGTTCAAGGGAAAACGTCCTTGCACGCTCTGCCGCATCACGCCTGCCGGTCTGCAAGCCTTCGAAGCCTACGTTGAGGCTTTGAGAACCTATCTGCCTGTAGGTCAGTCGTCTTAATAGTCAAAGACCGATTTGGGCTAAGCCAAATCTCAAGATTCCCTTCGTTTTTTTTCTCAAAAACTTGGAGGGAATCATTCTTTTTTGTACCTTTGCGACTCAGAATAACGAATCAACCTAATGCGACAGTACTTACATTTACCTTATGACACGAATGTGAGCCACGAGGAGTTGGCTCAGATGATGGCAGAGGCTTTTCCTGCCTCTCAGGTTGTGACCAGAGGAGACGAGGTCTCTATTCGCTATCGTGCTATGGTGCGAGGCAGACTGCGTGTGCATCGAGACGAGAAGGAGCAGATGGTGACGGTGAGCTACGGCTCCAGTATGCCTGCAGGTCTGGCTTGGTGGCCTTGGCTGCTTGGCGTACTTCCGGCTGTGACGATATGGGTCATTTATATGTGCCAAAAGGGAAACTTCATCAGTCAGATGACCTCCACGCTTCAAACTCGCTTGTGTAGTGGCATCCCAGAGGATTCTCCGTTCTATGCCAGCGAAAAGGAACGTGAGAACTGGCGCAAGGGTGCTGCCCAGTCGCTGAGATGGTTGGGGATTCTCTGGTTCGCGTCTCTCGCTTTCAACCAGTTGGCTGTGTTCCTGAGAATCTACATCAACTACCATTACAATCTTGCCACGCTGGCTTCGTTCAATGAATTCGTGATTGGGATGAATCGTGTCGCTGACGGTTCTTTCGGGCTTATGTTTGGTGTTTGCCTGATTACGCTGGGCAAGGGCAGTAAGAGCGGCGTGTGGGCTGGTATCCTGAAGCTGGTGCTTCTGGTGTGTCAAAGTGTTGCGTCGCTGATAGTGATGAAAATCATGCGAAAAATGGATGTAGGCGAGATAGAGTATTTTGCCACTAACGGCAATACTACATGGTGGAGCATCACGTTCCCCATTATCGAAACAGCTTTCGCACTAACCATCGGTTACCTGCTGTGGCGTTCACTTCGCACAGGTCCAGGCCGTTACCTATTCCTGGCTTCCATCTGGTCTGTCGGCATCGGTCTGACGGCACACTTCCTTGAACCGCTTGTTGCCGCACAGACTCACACCGTTCTGCCCTACGTCTTATACATCGTGGTGATGTTCTTTGTCAACTTCATCCCCGCCATCATGACGCTGAAAGCCTGGTACCTCATGCCCAACTACATGCGCATACCAAAGCCGGTGAAAAGAAAGACATCATAAAATCAACCTAATAACAATTAAAAAAACAAAACTTTTATGAAAACAAAGAGAACTTTGGCTCAGAAGGCTGCGAAGGTGGCTTTTGGTCTTGGTCTGCTGGTGGTACTGGCAGGAGTTGTATCGTGTAAGGACGACAAAGAGGATGGAGAGAAACCTAAATCCTCAAAGCTTGATGGAGTGTGGTATAGTGAACCAGAATATGGCAATACGGCAAGTCTGTATTTCAAGGGAAACGCCATAACTCTTAATCTGTTCAACAACAAAAATGAGAACTACCTCCATTCGAAGGGTTTTTATCGCATAGATGGAGACCAACTCTATTTCAGACAGACAAAGGATGGTCCTGAAGTGGCTGGAAGTTTCAGCAGGGATGGCAACAAACTGACGTATTTAGGTACCACCTATACCAAGGATGAGAAATTCAAGGAAATCAAGCTTGAGGGTGCGTATAAATCTGTCAAATATGAAGGAGATGGTATAATGTATGACTCTAAACCCTGCTACTTCGAAGATGGTCATGAGTGGATTTATGTCTTTGATTATACGATTGAAGGGAATGTTTTCATTTCTACTTGGAATGAAGGTGACAAGACTGTGACTTATACCGATTTGATTCGTCAGGACGGAGACAAGATAAAGATTGCTCAGACCACTTACGCTCCAGGTTGTTCGCAAGCGCCTGCTGGAACCTATAAAAGTGAACCTGATGAAGATGGCCATTACAAAATTTTCACGTTTAAGGGTTGGAAATTTGAGTATGTTATCTATAATTCAGAGGGTCAGGCTGTGAATGGTGAATTAGGCAGAGCCATTTTGGATGGAAACACGTTGTATTGTCCCAACAGCTTTATGGAAGTTCGCTTTACGTTTGCCAAGCAAGGCAAAGACATAGTCCTCGACGGAAAAGTCTGGACAAAACAGTAACGTTCTTCGTCAACTTCATCCCCGCCATCATGACGCTGAAAGCCTGGTACCTCATGCCTAACTACATGCGCATACCAAAGCCACTCTCACTACATTGCGGATCACAGCCCAGAGTGAAGTCAAAATAAAACAATAATCGCTATGAGATATTCCTTTTTATATAAATGGTTGGAATGCTTCATCGCCCTGATGATGCCAATGGCTTTGTGGGCACATGAGGTAGAAATGAGTGCAGACCTACGCAATACGAATGTGAATGGTTGGCGGGATATGGCGCTGGCGGCACGATTTACGGTCAACGGCGTGGAGTTGCAGTTAGTAGAAGCAGGCAAGGATACCCCAACAGGAGGCGGTAACTTTATAGATAATCGTTATAAGGCTACCGTCAAGGCAGGACAGCCCATTGAGTTTGCTGTGCAGGGTATCCGTGGTAAAGGCCCCAGTGTGAAGGGTTACTATGCCGGCATTCACGTCTATGATTTTTCAGACGAGAATCCGGAAGCATTCGAGAAAACTGAGGATGGACGGTTTGCATCGGCAAAACTGAACTACATCGTTACGGACCGTTTGAACAGTCAAAAGCGGTTTCGTGTCATCATGGAGTATTATAGTATTGTCGATATTGGTGGAGGAACTTTACGTCAGGTGTTGCGTGTCAGCCATGAGATAGAGTTCACAGTGGAAGGCGAATACGAAGCGAGTGATGAGGAAAAGCACGTGGTGATCGACGACACAGCCTCTGGCACTAGTGGCGAATGGGGATGGGCTATTCCGCTGGCTGTAGTTGTGGGACTGCTGACCTATCTTGGCGTCAAGAAAGGTAAAGGTAAGGGCAAGGACGGTGGTCAGCAGGACCGTTGCGAACTGCGCATCTACAAGCAGTTCGGCGACACGCTGCTGGCTGGCGAAGCCCCCAGACAGGTCTTTGCCCGTGTTGTCAGGATTCCTGCAGGCGGCGGACCCGAATATACCGATATGATGCTTACGCAGATGATCCTGATAACACCAGGCGACAACTACATGCAGGTAAAACCAGCCGGTATGCACGGCGAGTGGCAGTCAGCATGGATTTCTGCACCCGAAATGCCCGAAGGGCAGCCTGTGCCCGAAGAAGGCATCGTCCGCTTCTATGTGGGAAATGCAGGCGGCAGCTTCACCAACAACCTCCATTTCAAGATAGAAGCAGGTCGCTTCCTCTATTATCAGGACAACCTCGCCATTCCAGCCCACTACGACAAGACCGTGAAACTTCCCTTCGTGGTCATCGGCATCCCCGACGGCGCACCCGTCGAAGCAAAGATCCTCGACAGCGCCGGCAAACCCACCGACTTCTACAACGTAGCTGTCAAGTGGAACCCAGAGAAGGAAGTACACGAAGCCGTCATCAGCGACCGCAAGCTTGACGAGAAGACCGACAACGGTACACCTGGCGACTTCATCGGCTTCGACCTCGAAATGAAAGCCAAAACATCAGGCGGACAGGTGATAGAAAGCCGCTTCCCTGTGGTGCGCTACTACATGGGACTGGTGTTCAAGGTGGGCGACGAAGGTGTGAACGTATCGCCCGAAAGTGTGCAGCACGTGAAGTGCTACACAGAAGAATACAGCCCTGAAAAGCACCTGAAGTGTCTGGTCGGCAACAGGAAAAACGGCAAGACCTTCGTGCCGGCTGAGACCATCGGTCAGCTCCTGCTCTACGACTACGACGAGACGGAGCACAAGATCCAGGTCTTTTCCGTCGTGCCTAACAACTATTCCATCAAAGCCATCGACGAGAAAGAGGACCGACAGGTGCAGGGCATCAGGCTCTTCCCCGACTTCAAGGACGACAAGGGCAACTTCACCAGCTACTGTGTGCTTCGCTGTATGGAGGGAGTGCTCGACCCGCCTTCACGCATCGATGCCCTCATCACCTTCGAGGCAACCGTTGAGCAGAAGAAATACAAGTGCGAGAAACACGTCCTGCTCATCTCCCAACCCTGGCGCACGTTCCAGACTGACGCCCTTTGGAAGGCTGCCATCAAAGCCGACGAGGAGACGATGCGCCGCCTCAATGCCATCCTTGAGAAAATCGAGCGCGACGGACAGACCGACCGCCTGCTGCCTGTCGTCAAGTATATCAACAACCTGATTGACGGCTACAAACTCAACTACGGCTTCGACAAGGCTTCCCTCCATTTCGCAGGTGCCGTGTATAATCACATGCTCACCGAACGGGCTGAATACACGTTCAACGAGACCGTTCCTCTCAGTCTGGGCGACGACCTGCTGGAGTGTGTGCGTCTGACTTACGAACAGTACGGCCGTCCCATCGTCGATGCCACGAACAAGTTCAACCAGAAGTACGGAACGATAGTCCTCGTGGGACGTATCGCCATCGGCTTCTGGACCTACGGTCAATCCGAGGCGTTCTTCCGTGCCTACGATGCGCTCAGCCTCGGTGCGACAGCTGCCACGCTGACGGAGATTTACATCGATGAGGGTTCTGACGCTCTGACCAAGAACCTCTGGGCAATGGCAAAGGAGGCAGGCAAGATGCAGATCATCCTGACAGGTGTGCAGATCGGTCTGGGCGTAGGCTTCGGCGGACTGCGTGCCAAGTACAACCCTCGTGTCAGCACCAGCAAGCTCATCACCCCTGGCGACATCAAGCCGAAGACAAAGCCTCAGGTCAGCAAGAACCAGTTCTCGTCTGCTAAGAAAGGCCGTATTACAAAGGAAGCCTGTGCCAAGAGCGACAAGCTACAGGCCAAGGCAAAGGCGGAGGTAAACTCGCCTGAAGCCAAACTCAAGACCAAGGGCATGAAGCCTGATCGCGACCTCAAGTCGGCTGAAGCTTATACCGATGCCAAGGCCAACCGCAATATCGAAGACTTGCACGCCGCCATCGAACTGTGCCGTGATAACCCCACCCCTGAGAACCTCGCCCTCAAACGCAAGCTCATCATCGAGGTGCAGGCGGACAAAACCGCTATGCACAAGCTCAGACATCTGATGGATCCTGAATACAAGATGGTGAAGGCAGAGTTCAACCGCGAGTGGTACGGTATCAACGCCAAGGTCGATAAGGCGGTTATCAATAAACTGGCAGAGAAGTACGGTCTCTCGCCAGAGCAAATCAAACTGGAGAACATATCCAGCTCGAAGACCATAAAGCTGCTCGAAGGCGATGCCTTAACCATGGACCGCGACACCACCTACTACTACGTCAACAAGAAAGGAGAGAAGGTCTATTTCGAGCAGACCTTCACGGATAATGTTTACAAGCAGTGCCTGCATAAGGAAGTCCTAGGCTACGAGGCACACTCTCAAGAAGCAGCTAACCAGTTCGGTAAGAAGGTCGATCATACGGTCATCGAGGATGTGGCACACCATGCCGAGAGTTTCGGCGTGGACATCGACCCGATGATGGATCCCAGCCGCCACGGAGAAGCGCTTAAGAATCCAAACAAGGTAGCTGACACCATCACCTTCAAGGGTGCTGATCGGTTCGCCAATGCGGACAAGTACTTCAAGCTCTCCGACATGCTGACGGGTGAGGATAAACTGAAGATGCAGCGTCAGGCCATCAACGAAGTGAAAGAGGGCGCCTACATGATTGCGAAGGACGGTGACAGCTTCGTCATCCCCATCGACAAGGCTCGTGCTGACGTGAACGGTGGTCTGCTGGTCAGCGACAAGCTTCGTCGTGCCATCGAGCATTGCCGCCTCGTCGATACTGACAACCCCATTCACATCGAGGAATTGCAGCTGCGTCTCAAAAGCGAGGGTTACAGTTCCTTTAGCGAAGTCTCTACCGACCTCGGCAACACCATGCGTCGCATCGGCTCTCCCAAACTGAGTACTCCCACAGGAACCTCAAATAACGTGTATCATCTCAATTCGTAAAGTAGTAATAATGGACAAAGCAGTAACCGTCCCTATTATAAATAAGGTAAGGACGCTAAAAGCCTGGTATCTCATGCCCAACTACATGCGAATCAAATCCCCAAGCCAGTAATAACGAAGACGGAAACAGTATCGCGAAGTTCTTTAAAGCATAATGAGTAAAAAGCCATCATATAACGATAGAGTTCTTTTCTGTCCTGACGGGAAGTACCGTTGGGTGTATGAGTTCAGCATGATGAAGAATCCCGTCATCATGCTGGTGGTCTGCAAGATATTCTTCTGGATATTCTTTGCGCTCTGGGTATTCATCAGCATGGTTGACGGCTCGCGTGAGGGGTTCTTCGGCTCATTACTCAAGAACGGCAAGTGGATGCTTATCCTTATGGGTGTGTTCGTAGTGCTCATCGCCATCTCCTATACCATTGTGGCGGCACAGAACCACTGGAAGTATGTCGTATTTTTTGAGATGGACGAAAGCGGCGTGATTCACCGCCAGATGAAGACGCAGGTGAAGAAAACCAAAGCTATGTCATGGCTTACCGTTCTGGCTGGTTTGGCAGCTGGCAACATTACCACCGTAGCTGTCGGTCTTAATAGCGCGGCCAAGACCATGAGTGCGTCCGATTTCATGGTAGTGCGTAAGGTGAAACCTCTTCGCCGCTGGAACACCATCAAGGTGAACGAACCCTTCTGCAAGAATCAGGTCTATGTCCACAAGGACGACTTCGACTTCGTTTATCACTACATCGTGGATCACTGTCCCAGAGTTAAGTCAAAATAAAACGATAATCGCTATGAGATATTTCTTTTTATATAAATGGTTGGTATGCTTCAACTTCCAACAACGTGTATCATCTCAATCCGTAAAATAATATGGCAAAAGAGGAAAAGCAATAAAAAATGGAAGAAATATAATCAACAACAATAGGATTTATGAAACGAATGAGAACTTTCGCTCAGAAGGCTGTAAAGGTGGCTTCCGGCCTCAGCCTGTTGGTGGGGCTGGCTGTCGTAATGTCGTGCAGCAAGGAAAAGGACGACTTGGGTTCTCGGATAAAGGGAAAGTGGGCAATCACTCATGTACAGTTACAGAAGAATGACATTTGGAACGAATGGCCTGGAGGAAAGGCTTCGGTTGAGTTCGACGGAGAAGGACATTGTCTTTTGGACTTTTTTGGTACTGTAACAGATACTGCTTCCTACGAAGTGAAAGGGAAGAAGATACTCCTGCATCATCAAGATAACCAGACTCAAGTTATAGAAATTCTTCAGTCAGAGCATGACACGCATGAAATCGCCTTCTATAACGACTCCACTAAAAATACGGCTACCAATTATAAACTTTCTCGTATTCCTGCTACTGAGGATGAAGCCCAAAGGTTATTGGTGGGTCAGTGGTTGTGGACTGGAGAACAAGTAGCCCATTACTATGCACACGAAGAAGACCTTTACGAAGAAGAGACATACTTTGAAATCACAGAAGACGGAGTCTTGTATTTGATCTTCAAAATCAGGAGCGATGCCAAAGATGGCGAGTGGTATTCAGATTATAAAGACAAGTATGTTGGCTACTTCCTGACCAAGCGTCCTGTTGTTATTGAATCAAAGGACGATAACCCTGCCTGTGGAACCATCAATATTGGGGTGGATGTACAACTAAAATATGAACACTTGACGGCCACGAGTGTGTCCGTTGGTTTTGGTAATGATTCTCAGAAATATGTTCGTGCTCCCCATAAGATTAACTTCACCGAAATAAAACGCCCTTTGTGACAAACTATCTCTGCAGAGGACTAAAAGTGACATCTTTATTCTGTAAAATGCTTGATTAAGATAAAATAATTATTCAAAAAGTTGTAAGATTCGACAACTTTTCATAACTTTGCAACCATGAAACGAAAGATAAGAACATACGGTGGCTATTTTGAGTCATTCATGCAGACTCTTTCAACGAAGGAGCAAGAGAAAATTCAATATGGACTTTTGCTACTAAAAACTCAGGGCAGGTTACCCAAGAAGTTTGTTAAGTTCATACGTGATAGCATCTATGAATTACGCACAGAGTTTGGCGGTAACATATTCCGTATGTTTTTCATCTTTGATGAAGGAGACATAGTGGTACTCTTTAATAGTTTTCAAAAGAAAACGCAGAAGACGCCACAGAACGAAATAGAAAAAGCAATTAAAATAAAGGAGGCATATTATGCAGACAAACAATCACAAAATCGTTGACTACGATGCTATTTTAGATGCAAAGTTTGGTGCAGAGGGTACACCAGAACGTGCTCGTGCTGAAGAAGATGCATACGCTTTTTATTCTGGCCAAATATTGCAAGAAGCTCGCAAAGAGGCAAAAGTGACTCAGGCGGAGCTTGCAGCTCGTACGCAGACTACGAAATCATACATTTCGAAAATTGAAAATGGTGTTCTTACCCCCAGCGTCGGTGTTTTCTATCGTATTATTGCTGCTCTTGGGATGAGAGTCGAAGTCGTTAAACCTATCTACTAACTCTCTTTATGAAAAGAATCAACTTTTTTGTAATCTTGATTGCCATTTTCTGTGGCTCATCGGTTTGGGCACAGCAGAGAGCTGGTAACGGAAAACTGTATCCTTACGATAAGGATGTGTATGTGAAGTACTCGATGCAGAGTGGTTACGAAATGATATCTAACTACTTTCTGAAGCTGCGGCATCGGTATGTCGAGATTCAGGCTGACGAAGAGTCGGGATGGGACGGTTATCGTGTGGAGGAAGAGGATGGAAAGTACTTTGTCTTCGACCTGAAAGGAAAACGCTATCAACTCGCTTTCAAGCCTGAGAGCATCGAGAACGCAGAGAAGGACGCCGCTTATTTCGAGAAATGTGAAGAGGTGGCGAAGGATTATGCCTTGCATCCCGACTGCTACGAGGATGTAACGCTCAAGGATCCTGAGACGAAAGAAAGTACAGGCTGCTACATCGACAAAGACGGTTCTGAATGGATTCTGGAATCAGAGAATCCTGGCATCCACGTGCTGGAAAAAGAAAACGTCTTCATCCTCTTCGAACAACTAATGTTCATCCATAAGAAAACAACACGTTAACTCTCTCAGGATAGGGGAGATACTTTGCGGGAAAACCGCAAAGCACAGTATAAGAAAGGCTCAAGGGCAAATCCTTGAGCCTTTCTTATGCTAATCCTGTTGTTTCTCAGAAGCTGAGGTTAACGCCAGCCATGAAGTTAGCACCTGGCATGGGGAAGCCGTACATGATTTCGTAGTCCTGATCGAGGAGGTTCTCACCTCGTGCCCAGAGCTGGAGCACGGAGTTGGCTTGATAGGCAAGGGAAGCTCCGAGCAGGACAAAGCTATCTGTGGAACGGACAGGAGTAACGCGAGTGGTGATGTTGTTGATGTACTGGGCGTTGAGATGGGCTGTCCAGCGACCACAGTTGTAGCGTGCACCAAGGAATCCCTTGTAGGCAGGTGCGTAGGCGATGATGTTCTTCATGTGGAGGTAGCTGTGGTTGGTGGAGAGGGAAAGGTGGCTGTTGAGGCGATAGTCGGCTGAGGCCTCGACGCCGTAGTTCTCAATCTCTCCTGTGTTGACATTCTGGCGGTTGACGGTCTGAATCATGTTGTCGCCCTTGATGTAATAAAGGTTCACACTATAGCGGAAGGCTCCCAAGCTCTGACGCCAGGAGAGTTCGTAGTTCCAGAGGCGTTCGGGCAGGAGTTCTTCGTTGGATGGTGGGTAGAGGTACATCTCACGCATCGTGGGATTGCGGAAGCCTTTGCTGACGAGTGCTTTCAGCGTGCTGTTAGAAGTGGGACGAAGGGCGACACCAGCCTGAGGAATCCATTCGTCGCCTGTGATGTTGAGGTAGTCGTACCGGATACCCGCATCGAGGGTAAGCCAAGGAAGGATGTCTTGACGAATATCTACATAACCTGCGAACTCGTCGCGATGGGAACGTCCAGCCTGCTTCATGTTGACAATCTGAGGCGTATGGAGGACAGCCCCTGTGGCTTTGTCTGTATAATAGGCTTTGCCATAGAGGTTCTGATAATCGAAGCCGACAGTAAGGCGGTTACCCTCGAAGAGACGCAGCGTCTGATACCAGGAAACACCCGTCAGCGCATCCTTGGAACGGAAATAGCGAGTGGTGGGTTCGGCAGGATTATGCGTGCCGTCGTCGATGCGATGCTGACCCATGTTGGAATACACGCTGAGTGAACCGTCGGTATTGGCATAGTGGTTGTCGATACCAGCACGAATCACGCCACGTGAAATCTTCTGGTCGGCGCTGTAGATGGGGTTCTGCACGCTGTCAGGATAGGACGCGTTGAAATGGGAGAAATCGGCATCGAGATAGGCGTTCCAATGGGAAGAGAAGTCATAGCCCACTTTGAAGTAGGTGCCGAAGAGTTCATAACCCATGCGTGGACGGTGGTTGTCGGATCGGTTATATTGGGCTGCTGCTGTGATGGAGAGCTTACCGCGTCGTTCCTGATAGGAGGCTTCGGTCTGGAGTGTGCCGTAGCTGCCTCCACCTATATTAATATGTGTCTCGTTGGCATCGTGACCTGGTTGAAATCCACGTGTGACGATATTGATGACGCCACCCATTGCGTTGCTTCCGTAAAGCACAGAGGCTGGTCCGTGGAGCACTTCTACGCGTTCAGCCATGAGTGTCTGATAGCTGTCGGCAATGGGATGTCCGTAGATGCCGCTGTACTGCGGATGTCCGTCGATGAGTACGAGCATCTGTCCGCCGCTTCCGCTGATACCGCGCAAGTTGATGGCACCGGCTGCACCTCCGCTCACGCCGTAGCCCATCATACCGCGTCCGCTGACGAAGAAGCCAGGAACCTGCTGAGAGAGTGTGGAGAGGATGAAAGGCTGGTTCTGCCCTGTGAGCGCCTGACGGTCGAGAACCGTGACGGTGGTTGGCAGGTAGCGCAGTTCTGTGGCGTTGCGAGTGCCGGTTACTACTACGTCTTGCAAGGAAACGGTGGAATCGCTGAGCGTTTGTGCGTTGGCAGGAACTGAGGCGGTCAAAGCCAACAGACTGAGGAGAGTGACAATCTTCTTCATGTCGTGTCTGGTTTTTTCTCGACGGGGAAACCGTCGAGCACAGTTAATGAATAATGAGTTGGTTATTGTTCATGCGTTGCATGTATTGCTGGATGATGGATTTGGCGTGCCGTTCCATCAGTTGGAGCGTGTCGGCAGGCATCGTACGGAGCACATCGTGCTGGAGCAGAGGATCGGTACGATGCTGGTAGGCATGGGTGACGTTGGTTCCGTCGAACTGGATGGTGTAATTGCCTCGCACATACTCATAGCCTTCGAACTCTGGCACCCAATGGAGGGCGAAGGTCTGGTCGGCTGGTGTGTGGAGGATGTCTTCGCCGAAAGCGACGTAGGATTGGTCGTAGCGCAGATAACTGAGTACGGTAGGCATGATGTCGGTCTGTTCCACGGTGCGTTCGCAGTCGTAACCTTGCAAGGTGGAGTCGGAAGGCACGTAAAAGATGATAGGTACGCAATAATGTCCAAGGGTGGTGCGATAAACAGGATCGACCTGTCCGCTGACGTGGTCGGCAGTAATCACGAAGACGGTGTTCTTGAACCACGGCTGCTGACTGGCCTTGCGGAAGAACTGACGCATGGCGTTGTCGCTGTAAGCCACACACTCCTGAATCTGGTGCCGTCCCTTGGGGAACTTGCCTTTGTAGCGTTCGGGCAGGTTGAAAGGCGTGTGGGACGAAGCCGTGAAGACTGCTGTCATAAACGGCTCCTTCATCCGTGTCATCTCGTCGCAGTAGTACTGTAGGAACTCCTCGTCCCAAATGGCCCAGGTGCCGTCGAAGTCCTTGTCACCGTTGTAGTTGGGGTCTTGGTTATACTCCGTCCGTCCGTAATAGCGTTGGAAGCCTGTGGCGTTGGCGAAGGCCTGAAATCCCATTGAGCCGTTTTCTGCTCCGTGGAAGAACGCAGACGTGTAGCCTTTCTGCTCACTCAGTTCGCGTGCCAATCCCGACATGTCGTTGAGAGATGCAGGTGTGAGGAACAGCGGCTCTACATAGTTGGGCAGCGAAGAAAGTACCGACGGCATTCCTTCGATACTCTTGCGTCCGTTGGCGTAGGAATACTGGTAGGTTAAAGCGCCATGGGTGCAGAGGGAATCGAGGAAAGGGGTGAAAGACTCTGACCTCGTGGGAAAACCACGAGGCACAGTGTTGACAAGTGTGGGATCGTTATAGAAGCCGAAGTGCTGCTTGCTGAAACTTTCAAGGATGAACACCACGACGTTCATGGGTCGGAAAGGCTCATTGCTGGCGAGTGGCTCATGGACGGGAGAGTAGAGGGCTGCAGCTTCATCGTCTGTCATGTAGTGAGGGATGACAAACGGCTTTTTGTTGAAGGTGCGAATGATGGAGAAAGGAGTGTTGAGCACAATGCCAGTCTCTGCTGGTTCGTTGACGTACTGGTTGGCATTGCTGATGGTGATGGGACGAGTGGCACGAGTGACGCCGCCTCGCATACCAAACACACATAACGGAGCCATCAGCAGAATGAGCAGCAGGTTGACCAGCGCCTGTTTCCAGGGTTTTACTGGTTTGACAGACGGATTATCAGAAAAGGCTGTCTTTGGTGCCTTGAATACTCGCCAGAACGCCCATGTGAATACTGCTGCGATCAGTACCAAGTACCAGTTAGCCAGAAACTGCTCACCCATGATTTTGGTCATGTTTCCAGCTCCCTCATGACTGAATTCGTTCAGCACGGAGATGGTGGTTCGCTTGCCAGTGTATTGGAAATAGACGCAGTCGATGAGGTTGGTATAGACGCAGAGGGAATTGATAATGGTATAGACCCATCGCACCACACGATAATAGCCTTTGCGTTCTTTCCAAGGGAGCGGAAAGAGCAGCATCAGCATCACGAGGAGGTTGGTATAGAGAATGGCGGTGGTGTCGAAAATGAGTCCTGCCCGCATCAGATGGAGTGCATGTGCGAACGTCATCGTTTCGCTGTAAGCATCCCAGTTGACAAAAAGGAAAATGATTCGGCAGAGCGTATAAGCCACATAGACCATCAGCAGATTCCACAGCCAAGCCTTCAAATGACCCAGATAGGGAGAGCACAAACGCCAACCCCTTTGCAGGATCTCCTTACCTCTTCTTAATATACTGATGAGCTTTGTTTTCACTATTATTACAGACGATTTTGAATAAATATGTTGCAAAAATACTCATTTCCTTTTGAATGAAGAAAAATTATGTTTATTTTTGCAGAAAGTTTGTATAAAATGAAACAAATCGGTCGAAAAATCGGCATTATCGCTACACTCATCCTTCTGATTTTGGCAGCCGTTCTGCTCATCAGTCGCTGGAAGATCTGGTTCTACAATCCGCCAGAACCACCTTACCACGGACTTTCGGAACCAGGACGGGTGCTCCTCACTTTCGGAACGGAAGATGAATGGTCGCGCAACATCAGTTGGCAATGTGGCGAGGAAGTGAAAGACGCCTGGGTGGAAACTTCCGCTGGAAAACGCATCCTCGCCCAAGGTACTGTCTTTGCTTCCCGTAGTGGAAAGGCTGCTTATTATGTGGCAAAACTGCGCCGTTTGAAGCCAAATACATCATATCGTTATCGAGTAGTGACTGACGGAAAAGCCTCCCGTTGGTATCAGTTACGCACTCAACCTCTGAAGCACAAAGAAACGGAGTTTATGTATGTGGGAGATGTGCAGGATACCATTGGTGGACAGGCCAACCGTTTTCTGCTGGAGGCTTGGCAGCGTCATCCGCAGACGGAGTTCCTGATTTGTGGAGGGGACTTGGTGGAACGACCCATTGACGACTGCTGGGCAGAAGCTTTCCGTAGTATCGATTCCATCAGCCAGACTCTTCCCGTGCTCTGTGTGACAGGCAATCATGACTACCTGAAGGGGCTTGTGGGAACGCTCGAACGGCGCTTTTCGTTGGTTTTCTCCTATTTCCTCGATTCTGAGGTTAGCGGCAATCAAGTCTATACCTTGCGTTATGGAGACGTACAGTTTTTCTTGCTTGACAGCAATCGCGAACTGCCCAACCTTGCCATTCAGCGTGGTTGGTTGCAAGCACAACTCCAGCGGAGTCAAGCTAAATGGAAGATTGTGGTGCTTCACCATCCGCTCCATTCCATCAAAGGCTGCAACAACCTGACGCAGTGCTGGATGTTTGATGACTTGGTTAGGGAATATGGTGTGGATCTGGTGCTGCAAGGTCATGAACATGCCTACGCCCGTATGACCCGCAAACAGGATGATGGCACACCTACTACGCCTGTCTATACTGTCAGTCATTGCTCTCCGAAGAACTATCGTATTGAGTTTGACGATAAGTTTGACAAGTTTGGCATTAGCAGTCGTTATTACCAGCAAGTGCGAATCAAGGGCGATACCCTCTCTGTAGCTGCCTACGAGGTTGAGCATCATCAGCTCTACGACTCTCTGGCTATCGTCAAACCGTCGGCTTCTGCTCCTCCTCACATTCTCGATTACGGGAAACAGATTCCAGAATATATGGAATTCACGCCAGAATCAGGCAGTAAGAAGGACGAAGCATTTGCACAACGCATACGGGAATACTGCCAAAGACATCCTGAACGACTCCAAAAGCAGTAACGCAGACAAGAATTCTGCCAAATTGTCGCATTCTCATCCCTGTGACATCAATTGGCATAAAGTTTGCCACCTCATCTGCGACTTCACTTTTTTAATTCACAATTCATAATTCATAATTCACAATTAAAAAAGAAGAAAGAAGCAAATATCAAACAACAAACAATAAAAACAAAACCATTATGAACATTCAACCATTAGCAGACAGAGTTCTGATTCTTCCCGCTCCAGCGGAAGAGAAAACAATCGGTGGTATCATCATTCCTGACACCGCCAAGGAAAAACCCCTTCAGGGCGAAATCGTAGCTGCCGGTAAGGGCACAAAAGACGAGGAAATGGTGCTGAAAGTAGGCGACCGTGTCCTCTACGGCAAGTATGCCGGCACAGAACTGGAATATGAGGGAACCAAATACCTCATCATGCGTCAAAGCGATGTCCTCGCAGTTTTAGGTTAATTTTTTATCGAAATTCCGAAATGTCGGTTTCCCGTTATTTCGTTATTCCGTAATTCCGTAATTCCGAATAATCCCCCCCAAAAAAAAATTCAAACAATCATGGCTAAAGAACTTAAATTCAATATTGAAGCCCGCGAACAGTTGAAGCAGGGCGTGGACCAGTTGGCAAACGCAGTGAAAGTAACACTCGGTCCTAAAGGTCGTAATGTGATTCTCGAAAAGAAGTTTGGTGCTCCTCACATCACAAAGGATGGTGTGACGGTAGCCAAGGAAATCGAACTGGAAGATGCGTTCCAGAATACCGGTGCTCAACTGGTGAAGAGCGTTGCCTCTAAGACTGGTGACGACGCAGGTGATGGAACTACCACCGCTACCGTTTTGGCTCAGAGCATCTGCTCTACGGGTCTGAAGAACGTGGCAGCTGGTGCCAACCCAATGGATCTGAAGCGTGGTATCGACAAGGCTGTCGCTAAAGTCGTTGAGCACATCAAGAGCCAGAGCGAGATGGTAGGTGACAACTACGACAAGATTGAGCAGGTGGCAACTGTCAGCGCCAACAACGATCAGGAAATCGGTAAACTCATTGCTGATGCCATGCGTAAGGTTAGCAAGGACGGTGTCATCACCATCGAAGAAGCCAAGGGCCGTGAAACCACTATCGGTGTGGTTGAAGGTATGCAATTCGATCGCGGTTACCTCTCTCCTTACTTTGTAACCGACACAGAGAAGATGGAGTGTGTGATGGAATCTCCGCTCATCCTTATCTACGACAAGAAAATCTCAAATCTCAAGGAATTCCTGCCTATCCTCGAGCCAGCTGTTCAGACAGGTCGTCCACTCCTCGTGATTGCTGAGGATATCGACTCTGAAGCACTGACAACCCTCGTTGTGAACCGTCTGCGTAGTCAACTCAAGATTTGTGCTGTGAAGGCTCCAGGCTTTGGCGACCGTCGTAAAGCTATGCTCGAAGATATCGCCATCCTTACAGGTGGTGTTGTCATCAGCGAAGAGAAGGGTTTGAAACTCGAACAGGCAACAGTGGAAATGCTGGGTAGCGCCGAGAAGGTAACCATTTCGAAGGACAACACTACAATCGTAGGTGGTAAGGGCGAGAAAGAACTCATCAAGGATCGCGTGAACCAGATCAAGAACGAAATCGCCAACACCACTTCTTCTTACGACAAGGAAAAGCTGCAGGAGCGTCTGGCTAAGCTCTCTGGTGGTGTAGCCGTGCTCTATGTGGGTGCTGCCAGCGAAGTTGAGATGAAGGAGAAGAAAGACCGTGTGGATGATGCGCTTTGCGCTACTCGTGCAGCCATCGAAGAAGGTATCGTTCCTGGTGGTGGTGTAGCTTATATCCGCGCCATTGAAAGTCTGGAAGGACTCGAAGGTGAAAATGCCGACGAAACTACTGGTATCAAGATTATCGAGCGTGCCATCGAAGAGCCTCTCCGTCAGATTGTGGAGAACGCCGGTCTGGAAGGCAGCGTGGTGGTTCAGAAAGTTCGCGAAGCTGAAGGCGACTTCGGCTACAACGCCCGCAAGGATGTGTATGAGAACCTCCGTGAAAGCGGTATCATCGATCCTGCCAAGGTGGCACGTGTGGCTTTGGAGAACGCAGCCAGCATCGCTGGTATGTTCCTCACCACAGAGTGCGTCATCTGCGACAAGAAAGAAGACAACCCTCCAATGCCAATGGGTAACCCAGGCATGGGCGGCATGATGTAATCTACAAGCCCGGCACTTTCCGCTTGGGCAAAAACCAAAGCCCTCGGAGGTCTTTTGACTTCCGGGGGCATTAGCGTTTTAGTGTGTCCGACGGTTTCCCGTTTTCCTTTTTTACAGCGTCCGACGGTTTCCCCGTCGGAAAAACATCGAAAAATCGACCTCAACAATGAAGAAAAAGCTTTGGGTCATCACAGCCTTGATGATGACAACCACCACCATGATGACAGCCCAGAATACTCCAACCACCAAGCCTCTTTTCGCTTTCGAAGACCTTATCCCAGGTGGAAGCACGTACTATACCCATTCTTATCCCAAGACACTTTACCTCACTTGGTGGGGAGATCAATGTGTGGAACGGAACTTGGAGGAATGTTCCCTCATTGATAACGTAATGGGTGATCGCAAACCCTTGTTTACTCTTTCTGCCGTGAATGCCTCACTCACCGACACTCAGGTACCTTATCTCTATCTCGTGGAGTTTCCTTATCCCGACCAGCCGTTGGTGTTGCTGGAAACACCGAAGGGCCGTCGCTTGTGGAACTGGGAAACGAAGCAGGTGGTGTGGAGTCAGAACGGACCTGAAGGCGATGTTACTCAGGATTGGAGCAAGGATTCGCGCCATTTGGCCTATGTCAAGGACCATAACCTCTATGTAGTCACAGCTGACGGACAGGATATGGCTGTCAGCACGGACGGGAACCTCGATCTCGTTTATGGCGAGAGCGTCCACCGTGAAGAGTTTGGTATCAGCAAAGGCACATTCTGGAGTCCTGACGGACAGAAGTTGGCGTTCTATCGCATGGATCAGAGTATGGTGACCAGTTATCCGCAGGTCAATATCAAGACCGATGAACTGGATGCAACAACCTCACGTATCGCTGTGATGGAGCCTGATAAGTACCCGATGGCTGGTGAGACAAGCCATCAGGTGAAAGTTGGAATCTTTGATGTAAACAGTCAGAAGACCATTTATCTGGATACGCCTCAGGGGTCACTTAGTGGCGATTCTGTCGCTACTTCCACCCCCATTTATTTTACCAACATCTCTTGGGCACCCGACGGCAAGATGCTTTATCTCATTGAACTGAACCGCGACCAGAACCACGCACGTCTCAAAGCTTACGATGCAGCAACGGGCAAGTTCCTCGCTACGTTGTTGGAGGAGAAGAGCGACAAATATGTGGAGCCGATGCATCCCATCGTGTTCTTGCCTTGGGACCAAACGAAGTTCATTTACCAAACACGCAACCGCGACGGCTACAACCACCTGTACCTCTGCACGCTGCCTGACGGTTTTCCCGTCAAGCCAGCAGTCAATATTAAGCCCCTCACCTGCGGTTCCTTTGAAGTGCTCTCTTTCGAGGGATTTAATAAGGAGAAGAAGACGATCCTTTTTACCAGCAACGAAGCTGATCCTATCGGTTGTTCCGTTTATTCCGTTGATCTTAAGGGGAAACGCACCCGTCTCAACGCTCAGGCTGACGGATGGCATAACGTACAGTTTGCTGAGTCGGGCGCAGCATTCTTCGATAGCTGGGCTTCGGGTAATGACTTTGAGAACGGACGCTTGATAGATGTTTATCCAGCGTCGGGCAATTCAGCTACGAAAGGAAAAGCACCTCTTCGTCTTCTCACGGCTCGCGACCCCTGGCAGGATTTCCAAGTACCTGAAATCAAAACGGGTACCATCAAGGCTGCTGACGGGGTGACAGACCTCTACTATCGCCTTGTCCTTCCTACCAACTTCAATCCGTCGAAGAAATATCCAACTGTCATCTATGTCTATGGCGGACCTCATGCCCACCTCGTCGATGCTGGTCGTCACTGGGGTGTAGGTGGCTGGGATGTGTGGATGGCGCAGCAGGGTTATGTGATGTTCACCCTCGACAACCGAGGCAGCGAACATCGTGGACTCGCCTTCGAACAAGCTACCTTCCGACAGTTGGGCGTTGAGGAGATGAAAGACCAGCTCTGTGGTGTGGATTTCCTTAAATCCCTTCCTTACGTGGATGCTGACCGCTTGGGCGTACATGGTTGGAGCTTTGGTGGTTTTATGACGACGAGTCTTATGACCACCTATCCCGATGTGTTCAAGGTAGGTGTGGCAGGCGGTCCTGTGATTGATTGGCGCTACTATGAAGTGATGTATGGGGAGCGCTATATGGATACGCCGCAGACAAATCCAGAAGGTTACAATTCCACCTCGTTATTGGGCAAAGCTGCCAATCTGAAAGGACACCTGCTCGTTATTTATGGTGGCAACGATCCTACATGCGTGCCTCAACACACCCTTTCCTTTATCCGTGCATGTATAGACGGTGGCACCTATCCCGATCTCTTCACGTATCCAGGTGACGGACACAATATGCAGGGTACCGACCGCGTGCACCTTTATCGCAAAATCTCTCAATACTTCGACGATTTCCTAAAAAACAAATAACGCATGAAAAAACTACTTTTCCTCCTTTTGGCAGTTAGCAGTTTGACAGCCAAGGCACAGCAAGATGCTCCACAGTTGGAGCACGTGTTAGACCTCAAAGTAAAGTGCGAAGGTACTTATACCGTAGGTCAGACCTCTCATGGCAACCGTATGGTCATCCCCATCGTGGGAGGTACGTTCGAAGGTCCCAAACTCAAAGGTACGATTCTTCCTGGTGGTGCAGACTATCAGTTGCAGGATCAGGCTCACGGACGTACGGAAGTGGAAGCCATCTACAGCATCCGTACTGATGATGGTGTGAATATCCATATCCGTAACCGCGGTCTCATTTACACAGGCAAGAACGAACAGGGACAGCCGCAGTTCTATTTCCGTACGGCTCCTCAGTTCGAAGCACCCCAGGACAGTCCGTACGCTTGGCTCAACAACGCCATTTTTGTCTGCCAGCCCTTCTTCGATGGCGGCAGCAACGGTACCATCAACCTCCGAATCTGGATGGTGAAATAAACACCTCTTTTTTTGTACCGGAATTAGAAAATCCATCAATAACTCCTAAAAATATGATTAATATGAGAACGAATCAATTTTTTGAGTGGCTGACTGGAATTAAGTCGATGTTAGCCAAAGGGATGCTGCTACTGTGTCTGGTGTGTGGTGCTCAGACAGCGATGGCACAGGCTTCCGAAAACAATGCTGTGGCTCAACAGCTGAATATCAACGTGGATGAATGTGTGAAATGCACAGGAAAAATAGGACCTTATCAGGTTACGCTGTATGTGAACCCTCATTCCTCAGCAGGGGAGTGGACCGGCTATTATTTTTACAACCAGGCGCCAAAGAGCGTGTTCAAACTGAAAATGGTGAAGAACGAGGGAAATCCGAACGGCTTCAACAAGATGACGCTGTGGGAATACACCAAGAAAGGAAAGCACACAGGTACCTTCCAAGGTGTGTTTGAGGGACGCGGAGACGGTTTTAACGGTACGTTCACAAATAGCAAAAAGCAGCAATTCCGCTTCGAATTGGTGCAACAGTATTAGTTTAGGAACTACCTGAAACTGTGGCTGGTAGGATGAAATGTTGCATAGATGCAATATTTTGAAACATAGACACAAGGTTTATGTCAAGGATTTTTCGTAACTTTGCAGCGTCTTATGCGCATATATGCGTAAGTTGCAAGACTGAAAACATCCGAAAACAATTTAAATCATCCTATCTATGCACAAGTTTACACGCTTATTTTCTACGGCTTCTGCCAGCGTTTTGTTGGCAGCAGCCTGTTTGTTCCCTACGAAGAGTTCGGCTCAGTTGTCATCGAACCCAGACAAGTTCTTAGGCAACATCACCACCAGTTGGCAGGTGGATTATGGTAATATTCCATTTTATAAGTTGTGGAACCAGATTACCTGTGAGAACGAATCGAAGTGGTCTTCGGTGGAAGGGACACGCAATTCTTATAACTGGGGCTGCGACAACGCCTTCAACTATGCCAAGCAGCACAGCTTCACTTATAAGTTTCACGCTTTGGTGTGGGGTGCTCAGTATCCCAGTTGGTTGGAGAAGCTCTCTGCAACCGACCGCTACAAGGCCATCGAGAAGTGGTTCGATGCTGTGAAGAAGAAGTACAAAACGCTTCCTCTAATCGACGTTGTGAACGAGGCAGTCGGTATGCACCAGCAGGGCAATCCCATGATGAAGGAAAGCCTTGGTGGTGGTGGCAAGACAGGCTACGACTGGCTCATCAAAGCTTTTGAGATGGCGTATGAGCGTTGGCCGGATGCCATTCTCATCTACAACGACTACAACACCTTCCGTTGGGACACCGACAACTACATCGACCTGGTACGTTATCTCCGCGATTCTGGTGCACCTGTTGATGCCTACGGCAACCAGAGCCACGAGCTGACCGACTGCAGCTTCAACGAGTTCAAGAATGGTGAGCAGAAAATCCAGAACGCACTCCAAATGCCGATGTACAGCACCGAATATGATATCGGTACTGCCGACGATGCCCTGCAGGAGCAGCGTTACAAGGAGCAGATTCCTTACCTGTGGGAGAAGCCTTACTGTGCTGGCATTACGCTCTGGGGTTATATCTACGGACACACTTGGACAACCGATGGTAACTCTGGTATTATTCGCGACAACTCCTGGGAGGAACGTCCGGCTATGACCTGGCTGCGTGAATATATGGCAAGCGATGCTGCCAAGAACGCCAAGAGTCCGTTCCCAGGCATGAAGAAGGAAGCTTCCATCTACATTCGTCCTGCTACGCTGAAAGTGGCTAAAGGCGATATCGTGCAGGTGATGGTTCGTGCCCAAATGGCAACGAAGACCATTGAGAAGGTGGAACTCTACGTTGGTTCTAAGCTGGCTGCCACGATGACAGAGGCTCCTTATTTGGCAGAAGTGTCCTCGACCGCTACGGGTTGGGTGAACTTGAAGGCTGTGGTGACAACCACCGACGGAGAGACCTATGAACGTATGGGTCGCATCAATGTGCTGAGTGCAACCACCAAACACGAGCCTTATTCAGTTGATGATATTCCTCAGTTGCCTGGAACCATCGAGATTATTAAGTACGACAAGGGTGCATCTGGCGTTTCCTACAACAATGCATCGCGTAGTGTAACTACTACTAAGGACGGAGCTTGGATGGACTATACCGTGGATGTAGCTGAGGAAGGTGTTTATGTCTTCGACGCAGAAGTGGCTTCTGCCAATTCGAACGGTGTGTTCCACCTTGCTGAATATACGTTCGACAACCTGAATTTCCTCTCCGATTTTGTGTCTGTTCCACGAACAGGCGGTACCTCTACCTATAAAACTATCCACGGACAGGTGCTGATGCCTCTGACAGCAGGTCGCCATGTGCTGACGCTGCTCATCGACAAAGGCGGCTTCAACATCAAGAACATCACCTTCTCCCGCTACGAGGAGGATAAGAACATCACAGCCACGGTTTCTTCTCTGAGACCATCCACTATCTCTGTGGGTGATACTACTGTGATTACCCTCGCTTCGAGATCGACTGTCGAAACCACCACCGTCGATCATGTGAGTGTCTATGCCAACAACCTGCTGATCGGTACGTTGACAGAAGCTCCCTACACGCTGGAGTTCGTTCCTCAGGAGAAGGGTTCGTACAGCATCGTTGCCATTGCCACAAGTTCAGAAGGCAAGTGCCGTACATCTGCTGCCAAGACGCTGAAGGTGAACGCAAAACGTGCTCCGTTCAAGACCGTCATCACGATTCCTGGCACCATCGAGGCAGAGAACTTCGACAAGGGTGGTGAAGGTCTGACCTTCCATGACAGCGACTCGAACCGTGAAGGTGACACCGCTTACCGCACAGATGCTGAGGGCGTTGACTTCGTGAAGGGCAATAATGGTGGTACTTGCATCGGCTATACCGCTGCCAATGAATGGCTCGAATACTCCGTCAATGTGACGAAACCTGGCACTTACAGCTATGAAGCCATTGTTTCTTCAGGAACCACCAATTCATCCTTCTCCATCGGTCTGGTGAAGAACAGCAAGGTGACAGAACTCGCTAAGGTGAATGTTCCCAAGACAGCCGACAACGACTGGGGAACCTACAAGACCGTGAAGGGTGAACTCAATCAGGATTTGGTTGTGGGTCAGCAGATTATCCGCTTCACTATCACTGGTGCAAGCTGTAATATCGACAAGGTGAAGTTCATCTGCACGTTGGATACAGGCATCGAAGAAACCGTCATCGAACCAGTCCGCCGTTCAACTCCTGTCTATAACCTCCAAGGCATTCCTGTAGGTGAGGACTACAAGGGCGTTGTCATCATCAACGGCAAGAAAGTCTGGAGAAGATAACCTCAAAACATAAAAACTGTAAACTGTAAACTGTAAACTGATATGAAACGATTTTTAGCAATTGTAACAATGATGTGCGCCACGCTGGGCGTGTGGGCACAAGGAGTGAAGCCGCTGCCGTCTCTGCATGTGGAAGGCAAGTGGCTGGTAGATACGCATGGTAATCATGTGGTGTTGCATGGTGTGATGGACACACCGAGTGCGTGGTTCAACGGAGGCCGCTGGGGCTGGAGCTATGATGATGCCGGTCGCCAGCGCTGTCTCAACTATTTCGAAAAACTGTTTACAGGTCTGGAGCAGGCCAAGTGTACGGTCTTCCGTCTCCATCTGGAACCAGCTTGGACCAACGATAACAGCTATGATTATCCCATTGCCGTCAATCAGAGTGATGAGTGGACCAGCGAGGCAGACATCGAGCATTTCAATCCTTCTCGTCTGACCACTTACCTCAAGTCCCTCTATGTGCCTTTGATGCTGAAGGCGATGAATCATGGCATGTATGTAGTGGTACGTCCTCCAGGCGTATGCCCCGGTAGTCTGAAGGTCAGCGACTACTACCAGAAGTACCTGCTGCAGGTGTGGGATCTCGTCTCTCAGAACGACACCATCCGCAAGTATGCAGGTCAGATCAGTCTGGAGCTTGCCAACGAACCTGTCAGCATCAAGGATGCCGTAGGTGCCGACAATGCCAAAGCCATGCACGACTACTTCCAGCCAGTGGTTGACAAGATTCGTGCCAACGGCTTCACGGGCATCATCTGGGTGCCTGGCACAGGGTGGCAGTCCAGCTATGCCGACTACAAAACCTATCCCATCACCGGCTACAACATCGGTTATGCCGTTCATGACTACGACGGTTGGTACGGAATGGAAGACAAGAAACACACGGCATCGGAAGTTGCATCCTGTACACAGGCAAAGATCACCCAGTTCCACAATCAGGTGCCTGTCGTTGATACCAATCCTGTCATCGTCACAGAAATCGACTGGAGCCCCAAAAAGAGCGATGTTGCGGGACATGAAAAC
This sequence comes from uncultured Bacteroidaceae bacterium, assembly GCA_905234555.1. Lineage (GTDB taxonomy): Bacteria > Bacteroidota > Bacteroidia > Bacteroidales > Bacteroidaceae > UBA3839. The sequence goes on from CAJOHO010000001.1 coordinate 81,054, forward strand.
GAGCATGGTGAGCAGGTAGACGGGAACCTCGGTACTTGGGCTACAGGTCGAACCTCGGTGTGGGGACAAGTCACCAAGAACGTCTATGATCACTTCGGCAACATCTCCATGACCCTTTCCGGTACAGCCTGTCTGCTCGACATCGACACGCTCATCAATAAAAATAAGGTGGTACCTGCTTTTGGCGGAGAACCAGAAGCCTGCGGAAAAGCCTGCATGGACTGGTATGCAGAGTATTATGAAAAGAACTATCCTAAGGCAGACTTCAAGAGTGTGCCGTCCAGCGACTTCGGACGTCAGTTCCAGAACCCTATTGTCCGTGCCGACTTCCCCGATCCTGATGTCATCCGTGTGGGCGACACCTATTACATGGTTTCTACCACTATGTTCCATTTCCCTGGTGCCACCATCCTGAAGTCTCAGGATATGGTCAACTGGGAATACTGCGCACATCCGCTTCAGCAAGTCAGCACCGATGCTGGCTACAACCTCATGAACAACAAGGATGCCTACGCTTCGGGTATGTGGGCTTGCTCCATGAAGTACCACAACGGTAAGTTCCATATCCTCATCAACGAGAAGCGTCCTACCGGCGGTTGGGATCTGCAGGGCTGGTTGCTCACAGCCACCAACCCCGAAGGACCGTGGACCGCCAAGAAACTCTCCCGCAGCTACTACGATCCAGGCATGCTCTTCGATAACGGAAAAGTCTATGTGGCTCAGGGTATCGGCAACATCTCTGTCTGCGAACTCGACGAGAACTTCAACTTCAAGAAGGAAGTCACCGTCATTCAGAACAAGGACGGACTCGAAGGCTGTCACTTCTACAAAATTGGTGACTACTACTACATCTATGCCACCTACGGCGGATGGCCTTCCGGTCAGGCTGTGTTCCGCTCCACCGATCCCTTCGGACCTTACGAAGAGAAGATGCTCGTGGAGAAATGGATTGACAATGTGCCCAACACCATCCATCAGGGTGCACTCATCGAAGACACCGCCGGCAAGTGGTGGACCATCATGCAGGAAGACCTCGGAGCGCTGGGTCGCTTCCCCAACCTCCAGCCCGTACGTTGGACCAACAACTGGCCCATCGTCGGCAACAACGGCAAACCCTACAAGAGCTTCACCGATAAGTACGCGAAACCCACCGCCAAAGGCGATGTGCGTGTCAAGGCTCTGCCCACCACTGATGCCTTCCGTTCCCTCTTCTTAGGCAAGCAATGGGAGTGGAACCACAAGCCCGACAACAACGGTTGGAGCCTCTCCGACCGTAAGGGCTGGCTGCGTCTGAAACCTACCCGCATCACTACTTCCCTGCCTGTGACCCGCAACATGCTTACACAGCGCATCTTTGCCACCAAGAACCAATACACCAACGGAACCGTTCGTCTCGACTTCAGCAAGTTGACTGACGGCGACCGTGCCGGTATCTCCATCTTCCAGGATCCCTACGCCTACATTGCCGTAGAGCGCACTGGCGACACCTTCCAGCTGGTTTGGAAGAAGGATAAGGTGAAGGATGCAGGCAGCGACTTCACACCCGACGAGAAGACACAGGCCTTCACCGTTCCTCGGGACAGCGTCATCTATCTGCGTGCAGCCATCAAGTACGAAGAGAACAAAGCCAAGTTCTTCTATTCACTCGACAACGAGAACTGGACACAGCTCGGCGGCGAGACCTCCCAGAGCTTCAACCTCTCCGTTTTCGTGGGTGCCCGTTTCGGAATCTTCTGTCAGGCAACCAAGGCTGTGGGCGGCTATGCCGACTTCGACTGGTTCTCCACAGAGCCACAGTTTAACGAAGATGACTTCTATCCAGACACCTTCACCCTTCCGACAGAGAATCAACTTACGGCTACAAAACTCAACCAGGCTCCCGTAAACCTCGAGACCATGGTAGGCTATAAGGCAGTTCCTACCCTCAAAGCCACCTACGCCGATTCTCACACCGAGATCGTCAACCCGCTCGTTGAACTGGTTCCCGAAGAGGAAGGCATTGTTGAGTTCCGTGGCGGACAGATGTTGGGCCTCAGTCAGGGCAGTACGAAGGTGAACGCCTCCTACACAGACCTCCTTGGCAACAAGGTAGAGACCCAGTTCACAGCCAAGTCCAGCTACTTCCCCTTCGACTACACTTATGTGCGCAGCGACTTCGCAGGCGAAGGAATGGCAACCTATAAGAACAACACCGCTTCAGCCACCTTCAAGACCCTCAAGGCAAATGCCGAGATGGGCTGGTACTACAGCGCCAACATGGATATGTCCGCTTATAAGTATCTCGTCATCGAGTTCACCTCTAAGCCCGCATCCGGATTCACGCTCAACCTCTATCCTTCCGAGAAGCTGGAGGCTCAGAAAGGTGCTTGCAGCTCCAACGCCATTCCTTCCACCGACACCCAGTATGTGGTCGACCTCGACACCTGCGTCTATACCTCCACCACCAACAAGGGACGTGCGCTCAACCGTCGCACCATCCGTATGGTGACCTTCAAGAACACCCTGGCAAACCGTCAGCTCACGGTGAAGAGCATCTTCCTCTCCAACGACGAGAAGTACAACACAACCGGCATCTACGATTTCCAGGCACCTGCTCAGGATGACCGTCAAGGCATCTTCGACCTCCAAGGCCGTCGCCTCAATGCCCTGCCCACCCGTCCAGGTATCTACGTAGTCAACGGCAAAAAAGTTTATGTTAAGTAATGTAATGAAATGGATTAATAGTGCCTTCTCTCAGCTCCCCCTCTTTCGGAGGGGGTTGGGGGGAGGCTTTTTCTCCCTCCTCTTCGGGGTTTTCTGTATCCCCCTTTCAGCCCAATTCCCCCCTCTTAACGGAGTTTCTACTCACCTCCCTTCACGGGAGGGGCAAGGGGGTGGGTCCGATCTTTTCACTCTTCACTCCCCCTTAGGGGAGTCGGAGGGGGCTACTCTCACCATCGACATTCAGCAAGGAGGAAAGATCGTGTCCCTCAAATATGGGGAGCAGGAGATGCTTTCTCAGTTGCAGCGCCCAGAGTGGTTTGGCAGCACGTTCTGGACCAGTCCCCAGCGAGAGTGGAACTGGCCACCCGTTCGTGAGTTCGACAAACAACCCTACACCGTCGAGCTTCGTGAGGACAAACACCTTACCATCGTCAGTCCCGTCTCCCAGCGCTTAGGCCTCCGCGTTACCAAAGACTTCACCATTCCTTCTTCCCCCCCACTCGGGGAAAGTCAGAAGGGGGGGCAGTTCTTAATTACTTATTCCATTACGAACGAAGGAAGTGAACCGCGAAGCGTAGCTCCTTGGGAGATCACCCGCGTCGTTAATGGTGACGGCATCATCTTCTTCGATGCCCCAGTTGACAGCATCTGGCCAGCCGACCTCATGACTTTCACCTCTGCCTACGGAGCCTCTTGGTACAAGACCGACGAAGCACCCCGAAACCGCAAGATCAACGCCAACGCAAGCGGATGGTTAGCCTACTGTGCCGACGGATTGCTCCTCGTCAAGCAGTTTCAGGATATGAAGCCAGGAGAGGCAGCACCAGGCGAAGCGGAAGTGCAGGTGTATCTCAATCAAGGGAAAACCTACATCGAACTGGAGAACCAAGGTCCCTACACCCTGCTTCAGCCAGGCGAGCAGCTTTCCTGGTCCGTCCGCTGGAATCTCCTCCCCACCAAGCTCCCTCCCACACCCTCAAAAAAGCTGATGAAACTCATCCAGTAATTCTTCACTCTTTACTCTTCACTTAAATAACACTCTTATGAAGAAGCATTTATTCCTGCTATTGGTGTTGCTGACCACAGGTTCAGCCACCCTTCGCGCACAAGTCCTTGGTGTTTTCACTTGGGACAATAATGGTAAATACACCAACGTGCGCAATGCCCCTAAGGGCAAGATAGTCGATCGTATTCCTACCGATATTCCCGCTATGTTTGCTGTCGAGAAACCTACCAACGGATGGTGGAAGATCTTCACTAACGAGTACGATACCGGCGACAATCAAGTTACGTTCAAAGGCTCCACCAAAGGCTATTGGATTCACTATTCCGTCTTGGCTGTAGGAACACGCAACTATGGCGGTGAGACCCTCTATCTGCGTAAGACCCCCAATGCCAAAGGTGCTGTCGTCTATCAGTTCAAAGACGAAATCGAACTGCGCCCCGTTGATATCACCGCCGATGGCGAATGGGTAAAAGTCAAGACCATCGATGGCAAGTTCACAGGCTGGATAGAGTCCGACTGGCTCTGTGACAACTCCCTCACTAACTGCTGCTAAAATTCAAGCGTGCACGAGTGAAATTTTGTGCACGCTCTGTTGAGATTTTGAGCGTGCACGAGCGACCCGTCCGAGCACGCTCAAAATTTCGTTTGTGCACGCTTGAATTTTCACTCGTGCATGCACGAATGGCGCCGCATGTTAACACGAATCCTTTGGACTGGCTACTTCACGTGGATGTTGACGGTGAAGGTGGCTTTGTATTCGTGACCGTCGGTGTGGGTATAGATGAAGGCGAAGCGGGGGGAATAGGTTTTTCCTTGCTCTACCTTGTTGGCATCGCCACCGGCGTAGAGGGTGTAGCGGTAGTAGGTCCAGAGGAAATAGTAGGCTGCTTCGTCGAAGGAAGCGACGGGTGTGCCGTCGGCTGTGAGTCCCCAATAATAGGCGTAGGTGCTCATCGTGGTGGCGGACTCTGAGCCGTCCGCAAGGATGAGGCGGATGCGCAGGTTGTCGGGTTCTTTGGTGGGTGAGATAGCCTCTAACAGGGTGGGCTTGATGCCCAGTGCCTTGAAGACGGGATCGAGGTCGAGATTGACGGCAAAGGTGGATTGCTCAATCGTGGCGTAATCGACATCGATATCGACACTCAGCTCTATATCCTGACGTACGTAGTCTGCTGGGAACTCATAGTCTTCGTCGCGCACGCTGACGGTGCCGTTGAAGTCTGCTCCTGTGAACTTGACGCGGTAGGGCCACTGCTCATCGTCTTTCACGTCGTCGTTCCAAGGGTGACGCCAATGATCGGTGGGTGCACCCAACACTACAAACCAGACTTTGGTGGTATTGGCAGGAACGGTGAACTGGGCTGTGCCTTCGGCAGCGCTGTTCATCTCGCCATAGACACGGGTGCCGTTGTTCTGAAGGGCGACGAATCCGTAGCGCCAGCCTGCTTTGTCGGTCTTGATGGCTCGGAAACCTTTGGCACCAGCCATTCCCTTGAAGTCAACAGTGATGGTCTCGCCTGCCTTGAAGTTCTTGAGGCGCAGGATGTTGAAGCCGTAGTTCTGAGGACAATAGGCTGAATCCACTTCCAGATAGCCGTCGACGCGATGCATGGATGGGCAGGTGAACTGGTCGGTGCGGTTCTTGCCGTAGGAACGGATGGCGTCGATATCCCAGGTGATGGCGTGGCAGGCATAGTCGTACATATCCTTGCAGAAACCGCTCTGGTCTGTCTGGGTGATGCGCTTGTAGGCTTCCACAGGGTCTTCGGGGCGGGTCTCTTCTTTCCACAGACGACCGATGAAGTCTTCTCCGTGGAGCTGGCACCAGTAATCGTGGACGAAGAAGTTGCTGTATCGCCATTCTTCGTGCAGCAGGTTGAGGTGTGAATTGGAATAGACGCCCGACGACCAGCCATCTGTGAATTTCTCATCGGGGAACACTTTATACGCTTGCCATTGGGCACAACTTTCCCACCAGGCACAACCGCCGTCGCCGTTAGTACCGAATCCGTAACGCCAGCCGTGATCCATGCCTAAGTCGCAGGCAATGATGTACTGGAAGGTGTGGCCGATTTCGTGAGCCAGCGTGGATTGGTCGCGCAGGGCATCGATATTGACATCGAGCGAACCGCATTTGTTGTCCTGTCCGCTGCCATAGGCTGCCCATTCGGTGGAGTAGGCCACGAACATCATAATCTTATAGTTGTCGAGCGTAGTGGAGTTGCCTGGCTGTGAGAAACCCAGATGCTGGGTGTTGACTTCATATATCTTCTCGGCTATATTGAGCATCCACTCTGGATCGAAGCGATAGCGATCGCTTGCCTTCGTGGGGTCAAGTCCATAACCTGCTTCCCAGAACACGATGAAGTGCTTGGACTGACGAGAACGCTGCCAGCAGTAGCGGCTGGAGGTGCTGTTGAAGTCGTTGCTCTTCAGATAGGCAGGGCAGTAGAGACCAGGAGTGGGTTCGAGGTAGAAGTCGCTGGTGTTGGAATAACGCATACTGCGACCTGCACTTCCGTCCTTGTGGTAGAGATTCCAGCGGTTGGCACCAAACACAATGGAGTCGCCTGGCTGATACTCAAACGTGGTCATCTGACGAGAGAACGGGTCTTCTGGATCCGTCTTGATCATGTAGAGCTTTTGAGCGTGAAGCGTGGAAGCCCCCTCCGACTCCCCCAAGGGAGAGAGAAACGTGGAAAGTGGAGCGAATAGTGTGAAGAGAAATAAGAGGAATAGTTTTTTCATGGTGGGCTACTTCTTTATGAATTTGACGGATTGGTCGCCTATGCGGAGGATGTAGGAACCGGTTGGCAGACTGGTGGCATCGACTACAGTGCTATCGCCTTGGCGGCTGACGGGGGCGTTCATCTGTCGTCCGTCGGTGCTGAAAAGTTGAACTTGTCCCTTGGTCTGCACATAGATGATGCCTTCCTTGATGGCAGCCTCTGGCTTGGTGCTGACTCCTTCGATGGCGTTGGGATCGTCAGTCTCGGAGATGTAGAACTTTGCGATGTTAGCAAAGGCATACTGGGTTCCCTCCACGCTGACAGTTCCTTCGTTGAAGGTAAGCACGGGATTGGTCTCTCCACCAATTAGATAGTAGATTTTGTCTCCGTTGGTCAGTTCCAGCACCAAGCTTCGTGCGGAAGCCGACAGCGCCATCGTCATGATGGCAATGATAGTCAGTAATAGTTTTTTCATCGTTATTGAGTTTTTTTCTCGACGGGAAAACCGTCGAGCACACTGTTTTTAAGTTTTTCTCACTAATCTCTTCACGCTTCACGTTTCGCCAGACTGTGGTTGTAGTATTCTTGGTTGCCGGTGACGTCTTTCACTACCTTCAGAAAAGGTGGAAACTTCACGGGTTCGCCTTCTGCAATGCCTTTGGTCTCGAGGATGACGAGTCCCTTCAGCTGATCCTGATAGATATCCACTTCGAAGTACTGCCCTTTCCAGATGAAGCTGTTGCGCAACTTGTGGATGGTGTGGCGTGTGGGGTCTGCCAGTCCGAGCATCATCTCGTAGAGGCTGTTGTTAATCTGGCGTTCGGTGACGAGTTCCTCGTTCTCCCCGATCTTCTTCTTCGTGGTATGCACATAAACCTGCTTCTGCTCCCATCCGCGTTTGCGCAGACGTACCTCCGTGCCTGGTTCGGCCTGCAGGTAGGTCTGGGTGATTTCGCTGAGGATGCTGTCTTCAGGCAGTTCGCCAGTCAGTTCCACGATATATTTCCGCTCTTCAACGATAGGCTGGGGCAGACCTAAGACGTTGGAGATCTCTTTTACCACGCGGTTCATCTTGCAGTCGAAATCGTCGTGGTTGTTGATGACGCGCAGGTGTGGATGTCCTGTCCAGGCGTGAATCACTTTCTTGTCCAGACTGCGTGCGATGCGCAGTCCTTCCTCGTCCATCTGCTCATACCGCTGGGCGTTGTTGGCTGTGGTGTAGTATTGCTCGGCTCCGTCGGCTGCTGAAACCAAATGGAGCACGGCGTCGTAGCGTTCGTGCAGCTCTGGCGTGGATGTGCCGACGGCTCGTGTGAGGGTGGTCCAAGTCTCAGGCGACACGTAGGCGGAGATGTCCATCGCACCACGGTCGCAGACAATCAGGCAAGGCTGCTTGATTTCCTGAGCCATGCGCAGGAACTTGTCTTCGAGCGCCAGCTGGATTTCCAGCGTGGCTTTCTCTCCTTCGTAGAAGAAACCTTGGTTCTTGGTCAGGTAGTTCATGCCAGCCTGAGTGAACAGCGTAGGCACTTCGGGAATGGTGAAAACCTTGAATCCGAGACTTGAGAAATGTTCGATGATGCGAACCAAAGCGGTGGTCTTACCGGCACAGGGTCCGCCTGTCAGCACGATTTTTGTGATATTGTCCATTGTGGGTTGTTGGGGTTATGGAGACCTCGCGGGAAAACCGCTCGGCACTGTATTAATTCGAATTGGTGAGGCGGGCAGCCCGCTCAAAATCTACGCGGGCGCTGTGGCGGTTCCCTTGCTGCTGATGGAGATAACCGCGGGCCTGCAGGTAGTTGGCGTTGTCGGGACTGAGCTGGATGGCTCTGTCGAGATCCATGATGGCAAGTTCCGGTTGCTTGTGCTCAGCATACATGGAGGCACGAACGCTATAATATTCGGCATCGTCGGGATGGGCATCGATGAGATTGGACATCCGCTGGATGGCTTCCTGGAGTTTCTGGGTGTCCTGGCAGATGATGGCAAGTCCGAGCTGGGCGGTGGTGTTCTCAGTGTCTTTTTCCAGCACGCGGAGGTAATCCACACGGGCTTCGTCGTAGCGTCGCAACTGCACATAGCAGTAGGCGCGATGGTTGCGGATGATGTGGTTGGCGGGAGCGAGATCGAGAATGGTGGTGAAGTCGTGTGCTGCCTTAGCATAGTTCTTCAGCTTCATGTAGAAAGAACCTCGTGCATCGAGCATCGGCACATATGTCGGCGTGATGTTGAGTGCCAGCGTGTAGTTCTCTAATGCCTGGTCGGCGAGTTGGGCAGCACTTCTTTGTTCACGGGAAGACGGCGAACTGCCAGCCGTTGCAGGCGATGACTCCAGACTGCGCCAATAGCGGAGTTCCAGAATCTTGCCAAGATTGGTGAAGATGAGTGCGTTGCGATAATCGGCAGGAGAGAGACGGAGAGCCTGACGGAAGTATTCCTCAGCCTGTTCCAGACTGTCGTGCTCCGCAGCTGTAAGTCCACGCTGCACGAAGGCTTCGTAGTCGGATGTCTGGGCGAAGCCTCTCGCGTATGCGCACGCGTATAGTGTAATAAGGAATAGCAAACGTTGAATCATCTATACCGGTCTTCGTCTTTATCTCCAAGCATGGAGAGGTAGGAGTGATAACGGCTTTCGCTGATGTCGTGATTCTCCACCGCAGCAATGACGGCACAGCCTGGCTCGTGGGTGTGGGTGCAATTGTTGAAACGGCAATCAGCGGAATAGCGGAAGATTTCCTTGAAGTAATGTCCCACTTCCTCTGGCTCTATGTCGAAGGTGCCAAACCCTTTGATGCCTGGCGTGTCGATGATGTAGCCAGAAGCCGTAGAGCGTGAAGAGTCCACCAGCTCGGGAACTGGATACATTTCTGAGAAGGTGGTGGTGTGGCGACCTGTGTTGTAGGTATCGGACACTTCGGCTGTGCGCAGGTTCAGATGAGGAAACAGACGGTTAATCAGCGTGGATTTGCCTACTCCGCTGTTCCCACTGAGCAGTGTGATGTTGTTTGCCAGCTTTTGTCTCAATTGCTCTAAGCCTTCACCCGTTTCAGCACTGACGCAGCAACACTCGTATCCTATATTGTCGTACAAGTAGCAAATGTCTGTCAGCAGTTGGCGGTCTTCGTCATCTGTCAGCAAGTCAATCTTGTTGAAGACGAGCACCACGGGAATGCGGTATGCTTCGGCACTTGCCAGAAAGCGGTCGATGAACGTGAGGGCAGTCTCAGGCTGCCGCAGTGTGACAATGAGGAAGCACTGATCGACATTGGCTGCAATGATGTGGGACTGTTTCGACAGGTTGGTGGCTTTGCGGATGACGTAGTTCTTACGATCTTCAATGGCGCTGATGAGGGCTGATCCGTCGGGCTGCTCGATGAACTCCACTCTGTCGCCGATGGCTACAGGATTGGTGGAACGAATACCACGGATGCGAAAGTTTCCTTTTACTTTCGCATCCCATGTGGTTCCGTCGTCAGCCAGCACAGAATACCAGCTGCCTGTGTTCCGAATAACCAGTCCGTGCATCTGAAGCTTGAAGCGATTAGCGTGAAGCGTGGAGAGATTATACGGTCATAATCTCTTTGTTCTTGGCTTCGAGCATGCCATCAATCTTCTTGATGTATTTGTCGTGGATTTTCTGAACGGTTTCTTCTGCGTCCTTCTCCACGTCCTCGGGTACACCCTGCTTCACGCTCTTCTTCAGCTTTTCGATGGCTTCGCGACGAGCGTTACGCACGCTGACTTTTGCCGTCTCAGCCTCTTTGGCACATTGCTTGGTGAGGTCGCGACGACGTTCCTCTGTCAGCGCAGGGATGCCCAGACGGATGACCTCTCCGTTATTCTCAGGCATGATGCCCACGGAGGAGTCGATGATGGCTTTCTCGATGACGCGGAACATGGATTTGTCCCAAGGTTTGATGGTGATGCTGCGAGCATCGGGTGTGGCCAGACTGGCTACGTTGCTCAGCGGTACCATCTGTCCGTAGCTGTCAACGCGGACTGCATCGAGGATGTGTACGTTTGCCTTTCCTGCACGGATGCGGCTGAGGCTTTCTTCGAGGTGCATGGCTGCCATTTCCATTGCTTCCTCGGCATTGTCAAGATATTTCTTTACTTCTTCCATGATTAGGATGGGAGTTAATGGGTTATTGGTGTTAAGGGAACCCTGCGAAGGAACCGCAGGGCACTGTAAGGAGTGATTTAATCTAAGATGGTGCAGCCGGCGCAAGGTTTCAGTTGCTTGAAGAAGTCGTTGCCCTTGTCATCTACGAGGATGAAGGCAGGGAAGTCTTCCACCTTGATCTTCCAAATGGCTTCCATACCCAGTTCTGGATATTCCACACATTCGATGCTCTTGATGCTGCTCTGAGAGAGAACGGCAGCAACACCACCAATGGTGCCGAGGTAGAATCCGCCGTGCTTCTTGCAGGCATCTGTCACTTGCTGGGTTCGGTTGCCCTTGGCGATCATTACCAACGAGGCACCGTTTGCCTGGAACTCATCTACGTACGGATCCATACGGTTGGCTGTCGTGGGTCCCATAGAACCACAAGGATAGCCTTCCGGTGTCTTTGCCGGACCAGCATAGAGTACAGGATAGTCCTTGAAGTATTGAGGCATTTCTTCTCCGGCATCTAAACGAGCTTTCAGCTTGGCATGAGCGATGTCGCGTGCTACGATGATAGTGCCTTTGAGGTTGACACGGGTAGATACAGGATATTTGGTCAGTTCGGCACGAACGGCATCAATACCTTTATCGAGATCGATTTCAATACCCTTTGTGCCTTCACCTGGCTTGCGATATTCTTCAGGAATCAGTTCGCTTGGGTTGTCGTCCATCTTCTCGAGCCAGATACCGTCTTTGTTGATTTTTGCCTTGATATTACGGTCGGCACTACAGCTGACACCCATACCGATGGGACAGCTGGCACCGTGACGAGGCAGACGGATGACACGGATGTCGTGAGCCAGATATTTGCCACCGAATTGTGCACCCAGACCAATCTTGAAGGCTTCCTTCAGAAGTTTCTTCTCCAAGTCAACATCACGGAACGCACGTCCAGTCTCGTCGCCTGTGGTTGGCAGGTTGTCGTAATACTTAATGGAGGCGAGCTTCACCGTCAGTAGGTTCTTCTCTGCAGAAGTGCCGCCAATGACGAAAGCGATGTGGTAGGGTGGGCAAGCAGCAGTACCTAAGTGCTTCATTTCCTCAACCAGGAACGGCAGCAGGGTGCCTTCGTTCTGAATGGTTGCCTTCGTCATCGGGTAGAAGTAGGTCTTGTTGGCTGAGCCACCACCTTTAGCTACCATCACGAATCGGTATTCAGCACCTTCAACGGCTTCGATGTCGATCTGTGCAGGGAGGTTGCACTTGGTGTTGACCTCGTTATACATGTCGAGTGGTGCATTTTGCGAATAGCGCAGGTTGTCCTGTGTGTAGGTGTTGAAGACGCCAAGGCTCAACGCTTCTTCGTCCTCGAATCCTGTCCACACCTGCTGCCCCTTCTCGCCATGAATAATGGCGGTACCTGTGTCCTGGCAGAACGGGAGCACTCCCTTGCAGGCTGTCTCCGCATTGCGAAGGAACTGCAAGGCTACATATTTGTCGTTCTCCGATGCCTCTGGGTCTCTCAGGACCTTAGCCACTTGCAGGTTGTGTTCGCGACGGAGCATAAATTCAACATCATGGAAAGCTTGCTGAGCAAGCAGTGTGAGTGCTTCCTTTGAGACTTTCACGATTTCGTGACCTTCGAACTCACTCACCGTCACCCCTTCTTTTGTCAGCAGGCGGTATTCGGTGTCGTCTTTACCTACCTGAAACATGGGTGCATACTTAAAATCGGGTGCTTTTGCCATTTTTTTAATAGATTGATTAGATTTGTGATGAATTATGTTGCAAATATACACTTAATATTTGAAAAAGTGGCACTATTTCTGGACAAAAAGTGCGGTATTGCTCACATTTTTATGAAATAATGCTGAAAATCAAAATAAAATGCTTACTTTTGCGCTCGATTAGACAAATAAAGTCTTTTGACACCTCTTTATCATCCGAATGACAAATTACGACACAGACATACACGCACTTCTGGATTTGATGAAACCCATCACGTTGGACGAGATGTCGTCCATTAAACTGATGAACCGCATAGACACAAAATTCGTGTGCTCTAAGCGTCAGTTGGTTGCGTTGCTTCATCAAGCCCAGTCGAAGTATTATGTGCAGACCATTGGCACAGACCGGATCAGTCCCTATCGCACTACCTATCTCGACACGGACAACTACACGCAATACTTGCAGCATCACAACCGTCATGCCAGCCGAACAAAAGTGCGTGTGAGGACCTATTTGAGTTCGGGCGACCTCACTTTCCTGGAAGTGAAGCGCAAGAACAATCACGCAAGAACCAAGAAGAAACGGATACAGGTGCCGAGTCTGGAAACTGCGACCCAGACCGAAGGCGCGGCCGAACTGGTCTTTGACCACACGGGACTGGAGCTTGGCACCATGCATCCTATCGTTCAGAACCACTTCGACCGGATTACGCTGGTGAATTACGGAAAGACGGAACGCCTGACCATTGACTTCAATGTCCGTTTCCATAACTACGAAACCGATCTGGACCGAGATACAGGCAATATTGTCATCGTGGAACTCAAACGTGACGGAAATATCTACTCACCCATCCTGACCATCCTGCGTGACTTACATATTCATCCGACAGGTTTTTCGAAATGCTGTATTGGAATGGCAATGACCGATCCTCACCTCAAGCAGAACAACTTCAAGGAGAAACTCCGGCTGCTGGGTAAGATCAACGCAGATGACACTTACATCATTCGTTACGACGAAGATATTTAGTTGAGGTCTCCATCTACTCGCAAATTCAATCAACCACATCACTGATAACTCAAAAAACAATCAATAAATGGACACAATCAATGAATTTATCGCCTCATTGTCAGGCGACACAGTGAAAATCGTAGATCTTGTGCTACGTCTCATCGTGAACACCATCTTCTGTTTCATCATTGCACGCTGCTTCTACTTCCCCAAGAGCCGCCGTCGCGACTTCTTCTTCACGTATATGCTCGTGGGCTTTGCCATCTTCATGCTGATGCACCTGATGGGTGATGCCAAGATGAAGACAGGTTTTGCCATGGGTCTGTTCGCTATTTTCTGCATCATGCGCTACCGCACAGAGTCTGTGCCTATTCGCGAGATGACTTACCTCTTCATCGTCATCGCCATGTCAGCAATTAATGCCCTTGCCTGGCTGGCTGACATCAGCGATAAACACCCCGACTTCCTTGGTCCTGAACTGACTGCTATCGGAGAACTTGCCCTAACAGACGCTTTCTTTGTGTTAGCAGTATGGCTGGCAGAGGGAGGAAAATGGCTGAAGAGCCTGTCGTCCAAGTATATCAAATACGATAAGATTGACTTGATAACGCCAGAACGTCGTGAAGACCTCATTGCCGACCTGAAGAAACGGACGGGTCTCGATATCACACATGTTGAGATTGGTTCTATCGACTTCTTGAAGGATATGGCGCTGATTAAGATTTTCTATAATTCTGAAGAGATCAATAGTGAATCGCTTCAAAAGATGCCGAAAATGTATGAAGAATAAACGGATAGCCTTGATTTTTGCCCTCGCAGTTTCCACCTTGGGCGTTTCTGCACAGGAATTGGTGTCGACGGCCACACATAAGGACGATTTCGGCACGGATGTTTCGTTGGAGGTGGAGAAGAAGATTGTGAGTGGAATGAGCGTTAGCCTCGAAGCCAATCACCGTTCCCAACGTGACACAGAACGTACCGACCGCTGGCAAGTTGGCGGAGGATTTGACATGCGCCTGTTCCGTTCCGAAGATAAGCGTGTGACCGCCAAGGCGGGTTTGGGCTTTACCTATACCTGGAAACAGAAACTGGGGGAAATCTCCGAGCACTTTAATGTTGATGGTAAGATGAACGGTTATAACCAGACGGAAAGCTACTGGCGCCGTCGCTATCGCACTTCTGTTTCTGTGGGTGTGGACTTTGCTCCGACAAAGCGCTGGGAGTTCTCGCTCAAGGAAACATTCCAATATAACCTTTATCTGAAGGGGGACTCTGTGGATCGTGTCAAATATCGTTACAACGATGACGATGATCTCTATTCCTATCAGGACCCCAAGGCTGTGGAGGCTAAGGATAAGATGATGTTGCGTACAAAATTCACTGTAGAGTACAACATCAAGGGCTATCCCGTCAATCCGTTTGCTTCTGTGGAGTATTGTGCAGGACAGAACCATGTTGAACGCTGGAAATATACAGCCGGTGTGGATTATAAAATCACCCGTGATACCAAACTGTCTGTGTTCTACCGCTATCAGCGTGAGACAGACGACGATGACCCTGATGGACATTTCGTCGGCTGGGCTTTGAAGTTTAATTTCTGAATTTGTTAGAAGACTAAAGACCGATTATTATGAAAAGACTTTTATTTCTCTCTGTGCTGTCCGTATTCAGTGTCTTACCGTTTTATGCAGAAGATGATTACTCCCTGTATATCCTGAGTACGGGTACGGACACTCCTGCCACATACTCAGTTGCTGAAATACAGAAGCTGACGTTTAATAATGGCAATGTCGTTGTGACCAAAACTGACGGCACCACTGCGTCTTTTGGAATGAACGCTATCACAAGCATGTATGTGGATGTTTCTCCAGCTGACGGCATTGAAAGCTTAACTGAAACGCTGACGAAAAGTGACGATGCCGAGATTTATGACCTGCAGGGTCGTCGTGTTGCTGCATCCACAGACCTTCCCAAGGGCGTCTATATAGTGAATCAAGGTGGTAAGAATCATAAAATTATAAAAAGGTAAAGCAACATGAAGACAAGAACGATACTCTGTTGCCTTGCTTTGCTTTGTGCTTTCTGTGCTGAAAAAGCCACTGCGCAAATCAAGGCTTACGTCTGCGAGGGCTACGATGATGAGGATATTAACATCAGTAGCAAGACAGACATTTCTTTCTCTGCCGACAAATCCACTGTGACTGTTGGCAAGGAAACTTTTAAAGTGGCTGACGTCGATTCCATTCTTTTCCATAAGCCGAAGTTCAACAGTGTTGATATCGTGTGGAACGGAAACAGCGCCACTGTTACGATACCTTCTTCTATTAAAGGTGTAACCAGTAGCGTGAGTGGAGGACATGTCACGATTACCTCCACGAATACCAGCGAGGAGCTTCTTTATGTTCTCAGTGGAAGTTCCACCAACGGTTCGCTGACGCTTAACGGTAACTACAAACTGCGTATGCACCTCAATGGTGTGTCTTTGAGCAGCAGCAAGGGTGCAGCTTTGGATATTGAGTGTGGCAAGCGTGTGGAAGTAAAACTCATGAAGGGTACTGTCAACACCCTTGAGGATTGCACCCAGGGAAGCCAGAAAGCTGCGTTCTATACCAAAGGACATCTTGAAATCAAAGGAAAGGGCACCCTCAACGTGAAGGGTAAGACCAAACATGCTATCTGTGCGAAGGAATATCTTCAGCTGAAATCCTCTGCGGGTACGATCAATATCTTGGGTGCTGTGAGTGACGGCATTCACTGTGGTGAAGGTGACAAGACTGATCCTGAAAACAGCCGCTTCATCATGGACGGAGGAACCGTGACGATTTCCAGCTGCGGCAGTGACTGCATTGACAGCGACGATTATGGTTCGATGTTTATCAATGGTGGTACCGCCAATCTCAATATCAGCCAAAGTGACGGAGCTGGTCTCAAGTGCGACTCCATTATTTATATGAAAGACGGGAACATTAACCTGAATATCACTGGAACCATCAGCCAAGGCCTTCGCTTTGCCTACGATGCGTACTTTGACGGAGGAACAGTGGAAGGTGCGATAACAGGAAATGGCTCCAAGGGCTTCAAGGCCAAGAAGACCACGGCTGGTACGACGGTCAACAATGGTGGTGATGCCCATTTCCGCGGTACAGACGTCACGCTCACCCTCTCAGCAGGTACTTATACTGCCGACGGAACAAAGTGCGGAGGAATCCGTGTGGACAAAAATATGTACCAGACGGCTGGAAATATTCATATCACGAAGACCAATTCAGCGGCTGTACCCATTGAAGTCAAAGGGACTGACAGCAAAACGGGTGGGACTCGAGTGGAAGACTGACGTCGTTGTTGATTGCGTCTTAAGTGCTCTTGCTGTTCTGCGAACCATCCCAAAGATGACCAAAATCGCAGACGAAGGGTCTTTGTGCACATATAAATGACGAATTTGGCAATTATGTGCGTTTTTTTTCGTAACTTTGCACCCGTTTTCAAAGCAGAGGGTCTGTTAAGGACCTGTTCTGCTTGCTGAAAGATTGTGAATTTAGGTCAGAAAAAAGAAGTTTTATGAGGCAAGATATTCGTAATATCGCCATTATTGCGCACGTTGACCATGGTAAGACCACTTTGGTTGACAAGATGTTGCTGGCAGGAAATCTCTTCCGTGAGAACCAGCAGACAGGTGATTTGATTTTGGATAACAACGAATTGGAACGTGAACGTGGTATCACGATCCTCTCCAAGAACGTCAGCATTAATTATAAAGGTGTAAAGATCAATGTGATTGATACGCCGGGACACAGCGATTTCGGAGGCGAAGTGGAGCGTGTGCTCAATATGGCTGACGGTTGCATCCTTTTGGTTGATGCTTTCGAAGGTCCGATGCCACAGACCCGCTTTGTGCTGCAAAAGGCGCTGGAGATAGGTCTGAAGCCTGTTGTGGTAGTGAATAAGGTGGATAAGCCTAACTGCCGTCCGGAGGAAGTGTATGAGATGGTGTTCGACCTCATGTGCAACCTCAACGCAACAGAGGACCAGCTGGATTTCCCCGTGGTTTATGGTTCTGCCAAGCAGGGCTGGATGGGCGAAGACTGGAAGACTCCTACGGACAATATCGAATATCTGCTCGATACAATTATCGAAACCATTCCTGCCCCAGAACAACTGGAAGGTACACCACAGATGTTGATTACCTCCCTCGATTATTCCACCTATACAGGTCGTATCGCAGTAGGACGTGTGCATCGTGGCACGCTGCGCAGTGGTATGAATGTAACGATTTGCCATCGTGATGGTTCGAAGGAGAAGACAAAGATAAAGGAACTTCATACATTTGAAGGCATGGGACACCGTGCAGCGACAGAAGTCAGCAGCGGTGATATCTGTGCGGTCATCGGACTGAGCAACTTCGAGATTGGTGATACCATTACCGACTACGAAGAACCGGAGGCACTGCCTACCATCTCTATTGATGAACCGACCATGTCGATGCTCTTTACCATCAACAACTCTCCGTTCTTCGGCAAGGAAGGTAAGTTCTGCACCAGTCGTCACATTGGTGACCGTCTGGCACGTGAGTTGGAGAAGAATCTGGCGCTCCGTGTGGAACAGAAAGAAGGCTCTACGGACGAGTGGATCGTCAGCGGACGTGGCGTGCTTCACCTCAGCGTACTGGTTGAGACCATGCGTCGCGAGGGCTACGAACTCCAAGTGGGACAGCCACAGGTGATTTATAAGGAAATTAACGGACAGCGTTGTGAACCTATCGAGGAACTGACCATCAATGTGCCGACGGACTTCAGCAGCAAGATGATTGATATGGTGACGCGTCGCAAGGGTGAGATGTTGTCGATGGAGGCACAGGGTGACCGTGTGAATATCGAATTCGAGATTCCTTCTCGTGGCATTATCGGTCTGCGCACCAACGTGTTGACGGCCAGCCAAGGCGAAGCCATTATGGCTCACCGCTTCAAGAACTACCAGCCTTTTAAGGGAGAGATGGTGCGCCGTACCAACGGCTCTATGATTTCGATGGATTCAGGAACAGCTGTCGCCTATGCGATGGATCACCTGCAGGATCGTGGTAAGTTCTTTATCTTTCCACAGGAGAAAGTCTATGCAGGACAAGTGGTGGGTGAGCATGTCCATGAGAACGACTTGGTCATCAATGTTACTAAGACCAAACAACTGACGAATGTGCGAGCCTCTGGTACTGACGAGAAGGCCCGTATCGTTCCTCCCATTCAGTTGTCGTTGGAGGAAATGCTGGAATACATCAAGGAAGATGAATACGTGGAAGTGACACCGAAGTCGATGCGTATGCGAAAAATCATCCTCGACCACCTGGAGCGTAAACGTGCCAATCGCAATGAGGAGTGACGGGGAAATCAAACAGCTAATAGTTTTATCCTCATTTTGCTAACTCCACTTTCCATTGTTCAGAAAAGCAGCATAAAAACGACCAAAAAACTGCACAAAGATAGTATGTGTGTGCAGGGGTTAAGCATTTTTTCGGAATTTATTCTTGATGATTGCAAGAAAATTGCTACCTTTGCAGCCTGAATGCGTTTGAAGGGTGTCAAAATGCAGTTCAAAAGAGAATTTGAGATAGAAACATTATATTCATTAACAAACAAAAAGAAAAGATTATGTCTGAAATTGAATCAAAAGTAAAGTCAATCATCGTTGACAAACTCGGCGTTGACGAAGCAGAAGTTAAACCTGAAGCAAGCTTCACTAACGACCTTGGTGCTGACTCTCTTGACACAGTTGAACTCATCATGGAGTTTGAGAAGTCTTTCGGTATCAGCATTCCAGATGACGAAGCTGAGAAGATTTCCACTGTTGGTGACGCTATCACCTACATTGAGGAGCACGCAAAATAAAAAGAAAAGTAGTTGAAAGTTGAAAGTTGTAAGTGGAATGAGAACCCTGTCTTAGGCAGGTCTCATTAACTTAAGCTTTCAACTTTCAATTTTCAACTTCTAACCCAATTAATTATGGAATTAAAGAGAGTTGTTGTAACAGGACTGGGTGCCGTCACTCCTCTTGGTAATGATGTTCAAACTACTTGGGAGAACGTGAAGAAGGGTGTCAGCGGAGCCGGACCTATTACGCATTTCGATGCATCACAGTTCAAGACACAATTTGCTTGCGAAGTCAAGGACTTCGATTCAACACCTTATATCGACCGTAAGGAAGCTCGCAAGATGGATCAGTATGCCATCTATGCTATCTCTGCTGCTAAAATGGCAATTGCCGACTCTGGCATGGACCTTGAAACAGTGGATAAGAACGAAATCGGTGTGGTGCTTGGAGTTGGTATCGGTGGTATTCACACCTTCGAAGATGAGGCTGGTAACTACGCTGTGACTGGCGCAACCATCGGTCCTAAGTACAATCCGTTCTTCATTCCTAAGATGATTGCCGACATCGCTGCCGGTCACATCTCTATTGAGTACGGATTCCACGGACCTAACTACACAACCACTTCAGCTTGTGCTTCTTCAACCAACGCACTTGCAGATGCATTCAACCTCATCCGTCTGGGCAAGGCCAACGCCATCATCACAGGTGGTGCTGAAGCTGCTATCTGGCCTGCCGGAGTTGGTGGTTTCAATGCCATGAAGGCTCTCTCCACCCGCAACGACGACCCTCAGGGTGCTAGCCGCCCAATGAGTGCCAGCCGTGACGGATTTGTGATGGGTGAAGGTGGTGTGGTTCTCGTTCTTGAGGAACTGGAGCACGCCAAGGCACGCGGTGCCAAAATCTATGCTGAAGTTGCCGGTTGCGGTATGTCGGCAGATGCCTACCACATCACAGCCACTCACCCAGAAGGCCTCGGAGCTAAGCTCGTGATGGAGCGTGCACTGAAGGATGCTGGTATGACAACTTCTGACATCGACTACATCAACATGCATGGCACATCTACCCATGTAGGTGACATCAGTGAAACCAAAGCCATCAAGGAGGTGTTCGGTGAGGATGCTTACAAGATGAACATCAGCTCCACCAAGTCAATGACAGGCCACCTGTTAGGAGCTGCTGGAGCCATCGAAGCAATGATCAGCGTGTTGGCTGTGCAGAACGACATCGTTCCCCCAACCATCAACCACGATCCTGAAGATAAGGATGAAGAGATTGACTATAACATGAACTTCACCTTCAACAAAGCTCAGAAACGTGAGATTCGTGCAGCACTTAGCAATACTTTCGGATTCGGAGGACACAATGCATGCGCGATTTTCAAAAAGTACAAATGAAATTAACCGAGCATATCAGGCTCCTCTTCCATAAGGAAAAGGAGCCTTTTTTACGATTACATAAGATTCTGGGTTTTCTTCCTCACGACCTCAGCCTCTATCGAACGGCACTGATGCATAAATCCATGCATAAAGTACAGGACTCCACAGGTCGTTTCATCCACAATGAACGTCTGGAGTTTCTGGGTGATGCCATTCTGGGTGCAGTCGTTGCAGACATCCTCTATTACCGTTATCCGAATCAGCAAGAAGGATTCCTCACCACCCTGCGAAGCAAACTTGTCCGCCGCGACATGTTGAACAAGCTTGCTGTGCAGATTGGACTCGATAAGCTCGTGCTGCACGATGAACGGATGAGCACTGCCCACAACAGCTACATGAACGGTAACGCCTTCGAAGCTTTCGTCGGAGCCATCTATTTGGACCGAGGCTACAGCTACTGCATGCGGTTTATGAGAGATGTAGTTCTGAAGAAATACGTGAACATTGACGAACTCTCCCATAAGGACGAGAACTACAAAAGCAAACTCATCGAGTGGTGTCAGAAATACCAGTTCCATCCCTCGTTCGAGATTGTATCTCAGAAGATACTTCCAGATCGCAATACACCCATCTTCGTGGCTCGCGTCTTGATTGAAGGAGTCTATAGCGGACAAGGCGAAGGATTCTCAAAGAAGGAAGCCCACCAGAAAGCTGCCAGTCAGGCTTTAAAGAAGATTCGGCGTGACCAGGCTTTTGTCCATCATCTGATGGAGGCTCGTAACAAATTGTCACAATCTCCACAGGAGAAACCTTAATACTTTCATCATGAATATTACGACCAAATTTCTAAATAAGCTCTATTTCTCCCGTCGCCAGAAGGCTATCTCGCATTATGCCACCCAAGCAGAGGCTTTGCAGCGTAAGGTGCTCAGCCACCTTGTGTCGTGTGCCAAGAATACGGAGTGGGGACGTCTGCATCACTTCGCTGACATCCACTCTTACGAGGATTTCGCGCAAAGCATGGAGATCAACACCTATGAAGAGCTGAAAGGCTACATCCATCGCATGCGTGAAGGAGAGAAAGATGTGTTGTGGCGTGGTCAGGTACGTTGGTTTGCCAAGTCGTCAGGCACGACGAATAACAAGAGTAAGTTCATCCCTGTTAGCAAGGAAGGACTCAGACGAATCCATTATCTGGGAGGCTCCGACTGCATATCCAGCTATCTTGCCATCAATCCCCAAAGCCGTCTTTTCTCAGGAACGGCGGGCAAGAGCCTTATTCTGGGTGGTAGCCATACGCCCAACCTCAATACGCCGAATAGCCTTGTGGGTGACCTTAGCGCCATTCTGATCGAGAATATCCCCAAGGCTGTTAACATCACACGCATTCCAGAGAAGAGCGTGGCTCTGATGGAGGATTTTGAGCAGAAACGCGACTGCATCGCCCGTATCGCCATGAATCTTGATGTTCGCAACATCAGTGGCGTTCCTTCATGGATGCTGTCTGTGCTTCATCGTATGCTCGAAATCTCAGGCAAGCAGACCATCGACGAAATCTGGCCCAACCTCGAAGTGTTCTTCCACGGAGGCGTAGCCTTTACTCCCTATCGTGAGCAGTACAAGAATATCATCCGTCTGCCCCACATGCATTACATGGAAACGTATAATGCTTCGGAAGGCTTCTTTGGCATCCAGACCGACCTCAACGATCCTGCCATGATGCTGATGATAGATTACGATATCTTCTATGAGTTCATTCCGATGGAAGAGTTCGGAAAGCCTAACGCTCGCGTTCTGCCGCTTTGGAAAGTGGAGCCAGGTGTGAACTACGCAATGGTCATCAGCACCAGCTGTGGTCTCTGGCGTTATCAAATTGGCGATACCGTGAAGTTCACTCAGAAGAATCCTTATAAGTTCGTCATCACAGGTCGCACCAAGCATTTCATCAATGCCTTTGGTGAAGAACTCATTGTCGATAACGCAGAAAAGGGACTGGAGCAAGCTTGTATCGCTACTGGCGCACAAGTCAAGGAATATACCGCTGCACCTATCTTTATGGATGCTAACGCCAAGTGCCGTCACCAGTGGCTCGTTGAGTTTGCCAAACGTCCATCATCATTGGACGAGTTTGCCGCCATCCTCGACCGTTCCCTTCAGGCCATCAATTCTGACTATGAAGCCAAGCGTCATAAGAACATCACGCTTCAGCCGCTGGAGATGATAGAGGCACAGCCTGGACTTTTCGACCTGTGGCTGAAAAACAAAGGAAAGCTGGGTGGACAGCATAAGATTCCACGTCTCAGCAACTCTCGCGAATACATAGAAGAACTCCTGAAACTCAACGAAAACGGCTCTATGAAATAGAACGATGAGCAGTCGTAAATTCCATATTCTGCCACTCTTGCTGGTGTTGGCAATCGTGCTATATGCCTGTGCCAACATTGGAACTCCTGACGGTGGTCCCTACGACGAGACACCGCCACGCATCGTGCACACTTCTCCTAAGTTCGGTGCGGTGGGTTCCAAGGCTACGAAGATTGTGCTGGAATTCGACGAAAACATCAAACTGGAACGAGCCTCAGAGAAAGTGGTGATTTCGCCACCGCAGATCAACCAACCCGAAATCGATGCTTCAGGCAAACGAATCACCGTTTCCTTGCAGGATTCCCTCAAACCCAACACCACCTATACCATTGATTTCTCGGATGCCATTCAGGACAACAACGAAGGAAATCCGATGGGCGATTATGCTTTCACCTTTTCTACAGGCGAACAGGTAGATACGATGCAGGTGTCGGGTCATGTATTGGATGCTTCCAATCTCGAACCTATCAAAGGCATCCTCGTTGGCTTATACCGAATTCCCGATTCAGCCTCCAATGCGTTCCCTGATTCCATCTTCCGCACCAAGGAACTGGAACGTGTGTCACGTACGGATAGCCGCGGCCACTTTATTATAAAAGGTATAGCTGCTGGCAACTACCGCGTTTATGCGTTGCAGGATCAAGACCAGGACTTTAAGTACAGCCAGAAGAGCGAGATGCTGGCTTTTACGGATCGGGTCATCACACCTTCTTTTATGCCTGATGTGCGTCATGATACCATTTGGCACGACTCCATCCATTACGACTCCATCATTCCTGTGAACTATACCCACTTCTTGCCCGACGACATCGTTCTGGCAGCTTTTCAGGTAGCAGGGAAAGACCGTTCGATGCTTAAGCGGGAACGTCCCCAACTGGAAAAATTCACTTTGTTCTTCACAGGTCCCGACTCCACGCTCCCAACGTTCGAAGGCCTTAATTTCGATGCTGCCGATGCGTTTGTGTTGGATGCCAACCCTACGCTCGACACACTTACTTATTGGATTCGCGACTCCCTCATCTATAACCTCGATACGCTGAACATGGTGGTGCACTTTAACGCCACCGATACGCTGGGGCGGCTTCAACCGACGACCGATACGCTTTCTCTTGCTTCGAAAGTATCTTATGAGAAGACGCAGAAACGTAAGACGGATGCTTGGGAAGAATACGCCAAGAATTATCGCAAGGAGTATAAAAACGAACACAAAGAAGAGCTGAAAGGCAAGAAATCGAAGGACATCGATGCGGAAATCGAAGTGCCGCCCATGCCTGAGACCTTCCTCGAAGCGAAGTTCAGCAAGCAGACCATGGATCCGGACAACAACCTCGACATACGGTTCAATGAACCCATCGACACCCTCTACGAATCCATGTTCCATTTCTCTGAAGTCATTGACTCCACAAACCACGAACGGCCTTTCGTCATCCAACGGATAGACAACAGTCCGATGGCGTATCGTTTCTTTGCCGAGTGGAAACCGGAGAGCAAATATGAACTTGTCATTGATACAGGAGCTATCGTCAATATCTACGGAAAGCGGCTTGAAGGTGTGAAGAAAACCCTTTCCATCAAGTCGCTCGATACCTACAGCACACTCTTCGTCACTCTTCAGAATACCGACACCAGTGCAGTGGTCCAGTTGCTGAACTCCAGCGACAAGGTGGTAAAGGAAGTGAAGGCTGCCAACAACCGTGCCGACTTCTATTTCGTCAATCCAGGCACCTACTACTTGCGTCTTTTCTGCGATCATGACGGTGACGGGAAATGGACCACAGGTAACTACGACTCTCAGCAGCAAGCAGAAGAGGTCTATTATTATCCAGGTGCCCTCGACCTGCGTGCCAAGTGGGAAGTCAACCAGACGTGGAACCCCAAAGCCCAGCCGCTTTCGCAGCAGAAACCAGCGAAGATTACCAAGCAAAAGCCAGATAAGGAAAAATCCACTCGCAGTCGCAACGAAGAACGCGAGCGCAACAAAGCCAAGCAAAAATAGTGTGGTTCGCGCTTTTACCGCGAACAAAAAAGATCTTTTATGCTTCTTCCTTATTATAATGAACACCTGATTGAAGCCGGTTGTGACGAGGCAGGACGCGGATGTCTCGCCGGCAGCGTCTATGCTGCTGCCGTCATTCTTCCCAAGGACTATCAAAACCCCTTACTCAATGACTCCAAACAACTGACAGCCCGTCAGCGATATGCGCTCCGCACAGAGATTGAGCGTGATGCCTTGGCCTGGGCCATCGGTATCGTTACCCCACAGGAAATCGACAAACTGAACATCCTCCGTGCCAGCATTACTGCCATGCATCGCGCCATCGATGCACTCAAAGTTCGCCCAGAGGCTCTTATCATCGACGGTAATCGTTTCTATCCTTACCACGAACCCACCGCCACTGTGCCCGAAGCATCAGCTTCGGGTCCCACTCCCCGCATCATCCCCCATACCACCATCGTCAAAGGGGATGGCAAATATCTCTCCATTGCTGCGGCTTCCATTTTGGCAAAAACCTATCGCGACGACTACATGCGCGAAATCCATCAGGAATATCCCTATTATGGATGGGACCGCAATGCCGGTTATCCAACGAAGGAACATCGTCAGGGCATAGCTCTTCACGGCACTTCCCCTTACCATCGCCTCTCCTTCAACCTTCTGGGCGATTCCCAACTCTCCATTCCTTTTGCAGACTGACATCATCGCCCAATCACTCAATTTGAAATCAGAAATCAAATAAATAAACACCTATGAAAAAGAGATTCTTATTGTTTCAGTTAGTTTTAGTCTGTGCAGCCATTTGTACCGCACAGAACTCCACCATCTGTCACGAAGATGAAACCGTAACCTTCCAGTACAAGAACGATCAAGCCAAGGATGTGCAGGTCGATGTTCAGTTTGCTGGTCGTAAACCGATGCAACGTGATCCGCAGACGGGTTTGTGGACCGTCACGTTGGGTCCTGCAGCGCCAGACATGTATCCTTATTGCTTTGTGGTCGATGGCGTTAGCGTGATGGATCCTCTGTGCAACCAATATTTCCCCAACGAAGGTTTCAAGAACAGTCTGCTCGAAATCCCAGCTCCGCAGGGAAACCTTCCACATGACATTCTTGATGTCCCTCACGGAGCCATTGAATACATCCATTATTACTCCACAAGTCTGGGTGCCACCAATCAGGCAATCGTCTATCTTCCACCACGCTATCATCAAGATTCATCGAAGAAATATCCTGTCTTCTACCTGATCAGTGGAACAACAGACACGGAAGAAGTTTACTATAAAGTGGGTCGTGTGAACTACATCCTCGACAATCTTCTGGCTGAAGGCAATGCCGAAGAAATGATTGTCGTTCTTCCTTACGGCAATCCCATGAAATTACTTCCTCAGATTTCTGACGCTTCGACAACACCACAGCTTCAGTTCGGAAGGGATGTGTTCAGCCTCGACCTCATCAATGATTTGATGCCCTACGTGGAACAGCGTTACCGCACCATCAACGATGCAGACCATCGTGCCATTGGAGGCTTTTCGCGTGGTGGCAATCAGGGACTTGCCAACGGACTGCGCAATCTTGACAAATTCTCTTATCTGTGCAGCTATAGTTCTTTTACCTCTACCGACATTCCTGATGTTTATGACAACGCAGCCGACACCAACCAGAAAATCCATCTTTTCTGGTTGGGCGTAGGAACTGACGACTTCCTTTATGGAAACGCTCGTGACTATATGGAATTCCTCGACAAGAAGGGCATTCGTTCTGTGAAGGAATACACCCACGATAAGTTTGGACACACATGGATGAATGCCAAGTATTTCTTGGACAAGTCTCTTCGTTTGCTCTTCCGTCCCGATGCTGCAGAAGAAGCGATGAAGAATGGTCAGCCTGCCCTTGCCGCTACAGGACAGGAGCCTCAGTTTACGGCAGGTGTGATGGCACGACTCTTCCCTCGTCCCATCCTCTCGCCTGAATACAAGAAAGAAAGCATTCTCTTCCGAATGAAGGCACCCGATGCCACTCAGGTGTTCCTTGTGACGGAATACCAGGCAGCTCCTCTCGCTATGCAGCGTGACAACGACGGAGTTTGGGAGGTGGAGATTCGCGACCATATCTTCGATACCTTTACCTATTATTTCTTGGTGGATGGTACTCCCGTAGCTGATCCGCAGAACATGTACCTCGCACCCACTACGGGTTTCAAGCCCAGCATCTGTCAGCATCCTTCCAGCACCTATTCATTCGCAGGAATGGGACAGGACATCCCTCACGGCAAAGTACGTTACCACCTCAAGAGCGGAGCTGCCTTCTATCTGCCGGCCAATCTTCGCGACATGCAGAAACAACCGTTCGTCATCCAGCTCCAGCCAGGTAAGAACGATACTGCGGAAAGCTGGTTCAAGATTGGTGGAGCCGATGCCATCACCGACAAACTGATGGCTGAAGGTCGCTGCACTCCCTGCATCCTGACTACAGGCTTCTTGAAGAAAGTGGACAAAGTCCTCCGTGCTGATGATTTCAACACCTGGCAGGAACGACGCGAAGCCCTCGAGTCCCTCCTCCTCTCGATAAAATAAACACTGTGCCTCGCGCTTTTCCGCGAGGTCAATCATAACGAAATAAACTAATGAAAAAACTAACACAAATTCTTCTCACAGCATTGTTCACCGTAGGAACAATGCAGGCCCAGAACAACGAAGATATAGCTACGTTTCGTACTTGGGCAATGACACCGCCGATGGGCTGGAATTCTTGGGACTGCTATTACTCCTCCGTTACGGAGAAGGAAGTCCTGCAGAACGCACAGTATCTGGTTGATAACGATTTGGTTAAGTACGGCTGGGAGTATGTCGTCGTTGACATCCGCTGGTATTGCAACCATCCTTCGCTGGGCGGAGGCAACTACAACCAGAACGGAACACAGGACTATGTTCTCGACGAGTACGGACGCTACCTGCCTTCTCCTTCTCGCTTCCCGTCTTGTATGGTCGATGGCAAGAACGAAGGTTTCAAGGCATTGGCAGACAAGATTCATGGGATGGGTCTGAAGTTTGGCATCCACATCATGCGAGGAGTGCCCAAGAGCGTTGTGGGCAGTTCCTATAAGCTGAAAGGCAGCGAGCAGACACCTTGGAACCAAGTTTATAACGGCACAACGTCTCCCTGTACTTGGCTGAAGGACAATCTCTTGGTTCGCAATAATGCAGCTGGTCAGGCTTATTACAACAGCATCATGGATCTTTATGCCAGTTGGGGCGTCGATTTCCTGAAGGTCGATGACCTCAGCCGCCCGTTCTATACAGACGAGATTCACATGATTCGAAAGGCGATTGACCAGACAGGACGTCCCATCGTGCTTTCGCTTTCGCCTGGCAAAACGCAGTATCAGTATGCACAGGAGTGTCTGGACAACGCCAATATGTGGCGCATGATGGACGACCTTTGGGATAACTGGAGTGCCGTAGATGCTGTCTTCAACGAAGCACACGAATGGAGTCAATATGCACGTCCTGGCAACTACGCCGATTGCGACATGCTGCCTTTGGGACAGATTGCGATGACGATTGCCGATCAAGGCTATACAGGAGCCGACAGGGGACGTTGGACAAACCTCTCACAAAACGAACAGCTCACCATGATGTCCCTCTGGGGAATCTGCCACTCGCCGCTGTTCTTTGGCGGAGAGATGACGAAGAACGATGACTTCACCCTTTCGCTGCTCAACAATGAGGAATACCACCAGATGCACAAATACGGACAGGAGGCTCATCAGGTCATGAACGATGAGGACTTGGGACGTGTGGCTTGGACTTCGCATATCGGAGATACTCGCTATCTGGCTTTGTTCCAGCGCGATAACACCCGTTGGGTGGTAGGCAACAAAGCCCTTTACAGGTCTGAAGTGGTGGCTTACACCACCGACGGACACGCCGTAGATGTGGATATTCCTTGGCCCGAAGGCGAAAAAACGCTGGTGCTGGTCGTTGACGATGGTGGCGACAACTACAACTATGATCACGGCGACTGGATTAATCCTACGCTTGTCCTGCGAGACGGAACCGAAGTGCCGCTGACAGGAACCTACAAGACGCGCCAATACACCAAGTCCTACTTCAATCGTGTCTATGAAAACAAGAATGTGGATCACGGAGGAAAGATGAAAGTGATGGGCACCACGTACGATCGCGGTTTCTCCACCGATGCGAATGCAGCCATCTTCTTCACCATCCCTGCTGAGATGGACGTAGTTCGTTTCAAGGCGATGGCTGCTGCCGACGATTCAGGTATCGGACAGACTGGTTCCACCACCTCCATCCGCTTCATGGTTTTTGCACAGAATCCGCTCACAGCAGAACAGGATGACTCTGCCGTCCGTTCAGGACTTATCAGCCGTAACGGAACGAAGTCGAAAGTGCTGGAGGCTGACATCACAGATGCTGAACAACTCAAAATCGTCGTCAGCAATTGGGGCGACGGCTTTTCCTACGACCGTGCCGACCTCATCAATCCTGTCCTCATCGACGCAGAAGGCAACGAGACCTCGCTCACCACACTCCGACAAACCTCTTATTCGTCAGACTGGGGCAGCCTTCACGTCAACAAGAATGTGGAAAACGGAACGTTGCGAGTGGAGGGCCAGTCATATACCACAGGTTTTGGCATGAATGCCCAGTGTACCCTCATCTTCGACCTTCCTGCCGGTCACACCTGGAAAACCTTCCGTGCCTTGTGTGGATACGATTCCAGTTGCGACACAGACAACACCTCCTCCACAGGTACCACGATGGAGTTCCTCATCTATGTCACGAAGAACGAACCCTATACCTTCGATTTGACACAGTTAGGTTATGGAGCCACAGAAACCATACCCGTTTACGACATCTGGGATAAACAAGACTTAGGCACAGCCACAGGTACCATCACCACCAGCGTCCCCAGTCATGGGGTGAAGCTGTTCCGCCTCGGAGAGAAGGCAACAACCGGCATCGAGGGAATTCCTGCAACATCCGATAAGCAGAACCAAGAAAGCACAACAACCTCCAAACGCTCATCCTCTGTCGAAACCAGTTTCGACCTCAGCGGCAGACCCATCTCAAATAACAAGGGATTCCACATCAAAAACGGCAAAAAAGTATTGTTGAAATAATCCTTTCCCCCTTCACAGTGGCAGGCGGTTCCCCCACCTCCTCCTTCGCCCCCTTCGCCCCCTCGTGTTAAGCCACCGTGCCCCGGCGTCAGCCGTGGGCAATCACTGTGCCTCGCGCTTTTCCGCGAGGGTTAGCCACCGTGCCCACGTGGGTTATATCCGTTCCATCCGTGTTCATAATTATAATTCGTTCAATTCGTGAGATTCGTGTTCGAAAAATCCATGTTAATTTTTGGAGCAGCAAGAGCAGAGCCATGCTTGCATGGGCTATGCCGCGTCGTGACAAATAATCAACGATGTTAATTTTGTGCTATTCGATTTTCGTAAAATCCATTTTCCACCGCCTTATGAATCAGTAGGTTACACGTTTTCAAAAAAAGCCTTAAGGCAAAATAAATTTTCCCTTAAGGCAAACGAAATTTTGCCTTAAGAGTTACTACTATTTTGCCTTAAGACTTTTTTCAGTTTCATTTAGTGCTATTTCACCCTAAGTCTTAAGCGCCTTCCCGTAAGTAAAATCTGCATTCCATCCGTGTTCCATTATTTTCATTTTGAAAGAATTTTTATTTTAACCTCACATCCTAACATAGGCCTCTGAAACCCGCATGAATACAGGGCTTGCGCCATGTTAGGTTGAAATGCTTCATCCTAACATCCAACCTAACATCCAACCTAACATTTCAGCACTCGAAAAATAGCTGTGTTCTTCCCCACGTCATTCAATTTTTTACTCCTTTCATCTTTGTTTAGAAACAAGATTTTTTATCCGTTTCCAAGTTAGGCTGAATTGGTCTCCGATGTTAGGTTAAATGTTAGGTTGCATGTTAGGTTCAGCCGATTTAACCTAACATCCTGAAACCCGCATCAGCACAGGGGTTCCAGGCCCCTATGTTAGGGGATGTGAGGTTAAATTGCTATTTTGTAGAAATGCAAAATAATGCATCAAGAAATTCAGCGTGCTTTGGCGAAATTTCAAGCGTGCTGCGATAGGTTTTTCAACGTGCTCTATAAGACTTTTGAGCACGCTCTGGCGGATTTTTGAACGTGCTCTACGTGTAGTGAGAGCGTGCTGCATGTCTCAGAAGACTTAATTTGTTGAACTCTGAGACTCGATTTTCGTGTTTTCAGGAGGCATTTTGAGGATTGTGAGTGCAGTTTTCACTCTAAAACCTTTTCCAAATGAAGATTTACGTCGTTTTTTTGAAAGCGGACTTTTTCATTAAGTGAAGGAAAAAGACTCAAGGATAGCCTGAATATCACCATTCTTGCCTAAATATATTCGTGTTTTTGAGGTTTTTTAGAGGAAAAAATGCTATTTTTGTGACTCTTTACAGGTTTGAGATTGAAAAAACAACAACATGCAGAGTGTATAACTTATTGACCTATAGGGGAATATCATTAAATTAACACTTTTTAAATCTCAAATCTCAGTTGTTTTTTAAAGCAACCTCAACTCTCCTTCTTTTTTATTTATAAATTATATATATATATTTAATAATTAATATGTTATAATAATTATTAAAGGATAAATAGAGGAAGATGTCGCGTTGTAGGTATCCATTTTTTTAATTGAGATTTGAGATTCTGAGACTGAAATGCTGAAACGGCTCGAACAGGAAGACAAACCTTATTCTTCTCCTACAAGGCTTTTGTAAGCTTTATGCAGTAAGTGGAACCTATATTTGTCCTTCATCTGATATTCTTTGAGGTTATCACGGAGAATTGTGAGGGTGGAGAGTTGTTGCGAATTTTCTATTTTTCTGGAGAAGAAAGCATCCCACTATGTGTAACGGCTTTTCAGCAGATGATTAAACAACTGCTGACATCATTCCCCTAACCAAGTGTAAGGAAATCCGTTTTCCTGCACTTTTTCCATTTTTTCTCCGAATCGCTTGGCGGTTCGGATTTTTTGTTATAAATTTGCGGATAATTCCTAACTAAAGTCAACATAAGAACGGCACGTACGTTTTTCAATGATAACTAATCACAGCTTCGGCTGTTTCATAGTAGGCTAAATATTTACGATATATGGCAACAAATGAACCTGGATATGTGTATATCCTGACCAATCCCAGCTTTCGCGAAGATTGGGTGAAGATAGGCAAGAGTTCCCGTCCTGTGGATGTGAGAAGCAAGGAACTGGATAATACTGCCGTTCCTTTGCCCTTCGAGATATTTGCTACAATGAAGACCACGAAATATAACGAGGCTATGCAAGACATTGATGCAGTTTCTAATGCGGAACAGATAGAAATAATAAGGAAAGAAGTTGAGTCATTGGTTGATCTCAAG
>CAJOHO010000002.1:0-16670 GCA_905234555.1 uncultured Bacteroidaceae bacterium
ATTCAACGATTGGCATCGATGAATTTGGAAATAAATAAAGCACTCATTTAGAGTGCCTTATGTGATGATTAGTGATAAATGGTGTGCGTTGGTAATTGCGAATTATTTGCCCACGCAGAAGCTGGAGAAAATAGTATTGAGGGTTTCTTGGGGCGTGATCTGACCACCCGTGATTTCGGCGAGAATGGAGATGACATCGCGAAGGTCTTCTGCAAGGAGGTCACCAGGTAGGTTTTGGTCCAGGCCGTTCAGTACGTTGGTGAGTGAGAGGTGGGCCCGGTTGAGGGCATCGTAGTGGCGGGCGTTGGTGACGATGAAGTCAGAATCGGACAGGGTGGGGATGTCGGCTGTCTGGTAGATGGCCTGTTCGAGGGCATCGATGCCTTCACCGTATTTGGCGGAGATGGATAAAAGGTGAGGGGTGAGTGGTGAAAGGTGAGTGGATAGGTCTTTTACAGAAGGTACTGATTGTTTATCAATCTTGTTCTGAATGATAATGAGGGACTTATCCTTGCAACGCTCCTGTATTTCTTGAAGCTCTTCTGAGGTGGGTTGGGCATCAATCATCCACAGGACAATGCGAGCCTTTTCGATGGCAGCATAGGTGCGGTTGATGCCGATTTTTTCTACTTGGTCAGTGGTTTGGCGGATGCCTGCTGTGTCAATAAAACGGAAGGCAATGCCCTGAATGTCGATGGTGTCTTCGATGGTGTCGCGGGTGGTTCCGTGTATGTCGGAGACGATGGCCCTGTCATCTTTTAGCAGGCGGTTGAGCAGGGTAGATTTTCCCACGTTGGTCTTGCCGACGATGGCTACGGGGATGCCTTGTTTTAGTGCTTGTCCAGTTTCAAAGCTATGGGCTAGGCGAGCTATGTGGCTGTCAATGGTACGGGCTAAGGTGAGCAGTTCCGTACGGTCGGCAAACTCCAGGTCTTCATGGTCAGAGAAGTCGAGCTCCAGTTCCAGTAGCGAGGTGAGTTTCAAAAGCTGTTCGCGCAGTTGTGAGAGCTCTGACGAGAAATGTCCCCGCAGTTGGCTCAGCGCCATCTGATGGGTTGCTTTGTTCGTGGAGGCAATGAGGTCGGCAACGGCTTCAGCCTGCGAGAGGTCCATCTTGCCGTTGAGGTAAGCACGCTGTGTAAACTCGCCAGGTAGGGCCATACGACAGCCGTTCTGCACCAGCAGTTCCAATACCTTATTTAAAATAAAGCGCGAGCCGTGACAGGAAATTTCCACACTGTCTTCGCTTGTGTAGGAGTGGGGGGCACGGAATACGGAGACAAGCACCTCGTCGATGGCCTCTTGATGCGTGGAAACCGCATCGCGCTCAACGATGCGGGTAAAATGGATGGTGTTGGGCGCAACGGCGTCGCAGCGCACGGAACAAAGCGAGGAAACCGCGGCAAAGGCCTTAGAACCACTGACCCTGATGATGCCGAGGGCACCACCAGGGGCAGTTGCTAATGCACAGATGGTATCGTTCATTTAGATGCGATCAAGGACTTTCTCGATGAGGGTATCGATGGAGTTCTTGTACTCGGTGTTCATCTTCTGGGCGTAGCGGTTGGCAATGACCATGCAGCAGGTCATGGCGCGATGGCCCAGAAGCGAAGCCAGTCCGGCAAGGGCTGACGACTCCATCTCGAAGTTGCAGATTTTCATGCCGTCGTACTCGAAGCTTTCGATTTTCTCGTTCTGCTTGGGGTCGGCAATCTCCGCACGGAGCACACGACCTTGTGGGCCATAGAAGCCGCCGCAGCTGATGGTATAGCCACGTACCATGTCGTCGCCTGCAATCTGGTTGATGAGGTCGGCATCAGCCACTGAGACATACGGCGCACCCTTGATGGGGTCCCATGCCATGTGCTTCTTGAAGGCCTCTTCCAGCTGCAGGTCACACACCTGGTTACGTCCGGCATAGTAGTTCAGCAGACCGTCGAAGCCGATGCTCTTGACGCTGGCCACGAAACAGCCTGTCGGGGTGTAGGGCTGCAGTCCGCCGCAGGTGCCGATACGAACCATCGTCAGCGTGCGATGCTCGTCAAACTCCTCGCGGGTCTCATAATTGATGTTGGCGAGGGTGTCAAGCTCGTTGGCTACAATGTCAATGTTGTCGCAGCCGATGCCGTGGCTCTGGCAGGTGATGCGCTTGCCTTTATAGGTACCGGTAATGGTGTGGAACTCACGGCTGCTGACTTCGCACTCCTTTGTGTCGAAGTGGGCGGCAACGGTGTTGACACGGGCAGGGTCGCCTACGAGGACAACCTTGTCGGCTAATTGCTCTGGACGGAGGTGCAGGTGAAAGCATGAACCGTCGTTGTTGATGATGAGTTCAGACTCTGGAAATACTCTTTTCATAGGCTTAATGATTTAATAATTGGTTTTCTGAATATCGGATGTCTTGTTCCATGAGTTGGATGTCATGCTCCTGCTGGGCAGCTTTCTTTTCGAGGGTCAGGATTTCCCTGCCCAGCTGATCCCGTTGTGCTGCTGAGGCCCGGCTGTAGTTGATGCGGGCTGTTTTCAGCTCTTCTTCCATGTTGTTGAGCTGGTTCTGCATGACAAGCAGCTGCTGATAGCGTTCTCCATTACCCACGGCCTTGAAATCGGAGGCAGAGGTATAGATGGTCTGGTCGTTGATGACGAAGGTTGTTGAGGGTGGAGGGTTGAGGTTGGAGGGCTGAGGGTTGATATTCTCCAAGCGCTTCAGGGCCTCGGCACGTTCCCGCCCGTCTCCCCAGGTGTCGGCAATGCGCTCGATGTCGGCCAACCGCTTGAGCTGTCCTGGTGCTGTCTCGTTATATACCTGGCGTACCTCATTGGGAATAAAGGTATAGATGCAGACATAGCCGGCAGGCTGTCGGCGTGTGGTGGCAAAGTAGCCGATGTTGCTTTCCTCGTCAATGATGTAGAGGATATCGTCGCCTTTTGAGTTGAAGGGCATGCCGATGTTCTCAGGGCGCAGGAAGGTATGCGTCTCTGCATTATAGCGGGTGACGAAGATGTCGTAACCACCGATGCTCTCGCTTCCCTTGGCCGAGAAATAGAGCGTCGTTCCGTCGTTCATGAGGAACGGATAATCCAGCGAGTCGATGACGCTGGGGCTGTAGAGTCCTTTCAGCTCGTCCTCGTTCATGAAGGTGTTTCCCACCAGCATGCTTTCATGGAGCTTGCCGTCATGGGCAGCAATCTTTCGGGTGCCTATCTCGTTCTGGTAGCTGTAGCCTTGCTGCTCGGCTCTGATGATGCCTGTACGCGGCGTGTATTTGATTTTACTGAGCATGTCGCTGCGAGGTACCAGCATGCTGTCTATGAAGACCACTTTTTGCGTGTTCTGAATCATTCGCTCGTAGCGGGTATCAACGGGAGCCTCTTCGACGACAGGCTTCTTGGTGGCAGGTTTTTTGCTTTGTGCTGAAGCGGCCATTGTCAAGCTCGCTACGGCGGCAAATATGATGCAACGGTTTAAATATTTCATAAGTTCTTGATGTTTGTGAAAGCAAAGATACGAATTTATCATGATGAATTGTGAATTCTGAATCATGAATTAAAGTTATTTAATACTCTACGAGCTTTCCGGCGGCTTCCAACGCGTTCCAAATGGAGTAACGAACCTCAGGATTCAGTTGCTGGAGATGTTGGTAAACCTCCTGAATGTCAGTGCGATTGGTGTCGTGCTCATAGGGACATTGCTTGAGCTGCTTCTGATAACCCTGTTCTTCGGCGTAAGCACGGATATCATCTTCGGTACAGAGACAAAGCGGGCGGATGATGGTGAGGGGCATTTTCCGCATGCGGAGCAAGGCGGGCATGGTGCTGAAGTGGCCTTGGAACGTGAGGTTCATCAGGGCAGTATGGATGATGTCGTCCTGATGGTGACCCAGGGCTATCTTGTTACACCCTAACTGCTGGGCGAGATTGAACAGTTGCTTGCGGCGCTGCCAGGAGCAGAGGAAGCAAGGGGGCTTTGATTGAAGGTGGAGGGTTCTTTCCGAGGAAAGCGCCCCTTCGGGTCGAGCGGAGGGTGGAGGGTTGATGGACGTGGTAACGATGTGGAGGGGAACCTCCAGGCGCTGACAGAAGTCTTGGAGATAGGTGGTGTCCGTCTCATAATGGATGTTCTCCATTCGAACGTGGAGGGCTTCAACTGTGAATTGAGGACGCTGGATGCGAGAGCGACGGGCCAGCAGTTCCAGCAGGCATAGAGAGTCCTTTCCGCCGGAAAGCCCCATCAGGATGTGGTCGCCGTCCTCAATGAGACGATACTGGCCGACAGCACGTCCGAAGCGTCGTCTAAGTCGTTCTTCTACAGTCATTTACTTCATGAAAACCAGATAGACGGCACAGATGATGAGCAGGAAGGCCAGGATATGGTTCCAGTGCAGGTTCTGTCCCTGAAACATGATGTTGGCGATGACTGCGAAGACCGTCAGCGAGATGCACTCCTGTACCACCTTCAGCTGAACCAGCGTGAAGGGGCCTCCGTTGTCAATGAATCCAAGACGGTTGGCGGGCACCTGACAGCAATATTCCAGGAAGGCGATGCCCCACGAGAAGATGATGACGCCGAAAAGCGGCCATGAACTGCTGACGCCTGACTGTTGCAGTCGCAGGTGTCCGTACCAGGCAAGTGTCATGAAGATGTTGCTCAATATGAGCAGGATGATGGTGTAAAGTCCATTCATTGTTTCATACAGCTAAGTTAATTTTGGCTGCAAAATTACGAAAGATTTTAGTTTCGTGCAAATATTGGGGTAAGACATTTGCGGTTTTATCCCAAATATTTATTACCTTTGCACCCAAAATGAAGAAACGATGGAAATAAAGAAAGCAGAATTTGTGATTTCGGCTCCGATGGTCTCCATGTGCCCAAAGGACACGAAGCCTGAATATGCGTTCATCGGCCGCAGCAATGTAGGCAAGTCAAGTCTCATCAACATGCTGACCAACAACAAGAAGCTGGCCAAGACTTCGGCGACGCCGGGAAAGACGCTGCTCATCAACCACTTCATCATCAACAACGAGTGGTACTTGGTGGACTTGCCGGGCTATGGCTTTGCCAAGCGGTCGAAGAAGGAGATCCAGAAGCTCGACCAGATGATTCGCGGCTATATCCTGCAGCGTGAACAGCTGACCAATGTCTTTGTGCTGGTGGATGTGCGTCTGGAACCCCAGACCATCGACCTGGAATTCATCCAGTGGTTGGGCGAGTCGGGCATTCCCTTTGCCATTGTTTTCACGAAGGCTGATAAGCTGACCGTGTCAAAGGTCAAGGCCAATGTCGAGGCCTACAAGCGCAAGCTCCTGGAGACATGGGAAGAGCTGCCACCGCTGTTCCTGACAAGTGCCGAGAAGCGGCAGGGTAGGGACGAGGTGCTCAGCTATATCGAGGAAATCAATTCATCCCTGAAATAAATCGAAAATCGTAAATCATCATGGTTCCCTACTTAGACGTCCAACACCTCAGTAAGTCGTTTGGTGCCCTCGTATTGTTCGAGGACATCAGCTTCTCCATTGGCGAGGGACAGCGGGTAGGACTGATAGCCAGGAACGGCACGGGCAAATCGACGCTGCTGCAGATACTGGCTGGACATGAGGGATATGACTCGGGCGACATCATCTTCCGTCGTGACCTGCGCGTCGGGATGCTGGAGCAGTCGCCTACGTTCGACCCTGACGAGAGCGTGCTGGATGCGTGCATAAAGCCCCCTAAGATAGGGGGCGACAGGGGTATGAACACAGCTTCTTCAGACCCCCAACCCCCTAACTTAGGGGGCTTAGAGCAGGAACAAGTCCTACTCAAGGCCAAGCAGATTCTGACGCAACTGAAGATACGCGACCTGCAGCAGCCCATGGGACAGCTCTCTGGTGGTCAGCAGAAGCGCGTGGCACTGGCCAACGTGCTGATTACCGAGCCCGACCTGCTCATTCTCGATGAGCCGACGAACCATCTTGATCTGGAGATGATTGAGTGGTTAGAGGGATTCCTGCAGCGGGGCAACAAGACGCTGCTCATGGTGACGCACGACCGTTTCTTCCTGGACCGCGTCTGCAACAGCATCCTGGAACTGGACGACCGGCAGCTCTATGCCTATCGGGGCAACTACGCCTACTATCTGGAGAAGCGGCAGGAGCGCATTGATGCCCGCCGTGCGGAGGTGGCCCGTGCCAACAACCTCTATCGAACAGAGTTGGAGTGGATGCGCCGCATGCCGCAAGCCCGCGGACACAAGGCCAAGTACAGGGAAGATGCGTTCTATGAGTTGGAGAAGATTGCCAAGCAGCGCCTGGAGGAGCGTCAGCTGCGGCTGAAGGCTTCCCACGTGTATATCGGCAGCAAGATTTTCGAGTGTCAGTACATCTCGAAACGCTACGACGACCTGACGCTGCTCAAGGACTTCTACTACAACTTCTCCCGCTTCGAGAAGATGGGCATCGTGGGCAACAACGGCACGGGCAAATCCACCTTCATCAAGATGCTGTTGGGCGAAGTGCAGCCCGACGAGGGACGCATCATCATAGGCGACACGGTCCGCTTCGGCTACTTCTCGCAGGAAGGCCTGCAGTTTGACGAGCAGCAGAAGGTGATTGACGTCATAACCGACATTGCCGACTACATTGACATGGGTGGGCGCAAGATGACAGCCTCGCAGTTACTGCAGTATTTCCTTTTCACGCCTGAGCAGCAGCACAACTATGTGTATAAGCTCAGTGGCGGTGAGCGCCGGAAACTCTATCTGTGTACGGTGCTGATGAGGAACCCCAACTTCCTGGTGCTCGATGAGCCGACCAACGACCTGGACATCGTGACGCTCCAGATTCTGGAGGAGTACTTGCAGGACTTCCCCGGCTGCGTCATTGTGGTCAGCCACGACCGCTACTTCATGGACAAGGTGGTGGATCACCTGCTCGTGTTCCGCGGCAATGGCGATATCAAGGACTTCCCGGGCAACTATACGCAGTATAGGGAGTATGGAAAGACCCACCCCCAGCCCCTCCCTGTGAAGGAGGGGAGCAAATACCATCAGAAGCAGCAAGGTAACACCTCCCCTCCCTCTCAGGGAGGGGCTGGGGGTGAGTCTAAGCGAAAGCTTTCCTTCAAGGAGAAACGCGAGATGGAGCAGTTGGAGCGCGACATTGAGGCGTTGGAGGCCGAGCAGAAAGAGCTGGAAGAAGCACTCTGCAGCGGAACATTGAATATTGACGAACTGACTGAGAAAAGCAAACGCCTGCCGGCGTTGAAGGACGAACTTGACGAGAAGTCCATGCGTTGGCTGGAGCTGAGTGAAATTGAAAATTGAAAATTGAGAGTTGAAAATTGAAAATAGATAATTGATGATGCAGCAACAATACCCGTCACAACTACTGGAAAAGGCAGTGGAAGAGTTTGCCAAACTGCCGGGCATTGGAAGGAAAACCGCCCTGCGCCTGGTGCTGTACCTGCTGCGTCAGGAGACTGCCGATGTGGAGCAGTTTGCCGATGCCGTCAAGGAGATGAAGCATGGCATCAAGCATTGCAAGGTGTGTCATAACATCAGCGACAACGATGTCTGCCCCATCTGCTCCAGTCAGCAGCGCGACAACTCGACCATCTGCGTGGTGGAGAACGTGCGCGACGTGATGGCTATTGAGAATACAGCCCAGTTCAACGGACTCTACCATGTCTTGGGCGGCATCATCTCGCCCATGGACGGCATAGGCCCTAGTGACCTGGAAATCAACTCGCTGGTCAGCCGAGTGGCAGCGGGTGGGGTGAAGGAGGTGATTCTTGCCCTGAGTCCTACAATGGAGGGCGACACCACCAACTTCTACATCTTCCGCAAGCTGGCCGACTACGATGTGAAGCTGAGTGTCATAGCCCGTGGCATCTCGGTGGGCGACGAGCTGGAATATGCGGACGAAGTGACGCTGGGAAGGTCTATCCTGAACCGCACACCTTTTAAATGTTGAAAGTTGAAAGTTGTTATGAAGCAAGTAAGAAACATATTGGCAAGTATCTTCTGGGGCCTGCTCGGCGTGTCCGTGCTGGTGGCCGTGTTGTTTGAGTGCGAGGTGCTGCCTTCTGGCGAGTGGACCGGACAGGCAACGGCGGAGTTCCTCTGCCGCTGTACCATGGAAGTGGCTACCCTGGCCGGCATCTGGCTGGCGCTGCGACTGTTCAAGTTTCAGAAGGTTCATGCAGACCTCCTGTCACGCAAGGCTGAGGCACTGAAGAAGTGGGGAGCGCTGCGACTGTTGATACTGGAAGTGCCGATGCTGCTTAATACCTTATTATATTATATGTATATGCAGACCACCTATGGTTACCTGGCCATCATCGCCCTGCTGAGCCTGCCGTTTGTGTTCCCCACTGTGGGGCGCTGCGAGGATGAAGTGACGGCGCATCCGGCGGCTGTGGAACCTGAGCCTGCCAAAGAAGAAGAGGAGGAGACTGAAGCATGAAACTGTCCATCATCATCGTCAACTATAACGTCAAGGAGTACGTGGAGAAATGCCTGGAGAGCGTCTATGCGGCCTCCGAGGGCATCGACCTGGAAATCTTTGTCGTCGATAACGACTCGACCGACGGCTCCATACCCTATCTGCGTGAGCGTTTCCCTGAGGTGAAGTACATTGAGAACAAGGAGAACCTGGGTTTCTCACGTGCCAACAATGTTGCCATTCGTGAAGCTACGGGCGAATACGTGCTGTTGCTGAACCCTGACACCACCATTAATCCTGACGTGCTCCGTGAGTGCATTGCCTTTGCCGACCAGCATCCCAAGTCGGGAGCCATCGGCGTCAGAATGCATAACGAGGACGGAACCATTGCCCCCGAGTCACGCCGTGCCGTGCCGACCCCCTGGATTGCGCTTACCAAGTATCTGGGCCACAGTCGCCGCTACTACATGAGCTGGCTCCCTTGGGACAAGCCCGGACGTATTGAGGTGGTGAGCGGAGCGTTCTGCTTCCTGCGCCACGAGGCTTTGAAGCGTGTCGGCCTGCTCGACGAGGACTACTTCATGTACGGAGAAGACATCGACCTGTCCTATCAGCTGCTTCGCCACGGATACGAGAACTGGTTTCTGCCGCTTGACATTGTCCACTACAAGGGCAAGAGTACGGTCAAGACAAGTTTCCGTTATGCCTATGTGTTCTATAAGGCCATGCTTATATTCTTCGTCAAGCATTATCTTTCATTCTTGCATATATACAAATGAAACAACTGCCTCACATCCGGCTCAGGGCTATGGAGCCTGAAGACCTTGATATGCTTTACGGCATCGAGAACGATGATGCCCTGTGGAGTATCGGTGCTACCAACGTTCCCTATTCCCGCTACGTGCTTCGTGACTACATAGCCAATACCCGCAGCGATATTTATGCTGACCGCCAGCTGCGCCTGATGA
Organism: uncultured Bacteroidaceae bacterium; assembly: GCA_905234555.1. Classification (GTDB taxonomy): domain Bacteria; phylum Bacteroidota; class Bacteroidia; order Bacteroidales; family Bacteroidaceae; genus UBA3839. The sequence goes on from CAJOHO010000002.1 coordinate 9,390, forward strand.
TTGAGGATGCTGAAGCCCGGGTGGTGGGCATTATCGACCTGGTCAACTTCGACCCGCGTCACCTGAGGGCTGAGATAGGAATTGTCATTTGTAACTGTCACCGCCGCCTGGGTTATGCAACTGCTGCCCTTCAGGAACTGCGTCGCTATGCTTCCGACATGCTCCATCTGCATCAGCTCTATGCCGTTGTCGACGAAGATAATGTGGCAGCCCTCGGCTTGTTCCGTTTAGCAGGGTTTAGTACGGGAAAAACCCTCTCCGAGTGGCTCTATAACGGGTCAGAATACCGTAATGCGGTGCTGATGCAAACTTTTTTTGAAAAAAAATAGCAAAATATTTTGTGGAATGAAAAATAATGCGTACCTTTGCATCCGCAAAACGAAAAGAGTTGCATTCAGGTGCGTTAGTTCAGTAGGTTAGAATGCCTGCCTGTCACGCAGGAGGTCACGAGTTCGAGCCTCGTACGCACCGCCAAACAAAAGTCCATTAGATTCGTCTGATGGACTTTTTGTTTACCCACTAACCGCTAAAATATAGAAAGAACAAACTAAAAATATTACGACAATGAAACGCATCCTTTTTTCACTGACCGTCCTGATGGCCACCCTCATCGCCTGTGGCCAGAACCCTAATCAAAGCTCAAAGCTCAACGCTCCAAGCTCCAAGCTCCAAGCTCCAAGCTCAACGCTCCGCGTCTCCATTCTCGGCGACAGCTACAGCACCTATGAAGGCTACCTGACGCCCGACACCAATGCCGTGTGGTACTGGGACCATGAGTGGGACTGCACCGATGTGCGCAGCGTGCGCCAGACCTGGTGGCACCAGCTGCTGCGTGAGACCGGCATGAAGCTCTGCGTCAACAACTCCTTCTCGGGGGCTACCGTTTGCTATACCGGCTATGACAAGGTTGACTATTCCGACCGTTCGTTCTGTACCCGCCTGAACCGTCTCGGCTCGCCTGACATCATCCTGATTTTCGGTGCAACGAATGATGACTGGGCCCATTCCCCCATCGGCGAATACAAGTATGAAGGCTGGATGCGGCAGGACCTCTACAGTTTCCGTCCCGCCATGGCCTATATGCTGGAGCACCTCATCGACCATTATCCCAACGTGCGCCTCTACTTCATTTTGAACGACATTCTTTCCGACTCCATCAATGAGAGTGTGATGACCATTTGCAAGCATTACGAGGTGCCCGTCATCCGCCTTCACGACATTGACAAGCAGTGCGGACACCCCAATGTGAAGGGAATGCGGCAGATTTGTGAGCAGGTGAAGGCTTCTATTACCTCTTTTTAACATCCATTAGGCAAAAAGAAACTAAAAGATTTTGCGGTTTTGAAATAAACTCGTACCTTTGCAAAGTTTATGGAAAACGCGTCAGCGGGCTTAAAAATGGCCTTAAACGCGAAATCCCTGCAAAATTGAGACAGTAAATTGTAAATTGTAAATAGTCAAATTATAAATAGAACTGATGGATCAGACATTCGACAACGACAGAATCATTAAGATCAACATTGAGGAAGAAATGAAGTCATCGTACATCGACTATTCGATGTCCGTGATTGTGGCTCGTGCCCTTCCCGATGTGCGTGACGGTTTCAAGCCCGTACACCGCCGAATCCTCTTCGGCATGAAAAACATCAACAACGTTTCCACCCAGCCTTATAAGAAGTGTGCCCGCGTAGTAGGTGAGGTGCTTGGTAAGTACCATCCCCACGGCGACTCCTCGGTATATGGCGCGTTGGTGCGTATGGCCCAGGAGTGGAACCTGCGCTACACGCTGGTGGACGGACAGGGTAACTTCGGCTCCATCGACGGTGACTCTCCCGCAGCCATGCGTTACACTGAGTGCCGCCTCTCGAAGATGGGTGAGCACATCATGGACGACCTCGACAAGGAAACAGTGGATATGGCACCGAACTTTGACGACTCGCTCATGGAACCCACCGTCATGCCGACCAAGATTCCCAATCTGCTGGTGAACGGCGGTAACGGTATTGCCGTGGGTATGGCTACGAACATTCCTACCCACAACCTGGGCGAGGTGATTGACGGCTGCTGCGCCTACATCGACAACCCCGACATCGATACCGAGGGACTCATGCAGTACATTCCCGGTCCCGACTTCCCCACAGGCGCCTACATCTACGGCCTGCAGGGCGTGAAGGATGCCTACGAGACGGGTCGTGGACGCATCGTGATGCGTGCCAAGGCCGAGATTGAGAGCGGCGACACCCACGACAAGATTGTGGTGACCGAGATTCCCTACGGCGTGAACAAGGCCGACCTCGTGGCTTATATTGCCGACCTGGCTAACCAGCACAAGATAGAGGGTGTGGCAAATGTCAACGACGAGTCAGGCCGTCAGGGCATGCGTATCGTGGTCGATGTGAAGCGCGACGCCAATGCCAACGTGCTGCTCAATAAGCTCTTCAAGATGACAGCGCTACAGAGCTCGTTCTCAGTCAATAACATTGCGCTGGTCAAGGGACGTCCCCGTCTGCTGACGCTCAAGGAGTGCGTCAAGTACTTCGTGGAGCACCGTCACGACGTCACCATCCGCCGCACCCAGTTCGACCTGAAGAAAGCCCAGGAGCGTGCCCACATTCTGGAAGGCTTGATCATCGCCGTCAACAACATCGACGAGGTAGTAAAGATTATCCGCAACAGCGAGACGCCCAGCGACGCCCAGCGTAACCTGGAGAAGCGCTTCGAGCTGGACGAGCTCCAGTCGAAGGCCATCGTAGATATGCGTCTCAGCCAGCTGACCGGCCTGCGTGTCGAGCAGCTGCACCAGGAGTACGACGACCTGATGAAGCTCATTGCCGACCTGCAGGAAATTCTCGACAACCCCGAGCGCTGCAAGGAAGTGATGAAGAAGGACCTGCTGGAGGTGAAAGACCAGTACGGCGACGAGCGCAAGACGGAGATCATCCCCTTCGACCATGAGTTCAATGCCGAGGACTTCTATCCCGACGATCCCGTGGTCATCACCATCAGCCACATGGGTTACATCAAGCGCACCCCGCTGGCCGACTTCCACGAGCAGGGCAGGGGAGGCGTAGGCGCCAAGGCAGCCCGTCACCGCGACAACGACTTTACCGAGTACATCTATCCTGCCACCATGCACAACACGCTGCTCTTCTTCACGCAGAAGGGTCGCTGCTACTGGCAGAAGTGCTACGAGATACCCGAGGGCGACAAGAACTCGAAGGGACGCGCCATTCAGAACCTGCTGAACATTGATCCTGACGACTCCATCAATGCCGTGCTGCGCATCAAGAACTTCAACGACCAGGAGTTCCTCAACTCCCACTACGTCATGTTTGCCACCAAGCGCGGTATCATCAAGAAGACCTGTCTGGAGGCCTACTCACGTCCGCGTACCAACGGTGTGATAGCCATCAACATCAACGAGGGCGACCAAGTGGTAGGCGTTCGTCTTACCAATGGCCACAACGAGATTCTCATGGCCAACCGCAACGGCCGTGCCGTTCGCTTCAACGAAGACCATGTCCGCGCTATGGGCCGCGTGTCAACCGGTGTCATCGGCATGCGTCTTGACGGTGGCGACGACGAGGTGGTAGGCATGGTATGCGTCAACGACCCGGAGACGGAGACCATCATGGTGGTCAGCGAGAACGGCTACGGCAAGCGTACCGACATTGAGGACTACCGCAAGACAGCCCGCGGCACCAAGGGTGTAAAGACCCTTGCCATCACCGAGAAGACCGGCCGTCTGGTAGCCATCAAGGTAGTGACCGACGAGAACGACCTCATGATCATCAACAAGAGCGGCATCCTCATTCGCCTGAAGGTGGCCGACGTCCGCACCATGGGCCGTGCCACGCAGGGCGTTCGCCTCATCAACCTGCAGAAGAAGAACGACACCATTGCCAGCGTCTGCAAGGTGGCCACGTCGCAGGACGAGGAGGAATACGAGGAGATGACCGAGGACCTGGAGCCCGTCGAGGGCAATGAGCCCGCTGAGCCCGCTGCTCCCACGGAGAATTAAACCATTCAGAAGATAAACAGTCAAAATAAATGTCAAACCAATCAATTAAAAGCTTATGAAGAAGTTAATGATTTTGGCACTGATGTTCGTAGCAAGCGCTACGGCCTTTGCCGGTGACTCGGATGCCCTCAAGGCCATCCTGAAAGCAAAAACCTATGCTGACGCTGAACAGCTGCTGAAGAGCAACCTCAGCCAGTTGGCCAACGACGAGGAGAAGGCTGCTGCCTACAACAAACTCACCGAGCTGGCACTTGAAGCATTCAACGCTCAGGACAAGATTCGTCTGACCAACCAGACACTGGGACAGAACGAGCCTTACGACACCAACATCATGCACCAGGCAGCCTACAACGCTCTGGTGAATGCCATGGAGTGTGACAAATACGACGCACTGCCCAACGCCAAGGGTAAGATCAAGCCCCGCTTCCACGAGAAGAACCTGGAGCGCCTCAACCCCCTGCGCATCGATGTCATCAATGCCGGTGTGGAAGCTGCCAACAACCAGGACAACGTCAATGGCTACAAGTACTTCATGATGTACCTCACCAGCGCCAAGAGCACGCTCTTCGCCGGTTCCGAAGCCATCAAGAACGATGCCAACCTGGGTCTGGCCTCTTACTATGCAGGCCGTTGCGCCCTCTTGAACGAGGAGTATGACAAGGCAAACGCTTGCCTCGACGAGGCCCTGAACGACACCGCAGCCGAGATTCGCGACGGTGCCTTCGGCTTCAAGCTCTACGCCATGAACAGCGCCCAGAAGACCGCTGCCGACTCTGTCAAGTACCTCAACGACATGAAGGAACTCATGGCCAAGTATCCTGACAACGAGAAGGTCTTCGGTGCACTGGGCGACGCCCTGCTTCAGAGAGACATGAACGATGAGCTCATTGCCCTCTGCAACGCTCACCAGCAGAACCCCCTGGCCATTGTCTATAAGGGCATGATTGCCATGAACGCCAAGAAGTATGAAGAGGCCATCGCCGACTTCAGCTCTATCACCCCCGACCATCCCAGCTACCTCCAGGTGGTGTTCAACCGTGCCGTCTGCAAGCTGAACGTTGCCGGTGACTTCCAGGACAAGCACGCCAACAAGAACACGGGTGCCATGACGCCTGCCGACGATGCCAAGCTGAAGGAACTGCTCAACGATGCCAAGGGCGACTTCGAGATTGCCCGCCAGCTCGATCCCGAGCAGAAGACCGTTCGCTGGGCCGTACTGCTCCGCAACATCTACTACAACCTGGGTGAAGAAGAGAAGTACAAGGAACTGGAGTTCATGTAATATTGAGATTCAGGCTTAGCCTCCCTAAATCCCTCCGAAAGGAGGGACTTACCTACGGAGACCAAAAGCCTCAAACGACCATACAACTAAAAAACAAAACTGCCCTCGCCTTGAAGCGGGGGCAGTTTGTTAATAATGGAGGTTAGGAGAGGCACCTTGGGTCTCCGTAGGTAAGCCTCCCCTTTCGGGGAGGTTTGGAGAGGCTTGGGGAGATTTGGTGGGGCCCCTTAGGGCGTAGGCACCTCGGTACCCTGGGTGAAGGGCGTGTACTGGGGCTTGCGGTAGGTCTTGCCGTCCTTGGTGACGGTGGTGTAGGTCACCAGGTACTTCTTCTCCAGCTCACACTGGCCCAGGAAAGCCTTGCTGGTCAGGCGGTCGAGCTTCTCGCCCTCGGGGATGAAGCGGATGTGCAGCGCCTCGGCATTCTCCTGCACGTTCCAGTCGTCGGCGGTCTCAGCGCCGTTCTTCGAGTTCTCCAGGGTGAGCTTGAAGGTTCCCAGGCCGTCAATCTTGATGGGGGTGCCCTCAGAGAGGAATTCCACCATGCAGTCGCGCAGTCGGATGACGATGCCGGTCACCATGTCTCGGGTGTAGGGCGTGCCGTGACTCATGATGTGATCTACCAGTCCGCGCAGGTTCAGGGCCTCCACGGCATGCACGCGACCGTAGTACTTGCCGAACTGGTCGCTCTTCTCGTTGTTGTTCATGACAACGTCGAGTTCAATAGTCTTTCTTACGTTTGCCATAGCTTTTTAAATTAAAGATTAAACATTAAAAATGAAAGATTAAAATGATAAAATGAGAAGATTAAAAGATTAACAAATAAGGGTTGATTAACTTGGTTTTTTCGAGTCTTGGAGTCAGCGCTATTCTCCTTGTTTCTATGGTACAAAGGTACAAAAAATATCTGATACTACCAAACTTTTAAGCAATTATTTTACAAATATTTTATGCTTTTTGTTCAATCAACACTTTGCGCAAAATTACACAAAAGGGACGGTTCTTTTTGTGTAAAAATTAAGGAATTATTTTCGTCGTTTGTTCCTATATTCCAATGTTCCTTAGAATAAAAAACAGGGTGGGGTGAAGTCCCCTTACGGAGGACTCCCAGTCCTGTTACGGAGGAGTGGGAGTTTCCTTACGGCAAACTCCCACTTTGGTTACGGCAAACTCCTTTCAAATAATACTCACCGAAATCTTTGCAATCCGGGGGCAGCTGATGGTGCACCAGATTGGGCAGCACCTCCTTCAGCTGGAGGAAGAGCCGCTCACCCGGAGCGTCACGATCGGGGAACATCCCAAAATTAATGGACAATTGAGAATTGATAATTGACAATTGTTCGATATCCTTCTTCGAAAGTAGCGTGGCGGAGGGAATGGCGATGGCCTTGTGTCCTGCGGAGAGCATGGCCCAGCAGTCGGAGCAGCCCTCGGTGATGTAGAGCTCGTCGCCGGGACGGAGACGGTTCAGCACGGGCAGGTTGTAGATGCCGCACTGGGAGCCTTGTGGGAAGCGGAAGCGGGGTAGGGCGCCTTTCACCAGGTTCCTGTTCTGTACGCCCACCAGACGGCTCTCACGGTCGTAATACGGTGTCTGCAGCCACGATACTCCCTGTCTGTCAGTCCATGAGGTAAGGCGGCACCAGCGAATGACGCGCTCGTCCAGCCTACGCTCATCAAACAGAAATTTCCGTGCCTCGTCGTTCAGCCAAGGATGCTCGAAGAAACGAGCAAACCGACTGGCATCGAACGGACTCTCCCCCGACCCCTCTCTGTAGCGAGGGGAGTAAATACCATCAGCAGAGTAACCTCTCCCCTCCATACAGGGAGGGGCAAGGGGGTGGGTCTGCAGCCATCCGCATGCCTCCTTGAATCCTACATTCATACATTTCATTACCAAATCAATCGTCCCGCCACTCGCCCCGCAGACGAAGCACCGGAACGTGTTCCTGCGCACCGAGAACGACAGGCTGGGGTG
>CAJOHO010000002.1:16684-177498 GCA_905234555.1 uncultured Bacteroidaceae bacterium
AGTCGCTCCGCGACTGCCTCAATGGGCAGTTCGCGAAGCTTCTGAATCTCATACTTTTCCATCAGCGTGTTCGGTTAAGGTAAGCCTTGGTCTTGGTGTAGAGCCCTGTCTGCTCATTGAAGGTAATCAGTCCGCGATGCACCCAGACGCGCAGCTGGCGCTTGGTACCGTCCTTTGACTTGCCTGTGATTTCGCGAAGCGCCTCCAGCTGCTGTTCGGTAAACGAATCGCCCTTGATGTCGTCGAGCATGTTGACGGGCGCAGCCTTCGAGGCCTCTGCCGTGCTGGTGTCACCCTCTTTCAGCATGTCACCCAGCACCTGGTACTTGCTCCACATGTCGTGATAGACCAGCCACTCCACCACATCGCCCATGGAGCGCGTCCATGTCATGTTATTCAGCGCCCACATGACGCAGCCAGCCTTCCATGCAGAGATAAGGCTTCGCTTACCCATGTCCCACAGGCAGTCGTTGTCGGTGAGGTCGCCCAGTTCGGCGATGTCATTGGCCAGGCGCTCAATGAGCTTGTTCAGGGATTTGATGACATGGCGCCCCTTGCAATTGTCGAGGCGTGCCAGGTACTCGTCCAGCTTCTCGTAGAACTCGTCGCTGAACTTGCCGATGCGGGGAATCTTTCCGTCGCGGCTGGTACGTGCCTTGTAGGAGAATACCATGCGACCCAGCGTACCGTCGTAGAGGTTGTACTTGAAGAACTGGCGGGCGCGGACAGGCGTCGTGCTGATTGTGAGGTTAGTCCTCAATAATGCCGAGCCCGTGATGCCGTCCACCGTAGCACGCAGGGCGTTATAGACCTCGCGATCCCACATCAGGCGCAGCATCTGCGTCACCTGCTTGTGCGAGCCGCAAAGGTTGTCCAGCTGCTCAATCTCCTTCATGTCTATGTAGGTAGTCAGTCCGCCATGCTCCTGACAAGCCATCTGCGCCTTCAGGTAGCCGGGCTTCGAGCAGTCGGCAGGCAGGAACCTCAGCAGCGGAAACACCTCTTCGGGACGCTCCTTAGACTGGGAGCGCTTCTTGTAGGTCTTCTGATACTGGAGGTACTTTTTCAGCTCCTCCGCGTCGTCGCGGCGGAAATCGCGGTTGCAGGCTTCCACCAAAAGTCCTAACTGACCCTTGTTTCCTGCACTATCGGCTATCAAAGCAGCCTGCTGACCGCACATTTCGAACCATTGACCCGAGGGATACTGAAATTCTGCCTGACTGATTTTGGTGCCTAATACAGGAGGAAGCATGGGTAAAAGTGGTGCATGCATGTCCTGACTGGTCTGAGAGAGCAGCAATTTGATGCATTCTGTGCCCTTGCCAAGTGTTGGCATTGCGGGCGCTGTGGGTTTTGTAATATCGTACTTCATATTGATAATCAGTTATTTACGTTAATTATTTACTCTGGCTTTGCGTTTCAGCGTTTCGCGTTTCAGCGTTTCAGCAGGGGGTATGCAGGGTGCAGTTTCATTCTTATATATATATAACTTACTTATTATTAGATAGTTATATAGTTTATAGAGAAGATGTGATACCCTTTTTGCTCCCTGAAACGCCTGAAACGCTGAAACGCTCAGGCCGTTTCTTCACTCACTCTTCCCCTACAAGGCCTTTGAGTGCCTCACGGAGTTCGTTGCACACAGCGATGGCGTAGCCGTCAATCGAGAAGTCATGGCCCATCTTTACCGGGCGGAAGTTCAGGCGCAGCGAGCCGTCGTCCCTGCGCGTTACAGTAATGTGCTTGCCCAGGTACTGTCATGAACCGAAAATATCCTTACAAAAAGAAAAAAACGCTTCATGTTTGGTGGTTTCATAAAAAAGGTGTAACTTTGCAGATTGAATGATTAAAAAAATTGTAATTGTGGTATGAAAAAATTGTTTTTCCTTTGCCTGATGACGCTGCTGACATGGGGCGCACAGGCGCAGACGCTGGAGGGTTCATGGGCCACCCTACTGAGTAATGACGACGACGAAATGCAGGCGACACTTGTTCTCGCTTTCGTCAAACCGAACGATGCAGCCATGGTTATCTCGTTTGAAGGTAACGACAAGGACATGGGTAAGATGGAGTTCCAGCTTGCCATGGGCGGTACCTACGTTCAACATGGTAACAAGCTGACGCTGAACCTCGACAAGGATTCGAGCGAGGTGGAAATGAAGAACTGGGAGCCGACGGAAGAGGCTGCTGCTCTCTTTGAGCAGGACCCTGATACGAAGAAGGCTATGATCAACGCGATGACGGAACTTCTGAACACTCAGAAAGACTCGCTGGTATCAGCGTTCGGCAGGGAGGAGATGACCATTGTCAGCCTGGAGGCAGACGAGATGGTCCTGCAGTCGGTTGATGAAAAGATTACTTTCAAAAGAGTTGAGTAACTTCGTTTGACGAGCGATTGATGTCGTATAATAATATAAGGTATAAGGGAAGATGGGGGCTGACGGCTTTGTCGCTTGTCATCTTCCTGTTTTCTTATAGTCCCGCCTTGGCGCAGAAGAAGGAGATGGCTCAGGCACGTTCTTACATTAAGAGCGGCAAGAACCTCGACAAGGCTGAGCAGATGCTTACAGCGCTACTGGAAAAGGACTCTGTCAACATGCAGAATACCAAGATTCATGACTTGCTCTATCAGGCTGTGCAGCGACAGTATGACATGGGCAACGAGAAACTCTATCTCAAACAGAAATACGACACCACCGCACTCTTTAACCTCACCCGCCGCATGTTCTTCATCTGCCAGCGCCTGGACTCTATTGACCTGCGGCCCGACAAGAAAGGACGAGTCAGGCTGGAATACCGTGAGAAGCACGCCGGAGCACTCCATGAGATACGCCGTAACCTCTACCTGGGAGGCCGCTTTTTCCTGGTTCACAACCGGCTGGATGAAGCCTTCGATTTCTTTGACTGCTATCTGGACTGTGCGCGTCAGCCGTTGTTTACTGACTATCATTACTATGAGCGTGACACGCTGATGAAGGATGCGGCCTATTGGGCTACCTATACCGGGTATCGTGAGAGCCTGCCTGCCCATACGCTCAAGTATGCTGAACTTGCCCTGCAGGACACCGCCAAGCTCTCGTTCACGCTGCAGTACATGGCCGAGGCCTACAACCAGCTGCACGATGACAACGGCTACCGCAACACGCTCAGCGACGGTTTCCACCGCTTTCCGGAGCATGCTTATTTCTATCCCCGCCTGCTCGACTTCTACAACGCCCGTGGACAGTACGACGAGGCGCTCCAGCTGACCGACAGCGCCCTGACGGTCAATCCCCACAGCGAGATCTTCCTCTTCGGCAAGTCAACCGTGCTGCTCAACATGGGGCGCAACGAGGAAAGCCTGGAGGTGAGCCGTCAGCTCATCGGCATCAACAACACGCTGGCCGAGCCTTACTTCAATGCCGGAACGGCCATCCTCAACCTCATTCAGACGCTGAGCCAGGACACTCCGCGTGCCACCCTCAACGCCAAGCGCAAGACCTACTACCAGCTGGCACGCCCCTACATGGAGCACTACCGCAAGCTGGCTCCGCAGCAGCAGCACAAGTGGGCACCGGCGCTCTATACCATTTATCTCAACTTGAACCTCGGGCGCCAGTTTGAGGAGATTGACCGCATCCTCAAAGACAACTAAGAAAAGACCTTAAACGTAAAAAAACATTAAAAACACAGCCTCTACTCCTTAACTCTCGTTTTTTATTACTATCTTTGTGGGTCAAGGAAATAACTTAAAAACATCTATATTATTAACTTAAAGTAAAATTATGGAAAATAACGCTCAACTCATTGCTCAGTGCGAGGCACGGGCAAAGGAATGGCTCGCTCCGGCCTTTGACGAGGAGACACGCAAAGAAGTACAGGCCATGTTGGACAACCCTGACAAGACCGACCTTATCGATGCTTTCTATCGTGACCTGGAGTTTGGTACGGGCGGACTGCGCGGCATCATGGGCGCAGGAACCAACCGCATGAACAAGTACATCGTTGGCATGGCCACTCAGGGCTTCGCCAACTACATTCTCAAGGCTTTCCCCGGCAAGCAGTGCTCTGTTGTAGTGGGTCACGACTGCCGCAACAACGGTCGCATGTTCGCCGAGTCGGTAGCCGACATCTTCTCGGCCAACGGCATCAAGGTGTATCTCTTTGAGAGCCTCCGTCCGACGCCCGAAATCTCGTTTGCCATCCGTCATCTGGGCTGTCAGGCAGGTGTCAACGTCACCGCCAGCCACAACCCCCGTGAGTACAACGGCTACAAGGCTTACTGGGACGACGGTGCTCAGGTGCTGGCTCCGCACGACATCGGCATCATCGACGAAGTGAACAAGGTGAAGATTGGCGACGTGAAGTTCGAGGGCAACAAGGAGCTCATCATCCCCATCGGAGGTGAGATGGACTGGGACTACATCCAGGCTGTCAAGGAGGCTATGGTTGACCAGGATGTCATCCTGCGCCAGAAAGACCTCAACATCGTCTATTCACCCATGCACGGAACAGGCCGCGTCATCATCCCGATGGCCCTGCGCTCATGGGGCTTCCAGAACATCCACGTGGTGCCCGAGCAGATGATTATCGACGGAAACTTCCCAACCGTGGTTTCTCCGAACCCCGAGAATGCCGAAGCCATGACGCTGGGCATGAAACTGGGTACGAAGCTCAATGCCGACCTGGTGATTGCCTCTGACCCCGATGCCGACCGTCTGGCCATTGTCTGCCGCAACTCGAAGGGTGAGTGGGAGATTCTCAACGGTAACCAGACCTGCATGATGTTCTGCTGGTACATCATTGCCAACAAGAAGAAGCTCGGTCAGCTCAAGGGCAATGAGTTCCTTGTAAAGACCATTGTTACGACGGAGGTGATTGCCGAGATTGCCCGCAAGAACGGCGTGGAGTACAACGACTGCTACACCGGCTTCAAGTGGATTGCCAACGAGATTCGCGTCAACGAGGGCAAGAAGAAGTACATTGGCGGTGGTGAGGAAAGCTTCGGATTCCTGCCGTTCGACAAGGTTAGGGATAAGGACTCCCCCGCATCTATCTGCCTTATCTGCGAAATCGCTGCTTGGGCACGCGACAACGGCAAGACGCTCTATGACTTATTGATGGACATCTACAAGGAGTATGGATTCTCACGCGAGTTCACCATCAACGTGGTTCGTCCGGGCAAGACCGGTGCCGACGAGATCAAGCAGATGATGACCGACTTCCGTGCCAACCCGCCGAAGGACCTGGGCGGCTCGACCATCTGCCTGGCCAAGGACTTCCAGAGCCTCGAGGCCAAGAAGGCTGATGGCACCGTCGAGAAGATTGACATGCCCGCCACGTCGAACGTGCTGCAGTGGTTCTGCACCGACGGCACCAAGGTCAGCGTTCGTCCTTCAGGCACCGAGCCCAAGATCAAGTTCTATCTGGAGGTGAAAGACCCGAGCTTCAAGGGTGCTGCCGACTATGAGCGCTGCCTGAAGGCTGCCGACGAGAAGATTGAGGCCATCAAGAAGTCGCTGAACCTTTAAGCGCAAACTACGTCCGGCACAATCTTTGTTGCCCTGACAGCATGAAAATACGGCTTTGCACATCGTTGCAAGGCCGTATTCTTTGTTGAAACGGGGACTCCGTAGGTACTCCCCTCCCATGTAGGGAAGTGGCAGGGGTAGGGTCAGGTGTTTCTGGATAATAATTAAACAATAAGCCCCGCAAATCGTTGATTTGCAGGACTTTGTGGTAGTCGGTAAGGGAATCGAACCCTTATGCCAAGATTGAGAATCTTGTATCCTAACCGTTAGATGAACCGACCGAGCAGCGAGAACAATCAAACTTGTTTGAATTGTCGAGTCGCGAGGGAGGAAGACCGTAAGGTCAACCGCCCGTTTTTTGTAGTCAAGCGGAAGCTGGGGGATTCGAACCCCCGGTACGGTAACCCGTACGGCAGTTTAGCAAACTGCTGGTTTCAGCCACTCACCCAAACTTCCTTACCCGGTATGTTACCGTAGCATCTTCTCTCAAATGCGGTGCAAAGGTAATGCTTTTATTTCACACTGCCAAATTTTTTTGAAACTTTTTTTTATATCCCCCTAATAAACCCTCTTAATCCTTGTTCGTATCAAAAAAAATTCGTACTTTTGCATCGGAATGTTACAATAACTAATATGAAAAAGATTTATAAAGCTCATATCCTCTATACGAAGGAGAAAAACCATTTTGAAGTACTTGAAAACGGTTATCTGGCAGTCGATGCCGACGGCTGTGTGACTGGAGTGGCGGCTGATTTGGCTTCGCTGGACGGTGAGGATGCGGAGGTCACGGACTTCGGCAACCGTCTGCTGATTCCTGCCATGAACGATTTGCATGTGCATGCCCCGCAGTATCGCAACCAGGGCATCGCCATGGACCTGGAACTGCTGCCGTGGCTCCAGAACTACACCTTCCCCGAGGAGAAGAAATATGCCGAAACGGCCTATGCCGAGCCGATGTACCGCCGATTCATCCATGACTTGTGGCGATTCGGCACCATGCGGAGCAGCGTCTTTGCCACCATTCATACCGAGAGTACCCGCCTCTTGATGAATCTCTTCCAGGAGGCCGGCATGGGAGCGCTGGTAGGCAAGGTGGGCATGAACCGCAACTGCCCCGAAGGCCTCTCGGAGAGTGTGGACGACATGGTCCAGGGCTATGAGGAACTTATCCACTCAACGCTCAACGCTCCGCTTGGCTCTGCCGCTTCGCTCTGCGAAAAACTCTCCACCCTCGTAACACCCATCATCACGCCCCGCTTCATCCCGTCGTGTACGTCGGAGATGCTCAGAGCCTGTGGCGAGCTGGCTGCCAAGTACCAGTTGCCCGTGCAGTCGCACCTTTCGGAGAACAAGGACGAGATAGCCTGGGTGCAGGAGCTGGAACCGGAGAGCCGCAACTACGGCGATGCCTACGACCGCTATGGACTCTTCGGACAGACACCTACCGTGATGGCTCACTGCGTATGGACCGACGGCGAAGAGCTGGAACTGATGAAACAGCGCGGGGTGATGGTGGCCCACTGTCCCACATCGAACATCAACCTGGCATCGGGTATCGCACCCATTCGCCGCTTCCTCACCGAGGGTATCCCTGTCGGACTGGGCAGCGACGTGAGTGGCGGTCACGACTTCAGCATCTTCCGCATGATGGTCTATGCCGTTCAGATGAGCAAACTGCGCTATCAGCGTGACAAGTCGTCAGCCTTCCTCTCGTTGGCAGAAGCCTTCTGGATGGCCACGAAGTCAGGAGGCAGTTTCTTTGGTCGGGTGGGTAGCTTCGAGCCTGGCTATGAGTTTGATGCCCTCGTCATTGACGACAGCGACTTGAACCATTCCGACTACTCGCTGCTGGAGCGTCTGGAGCGTTATGTCTATCTGGGTGACGACCGTCAGATTGTGCACCGCTTCTGCCGTGGAAAGGAAATTGCAGAGCCCAGAATCTGAACAAAATAAAATAAATAGCTATTTATTTTGTTTTTTCCTCATTTTTTCGTACCTTCGCAGCCACAAAGTGTGAAAACATGACACGCGAACAGGATATAAAGAATGCTGTAGAGATTTTGCGACGGGGTGGGGTGATACTCTACCCGACGGATACGGTGTGGGGCATTGGCTGTGATGCAACGAATGCGGAGGCCGTGAAACGAGTGTATGAAATCAAGCAGCGTGAGGACTCCAAGGCACTTATCTGTCTGGTGGACAGCGATGCACGACTGCAGCGCTATGTGAGGAACGTGCCCGATGTGGCGTGGCAGATTATTGACTGTTGCGATAAACCGACGACGCTGATTCTGGACGGAGCGGTCAATCTGGCACCCAACCTCATTGCCGAGGACGGGAGCATTGCCCTGCGCATTACGCAGGAACCGTTCTCGAAGGAGCTGTGCTACCGTTTCCAGAAAGCGCTGGTAAGCACGAGTGCCAACATCAGCGGAGAGCCGGCAGCGCAGAACTACAGCGACATTGACCCACGACTGTTGGAACGTGTAGATTACGTTTGCTGGAGTCGCCGGCAGGAGCATAAGCCCCACCAGCCCAGCAGTATTATCAGACTGCGTCCGGACGGCGAGGTGAAGATTATCAGGTAATTAAATAGTAAAATAGTAAAATAGGTTAGATTGTAAATTGTTTTTTTATTATGAACGACAACAAAGTAATGAACCGTGCAGCGGACAATATCCGTATCCTGGCTGCTGCTATGGTGGAGAAGGCTAAGTCGGGTCACCCCGGCGGCGCTATGGGTGGTGCAGACTTCATTAACACCCTGTACAGTGAGTTTTTAGTTTACGACCCCGAGAATCCCGCATGGGAGGGTCGCGACCGCTTCTTCCTCGACCCTGGCCACATGGCTCCGATGCTCTACAGCCAGCTCTGCCTCATTGGCAAGTACGAGCTGGAAGACCTGAAGAACCTCCGTCAGTGGGGCTCTGTCACTCCCGGTCACCCCGAGCGCGAGATTGAGCGCGGCATTGAGAATACCTCTGGTCCTCTCGGTCAGGGACACACCTTCGCCGTGGGTGCTGCCATCGCTGCCAAGTTCCTGAAGGCTCGTCTGGGCAACGTGATGAACCAGACCATCTACGCCTACATCTCTGACGGTGGCGTGCAGGAGGAGATTTCGCAGGGTGCTGGCCGTATTGCCGGTAACCTGGGACTGGACAACCTCATCATGTTCTACGATGCCAACGACATCCAGCTCTCTACCCGTACCGAGGTGGTGACCTGCGAGGATACCGCTAAGAAGTATGAGGCTTGGGGATGGTTCGTGCAGAAGATTGACGGTAACGACGTTGACCAGATTCGTGAGGCCATCAAGAAGGCTCAGGCTGAGAAGGAGCGTCCTTCACTGATTATCGGCCACTGCATCATGGGTAAGGGTGCCCGCAAGGCTGACGGCTCTTCTTACGAGTCGAACTGCGCAACCCACGGAGCTCCTCTTGGCGGCGACAACTTCGTGCAGACCATGAAGAACCTGGGTGCTGATCCTGAGAATCCGTTCCAGATCTTCCCCGAGGTGCAGGAGCTGTATGCTAAGCGTCGCGAGGAACTGAAGAAGATTGTGGCTGAGCGCTACGCCGAGAAGGCTGAGTGGGCCAAGGGCCATCCCGTGCAGGCCAAGCAGCTGGAGGAGTGGTTCAGCGGCAAGGCTCCTGTCATCGATTGGTCGAAGGTGGAGCAGAAGCCCGGCAGCGCTACCCGCAGCGCTTCGGCTGCCGTTCTGGGTCAGCTGGCCGAGCAGGTTCCCAACATGATTTGTGCTTCTGCCGACCTGTCGAACTCTGACAATACCAACGGTTTCCTGAAGAAGACCAAAGACATTGTGAAGGGTGACTTCTCTGGTGCCTTCTTCGAGGCTGGTGTGGCTGAGTTGACGATGGCTTGCTGCTGTATCGGTATGGCTCTGCACGGTGGTGTCATCCCCGCTTGCGGTACCTTCTTCGTATTCTCTGACTACATGAAGCCCGCCGTCCGCATGGCTGCCCTCATGGAGTTGCCCGTGAAGTTCATCTGGACGCACGACGCCTTCCGCGTTGGTGAGGATGGTCCTACGCATGAGCCCGTTGAGCAGGAGGCACAGATCCGCCTCATGGAGAAGCTGAAGAACCACCACGGCAAGAACTCTGTATTGGTAGTTCGTCCTGCTGATGCTGAGGAGACCACCGTTTGCTGGCGCATGGCTATGGAGAATGTCGATACGCCTACCGCACTCATCTTCTCTCGTCAGAACATCGACATGCTGCCCGAGGGCAACGACTACACACAGGCTACGAAGGGTGCCTATGTGGTTGCCGGTAGCGATGAGAACTACGACGTCATCCTGCTGGCTTCCGGCTCTGAGGTCTCAACGCTTGAGGCTGGTGCCAAGTTGCTGGCTGCCGACGGCATTAAGACGCGCGTGGTCAGCGTTCCTTCCGAGGGACTGTTCCGCAGCCAGTCGAAGGAGTATCAGCAGAGCGTGCTGCCCGCAGGCAAGAAGAAGTTCGGTCTGACCGCTGGTCTGCCCGTTAACCTCGAAGGTCTGGTAGGTGCCGACGGTACTGTCTGGGGTCTTGAGAGCTTCGGCTTCTCTGCTCCCTACAAGGTGCTCGACGAGAAGCTCGGCTTCACCGGACAGAATGTCTATGAGCAGGTGAAGAAGCTCTTGGCTTAATGGATAATTGACAACTGATAATTAGTAATTGACAATTATGGAGGTGAAGACCATAGGCATAGCCAGCGACCACGCTGGCTTTGCCTTGAAACAGTTTGTGAAGAAGTACCTCGACGAGAAGGGCTATGAGTATAAGGACTACGGTACCTATACCGAGGATTCCTGTGACTATAGCGACTTCGGTCACGCGCTGGCAGAGGGCATTGAGAAAGGTGAGGTATTTCCCGGCATTGCCATTTGCGGCAGTGGTGAGGGCATTAACATGACGCTCAACAAGCACCAGAGCATACGCGCCGGACTTTGCTGGATTCCTGAGATTGCCCACCTCATTCGTCAGCACAACAATGCCAACGTGCTGGTGATGCCCGGTCGCTTCATCGACGAGGATATGGCCCGCAAAATCATGGATGAATATTTCTCCACCGAGTTTGAGGGTGGCCGCCACCAGAAGCGAATCGACAAGATTGCGATTAAGTGAGAGAAGTGAAAATCTGCGTTTCACTTTCGAACGTTTGGAGCAGCGAGAGCCATCAAGCTTGCTTGAAGAGCCGAGTCGTGACAAACGAAGACGAAGTCAACGTGAGTAATCTCGACCGAAGGTCAAAATTCCCCTACAATAGTAAAAAGAAAAGGCTGCGATGAAGCAGCCTTTTCTTTTTTATCACTTATCACTTATCACTTACTTCGCGTAAGCCACTGAGCGCGTTTCGCGGATAACGGTAATCTTCACCTGACCAGGATAGGTCATCTCCGTCTGGATCTTGTTGGCAATCTCGCCAGAGAGTGCCTCCGTCTCAGCATCGTCCATCTTGTCGGCACCGACGATGACACGCAGCTCACGACCAGCCTGAATGGCGTAGGTCTTGGTCACGCCAGGATAGGACATTGCGATGGCCTCAAGGTCGTTCAGACGCTTGATGTAAGCCTCTACAATCTCACGACGGGCACCAGGACGGGCACCAGAGATGGCGTCACAAACCTGTACGATAGGAGCGAGCAGCGTCTGCATCTCCATTTCGTCGTGGTGGGCACCGATGGCATTGCAGATATCGGGCTTCTCCTTGAACTTCTCTGCAAGCTTGGCACCATAGATAGCGTGGGGCAGTTCAGACTCCTCATCGGGCACCTTGCCGATGTCGTGGAGCAATCCGGCACGCTTGGCTTTCTTGGGATTCAAACCGAGTTCAGCAGCCATGACTGAGCAGAGGTTGGCCGTTTCGCGGGCATGCTGCAACAGGTTCTGGCCGTAGGAAGAGCGGTACTTCATCTTACCAATCATGCGGATAAGCTCAGGATGAAGTCCGTGTACGCCGAGGTCGATAGCCGTGCGCTTACCTATCTCGATAACCTCGTTCTCCAGCTGTTTCTTCACCTTAGCAACCACTTCCTCGATGCGTGCGGGGTGGATACGACCGTCGGCCACCAGCTGGTGGAGTGCCAGACGGCAAGTCTCACGGCGAATGGGGTCGAAGGCAGAGATAACGATGGCCTCGGGGGTGTCGTCAACAACGATTTCCACACCGCAGGCAGCTTCCAGAGCACGAATGTTACGTCCTTCACGTCCGATGACGCGTCCCTTCACATCGTCGTTGTCAATGTGGAACACGCTGACGGAGTTCTCGACGGCCGTCTCAGTGGCTACGCGCTGAATGGTCTGAATGACAATCTTCTTGGCCTGAGCATTGGCGTTGAGCTTCGCCTCGTCCATGATTTCGTTGATGTAGCTCTGAGCATCGGTCTTCGCCTCGTCCTTCATGGCTTCCACCAGTCGGGTCTTGGCTTCCTCGGCACTGAGTCCAGAGAGCTCTTCGAGTTTGGCACGTTCCTGCAGCTGCATCTTTTCCAGTTCCTCGTGCTTGATGGCGAGCATTTTCTTCTCGTTGTCAATGCGGTTCTGCTGGTTGTCGAGGTCATTCTTGCGGCGTCCCAGCTCTTCCTGACGCTGATTGAGAGACATCTCACGCTGCTTCAGCCGGTTCTCGTTCTGCTGGATGTGCTGGTTGCGCTGCTGCACTTCCTTTTCTAACTCGCTCTTTTTGTTCAGGAACTTCTCCTTTACTTCGAGCAATTTCTTCTCTTTGATGACTTCCGCTTCCTTGTTGGCAGCATCGATCATCTGATTATATTTTCCCTTAACTACGTAACGGAAAACCAAGTAGCCTACGGCGACACCCAAAATGAGTGCCACAACAATGGCTATAATCGTAAGTAAATCCATAATACCTTATTAATATATATATGTTATGTTAATATTCTCCTTACTTCTCACCAAGTGCGCCTTCAATTTCAGCGGTGAGCCGTTTGAGAATATCATCATAAGGGGAAGTGTCGTTATGTGCACGTTCCTTCTGATATAACAGCGCCACATCGACCAGCGTCATCAGCGCTATTATATGCTCACTCTTACGTCCCCTGTATGCCTGAGAATAGGCGTTGTACCGGTCGGTAATGAGTTTTGCTGCTGCACGGTAATACTCCTCGTCTTCGCGGTTAATGGTAACCTCGATTTCGGCGTCATAGACGTGCAGTCGGATATGTAGTTTCTCTTTGTTCGGTTCAGCCATCGCTTCTGAAGATTATTTAGCGTCACTCAAGATAGCAATGCATTTGTTTACATCTCTAATCAGCTTGGACAATCGGTTCTTGGCACCTTCCAGGTCACCATCCGAAATCTCAATCATCTTCGCCATCTTTAACGAATCGTAGTCACGACCCTTCTGTTCCAGTTTCTCACGGAGCTCCTGAATGTCACGCTCGTTCTTCTCGACCATCGCAAAAAGGTCTTCGTTCTCCTTTTTCAACTGCTGGAAACGGAGAAGCATCTGACGGACGCGCGTCTCAAAATCCTTCAAAACTTTCTCATTAGAGTTCATAGCCTAACTCGTTAATTTGCACAAAGGTAATGCTTTAATATGAAAGATGAAAGGTGAAAGATGAAAAATTATGATTTTTTAGGGTTTGAATCGTCGTTTTTGGGCCTTGGCTCCTTTTTTGCCAGCATAATGACCTTAAAAATGAAACTGGTGGTCCACTGGGGAGAGAAGCCCAGACGTTTGGCCAGTTCACGGATTCCGACTGCTGTTTTCAGCACGGCGGCATCCTTGAAGTCGTTCTTGTTAAAGATGTCGTCAACGGTCTGCTCGGTAGCCGAGAAGAGGGTCTTCTTGAACATGCTGGGAATGCGCAGCTTATACTTCATGAGGTTTGTGATAAGCATCAGCAAATCGTTGGTATAAGCCTGAAACTGAATCATATAAGGCTGTACGTCCTGAATCTTGCGGCAACGCTTTTTGATGCTCTGGTCAATCTCCTTGAAGAAGTTATCGTCCATCTCGTAGATGTCTTTCAGCATCTTCTTGCAGCGGCTCTTTTCGCCAACGCCTAACTTGTTGTTGACGGTAGGAACGTGCAGCGTTGTCTTGAAAACTCGCAGGTCGGGTAGGGCAGCCATGTTGGTAATACCCAGGTCGGCGGCCATAACAGCCTGGAAATATACACGAATAAGCGTCATGTAGTCTTCCATGCCGCCCGTCTTTTGTGTATCTTCGGAGTCTTTGCGTCCGAATAAATTAGATAAAAATCCCATTTCTTATTTGCTTTTTCTGTTTACTAATTCCAATTTCGGGTGCAAAGGTACGGATAAGTGAGCAAAATACAAAAGGAAAACTTGTTTTTCTTTTTATTTTCGAACAAAAGTACAAAAAAGATGAAGGATTAAAGTTGAAAGTTGAAAGATTATGAAAGCTAATCCGTAAAAAAAAGTTAATTCGGGTGTGACGACAATAAATTCTTCATTCTTCATTCTTCATTCTTCACTAAAAATTACTACCTTTGCAGCCTGAATATAACGTTATATCATGAAAGGAATAGTTTTAGCTGGGGGAAGTGGCACACGCCTCTATCCTATTACTAAAGGAATCAGCAAACAGCTGATCCCCATATTCGATAAGCCGATGATTTACTATCCCATCTCGGCTTTGATGCTTGCTGGTATCCGTGAGATACTGATTATCAGCACTCCTTATGACTTGCCGGGCTTCAAACGATTGTTGGGGACCGGTGAGGATATCGGCGTAAAGTTTGAATATGCCGAACAGCCTTCACCTGACGGATTGGCACAGGCTTTCATTATCGGTGAGAAATTCATTGGTGATGATTGCGCGTGTCTGGTTCTTGGTGATAATATCTTCTATGGAAGCGGCTTCACAGGATTGCTGCGTCAGAGTGTTGAGAATGCTGAGAAACGTGGTGAGGCTACCGTTTTTGGCTATTATGTCAATGACCCGGAGCGTTATGGTGTGGCAGAATTTGACAGCGAAGGCAATTGCCTCAGCATAGAGGAGAAACCCGAGCATCCGAAATCAAACTACGCTGTCGTAGGACTTTATTTCTACCCCAACAGCGTGGTGGAGATAGCCAAGAACATCAAGCCCAGTGCCCGTGGCGAATTGGAAATCACGACGGTCAATCAGGAATACCTGAAGCAGAAGAACCTGAAGGTGATGACGCTGCAGCGCGGTTTTGCCTGGTTGGACACCGGCACTCATGACAGTCTCAGCGAAGCCAGTACATTTATTGAGGTCATTGAGAAGCGTCAGGGCTTAAAAGTGGCTTGTCTTGAGGAAATCGCCTTTAAGCGTGGATGGATTAACCGCGAACAGCTGAAGGCTGTGGCCCAGCCCATGATCAAGAACGGCTACGGTCAATATCTGATGCAGTTGGCTGAACAGAACCGATAAATAACAATAGATAATTAACCAGAAAATAACATACCTAATTATAAAAATGGAAGAAAACAAGAAGATTGAAACAGTGGACAATGTAGATGTCGTTGTTCAGAACGAAGAAGAGAATTCATTTGACATCAGGACCATTTTCACCATGGTGATCCTGAACTGGCAATGGTTCGTGCTGTCGCTTCTCATCTTTATTTTCGGAGCTCTAATCTATTTGCGTTATACGACGCCAGTATATCAGGTTTCAGTAAAAATGTTGATAAAAGATGAGGATACACGCCGCAGAAGTTCAAGTCAGTTAGCAAACATGCGTGACTTTGGTTTCATGACCAACAGTACAGGTATTGAAAATGAGGTGGAAATCCTGCAAAGCAAAATCTTGTCAGAGGAAGTGGTCAGAAACCTCAAGTTATACACAGACTACTATTCTGACGGACGCATCAAGAAGAACCTTATGTATCAGACACAGCCACTTAATGTTGACATTGACCCCTTGAGTCTTAGCAAGATGGAAGATACGCTCCGTACTGTGAAGATGACAGTGACCAAAGAGAAAAATCAGTATGTGGCACAAGGTGTTATTATTTCGCCTAACGGAGGCGACCGTGAATTCAAAACCACGTTTACTTCCATGCCTGCTGCCAGAAAAATCTCTGTTGGTACGCTGACCTTTACCACAAACGGCAACAGAAAACCCCTCATGGAAGGCGACTGCATGTTTGTTGTCATCAATCCTGTTTCTGTTGTTGCTACCCGTTTCGTTAATAATCTGTCTATAGCTCCCACTTCTAAAGTGACACAGATTGCAGAGATTACAGTTAAGGACATCAGCCCCAAACGCGCTCAGGACTACCTGAATGAGTTGGCAGTATGCTATAATGGACAGGCCAATGCAGACAAGAATGAGATAGCCCGTAAGACCGAGCAGTTCATTAACGACCGTATGGACAAAATCAACCACGAACTGGGTTTGACGGAGAGCCAGTTGGAGAGTTATAAACGCAGCCATAATGTAACGTACATGAGTATGGATGCTGGTCAGGCAGTACAGCGTACCAGTGAGTTCTCTGATCAGTTGTCACAGGTAAATGCTCAGATACAGATGATAGACTACATGCGTGAGTATGTAGAAAATCCCTCCAATAAATATCAATTAATGCCTTCTGGTGTAGGGTTGAGTGATGCTGCATCAGCTTCACTCATCAACGACTATAATAGGGCCGTACAGGATCGAAACCGTCTGCTACGTTCCGCTTCTGAGAATGCTCCTCAGGTGATGACGCTTACCAGTACTCTTGACGAACTGCAGCGCAGTATCCGTACATCTCTGACCCAGGCTCACCGCTCTGCTGACATTCGTCGTCAGAGCATTAGCAGCCAGTACAGTATGTATCAAGGTCGTGTCAGCAGTACTCCTGAGCAGGAGCGTGTCCTCACAGAGATAGGTCGTCAGCAAGAAGTCAAGTCTGGTCTTTATTTGATGTTGTTGCAGAAACGAGAGGAGAACTCTATTTCGCTTGCAGCTACAGCTGATAAGGGTAAACTCATTGACAAGCCCAAGTTTGGTGGAAAAGTTAGTCCCAAATCCGCCATTATTATGCTACTTGCCCTGATCCTTGGTGCAGGACTTCCCGCACTCATTATCTATCTGCTGCAGTTCCTGAAGTACAAGATTGAAGGTCCCGACGATATTGCAAAGCTTACCAAGCTGCCTCTGGTGGCCGAAGTTGCGGTTGCCAGCGAAAGCGCCAAGACTGCTGCCGGTATCGTGGTACATGAGAACCAGAACGACCAGATCGATGAGATTTTCCGCTCCATGCGTACGAATATCCAGTTCATGATGACCGACAAGCAGAAAGTCATTCTCTTCTCATCCACTACATCGGGTGAGGGTAAGACGTTCAACGCCGCCAACCTTGCTGTCAGCTTCGCACTATTAGGCAAGAAGGTCATCCTGTTAGGTCTTGATATCCGTAAGCCTGCCTTAGGACGCCTGTTCAATGTAGGTAGTCGCGAGGTGGGTATCACCAACCTGCTGAATAAGGAAAATGTAACGATGGCCGATGTCAATGCCCAGGTTATTCCCTCTGGCGTTAACAAGAACCTCGACTTGCTGCTGGCTGGTCCCGTACCTCCCAACCCTACAGAGTTGTTGGCACGCGAGAACTTGAATACCATTTTCAACTATCTCAAAGAGGAATATGACTACCTTATCCTTGATACCGCACCTGTCGGACTCGTAACCGATACGTACCAGATTGCCAAGTATGCTGACGTATCAGTCATGATCTGCCGTTCTGACTACACCCCGAAGGCCAACGTTGCCATGCTCAATACCATCAGCAACGAGAAGAAGATGCCGAATATGTGTATCGTTCTCAATGGCGTGGATATGTCGAAGAAGAAGTACCGCTACTACTACGGCTACGGTCGTTACGGTAAGTACGGACGCTATGGCTATGGCCGCATGGGTTATGGTAAGTATGGCTACGGCAACTATGGCTCGTATGGCAACTATGCCAGCAGCCACTATGGAAAGGCCGACGACAAGTCCATCAAGAAGTGATTAAGGATTACTGATTAAAGATTATAGAAATGACTATTGCAGTAGATTTCGACGGAACGATAGTTGAACACAAGTACCCTGCCATCGGCGAGGAGATACCCTTTGCCGTTGACACGCTTAAGATGCTCATCAGGGACCGCCACAAGCTCATCTTGTGGAGTGTCCGTGAGGGGCACCTCCTTGATGAGGCTGTAGCGTGGTGCAAGGAGCGTGGAATAGAGTTCTATGCCGTCAACAAAGACTATCCCGAAGAAACTACTGAGAATAATCAGCATTTCAGTCGTAAGCTCAAGGTCGATATCTTCATTGACGACCGCAACTTGGGTGGCTTGCCCGACTGGGGAACCATCTACCGCATGGTCAGCCGCCGCAAGACTTGGAACGATATCTTCGAAGAGGATAGCGCCCTTGATTTCCATTCCAGCTACGAGCGTCACCACAATCGTGAAAAGAAAAAGAAGAAGTGGTGGCAGCTTGGCTGATTTCCGAAACGAATGAATAAGCGCAAAAGATAACGCCGTCTGTTGTTGAAGCAGGCGGCGTTTTTGTGCTATTGGGAAGCTTGTTCCGGCTAATCAGGTCGGGAGAATTGGAGTACGGCATTGCGGAGGGCATCAGGGTTGCCCATGTCGTACATTTCGCCTTTGAGCCGGACACCCATCATGCCGCTCTGCGCACGCACACGGTCGAGGGCTGTGGTCAGTTCTATTTCGCGGTTCCTGTCAGTACGGCTGGCATCGGAGGATTCCTCATCGGCTTTTTTGATATCATGCCCTAACTGCTCGAAGACCTCTGGGGTGAGGATGTACTGTCCGAAGACAGAATAGTAGCGGTGCTTGCCGTCTTGTCCGCGCACACCCAGGAACTCCTCGGCATACGAAGCCTTGGGTTTCTCGTTCATCATGCTCACGTTGAGGATGCTTTCCTCCTTGTCTTCCCACACGCCGCTGAGAATGCCGTAATGGCTGACGTCTTTCAGCGGAACGGAGTGAATGCTGACCAGCAGCTGGTTGTAGCGCTCGTACTCTTCAATGAGCTGCAGGGCACAGGGCTTGTTGCTGGTGCTGCGGTAGAGCGTGTCACCCAAAAGCAGCAGTACGGGCTCGTTGTGTGCGAAGTCAACAGCCTGATAGACGGCATGACCGAAGCCGCGCTTCTCTCTCTGATAGACGTAGTGGAGGCGTTTGCCGATGTCGAGGATGTGGTTCTCGTACTCCTGGTTCTCAGGGTTGAGTTTCTGCATGTGTTCCTCGGAAAGCGGCTTCTCGAAGAACTCGGCATACTGCATGCGCTCCTCTTCAGAACCGAGCACCAGGCAGATTTCCTCAATGCCGCTCTTGATGAGTTCTTCAAGCAGGATGAGGATAACGGGACGAACCTTTCCGTCAGGGCAGGGGATGGGGAAGAAATCCTTCTTCAGTGCACGGGTGGCAGGATAGAGGCGGGTGCCGAAACCTGCCACGGGGATGATGGCACGACGCACGGTGTGTATGGGATGCAGGGTGAGCTTATAAGCCTTCATTCCCTGACTGTTCAGGTAATCCACCAACTGCAGCTGAGACTCTTCGTTGCGAGCCAGGAACTGCACAGAACCGTCACCGTGGGAGCCCACACCCTTACCACCATATATGAGCGGCTGTATAGCTGGATCGTGTAGCGTAGCATGCAGCTTGGGTGCTTTCAGGGCGGGCGACATGGGAGCCACCTGCTTGTCGAACAGTTCTTCGGCTTCAGTCATCAGGCGTCCTAATGCCTCGGCATTACCGGTAGCCATGTGTTCCATTGCCTGCTTGACGATTTCCTGGTTACGCTCACCCAGTGCTTCGTGTAACAGTTGTTCCTGTTCTGACGAGGCAAAGGGGTAGGCCTTGTTCAGGTCACTCAGAATCTTGATGGTATCCTTTTCTCCACACAGGTCGGCGAATACCCAGTAGAGCGGTTTCTTGACATTGAGCGAACGTACTTCAATCTCATCACCGTCGAAAGTCATCAGGTTGGGCTTCACGCCAAAGGCACAAGCCTGGTCAAGGCGTCCGCAGCGTGACGAGGTGCGGAGTTCACCCAGATAGGCAATGTTCATTTCGCCCAGCGTGTTG
Organism: uncultured Bacteroidaceae bacterium; assembly: GCA_905234555.1. Classification (GTDB taxonomy): domain Bacteria; phylum Bacteroidota; class Bacteroidia; order Bacteroidales; family Bacteroidaceae; genus UBA3839. The sequence continues at coordinate 36,244 of CAJOHO010000002.1, forward strand.
AGGTTGAGATTATATATTAAGTTGAACGCGCGCGCGACGAGAACACAAATGGCTGCCGACGATGACAGACCGCTCTTGATGGGCAGCGTCATGTTGGTGATGCGGATGCTGACTCCTCCCACCTTGTACCATTCGAGCATGTAGCTGGCAACACCTGCACAGTAACAGAAGAAGCTTCCCGACTTGGCGATGCGCTTAAGCTCAGGTTCACTCATACGACAGGAGAAGTCACTCCATTGTCCCGAAATTTCGGGTGCATCGCTGCGCATTTCAAAGATAGGCGACTTTTCTACTTCGGCATAGATGCCTTGTTCAATACCTGTGACGATGGCTGCGCCAGGCTGAATGTCAGCATTCATGGTGCGGTAGTGACCAGCCCAGTCGGTATGCTCTCCAAACAGACACAGACGTCCGGGAACAAATAGCTTAATCATACGGTTTCGATATTTAAGATTTGCGATTTTGCGTTTGTCAATTTGTTAAATTTCGTACAAAGATACATGTTTTTGTCGAAATATTGCATTTTTTTCAAGAATAATTTGGTTATTTCACTCATTTTGCATACTTTTGCACGCAATAAATAATAAATTATTCATCAAACTGTAATTAAAACGAACGCCTATCGACACAATTATACTCTGTTTTTAACGAGTAAGCAATGAGAAGATTCGAAGAAATGACTGACGAGGAATTGGCCTTGCAGTACGTCGATGGTAATAATATGGCATTTGATGAGTTGTTAGCACGCAATCAGCAAAAACTCTTCAACTATATTCTGTTTATGGTTCATGACCAGGAACAGGCAAATGACATTTTCCAGGATACCTTCGTGAAAATCATCACCAAGCTCCAGGAGGGAAGCTATACGGATTCAGGCAAGTTTTCGTACTGGATGACGCGTATAGCCCATAACATCATGATGGACCAGTTCCGCACGCAACGTTGTGAGCGTATCATTGAACCCAATGCCGATAACGACCTGAGCAACCTCAAGGGAGCGGAAATCATGGAACTGAACATGGAGACGCAGATGGTGAACAACCAGATTATGCGTGACGTGCGCCACATGATGGACAACCTGCCTGCCCCACAACGGGAGGTAGTCTATATGCGCATGTATCAGGATCTCTCCTTCAAGGAAATAGCTGAGATTACCGGAGTGAGCATCAATACAGCTTTGGGCCGTATGCGCTACGCCATCCTCAATCTTCGCCGCATGGCAAAGAAGCATAACATCATGCTAAGCGTGGAGTGCGCGTAAGTCGTGAATAATCTGTTCAGGAGCGGGATTCCTGAACACATAGCTGCCGCTTACCAGCACATCAACACCAGCCTTTACCAAACGTGGTGCCGTTTCACCTTGTACGCCGCCATCAACTTCTATCAGCGTCTTGCAGCCTTTCTCGTCAATGAGTCGGCGCAGGCGCTTCACTTTTTCTATGGTATTCTCAATGAACGTCTGGCCGCCGAACCCGGGGTTGACACTCATGAGCAGCACCATCTCCACATCCTGAATGATGTCTTCAAGCACACTGACCGGCGTTGACGGATTGAGCGTCACGCCAGCCTTCATGCCTGCATCGTGAATCTCCTGTACCGTGCGGTGCAGGTGGGTGCTGGCTTCGTAGTGTACGTTCATCATCATGGCACCCAGCTTGGCCGTCTGCTTGATGTAACGTTCCGGTTGAACAATCATCAGGTGAACGTCGAGCGGTTTGGTGCAGGCTTTGGCAACAAACTCCAGAACGGGAAATCCGAACGAGATGTTCGGAACGAAGACACCGTCCATTACGTCCAGGTGGAGCCAGTCAGCTTCACTACGGTTAATCATTGCTATTTCGCTGTCAAGGTGCAGGAAGTCGGCAGCGAGAAGTGATGGGGAAACTTTTGTCATTGAGCTTTGAACTTTGAGCTTTTTAATTCAGGCAGTACGACACGCAGGTGTTGTCGGCCATTCTTGCCACGCGATAAGTGTGGGCAAATTCCTTAATCAGTCTCAGGGTTTTCTCACTGGGTCTAAATACGTCGGGGGTAAAATAATTCATAGGCAAACCTTTTTTGTTAATTACTATATACCTAACGTATAAAGATGCGATTTATTATATTATCTGACCGAATATTTTTCAATATTTTTTATCCCATTCAGAAAATCGTTTGCGGGCATTCTTTTCTTTCCCGCCAGCTGCAGTTCGTCAATCGTCAGTTCCGTTCCTTCGCCAGCAGGAAAGGTGAGGGTGGAGGGCTCTTTGCTGTGCAAAGCGGCAGAGCCGAGCGGATGGTGGAGGGTGGAGGATGGAGTGACGTGCGCCTTGTAGATTTTCAGCATCGTCTCCTTGCCGTCGGGAGCCACCAGCATGGTCCACGCTCCTGGGATGGGTGACAGTCCCCTGATGAAGTTGCGGATATCCTCTGCGGGCCGTGACCAGTCAATGCGGCAATTCTCCTTGAACAGCTTGGGGGCCGGCTTTAGCACTTGTCCCGCAGTCATCAGTTGCTTCTGGGGAATGCTGACGGGGGAACCGTCAGCTGCGATGATGCGCTCCAGCGTTTCCAGGCAGATGTCTGCACCTAACTGCATCAGTCCGTCATAGACATACTCCACGTCTGCATCCGATGGGATGTCGAATGTCTTCTGCAGAATGATGCGTCCCGTATCAATGTCGTGGTCGAGGAAGAAGGTTGTGACACCCGTCTGCTTCTCACCGTTGATAATGGCCCAGTTGATGGGTGCAGCACCTCGGTATTGCGGCAACAGGGCAGCATGAACGTTGAATGTCCCGTATTCGGGCATAGCCCACACCACCTCTGGCAGCATGCGGAAGGCCACTACCACTTGCAGGTTGGCCCCAAAAGAGCGCAACTCCTCCACAAACTCCGGGTCTTTCATCTTCTCCGGCTGCAAAACGGGAAGTCCTACGGACAAGGCATATTGCTTTACTTGTGATGGTTGGAGCACGCTGCCATGACGGCCTACGGGCCGGTCGGGTTGGGTGACTACGGCCACTACCTTGTAGCCGTTCTCAATTATTGCTTTCAGGGTGGGCACCGCAAACTCCGGTGTTCCCATAAACACAATTCGCAAATCACTCTTTTTCATATCAATTGTAAATCGAAAACCGTTAATTCGTAAATTACTCCTGACTCATGTCTGCAACCATTTTACGGTACATCTCGTAGATGCGCTGGCGTGAAATATAGCCTTTCATGTGGTTGTCGGCGTTAAGCACCGGCAGCCAGTCGGCTCCTGTCTGGTCAAACACTTTCATCACTTCTGTCATCGACTGGTTGTCGTGCAGCGTGGCGGCGGGTCGCGTCATCAGCTGGGCAGCCTTGAAATGGTGGTACAGCTCAATGCGGAATACCACGTGACGAATGCGGCGAATGTCAATCTCTCCCAGTAGTTTGCCTGCTGCGTCAAGCACGGGCAGCTGACTGTTATGGCTGTGTGAAATCTTGTGCACAATCTGTCCCAGCTCCATGTCAGGCTCCACAGCCATGTAGTCGTGGTCAATGACCGAGTCGAGGCTCATCAGCGTCAGCACGGCATGATCCGTATGGTGGGTGATGAGCTGTCCGCGTTTGGCCAGTCGCATGCCATAGATGCTGTGGGGCTCAAATATTATAATAGTAAGGTACGCGCACACGCTCGTAATCATCAGCGGCATGAAGAGGTTGTAGCCGCTCGTTATCTCGGCAATGAGGAAGATGCCTGTCAGCGGGGCATGCATGACACCCGACATGACACCAGCCATTCCTAAGAGCGCAAAGTTCTTCTCTGGCACATAGACGCCCACACCCTGCTGGTTCCACAGACGGGCGAAGAAGAATCCTGCAAAGCAGCCGATGAACAGGCTCGGGGCAAACGTACCGCCCACGCCGCCGGCACCGTTCGTTGCCGATGTGGCAAACACCTTTGTCAGCAGCACCAGTGCCAGATATGCCAGCAGCCACTCGCTGTGTCCGTAGAACAGCGAACCGTCGAGTATCTGGTTCCAGTCGGCCTCCGTACGGCCGTTCAGCAGTAGGCTGATGGCTTGGTAGCCCTCGCCGTAGAGGCTGGGGAAGAGGAAGATGAGCAGGCTGAGCATCAGTCCGCCAATCACCAGCTTGACGTACGGCTTGTCCTTGAAACGGGCGAACATCCCCTCGGTGGCCGTCATCATGCGGATGAAGTACAGGCTCACCAGTCCGCAGAACACGCCGAGCAGGATGGTAGCGGGCACCCGTTCTACCGTCCAGTCGGAATCAATATGGAATGTAAACAGCGTGTTGTCGCCACTGAAGATATAGGTAAAGCAAGTGGCCGTCACGCAACTCACAAGGATGGGCAGCAGCGACGCCATCGTCAGGTCAATCATCAACACCTCCAGCGTAAAGACCAGTCCGGCTATCGGTGCCTTGAAAATACCAGCAATGGCACCCGCCGCACCACAGCCAATGAGCAACATCAGCGTTCGGCTGTCCAATCGCAGAATGCGGCCCAGGTTCGAGCCGATGGCACTTCCCGTGAGCACAATAGGCGCCTCGGCACCTACCGAACCGCCAAACGCAATGGTGATGGCCGAGGAGATAACGCTCGACCACGTGTTATGTGCCTTCAGCCGGCTCTTCTTGGCGCTGATAGCGTAGAGAATGTGTGTGATGCCGTGTGAGATGTCGTCGCGGACAATGTACCTGACAAAGAGCGAGGTAAGGTAGATACCGATGACAGGCAGGATGAGGTAGAGCCAGTTGGCCTCCGTGCTGTCCACCTGACTCGTCAGCAGTGCGCTGATGTGGTTGATGAGCGTGTGGAGGATGAAGGCGGCAACGGCAGCAAAGAAACCGACGAGCAGCGCCAGAATGATGATAAACATCCTGTCGCTGACGTGCTTTATCCGCCATTCATGTAGGCGGTCCAGCCACTTGGAGTGGGGCATTTCCCCCGTTTCCGTCATTTTCACGGCTACAAAGGTACAAAAAAATTATAATTCATGATTCATAATTCATAATTATTTCTTATCTTTGCACACAAATACTGACCTTAAACATCTACGGAGATGAAGAAGATGAGCAATATCAAACGTTTGGTCGTGTTGTTGCTGACCTTTATGTGTTTGTCGCTGACATACGCCATACCCCTTACGCCTGCTGACATCCAGCATAAGGCCGATTCACTGCGTTCCATTATCAACACTCGTCAGGGAGATGAGCGTGCAGCCGTGTTTCGCGAGTTGTTCAAGCTCTATTTTGCCAATAATCAGGTTGAGCCCGCCTACATTGTGCTCGATGAGCTCATTGCTTTGGAACAGGACCTCAAACAGCCTGAGCGCGAAGCCTCAGCCCGTTGGAACAAGATAGCCCTGCTCAACAATTCCGGACGTTACGAGATGCTGCTTGATGAGGCCGAGACGCAGATGAAGTGGTTCAAGGACCATCAGATGTGGGACCGTTATTACCAGGTATGGCAGCGCAAGTGTTCTGCCAATCACGACCTGCGCCGCCTTCAGTCGGCCATGCGTGAGGCCCGTGCCATGCAGGAAGACGCCCAGCGTCGCAAGAATAACATCGGCCGTGCTATGTCCTATAAGCAGATAGGTTCCGTCTATTATGACATCCGTGAACTGCAGAAAGCCACCGAAGCCTTTGAGCACAGTGCCGCCCTGTTGGTGGAGGAGTACGATTCCACCGGCATGCTCAGCGGTGTCTATGAAGGACTCTGCCAGTCGCTCGACGGGCGCGGGCTCTATGAAGAGGAACTGGCCACCGCACAGACCTGGGAGCAGTACATGCTGGACTTAGTCCCCAAGCACGGAATCAATAGCGTCAGTCCGCCCCTGGTCACCTGCCAGATTGCCCAGGCTTCCGCCTATCTGGGTATGAAGCAGTACGACAAAGTACGCATGGCCATACAGAAGGCCGAGGAGTATCAGCAGATGGGACAGTCGTCACTTACCCTGTACTATCTGTATGAGATGTATATGCGTCTTGCACTTGCTGAGGGACACAACGACCGCGCTCTTCAGTACTGTGACTCCGCCCTGAACCTGAAACTCACCGTTGACAACAAAATCTATGAGTTGCGTGCCGAAGCCTTGCTGAAGACCGGAAGGCTGGGGGAGGCTGCCGCCGTCATACAGGAGCTCTATAACCGCAAGGACACCCTCTATATCAGTGCCATGCAGAGTCAGTTGGACGAGCAACATGCCCTTTTCAAGATTGAGGAAATGGAAAATGAGAAACGGCAGCTCCGCCTCATGATGGCTTGTATCATCGGTGGTTCCATCATCGTGCTGCTTATTGCCTTTACCCTTTACCGTCGCCGTGAGAACTGCAAGCTGAAGCAACTCAACGAGCAGCTGCAGCATGCCAACCTGAAGGCAGAGGAGTCAACACGCATGAAGATGGAGTTCATCAAGAACATCTCCCACGAGATACGCACCCCACTCAACGTGCTCAACGGCTTCACGCAGATCATGCTCGAGCCGGGCATGGAGATGGATGACAAAACCAAGGACAATATCCGTGAACGCATCCGCAACAGCACCATCCGAGTTACCGAGTTGTTTGACAAAATGCTGGAACTCTCCGACGTTGAATCGCAGACCTTTATTGAGCGCCTTGACAACGTTACCCCCTTGGATGTCCTCACAGAGGCTGCGCTCCACGCCCACATGGACAAGCAAACCCATATCAACTTCCATCAACACATAGAGCCTGAAGCCCGTGGCATTACCGTTCACACCAACCGCAAGCAGCTTATCCGGGTATTGACACTCCTGCTTTGCAATGCCATTCAGTTCACGCCTAAGGGTGATGTGTCCGTACGTGTTTCCTGTAGTCCCGATCAACAAAACGTACAGTTCATCGTCGAGGATACCGGCATCGGCATTCCCCAGCAGGAGTCCGAACGCATCTTTGAGGAGTTCGTACAGCTTAACGAGTATGTCGATGGCGCAGGCATCGGACTCACCGTCGCCCGTCGCATTGCCCGCCGTCTGGGTGGAGACGTCACGCTCGACACCACCTATACTGAGGGAGCCCGCTTCGTGGTTAACCTTCCCGTCTCTTAGCCTACCCCTCGCCCCCTCCCCAAGGGAGGGGCTTCTTTATCCATTTTTACGGGTTAGCGCCCTTTTGCCATAAAAAAGGCCTAAATTGTTAGTGTGTGGGTGCAGGTAATACAGTACCTTTGCTCAAATATTCTAACACTAACAAATTATGAAAAAGAAGTTATTGCTCTTTTCCATGTTGCTCCTGTTCATGGGAGTGAACATGCAGGCTCAGTCTATCGCTACCCAGCAGATGGACGAGCGGTTCAACAACGGAACCACGATGCCTTTCGGCTGGTTTGCTGAAGGCTGGATAGTTGAAGACGGTAAGGCCAAGTCGAAGGCCACCGAAGACTCTGATAATAATGGCATGCCCGGCATGGGCAATGTCAACCCTGGAGAAAATCCAAGCCAGGGACCCGCCGGTATGAACGGCATGTTTGGCGGCAACCGCCTCAGGACCTATATGCTCACTCCCCCCGTGTCTGTTCAGGCAGGCGAGAACCTGGTGTTCTCTGCCCGTAAACCCCAGAATGAGGGCTTCAGTTTCGACCTGAAGGCCATCATGGGCATGACCGACACCATATTCGTGGTAGAGCGCACGGTCTATGGTAAGAACCAGTGGTTGCGTGTGGGTGAATATACGACGATACTGAATGACGAATCCCAGACGTTCACCATATCGGGCACGCCTGCGGGTGAATACCGCTTCCGTTTCGTGTCGTGTGTCGATGCCGAGGTTGACAGCATTGCGGGCTTCCACATTGACACCGAGGCCCCCGACCTGCTGGTGACGGTTGACAGTCTGCATACGCGCTTTGTGGATTATAGCGTTTGTGCCGTTGACAGCACCAAGGAGTTCATCGTCATCAATACCGGTACGGGTACGCTGAACGTTAACATCACGTCAGACGACGCGGCGCTGTTCAGCGTCGATAGAAGCCAGCTCAGCATTAACGCTGGCGACTCTGCCAGGGTGAACGTCACGTTCCACTATGCCGCAGGCCAGATTGGCAAGAACGAGGCCTTGCTCAGTTTCTGTCCTACCGACGAGCGAGTGGTGAATACCTATATTAATGTCGCTGCGGTCATCACCGACCCCGATGTGTGGGCTGTCGATTTCAACGACGACCAGCTTCCCTTGGGCTGCTATGGTGAAGGCTTTGTGGTGAAGGAAGGCGTGGCTACCCACTATAATCCCGATGGCGGCGGTATGGCTGCCATGGCTGCCATCTTTGGCGGTGGCGGTGCCAGCGACTGGTTCATGACACCCCCGCTATCCATTCAGGGTGTGAATGACGCTGTAGTCTTCTCGCTGAAGAACGGCGACGGCAGCTACAAGGGCCCCATCATCGACCCGCAGGCCAACGTGACCATCGAGAGAACCGTCTATGGCAGCAACCAGTGGGAGAAGGTGGATGCCTACCAGCTGAAGGACACGCTGTACCACACGAAGTGGATTGCCTGGATGCCGGCAGGCGACTACCGCTTCCGCTTCGTCTCTGGCGACAGCCTTTGCATTGACAGCATTGCCGGCGGCCGCATCAACATGAATGCCCCCGACCTGCTGGTGCGCTATAATGGAAAAGCTACACAGACCGTGAACTACGGCATGGCCCGTGGCAGCCAGACCAAGACCTTCCAGCTCATCAATACGGGTACGTCGGTCTTGCAGCTCTATGCCATGTCGAGCGATCCTACGTTCTACACCCTGAGTCAGCAGATGTTCAGCATTGCTCCTGGCGAGTCGGCCGATATTGACGTTACCTTCAATCACGACCCGGAGGCGCTGGGTGCCCACCAGGCAGCCCTCGTCTTGGTACCGACTAATTGCCAGATAGCCACGCAGATGGTCTATCTGTCAGCCTATATCACCTACGACGACGCTTGGTCGGAAGACTTTGAGCCAGAGTTCTTGGTCGAGGAAGGCGATGTCGTTGATTTGCCCATAGGCTGGAGCACCACCGGCTGGCAGATTACCAAGGGCGGTGGTATGGATATGATGGCCATGATGGGCATGGGTGGCGCCGAGAAGACGTGGGCTCCCCATACCGACAGCGATGCCTACGAGCTCATCACCCCCAGTCTGCAGGCCAAGAAGGGCGACGTGCTTCGCTTCTATGCCGACATCAGCAGCGGGTGGCTCAACGTCTTCTACAAGCGTGACGTCGATCCGGACTGGACCTATCAGAACACCTATATTACTGCAGACTCGCTGTACTTCATCGCACCGCTCTCGGGAGTCTATCAGCTGAAGTTTACCGGCAGCTCCGTATCGGTTGATGACTTCCTCGGTTTCCTGAGTCCTATGGAGTGGGCATCCCTGCAGGACGACAGCTCGTTCGATGCTCAAAATGCTGAGGTCATAGAACACTTCACGGGCAGGATGGCAAACGTAGCATACGACCGCGTGCTCTCAGCAGAGCAGAAGGCTGACGGCACATTTATTCCCAAGGCCTACACACTCTGTCTGCCCTACGACTTCCGCTTCGGCGAGCTTGTAGAGCCTGGCAAGATAAAGTTCTACCAGCTCTCGTTCGTCGATGACTACTACAAGCAGTTCGTATTTACCGCCGTGCCCGATGTCGCCGAAGCAGGAAAAGCATACCTGGCTGTGGTAGAACAGGGCGATGTCAGCCTGAACGCCTTTAATGTGGAACTGATTAGCACAGAGCAGTCAGAGGACACAGAGGTCAACGACTACGGTGAATGGTTCTTCAACGACAACCTGACGACGGTGGGCCAGTGGAGAGGCAACTTCAGCAGCATCAGCGCAACCGATGCCGACGGCATGAACATGTACTGTCTGCTGGAGGACGGCACATGGGCACGTTTCACCTCAGATGACAATGCCGGCGCCAGTCTTAAGCCCTTCCGCGCCTACTTCTTATCCGACGAACCAATCAATACTCCTGCCGCAGCCCCGGCACAGACGCAGGACAACAACATTGGCACGAAGTACCGCACGCTGTTCAGCAACGCCGGAGTGGGTAACGTGAGCGATGGCAACGTGCCTGATGCGTTTAACATCCTCTACGATGGCGACATCCCCAACCCGTCATCTACTCCCACCAGCATCGAGCCCACCATCCAGACCATCGATGCTGACGGCACCAGCCGCTACTTCGACCTCCAGGGCCGACAGCTTAACGGCAAGCCCAACAAGGGAATATATATCCAAGATGGAAAAAAGGTTGTGACTAAGTGAGCATAAAGTTGAGGAGACCATAGCATTGGCCTCCTCAATATTTAATTCATATTATGCAAGTTAAATAATTCAAAATAAATAATGATTCAAAAAAATTGTTCGTATCTTTGCAGACACAGTGCATAAAACAGTAAGAATATGACACAGATTGTTGTAAACGTATCCGACAGCAGCATTGTTCCTGGGCTTCGGAAAGTGCTGAGCCGCATTGGCGGTGTAGAGAAAGTGCAGGTGGTGAGGGAAAAACCAAGGAAGCCGTCTGCACGCCAGAGATTTCTTGGAGAACTGCGCCATGCGGTAGGGCAGGCCAAAGACTTCAAGGAGGGAAAAGTTGAATTTAGCACTTGGGAGGAAATGATGAATGAAATATGACTTTCGCCCATCTCCTGATTTCATCAAGGGTGTCAAAGCCTTGGCAAAACGCTATCCGTCGCTGAAGACAGACTTGCAGGAATTGCGCAACAGCCTGGAACAAAACCCTGAGCAAGGCATAGACTTGGGCGGTGGCTTGCGCAAGGTGCGACTGAATATCCGTAGCAAGGGCCGTGGTAAGGCTGGCGGTGCAAGAGTTATCACCTTCAACATTATTATTTCAAAGAGCGATATGGTGATAGCATTGGTATATATCTACGACAAGGCAGACGCATCAAGTGTTAAGAACGATGTTATGCGCAGCATTGTAAAAGAAATGGGATTGCTATGACGTCCTACAGATATGTCATGTACTGGTTCTGACACACCGTTCTCATCTGTCCCCCTCCCACAACATCTTCACGCTATGAATCTAAATTTTTCTTGATATATACGTCGATTTTCTTGGATTCTTGAAAGTTTTTTTGTACCTTTGCAGCAGTAAAACAGTCAAAGTTATGCCAAGAAAGAAGAGAGGCCTACCGTATAAGTTGCTGCCCCGTCCCACAAAGGACGAAAACGGACAGCCCTTGCTCTATGCCCGTCCGGCCATAGACATTAGGTATCCCATGGGCTTTCTTGATGACTTCTGCCACGACCATCGTGGCATGCATTCCGGTGAACTGACGCGTGCTTTTGAGTGTTTTCTCGACGTTGCAGCCATCCACATGAAGAAAGGTGAGCGCATAGACACGCCCATAGGCAGTTTTGCGGTGAAGCTTCGTCTTGATGGCGACTACTCTGACCCCAAGAAGGTGAAGACAAAGAATGTACAGTATGCTGGCATAGAGTTCATTCCGTCCAAAGACTTTGTCAAGGCCTTGGAAAGCCAGCTGAAAGAAGGTTTCGTCTATAGGCCCGACCGTGTTCATACTAAATCGATGCAGACGCTGCGCGAAGAGGGCACCATCGATGAGGCCCTGCAGAAGTGCTTAGAGCGTAGAAACTTCACTATCCACACGTTCTGCTATTACAGCGATATGAAATACTCTACTGCCAGAGATTATCTGAACAAGCTCTGCAAAGGCGATCCGCCACTGTTGCAGAAAAGAAAATTCGGCACCTCGATGCTCTTCTCACCCTATCGTGAAAAAGAAGAGGAAAAAAAGTAGGAACACGCCGCCCGCCGCTTGATTGAGCGCCGCCCGCCGTCCAATCAGACGGCGGGCGGCGCTATATTGGACGGCGCCCGCCGTCTTCTTACGAAACGGCACCTCCTTCCCTATAAGGCGGCACCTTCTCCCCTCCCATCCCGCCACTTCGCCCCTGCCTATCGCCACCTTTGTTTCTTTCGTCCCGCCACTTCGTCTCCCAAAGTCAGCATCTATCGCTTTGAAACATAATATGACAGATACTAGGTATTGTCATATATTCAACCCATATTGCTGACAACAAAAACTCCCACCGAAGCGGGAGTATAGGTTTTACCCTTCGGCCACTACGGCCTTATTGTGATAAGATGTAGGAAATCTTACTGGTGCAAAATTACAAATTTATTTGGTGATATCAAAATTTTTTTGTACTTTTACCGCAAATTTAACTAAAAACTTTGTTTATGGAACGAATACTAGGTATAGACACAGGTACAAACAGTCTTGGATGGGCTATTGTTGATAAGGAAGATGGTATAACTACTTTGGTCGCAAAAGGAACAAATATCTTTGCCGAAGGTGTAAAAATGGATCAAGGGAAGGAGTTGTCAAAGGCTGCAGAGAGAACAGACCATCGAGCCTTGAGACGCATTTACTGGCGCAGAAAGGTGAGAAAGATTCGTCTGCTGACAGTCTTGATGGAGAATGGATTGTGTCCGCTTGTAACAAAGGAAGATTTGCGCAAGTGGAGATTGAAGGGAGAATATCCCATGAGCGAAGAGTTTATAAACTGGCAGCGAACAGAGGATAAGGAGAATGTTAACCCTTATCGTTTTCGTTTTATCTGTCTGACACAAAAACTCGATATGAGCGATGCAACTCAGCGACACATACTCGGACGTGCTCTTTATCATTTAAATCAGCGTAGAGGTTTCCTAAGCAATCGTAAAGATACAACACAAGAGTCAGAAGGCACCGTTAGTCAAGACATTGACAAGCTGTCGGAGTCGATAGAAGCGAGCGGTTGCAAATATCTGGGAGAATACTTCTTTCATCTCTATGAGCGCGGAGAGAAAATAAGAAGTCATTACACTTCACGTAAGGACCATTACATGAAAGAGTTTCTTGCAATTTGTGAAATGCAGGAACTTGATGAGAGTTTGGTGGGCAAACTAAGGAAAGCCATATTCTTTCAACGACCTTTGAAGTCTCAGAAGGGATTGGTTGGCAAATGTACTTTCGAAAAGAACAAGAGTCGCTGTCCGGTTTCGCATCCGTTGTTCGAGGAGTTTCGCATGTATCAGTTCCTTAACAGTGTCAAGGTAGCTGTTAGTACATTATATGAAAGTGGGGAGCGCTTCCTTACCGAGGAAGAGAAACAAAAGGCCATTCCGATGTTCCTTCGCAAGTCTAAACAGAAGTTTGTTTTCGAGGACATAGCCAAGGCCGTTGCAGGCAAGAACAACTATTGTGGTATGCACGATGCTGAACAGAAGGCTTACCGATTCAATTATACTTTGGATACTAGTGTCTCTGGCTGTCCTGTGCTGGCGGGTCTGACCGATATCTTCGGAGGAAATTGGCTTGATGCCGTTTGTGAAGTTTATACCAAGGGTGAGGGAAAGAGTCGCTATGAGGTAATGAACGATATATGGCATGTGCTGTTTTCTTTCGATGATAACGACAGGTTGAAGGAATTTGCTATGGCTCGTCTTCAGTTGTCAGAGGAAGATGCATCGAAATTCTGCAAGATTCATATCGCATCCGACTATGCCTCACTCAGTCTGAAAGCCATTCGCAAAATTCTTCCGTTCATGAAGAATTACGGACTGATATATTCCAAGGCAGTTTTCCTGGCCAACCTTGGAGAAGTCGTGCCTCGATACATTTGGGAATTAAAAGAAACGCGAGATGCACTTGTGGAGAACGTTATCAACGTAATGAATAATCTACAGAACGTTCATGATACAGCCACACTCGAAGAATGTGTAAAAGGGTATCTAAAGGATAGGTATAACGTAGATGACAAATCACTCGAAAAGCTCTATCATCCCTCAATGATTGACCCTTATCCACGTCAGAAACCCAACGACGATGGTATTTATCAATTGGGCTCTCCACGTATTAGTAGTGTTAAGAATCCAATGGCTATGCATTCGATGTTCAGACTGCGCAAGGTGGTGAATCTCTTGCTTAAGAATGGATATATAGACGAGGACACTAAGGTGCATATTGAATTCTCACGCGATCTCAATGATGCTAACAAGCGCAAAGCCATACAACGATGGAATAAAGACAACGAAAACAATAGGAACAAGTGTAGGGAAGAGATAAAAAAACTCTACAAGGAACATTGTGGAAAAGATATTGAACCCTCTGATACGGATATTTTGAAGTATCAACTCTGGGAAGAGCAAAACCATATCTGTGTCTATACCGGAGACACCATCTGTATCTGTGATTTCCTTGGTGAGAACCCTGCCTATGACATCGAACACACCATTCCGAGAAGCGTTGGCGGAGATACCACCAAAGAGAATCTTACGTTGTGTAGCAGTAAATTTAATCGTGAAACAAAAAAGACAAAGAAGCCTTCGGACCTCGCAAACCATGAGGAGATTCTTCAGCGCATTGAGCATTGGAAAGACAACTACGTAGAACTGGATAAGAGAATTCGCTCGCTGAAGAGAAAAACGGCTGCCAACAAGGAACAGAAAGACCAAAACATACAGAATCGCCACTATCTGAAGTTGCAACGCGACTATTGGCTTGGAAAGTATAAACGTTTTACGATGACAGAGATTCCCGAAGGATTCTCTCGTCGTCAGGGAACAGACATTAGCGTAATCTCTCGCTTCGCACGAATGTATCTGAAGTCAGTCTTCAAACAGGTGTATATTGTTAAAGGCATCGCCACCTCGGATTTTCGAAAGATATGGGGCATTCAAAATGTCTATGAGAAGAAAAAACGTGACAATCACGTCCACCATTGTATTGATGCCATCACCATTGCATGCATAGACAAGGGTGAGTATGATAAACTTGCCCAATACTATCACGATGAGGAAAACCACAAGTGGTATGGATACGACAAAGCGGACTTCCCAAAGCCATGGCCAACTTTTGTTGAAGATGTCAAGAAAGTACAAGACGAACTCCTTGTGGCACATTACTCAAAAGACAATATGCCCAAACAGTCGAAACGCAATGTTAGAAATCGAGACGGCAAGATATTAAGAAACAGTCGTGGAGAAAAAGTGCAGATGCGAGGAGATACGGCACGTGGTTCGCTCCATAAGGATACTTATTATGGAGCGATTAAAAGAGATGATGAAATAAAGTATGTAGTAAGAAAATCTGTATCTTCACTTTCGGATGCAGACATTGAGAATATTGTTGACGAGGCTGTAAAAGAAATAATAAAAACTGCCATTCTGCTTCATGGAAGTTTGAAGAATGCGGTAGAAAAAGGTCTTTGGATGAATGAGAGCAAAGGTATTAAAATAAATAAGGTAAGGTGCTTTGTAAGTAAAGCTCCGATTATTATTACTTCTCATCGCGACCTGTCCAGAAAGGAATATAAACAAAACCTACTTGCATGGAATGACAGCAACTATCTTGTTGCAATCTATATTGGCAAAAATGAGAAGGGGAAAGAAGACCGAGAGTTTGAAGAGATAAACCTACTTAATGCCGCAAGGTATTATAGAAGAAGTAATGAAAGAGATACGACAGGAGATCCCATTGTACCAATAAAGAGTCAGAAAGGATATCCGTTGGTTTATAAATTGTCAATAGGTACAATGGTACTCCTCTATGATAACAACCCAGAAGAAATTTGGGAAATGGATAGAGCTAACCTTCAAAAGCGTCTATATGTCATCAATGCGTTGTCTTTGACGGATGGCAGAATGATGTTGATGCATCATCAGGAAGCACGCCAAGCTACAGAGGCAAAAAAAGAAATGGGCGCATATTCGTATGATGGAAACTTAAAGCCTGTTCTACGTATTACGTTCAATAGATTCAAGGCTCTTGTTCAAGGTGTAGATTTTGAGATTAACGATTTAGGTGAGATAAGGAGGTTGATATGATTAAGCAAACATTGATGTTTACGTCTCCTGTATCTTTGTCTTTGAAGGACCATCAAATCGTCATCACATTCAAGGACAATAAGGATTCTGTAACCCGCCCGATAGAAGATATCGGCTTCGTTGTCATAGAAAATCCGCAAGTAAGCATATCCGTGCCATTGCTCAATGAATTGGCTGATAACAACGTGTCTGTTATCTTCTGCGACAAAAAGCAGATGCCCCGAACAATGCTGATGACGCTGGAAGGCAACACTACTCAGCAGGAAAGCTACAAGTACCAAATGGAAGCTTCTGCTCCTTTGAAGAAGAACGTCTGGAAACAATTGGTGGAATGCAAAATCAGGAATCAGGCTCTTTTGTTGAATTCATTAGGAAAAAACGGTGATGCATTGAAACCTTATTATATGAATGTGAAGTCAGGTGATACCGATAATCGAGAAGGAGCTGCTGCGCGGGAATACTGGAGCAGAATATTTTACGATGGTTTCAAAAGAGAACGGGAAGGGGAGTCGCCAAATAACCTGCTGAACTATGGTTATACTATTCTAAGAGCAGCAGTTGCTCGTGCATTGATTGGCTCTGGGCTTTATCCAGCCTTTGGTGTGTTTCATCGTAACCGTTATAATGCATTCCCGTTAGCTGATGATGTAATGGAACCATATCGGCCTTTCGTTGATGAAATTGTGTATCATTTATATTACGATGGGGCTGTCAGCGAGCTGGACAGTCAGTCGAAAGGAAAACTCTTGAGGGTGTTGTTCTCAGACGTGAGAATGGGAAAAGTAACACGTCCCTTGGAGAATGCGCTGTCATTGACCACAGCGTCACTACTGAGGATGTATAAGGGAGAAACAGATAAATTGTCATTGCCTATGATAACATGAGTGAAGTCCGATTAAATGCATATCATATTATGTGGCTGTTTGTCTTCTTCGATTTGCCTGTCGTAACACAGAAAGAACGTAAGATAGCTGCGCTCTTTAGGAAAAATCTGATGAAGGACGGCTTTGTGATGTTGCAATATTCGGTTTATATTCGTCATTGTGCATCATACGAGAGTCAAATGGTACACATAAAACGAATTAAAGCCATTGCGCCAGAAACAGGTATGGTAAGTATATTGAGTGTGACAGATAAGCAATATGGTGATATCGTGAACTTTTGGGGAAAGGAAAAAAAGAAAAAAGTGCCGACGGAGCCTTTACAGTTAGAATTTTTTTAGTACATTTGCAAACAGAAATCCACATCAGATGCCACTTCTTAGACAAGAAAAAGCATATAACTGCTTGTAATATAGGATAATAATCAACCTATGTTGTGGTTTGATGTAGGAATAGAGAGATAAACAACACTTCACCAGACGGGGATTCGCCTTGAAGGTTGTGGTTTGATGTAGGAATAGAGAGATAAACAACCCCTGCCCGCTCCGAGAGTTGTTCCTGTGTGTTGTGGTTTGATGTAGGAATAGAGAGATAAACAACCCCATCACGCGCTTCACCATTGCGCCCAGCGTTGTGGTTTGATGTAGGAATAGAGAGATAAACAACAGGCGTGCATCCTGAGCATCCGCAAGCACGGTTGTGGTTTGATGTAGGAATAGAGAGATAAACAACGCCGGGCCACTACGACGCGCAAGGGCAGTAGTTGTGGTTTGATGTAGGAATAGAGAGATAAACAACATGTTTCCAGAAGGTTACACCGTTAATTCAGTTGTGGTTTGATGTAGGAATAGAGAGATAAACAACTGGACGAACCAAACAATTCAATCCAGCGGCGTTGTGGTTTGATGTAGGAATAGAGAGATAAACAACGACGGATGATGATCCTGACTGGCAGGCTCGTTGTGGTTTGATGTAGGAATAGAGAGATAAACAACTTGCGGCCACGGAATGAAAGTGGATATTCCGTTGTGGTTTGATGTAGGAATAGAGAGATAAACAACCAATCACTGGTATGTGGGGTGTACGTTTCGTTGTGGTTTGATGTAGGAATAGAGAGATAAACAACGCTGGCCTGCGAAGGTCGGCGGCTCTTTTTGTTGTGGTTTGATGTAGGAATAGAGAGATAAACAACCTACAGCGGCTGCAGGTCCAATCGTTGAAGGTTGTGGTTTGATGTAGGAATAGAGAGATAAACAACATTTCAAGTCAATGCCCTATCCCGACGGCTGTTGTGGTTTGATGTAGGAATAGAGAGATAAACAACCGGCGCAGGGTGAGCAGGTCGCGGGCGAGCGTTGTGGTTTGATGTAGGAATAGAGAGATAAACAACGCTGGAGCACGCTGAAGATGAACCATTCCTGTTGTGGTTTGATGTAGGAATAGAGAGATAAACAACTCATCATCGGTGAGGAGAAGCCGGCGCAGGTTGTGGTTTGATGTAGGAATAGAGAGATAAACAACCATCAAAGACCGCCACGTTGAGCCGAGTGCGTTGTGGTTTGATGTAGGAATAGAGAGATAAACAACTGACCGCCACCTCCGAACAAATCCCCTGAAGTTGTGGTTTGATGTAGGAATAGAGAGATAAACAACGGAGAACGGCGACGAGCCGATGGCCAGCGCGTTGTGGTTTGATGTAGGAATAGAGAGATAAACAACCATCACATCCGCAGGGTGGCAGAAGTATTGGTTGTGGTTTGATGTAGGAATAGAGAGATAAACAACTTCATGCTGCCTCTCAACCGTGAGGCCATCGTTGTGGTTTGATGTAGGAATAGAGAGATAAACAACCTGCTCTAGATGTTGTCGCAAACTGCTATCGTTGTGGTTTGATGTAGGAATAGAGAGATAAACAACGTATTGGCAGTACCTACCAGACCGCCAAGTGTTGTGGTTTGATGTAGGAATAGAGAGATAAACAACTTCGGGGTTTATCGCCACCTTATCCTTAATGTTGTGGTTTGATGTAGGAATAGAGAGATAAACAACATATCGTAATGAACCCGCCCTTCTCTCATGTTGTGGTTTGATGTAGGAATAGAGAGATAAACAACTCAACACCAAGCGCATTGTAATGTTCTACCGTTGTGGTTTGATGTAGGAATAGAGAGATAAACAACGAATCAGCCACTGCCGATTATGACAGGTACCAGGTCCTTATCATAACCAAATTTTTGGAGGAAAAAGTAGAGGAGGCCGCAGCTGTGCAGCCTAACGTATCAATTTGCTTGCTCCTACTTCATGCTTCGTTGATACCAAATCTTAAATACAGGATCTTCTAGATAGACTGTGTCTTTATCGAAGTCTATCATTTCTTTGTCCTGCAATGCTGATTTAATGCGTGAGATGTTCGATTTGCTGCCAAGGTTGTAAGCCTCAAGGATGGCCTTGCTGCCAAAGTCTGAACTTACACCATCACATAACGCACGAATAAAGTTCAACTGATAGCCTGTTAATCCCTTCAATTGCTCTTCAAAAAGGGCGGAACACTGGGCCAGCAGGGCATCAACACCACGACAGAAATCTTCTTCAGTAGTCGTTTGCTCCGTCTCCGCCAATACATTCCAGGCAAGTTGCTGCACATAAGAGGAATTATCCTCCACCGTCTCACAAATTCTCTTTGCAAGACTCTCGGGGATTTGCTTTCCCTGACGCTCGAATCTGGAACAGATGAAGGGTACCCAGTCTGCTGTTGGTATCTTGTCTAAAAACATCATCTCGCCAAACTGAAAGAATGGCATCCTGCGATTCTGGAAAAGGTTGGTCATCAGGTGTTTCTTGCTGCCGAAAAGACAATACGACACATTGCGCTGATGTTGCCAAATTCCACGCAGGCGTTTCTGAATGGTCAGCGTATCAGGCATCTCACCAATCTGCTGAAATTCATCAATGCAAACGACGATATGAACTCCTTGTGCCTGACCTATCATCTCTGGCAACTGCAGGATTTCCTCTGGCTGATAATTCTGTGGCGTAATTCCCAAAGATAGCGAGAACTCAGACATCGGCTCTGGCGAGAAAGCAATCTTAGGTGTCAGTCTGATTAGGAATCTCTTAACGTTCTCTAGCACCTGTTCGGTCTTGGTGGCAGTCTGTTTCAACAGCTCGGTGGCAAAGCGATTGTAGAAATCATACTCACTACGACAGTCGTAGATGTCCATAAACACCATCTTAATCTTCGGATCGGTCATTTCCTTCATGACTTTTCGCACGATAGAACTCTTTCCAATTCGTCGAGGCGATACAAGGATGACATTGATGCCATTCTCCAAATTCATCTTCAGTCGTTTGGTCTCTTTTACTCTGTCCGTGAAGTTTTCGCCCTCAACAGACATACCATAAACAAATGCCTTTTCCATATCAATTCGATTCTTTTGGGTGCAAATATAAGCAAAAAAACTGAAGTACACAAATTTGTGGACCACAATTTTGTGTACCAACGTATTTTTGTTGTTTTTTCTCCTATGTTGTTATACTGTTGACTGACGTCTTCTTCCTTCGCACCTCGGCCATTCAAGCATGCTTGATGGCTCCGTCAGTTATTCTAAGAACGAAGCAGGCGCATCGCCTGAATTGAGCAAGCGATGCGCCTGAATGGAGCTGACGATATGTCTTACTTGATGTTGAGCACGATGATGGACTTGGCGGGAACCTTGACGGTAAGCACGCCGTTCTTCAGCTTGGCATCCTTGTAGTCACGCGGAGCAACGACTGCGGGGTGTGCAAAGTCGTTGAAGTCTGCCACGTTGGCCGAGGTCAGGATGCGGCCGCTGACCTGCTTGGCCGTGAAGCCGTCGATGCGGAAGTCGATGGTCTGGTCCTTGTCGAGGCTGACGTTGGTAACGGCCAGCACGATGCTGCCGTCCTGCGTCTTGGCTGCCGAGGCAGAGAGCATGGGGCAGGGGCGGTAGCCCTCGTCCATAGCCTTCTTCTTCACCTTGTAGTAGCCCCTGCTCACGGCCATCACTTCACTCTCGAGGTCAACGGGCAGATAGGTGGCCTCCTGGAACGGGGTGTACATCTCGAACACGTGGTAGGTCGGTGTGAGTACCATGTGACCGGTGCCTTCCTGGTCGGTGAGTATCATGGACTGCAGGACGTTGACAATCTGTGCGATGTTGGCCATCTTCACGCGGTCGGTGTACTTATGGAACACGTTGAGGCTCAGCGAGGCAACGAAGGCATCGCGCAGGGCGTTCTGCTGATAGAGGTGGCCGGCAATGGTGCCAGGCTCCTCGTCCCACCAGGTGCCCCACTCATCGACGAGCAGTCCTACCTTGCCCTCGGGGTCTTTCTCGTCCATGATGGCCTTGTGTTTCTTGATGACCTCCTCAATCTCCAGACACTTGCCCAGCGCCCAGTAGTACTGGTCGTTGTCGAACTGGGTGGCAGAGCCCTTCGGGCCTTCCCATCCGGAGCAGGTGTAGTAGTGCAGGGAGATGCCCTGCATGCGGTTGCCCACCTTGTCCATCAGCACCTTAGTCCAGTCGTAGTCGTAGTCGCTGGCTCCCGAGGCTATGCGGTAGAGCTTGTTGCCCGTGTAGTCGCGCAGGTAGGTGTTGAACTTGCGGAACTCGTCGCTGTAGTACTCGGGTGTCATGTTGCCGCCGCAGCCCCAGGCCTCGTTGCCGATGCCGAAGTACTTGACGTGCCAGGCCTTGTCGCGGCCGTTCTGGCGGCGCAGGCGTGCCATGGGCGTGTCGCCGTCGGAGGTCATGTACTCCACCCACTGGGCCATCTCCTTGACGGTGCCGGAGCCGACGTTGCCGCTGATGTACGGCTCACAGCCCAGCATCTCGCAGAGGTTCAGGAACTCGTGGGTACCGAAGGAGTTGTCCTCGATGGTACCGCCCCAGTTGTTGTTACGCAGGGAGGGACGCTGGCTTTTGGGACCGATGCCGTCCATCCAGTGATAGTCGTCGGCGAAGCAGCCGCCCGGCCAACGGAGCACGGGAACCTTCAGGGCCTTCAGGGCCTCGAACACGTCCTTGCGGTAGCCGTTGATATTGGGGATGGGGGAGTCTTCGCCTACCCACAGACCGCCGTAGATGCAGCTTCCGAGGTGTTCGGAGAACTGGCCGTATATCTCGCGGTTGATCTTGGCACCTGCCTTGTCGGCATGAATGGTTGCGGGGATGTTGTCAGCGGCATTTGCCGTGAAGGCAAAAGCTGCCATTGTGATGGAAATAAATAATGTTTTCATAATTGATTACTTGTTCTCCACTGCAGCCTGTTCGATGGGCAGACAGCGCTTGTAGTTCTCGATGTATTTCTCGAAGCCGACGACGTCGTCGGCTGTGGGAGCGACAGAGACACCCGTGTTGCCTGCGAAGACGACATCCTCCAAGTAGTCGGCAAGGTTCTTTCCCTTATTATTAATAAGGTATCCTGCCAGCAGGGCGATACCCCATGCACCACCTTCGCCTGCCGTCTCCATGACGGAGATGGGCGAGTTGAGGGCTGCTGCCAGCATGCGCTGACCAACGCCGGGCGTCTTGAAGTAGCCACCGTGACCGGTGATGCGGTCCACGCGGATCTTCTCCTCCTTGAACAGGATGTCGTTACCAATCTTCAGCACGCCGATGGCACCATAGAGGTGGGCACGCATGAAGTTGGCGAGGTTGAACTTGTCGTTGGCAGAGCGAACGAACATGGGACGGCCCTCGGCCAGACCTGTGACGGGTTCACCTGACACATAGTTGTAGGCCATCAGGCCGCCGCAGTCGGTGTCACCCTCAAGGGCCTTGTTGAAGAGCTTGCCGTAGAGCTCGTTCATGTCAATGGGAACACCCAGCAGCTGCTGGTACTCCTTGAACAGACCCACCCAGGCGTTGATGTCTGAGGTGCAGTTGTTGCAATGTACCATTGCCACGAGGCTTCCGTCGGGAGTGGTGACCATGTCGAGCATTTCGTAAGGCTTGCTCAGGTCTTTCTCCAGCACAATCATGGAGAAGGAAGAAGTACCGGCGCTGACGTTACCTGTGCGCTGGCGAACGGCGTTGGTGGCAACCATACCTGTACCTGCGTCGCCTTCTGGAGGACAAACAGGAATACCTGGTTTCAAGTGGCCACTGACGTCGAGTTTCAGAGCGCCTTCAGGAGTAAGGAAACCTGCGTTCTCACCTGCGTTGAGTGACTTTGGCAGGATGTCGAGCAGCTTGTATGGCATACCCTTTGCTTCCAGCAGCTTGTCGAACTTCTCTACCATCGTGGCATCGTAAGTCTTGGTCTTGGGATCTACAGGAATCATACCTGAAGCATCGCCTACGCCGAGCACTTTCTGACCAGTCACCTGCCAATGAACATAACCGGCGAGGGTGGTGAGGAAGTCGATGTCCTTCACATGTTCTTCGTTGTCGAGAATGGCTTGATAGATGTGGCTGATGCTCCAACGGAGAGGGATGTTGTAGTTGAAGAGTTCGCTGAGTTCGGCAGCAGCTTTGCCAGTGTTGGTGTTACGCCAGGTGCGGAAAGGAACGAGAATGTCGTTGCCTTTGAACGGCATGTAACCGTGCATCATAGCGCTGAAGCCAATGGCAGCGAGTGTTTCGATTTCCACTTCGTACTGCTGAAGCACGTTCTTGCGAAGGTCGGCATAGCAGTCCTGGAGTCCGTACCAGATGGCTTCGGTGCTGTAGGTCCAAAGTCCGTCAACGAGCTGGTTTTCCCAAGTGTGGCTACCTTGAGCGATGGGCTTGTTCTCCTGATCGATGAGAACAGCCTTGATGCGGGTAGAGCCAAACTCGATACCGAGAATGGCTTTACCTGCTTCAATTGTCTGTTTTGCTGTCATAGGATTACTTCAGTGCTTTGTTCAACATGAAATAAACTTCGTTGTTGCGGAGGGTCTGCTTGAATTCGCTGATGTTCGTGTTCTTGTTGATCTTCACGTACTCGATACCTGCCATTTCTGCGAAATCCTCCCAATACTCTTCATTGATGTCATAGGAGAATGCGCTGTGGTGAGTACCACCGGCGAGAATCCATGCAGCAGCACCGATTTCGAATGTGGGCTGTGGAATCCAGAGTGCGGAAGCAACAGGAAGATGTGGCATGGGCTTTGGCTCGATGCACTCTACTTCCTGAGAGATGAGGCGGAAGCGGTTGCCGAGGTCAACAACTGTAGCCTTGATACCACGACCGGTCTTCGATGTGAACACGAGGCGGGCAGTCTGCTGCTTGCGGATACCGATGCCGAGGAAGTGAACTTCGAGCTTTGGCTTATCGACAGCAATCATCGGGCAGATTTCGAGCATGTGGCTCTGGAGGCAAGAGCTGCGGTTGCCTGCGAAGTTGAGGGTGTAGTCCTCGAGGAATGAGCAACCGATAGGCATACCCTGCTGGATAACCCAGAGTGTGCGATAGAGACAAGCAGTTTTCCAGTCGCCTTCTGCACCGAAACCGTAACCTTCTTCCATCAGACGCTGAGAAGCGAGACCTGGAATCTGGTCGAAACCAACGAAGTTAGGATCGTCGATGTCGGCATCGCCG
Source organism: uncultured Bacteroidaceae bacterium (assembly GCA_905234555.1). Taxonomy (GTDB): domain Bacteria; phylum Bacteroidota; class Bacteroidia; order Bacteroidales; family Bacteroidaceae; genus UBA3839. The sequence goes on from CAJOHO010000002.1 coordinate 60,511, forward strand.
AGGTCGTCGAAGTTAGTGGTGAACGCAGTTGCACCCTCGTCCTTCAGTACGCGACGGAGAGCGATTTCAGCCTTAGCTGCGTTGTGAACCTTCTCCCAGTAAACTTCTTCGCCGCTCTCGTCAATCTTGATGGTGTAGAGTTTCTTGTACTCTTCAACGAGTTCGTCGGCTTCTGCGTCAGTCACCTTCTTGAAGTACTCCATGAGGCAGCTTACTGGGTAGTAATCTACGTGGTAGCCCAGACGCTGCTCAAATTCTACGCGGTCGCCGTCGGTTACAGCCACGTTGTTCATGTTCATACCGAACATCAAGCAACGAACATTGTGAGCGTCAGCAACACCAGCTGCTACACGTGCCCAAACAGCAATCTGCTTCTGTACAGACTCTTCCTTCCAGTAGCCGCAAACCACCTTGCGAGGAACACGCATGCGAGTGCAGATGTGTCCGAATTCGATGTCTCCGTGAGCACTCTGGTTGAGGTTCATGAAGTCCATGTCGATGGCATCCCAAGGAATTTCAGCGTTGTACTGAGTGTGGAAGTGGAGGAGTGGCTTCTCCAATGCCTGCAGACCCTTGATCCACATCTTGGCAGGAGAGAAGGTGTGCATCCAAGTGATGATACCTGCGCACTTCTCGTCGTTGTTGGCTGCCTTCATCACAGCTTCCACCTCGTTGGAAGAGTTGGCTGTTCCTTTATACACAATCTTGATAGGAATGATGCCGGAGGCGTTGAGACCTTCTACCATTTCCTTAGAGTGAGCGTCAACTGCGATGACTGCGTCACCACCATAGAGCAACTGTGCACCAGTTACCCACCAAAGTTCCAAATTTTCAAATGCTTTCATTTTTTAATTGATTTTTAGGTGTTTGTAATATGTTTTAATGAATGATGAATTCTTAATTATGAATTGTGAATGATGAATTGATTAATGCTTTTGTCCTTTCTGTCCGTAGTATGCGTTAGGACCATGCTTGCGGTTATAGTGTTTTTCCACGAGCAGCTGGTTCATGGTGAGGTTGGGATTTACAGAGAAGGCTATGAAAGCCATCTTTGCACATTGTTCCATCACCTTGGCATTATACACCGCGTTGTCGGGAGATGTTCCCCAAGAGAACGGACCGTGGTTTTTCACGAGAACGGCAGGAGTGTGGTCGGGGTTGATCTTGCGAATGTTGAGAATTTCATCTACAATCACGTTGCCTGTTTCCAGTTCGTACTGACCTTCCACCTCTTCCTTAGTCATATCGCGCGTGCACGGGATAGCTTTATAGAAATAGTCGGCGTGTGTGGTTCCGATGTTCGGAATGTCCTTGCCTGCCTGAGCAAAAGCTGTGGCGTAAGTGGAGTGGGTGTGTACCACACCTTGAATATTTGGGAAAGCCTTGTAGAGCACGAGGTGAGTGGGTGTGTCGCTCGATGGGTTCAGGTCGCCTTCCACCACCTTTCCTGTTTCCAAATCCACAACAACCATATCCGAGGCTTTCATCTCGTCGTAGCTGACACCTGACGGCTTAATTACTACGAGTCCTTTTTCACGGTCGATACCTGAGACGTTTCCCCAGGTGAAAATAACCAATCCCTGTTTTACAAGGTCTAAATTAGCCTTGAAAACTTTCTGTTTTAATTCTTCAAGCATTGTATTTATTTTATGGTAAGAATCTACCTGATGAGTAAAAAGAAGGGTTAGAGGGAAGCTGACTTCCCCCTAACCTGTACGAATCTTTTAGAAGAAATACCAATAGAAGCAGCCACAGAGAGCAACTACACCAAGAGTGGCAACGATGTCCCATACGTTCCAGCTTTCGCGGATTTCACGGCGATATTCCTTCGAGAAGGTGATAGCCTCTACCTGAGCAGCAGATGGAGCCTTCGTGAAGAAGGAAACGGCTACCATCAGGATCACGATGAAGACAAGCAGCCAGCACTCGAAGATGAGCCAGTTGGTCTGCCAGAACCATGCTGTGTTTTCCCAAAGTGCACCTTCCATAGCGGCGTGACCATTGTCGGTAACGACGTTGGTGATCAGACGGATCATACCAATCACGAAACCACCGATCAAACCCCATTCACCAGCCTTTGGCGTGATCTTCTTCGAGAAGATACCCAGCGTGAATACAGCAACCATTGCAGGAGCAAGCAGCGACTGGATTCCTTGCAGATAGCTGTAGAGGGTGTTCATCGACATCATCACAGGCATCCAAGCCAGACCGAGCAGCACAACTACGACGGTAGCTATACGACCTACCAGCACATAGTGCTCTTCCGTCTTACCTTTCTTCATAGGCTTGTAGAAGTCCTCGGTGAAGAGGGTAGCGCAAGAGTTGAAGAAGGCAGCCAGAGAAGCGACGAGTGCGCAGATGAAACCAATGGTTACGATACCCTTGATACCGGCAGGAAGCACGTTCTTTACCATTACGGCAAAAGCTCCGTCGGTATCGCCCAGACCTGCTTCTCCGAAGAAACCTTGGTTGGCGAGAGTGGCAGCGATCATACCAGGAATGAGGAACATGAACACAGGAAGGAGCTTGAAGTAACCGGCTGCGATGGTACCACGACGTGCACGCTTGATTACCTCAGAGTTGGCTTCACCCTTGGTCTGACCAAGCACACGCTGAACGATGTGCTGGTCGGTACACCAGTACCAGAAGCCGATGATAGAAGCACCAATGAATACAACGAAGCCTGGATATTCCTGATACATCGGGTCGTCCTCAACCCAGTGGAACATGTGAGTGGTTCCGTGTCCGTCATGCAGCTTGCTGCAGTAGTCCATCATGGTTGACCAACCTTCCGAGATGCTGCCGCCGCCAAGGGCTGCCAATCCGAGGAAGAGAACCAGGAACGAACCTACAATCAGGATAGGAGTCTGGATGGCAGAAAGGGTCATCACACCCTTCATACCGCCAAACACCGTGAAGATTGCTGTAATCACAATCAGACCGATGGCGCCCCACCAGAAGGGAAGTCCCAGCAGGTACTGGAAGAATACACCACCTGTGAAAGCTGTCACACTTACCTTGGTCAGCACGTAGGCAATCAGCGTGATGATGCTGAGCCAGGAACCAGTCTTCGGCGTATAGCGGAACTTCAGGAAGTCGGGCATCGTGATGATCTTGCCTAACTTCTGGTTGAGTGCCTGATAGAAGGGAACGAAGAGCCAACCGAGGATGAGGATCATCCAGCCCTGCATTTCCCAGTGTGCCATACCGACACCGTCCTTGGCACCTGTACCGGCGAGACCTACGAGGTGCTCCGAACCGATGTTGGCAGCAAAGATGGCTGCACCGATGATATACCAAGGCTCACCTTTACCGAAGAGATAGTCTTCGCTGCTGGCACCAGCCATTTTCTTTTTGTCTTTCACGATAGAGCGATAAACCGCCCAAACTACTGCACCGATTCCTAATCCCAGAACCAGCCAGTCGAGCCATAAGAACTCGTTACTATTCCAATTCATTGTTTGATGTTGTTATTGATTTTGTTAATAATTATTTTCGTTCTTTCAATTCAATTCAAATTTCAATTATGCATTATGAATTGTGCATTATGAATTATGCATTAAAATCACTTTTCTACCAGGAACTTATACTTGCAGTAGCTGTGATAAGGTTTCTCTGGAGTGATGAAAGCATTGCTGTTTTCCCAGCCTTCCATCTTATACTTGTTAGGAGAGTCGGGATATTTCTGGCTTTCCAGACAGATGGCGCAATGTTTCTGGTACATGATGCCGCCCTTACCTGGACGAGTGCCGTCTTGGAAGTTAGCTGTGTAGCACTGGATACCAGGCTCGTTGGTGTAAACCTCCAGCTTGATGCCGGAACGTGGGTCGAACAACGTAGCAGCAATAGCCTTCTCGTCACCCTTCGTGTTCAGACACCAGTTGTGGTCATAACCACCACCGGCAGCAAGGATTTCAGGATCACTCTCGTCGCCCTTCCAGTCTGTGCCAAGTGCCTTAGGTTGGCGGAAATCGAATACAGTTCCCTCTACAGGACGGATTTCGCCGGTTGGCATATAAGTGCTGTCGGCAGGGGTGTAGTTGTCGGCATTCACCATCAGGAGAGCCTCGTCAACGGTGTTGTTCAGGTCGCCACTCAGGTTGAAGTAAGAGTGGTTGGTCATGTTGATGATGGTTGGCTTCGTGGTAGTAGCGTCGTAGTTGATCACCAGCTCGTTGTCCTCTGTGAGGTCGAACTTCACCTTGGCTGTCACCTCACCTGGGAACTTGTTGTCGCCATCGGGTGAAACAATCTGAAGCGTCAGCGAGTTGTCGGTGCTTTCCACTACGTCGTACACCTGATACTGCCAGCCTGTGTAACCACCATGAAGTGAGTGGAAGCCGTTGTTGTTCTTGTCGAGCTTCACGGTATCCTCACCTACAACAAACTGACCTCCGTCGATACGGTTGGCATAGCGGCCTACCGAGCAACCGAAGTCAGTTTCAAAGTTCCAGGGGAAGTAGTTCTCAATCTTGTCGAAGCCACAGACAACATCCTTGAAGTTGCCGTCCTTGTCAGGCACTACGATGCTGACTACACGTCCGCCAAAGTTGGTGATGCTCACTTCCATGCCTGCCTTGTTGGTTAGGGTGTAGAGCTTCACTTGCTTGCCGTTGGCCTCGTCGGCAACGAATTTCTGGGCATCATAGTCGTATGCCACAGCAATAGTGGTGTCGAACTTCTCAGGTTCCAGACCTGATTTGAGTTCTGCCTTCGTGCTTTTGCTGCACGAACAGAGAAGAGCCGCTACTGCAGCCGTTCCCATCAATACTGATTGAATTTTTCTCATGATTGCGTTATGTAATTAGTAATGGTTGATTGTTTTCATGTAAATGAATCGCCTTCATCGAGGCATTTTTGCACTATCAACGGCAAAGGTAACTATTTTTTCTCATTCTGCCATATTTTTCTAACAAAAAATTGCTATACTCCCTCACTTTCGCTAAAAAAAGGCTCCACAGTTGGCAGTTTGCCCTCAAATTAACCTTTTGTTTGCATCTACATTGCCGCCTCGCGACAATATTTAACGATGTTAATTATGAATTGTGAATTCTCATTTCTCAATTCAGCTGCTAAATTGTCAAAAAGTCTGTTCATGTGGTCAAAATAGGCTATTTTAATGTTTTTTTGTCAAAATACTTTCGCGTTTCGGAAAGTTTTGTCTATCTTTGCAGAAACTTCGGTGTGCAGTTTTTTTGTCATCAACTAAAACATTATATAAATTGAAAATGGAAAAACAAACGGTAATGCCCGCGGATGGACGTTTGGGCATTCTTGTTGTCGGCAACGGTGCAGTTGCAACAACTTTCATGACAGGTGTTCTCATGACTCGTAAGGGACTGGCGAAGCCTGTAGGTTCGATGACTCAATACGACAAGATCCGTGTGGGTCGTGGAGCCGACAAAAAGTATCTGAAGTATGATGAGATCGTTCCCCTTGCCAAGCTCGATGATATCATCTTTGGCTGCTGGGATGTCTATCCTCAGAATGCTTATCAGGCTGCTATCTATGCTGAAGTGCTGAAGGAAAAGGACATTGAGCCTGTTCGCGACGAGCTGATGCAGATTGTTCCCATGAAAGCTGCTTTCGACAAGAACTACGCCAAGCGTCTCGATGGCGACAATGTGAAAGAGTGCAAGACCCGTTGGAATATGGTGGAACAGCTGCGTGAGGATATCCGCAAGTTCAAGGAACAGAACGACTGCGCACGTATCGTTGTGCTTTGGGCTGCCTCTACCGAAATCTATGTTCCTGTGGATGAGAAAGTTCACTACCACTTGGCTGACCTCGAAGCTGCCATGAAGGCAGACGACCGCGAACACATCGCTCCTTCCATGTGTTATGCTTATGCTGCTCTTGCCGAAGGTGCTCCGTTCATCATGGGTGCTCCTAACACCACAGTCGATATTCCTGCGATGTGGGAAATGGCAGAAAAGACCAAGATGCCGATTGCCGGTAAGGACTTTAAGACAGGTCAGACATTGGTGAAGAGCGGTTTTGCGCCTATCATCGGTACTCGTTGTCTGGGTCTCAACGGATGGTTCTCAACGAATATTCTTGGAAACCGCGATGGACTGGTGCTCGACGAACCAGCCAACTTCCGTACGAAGGAAGTGAGCAAACTCTCCACGCTGGAAACCATTCTCAAGCCAGATGTTCAGCCAGACCTCTACGGGCACGGAAACGATGAAGATACACAGTACTATCATAAGGTACGCATCAACTACTATCCGCCTCGCAACGACAACAAGGAAGGTTGGGACAACATCGACATCTTCGGCTGGATGGGCTATCCCATGCAGATCAAGATCAACTTCCTCTGCCGCGACTCCATCCTGGCTGCTCCGCTCTGCCTCGACCTCTGTCTGCTCAGCGACCTCGCAGCACGTGCCGGACGCTATGGCACTCAGCGTTTCCTCAGCTTCTTCCTGAAGTCACCAATGCACGACTACACACAGGGTGAGGAAGCCGTCAACCACCTCTATCAGCAATATACGATGCTGAAAAACGCAATCCGCGAGATGGGTGGCTACGAAGCTGACGAAGAAATTGACTAAGGCAGTTTCTCAAAAAGAATACTTTCGTGATTAAAAGGCTATTCCTTTTTATATGGCTTTTCGTTTTACTCCCTTCCCTCTTCGGGGTGGGAGTTTATGCTCAGGTGACAGGCGTTGTGGTTGATTCAAAGACACGCCAGCCACTTGAGTATGTCTATGTGCTTTATGAAGGAAAAGGAGTAGGCGATGTGACCGACTCGAAAGGACGGTTCTCCATTCGCGAGGAAGCTGGATGGAACGAACTGACGGTTCAGTCTATGGGTTATGTAACACAGAAAGTAAAGCTTGTACAAGGTAAGACAAGAAATCTGAAAATCAGGCTTGTACCAGAGCCAAGACAACTGAAGGAAGTGTCGGTGACGAGTAAGCGAACCAAGTATAGTCGCAAGGACAATCCTGCCGTCGAACTGATGCGGAAAGTGATTGCTGCCAAGAAGACAACCGACCTCCACACCAAAGACTATTTCTCCTATACCTCTTACGAGAAGATGACCTTCTCCATCAATGACTTCACGGAGAAAATCTTCGATGTGGATGAAGCCAAACCTTGGGCTTTCCTGAAGGATCACGTGGAGATGAGTCCGGAGACAGGTAAGTGGATTCTTCCGCTGACGGTGGATGAGACGTTGTCGAGCACCTACTACAAGAAAGACCCGAAGACCGAAAAGACGCTTATCAAGGCAAAGAACTCGAAAGGTATCAACGATCTCATCAACACAGGTGAGATTCTGACAACGACGCTGAAAGATATCTTTACCGATGTTGACATCTACGACGAGGAATGCCGCCTGTTGAAGTCTCACTTGAAAAGTCCTATTGCCAACTCCGCCATCAACTTCTACCGCTATTACCTCGAGGACACCCTCGCCATCGAAGGCGACAGCGTGATTCGTGTAGATTTCGTTCCCAACAATCAGCAGGACTTCGGCTTCTCCGGCACGCTCTACGTCATGAAGGACAGTACCTATCAGGTGCGACGGGTTGAACTCACCATTCCTAAACAGAGCAATATCAACTTTGTTGATAACATGACCATCAGTCAGGATCTGGAAACGTTGGAGACAGGTGAGCGTGTGGTCACAACCAACGATATGCTCATCGAGTTGAGTCTCACTTCGTGGCTGAGCAAAGTGCAGGTGCAGCGGGTAGTCCGACATTTCGACTATGCTTTCGCACCGATTCCCAAGTCTGTATTCAAGCACATCAAGGGAACCGTCTATCAGGAGCCGGATGCCACCATGCATACCGACAATGCGTTCTGGAAGGATTACCGAAAGGTGGAACTGACGGAGAGTGAGGACAAGATGGACTCGTTCCTCGACAAGCTCACACATATCAAAGGCTTCAAATACATTATGTTTGGAGCCAAGGCGTTGATTGAGAACTTCGTGGAGACGTCCGATTCCATTCAGAACAACAAGTTCGACTTCGGACCCATCAACACGATGATTACCTTCAACCACTACGACAAGGTTCGTTTCCGCATTCCTGGACTCACCACCGCCCATTTTCATCCCCACCTTTTCTGGAACGGATATATCGCCTATGGTGTTGACACCAAGAATGTGTATGGACGCTCCGAAATCATCTGGTCGTTCAACAAGAAAGCCTATCTTACACGCGAATTCCCCAAGAACAACCTCCATTTCTCCTACTGGAACGATGTGAAGTCGCCTTTCGACAAGTTCATGCCGACCGATAAGGATAATGTGTTTACGGCGCTGAAAGCCACGAAGGTCGATCAGTTCAACCACGTCAGGGAATGGAAGGTGATGTACGATCGCGAGTGGTACGACGGACAGAAGTTCAATGTGTCGTTTGCCCGCACCAGCTACGATCCCGTCGATCGCCTCTTCTACCAACCGTTGGGGACAGATCCTAACGTACCAACGCAGGGAATGGATGCCCTCACACGCGATCCTTCGAAATATATCAACCGCTTCCGCACCAGCGAATTCAAGGTGGGTGTGTCGTTCGAACCTGGTGCCACCTATATCAACACCAAGCAGCGACGCCTCAAAATCAACAAGGATGCACCCATCATCTCCCTGAGCCACACGATGGGTGTGAAGGGACTGTTCGGTGGCGACTACAACTACAACGTCACGGAGCTGGAACTCTACAAACGTCTCTATGTACCTGGTGGTTGGGGACATATCAGCACCGACGTCAAGGGTGGAATCCAGTGGAACAAAGTGCCGTTCCCCTTGCTCATCCATCCACCTGCCAACCAGTCCTTCATCTTGATGGACCACACCTTCTCGCTCATTTCTTCGCTTGAGTTCCTCAACGACCGCTACCTCCAAGGAATGATCGAGTGGGACCTCTGTGGAAAGATCTTCAACCGCATTCCCTTGCTCAAGAAATTGAAACTCAGGGAAATGGTAGGTTTGAATGTGCTTTATGGCTACTTGTCCGACAAGAACAACCCTGCTACTTCCAACTACACAGATCCCGAACTCTTCTACTTCCCAGGACACTTCGTCGGCGATGGGAATGGAGGAACCTATTACGAGAACAACACCGTGGTGATGGAGAAGACACAACCCTACATGGAGCTGCGACTGGGTGTTCACAACATCTTCCGACTGCTCCACATAGAGTATGTCCGCCGTCTCACTTATCGCAACAATCCAGGCATCAACAAAGAAGGCATCCGCTTCATGTTCCGCATGAAGTTCTAAATCTGTTTCGCTATGCTTTTCCTCGAAAAAGTTCGTTCCTTTGTTTCTCAGCATCAGCTTTTTGCGAAAGGTGATGTGGTGGTTTGTGGTGTGAGCGGAGGTGCCGACTCCGTTTGCCTGCTGCTGCTGTTGAAGGAACTGGGTTGTTGTCCTGTGGCAGCTCATTGCAATTTCCATTTGCGGGCTGAGGAAAGCGATGCTGATGAGGCGTTTGTCCGCGACTTATGCCAGCAACTCGAAGTACCGCTTCATGTCAAGCACTTCGACACAATCCCTTTTGCCCAGGAGCAGAAAATCAGCATTGAAATGGCAGCTCGCGATTTGCGTTACGACTGGTTCCGCCAACTCTGTCAGGAACTCGGTGCCAAGTGTGTGGCTGTGGCTCATCATCGCGATGACAATGTGGAGACGCTCCTGCTCAATCTGGTGCGGGGAACGGGTCTGAAAGGCTTGTGCGGAATGCAACCGAAGAAAGGGGTAGTGGTGCGTCCGTTGCTCTGTGTCTCAAGACAAGAAGTTCTTGACTACCTGAAGGATAAGCAACAAAGTTATAGGATTGATTCAACCAATCTGAAGGCTGATTTCAGTCGTAATAAACTGCGTCTGGAAGTGTTGCCTCTGTTGCGTGAGATCAATGCCGGAGCCGATGAGAATATCTCGACAGCGATAGAGAATCTGAACGAGGTACAGATGATGTACCGCTATTGTGTAGATGAGTTTGTCTCTGCCAGCATCGATGGTGCGTCGGAAGTAAATATCGAGATGGTGCTGCGTGCTCCCTCCCCTTTGTCTGTGCTCCACGAAATCCTTTCGCCTTTCGGCTTCAACCGTCCCCAGCTGAAGGAATTGCTGGCAGTCATCCAGAGGGTAGGGAAGTCCTCTGGTCCTACGGTGAATGGAGTGGGCAAGACGTTCCTTTCTAATACCCATCGAGTTGTGGTCAATCGTGAACAGCTCATCATCGAGACGCTGGAACAGCCTGTCATCAAACCCGAGATTCGTCAGACGGTGATGGAGCATACGCCAGATTTCCGTTTCAATCCCGATGCCAGCTTCGCTTATTTCGACAAAGCGAAGTTGCAAGGACAGTTAGAACTGCGATTAGTGCAGGAAGGCGACCGCTTTCAGCCATTTGGCATGAAAGGAACGAAGCTGGTGAGTGATTTCTTCACCGATCTGAAACTCAGCCGCATAGAAAAAGCACGCCAGTGGGTACTGACGTGCGATGGGGTTATTGTCTGGGTTGTAGGCCGCAGGACTTCCGACCTTTTCCGTGTCGATCCCGACACAAAGGAAATCCTCGTCCTCCAACTCCTCTAATGATTCATTAAGCCACCATGCCCTCGGCGTCAGCCGTGGGTTTATACTGCCATCGGCGCTTTTCCGCTGAGTCACTCTTCACCCCTCCCTCGGGAGGGGACGGGGAGGGGTCTCTTCACTTTTTACTCTTCACCATAGTCTTTTGGCGTTTCTGCACCTGTTTCCATTGGGCTTTGGCGAGTTCCTGCATATCCACCACTTCGTCCTTCTCATCCACGATCTCAAAGCCCAGCATCGTCTCAATCACATCTTCCAGCGTGACGATACCACGCATCGAACCGTATTCGTCGATGATGACGCAGATATGCTCCTTGCGTTCGAGCAGCGTTTCCCAGATGTTGGAAACAGGCTCGTCTTCGTTGAAGGTCAGGATCGGACGGGCTAAGTCCTTGAGCTTCACCTTGAACTGATCCTGTGCCAGCTTTTCCAGCACTTCCTGCTTCAGCACATATCCTGTGATGTAGTCGTCGTTCTCCTCCTCGTAGAGGGGAATACGGCTGAACTTGGCAAAGTCGTCCGACTGGTAGAACTCGCGGATGGTCTGCGAGGATTCTGCCATCGTCACCACACTCGATGGTGTCATAATCTCGTGGGCTGTGATCTGGTCAAGCTTCAGCAAGTTCTGAATCATCTTGTTTTCTTCCTTCTCCAGCACACCTTCCTCAGCACCTGTCGTCACCATTGCTGCCACTTCCTCACGACTGACGGAGGTCTGCTGGGCATTTTTCGAGATGAGATGTGTGAATTTCTCCACAATGAATACCAGCGGATAGGTAATCAGGATAAAGAAACGGATGAGGCGTGATGCAGGGATGGCAAGCGAACGCCAGTAGTTCGAACCGATGGTTTTGGGAATGATTTCGCTGAACACCAGCACACAGAATGTGAAAACGCCGGAGATGACACCCACACCAGTGCTGTCGAACAGACGGGCAGCTTCGCTACCTACGAGCGAAGCACCTACCGTGTTGGCAATCGTGTTGACAACCAGGATAGCAGAGATGGGGCGGTCGATGTTGCTTTTCAGCTGCTTCAGACGAGCAGCACCTTTCTTGCCCTGTTGCTCCAGCGTGTTGATAAACGACATAGGAGTGGAGAGCAGCGTTGCTTCCAGCACAGAGCAGATGGACGACACAATGAGTGCCAGTAAGATATAGGTAATAAGAGGGGTGAAATTTGCGTCCTCTTTCAGGACGGCAAAAAGGTTTTGGGTGGCAGCTAATATCGCCGCCGGATATGAATCTGAGTCCATTAAAAAGTTAAACAATTGGTTTACAAGCTGCGAAGTTACGAATAACTCAGCACAAAACCAAATAAAAACAACAAAAAGTACATTTTCCGAACACATTTCCCCTCTTTCACGTGAATACCACCCCAAATCCACACACCATAAATGACAAAGCGCAGGCAAGAAAAGACGGGTGATTCCATCAGCCGAAGATGAAGAAAACCGGCACAACATGGAATCAAAAAAGCCTTTCCTTTTATTGCCCCAAAGGGGCTGGGGGCTTTCTTTTATAATACTCCCCTCTCTTTCGGAGAGGGGTCGGGGGAGAGTCCAAAGGAAAGCCTCGCAAGGGATTCGGCTTGTGAGTCGAGTTGCTTGCGAGACTTGAAAGGGAAAAGTGGAGCTGCTTACTCTCCTTGTGCGTCGAGGGCAGCAAGTTTGCTGGGTTGAGTTACTCTCCTTGGGCGTCGAGGGCAGCAAGTTTTTGCTTGATTTCGTTGAGGTCGGCACGGAGCTTGTCAACCTTTCGGTTGAGTTCCTCAACGAGGGCGTTGCCGTTCTTCGACTTGGACGAGAGGGTGAGGAAACCAAGGTTGTTTTCGTAAGTCTTGATTTCGTTGTTGAGGATGTCGTACTGACGAAGCAGACGCTCCCGAACCTTTCCGTCTGTATCCTTCACTTCGCTCTTGAAGCGGTTGATGCGACGACGGCTGGCGCTTTCGCTGAGTGCTCCGTACAGACGATCCATCTGTGCACGGAAGGCCTTGTAGATATTCTCTTTCTCACGATAGGGCACATGACCCACCTCGTTCCATTGTTCCTGTGCCTCACGCAGTTGCGGACGGTAGTCACCTTCGAAGGTCTCTGGATCGATGGCAGCCAACGAATCGATAATGGCCTGTTTCTTCTGCAGGTTCTCCACCTGTTCGCTGTGCTGTGACGAGTTGGCTGCTTTCTTGGCTTCGAAGAACGCGTCGCATGCAGCATTGAAGCGTTTCCAGATTTCGTCGCTATACTTCTTGGGAACGGTACCGATTTCTTTCCATTGCTTCTGCAGCGCTACCAGCTTCTCGGTTGTGGCTTTCCAGTCTGTGCTGTCCTTCAGGGCTTCAGCCTGTTCGCAGAGTGCTTCTTTCTGCTTGAGGTTGGTGTTGAGGGATTCGCGTACGGTCTTGAAGAATTCTGTCTTGCGGGTGAAGAACGCATCGCAGGCAGCACGGAAACGCTGGAAGATCTTGTCGTTCATCTTCTGAGGTGCGTAGCCGATGGTCTTCCATTCTGCCTGAAGGGCAATGATCTGGTCGGAAACGCCGTTCCAGTCGGCAAACGTCTTGAGGCTGTCGAGGTCGAAAGCTTCTACTTTTTCGCAGAGCGCCGTCTTCTTCTCCAGGTTCTCGTTCTCCTGAGCCTTACGTGCCTCGAAGAATTCCTGATGGCGCTTATTGATCACGGTGGAGGCAGCCTTGAAGCGGGTCCATACGCTTTCGCGCAGGTCACGTTCCACAGGACCGATCTCGCGGAACTCCTGATGAAGCTGCTGGAGCTGACGGAAGGCAGCAACGACGTCTTCCTCGTCTTGCAGTTTCTCTGCACGTTCGCAGAGGGCTGTCTTGAGTTCCAGGTTCTTCTTGAAGTCGTAGGCACGGAACTCGTTGTTGAGTTTGAGGGTGTCGTAGAACTGCTCCACATACACCTGATAGGTTTTCCAGAGGTCTGTGGCTTTCTCGGCAGGAACCTGCTTGATGTCGTTCCACTGCTGTTGCAGGGCCTTGAACTCGTTATAGTTGCGGTTCACCTCGTCGGGTGTGGCGAGGATCTCCTTGATTTTCTCTATGATTTCCAGCTTCTTCTGGTAGTTCTCCTCCAACGCCTGCTGCTCAGCTTCGTGCTGGGCTGCACGCTTCTCGCGCAAGACGCCCATCAGCTCCTTGAACTCCTGCTCCTCTGGTGATTCGGGTGCAGGCATGTAGGCATCAGGATCGCCACCTTCGGCAATGAAGGTTTTGTAGGCTTCTTCTTGCTGCTGCTTGTGGATTCGGTAGAAGTGGCTCTTGAGCGCATCTGTCTCCTGACGCGACACATCTTCGTCGCCAGCAGCCAATTCTTTCAGCCGGTTGATAATCTCTTCCTTACTTTCATACACACGCGCGGGTGTTTCTTCCTCAGCAGGAGCTTCTTCTTCAGCAGGAGCTTCCTCTTCAGATGGTGTTTCCACTTCTGCAAGAACTTCCTCTTCTGCAGGTGTTTCTTCTTGATTAGGTGTCTCTTCCACGGGTGTGGGTACGGTAGTTTCCTCTACTTCTGCAGGAGAAGTTTCGGCAACTGTTGGGTTCTCTGCAACGGGTTCCTCTTGGATTTCCTCGTTGACGTTCTTGATGTCAGTCATCACCTTCGAATTGTTTTAAGTTTAAGAATGCGTGAGGACGTAGTGTCTCTCACTCGTTAGTTTTACACAGTTTGCGCACTTCGACAAGGTGTTTTTGTGCTTAACAGTTGCAAATCTACTAAAAAAAAGTGTTGGCACAAAAAAAAGTTCGCTTTTCCTAATAAAAAAACTTAAATATTTGGCAAAATTGAGCAAAAAGCACTATCTTTGTGCTAACAAAAGTGCGTTATTGCGTTTTAACGGCTATAGAAACGAGAAAGACGCGATGACGATATTTGTCAACTCTACTAATATAAATAAGGTATATGAACAAACTGAAAAGATATACTTTCGCAATGGTGCTGATGGCTGCTTTCTCTACCCATGCCTCAGCACAGAAAATGGTGATCGGAAGCTACGTCTTCCCCAAAGATAACGCCTCCTACTATGGTGAACTGGCAGGAGGCAAACCCAACGGTAAAGGTAAGACCACATTCCGCAACGGAGATACCTACGAAGGCGACTACGAGAAAGGTAAGCGCCAAGGACGGGGCATCTACATCTTCTCCGACACAGGAGAGAAGTACGACGGACAGTGGTTCGAAGACCATCAGCACGGCAAGGGAACTTTCTATTTTTCCAACAACAACCGCTACGAGGGTCTTTGGTTCAAGGACTATCAGGAAGGCGAAGGCACCATGTACTACTACAACGGTGACAAGTATGTGGGCAACTGGAAAGAAGACAAACGTGAGGGTCACGGCGCTTACTATTGGGTGAACGGCATCACCTACGACGGTGAGTGGCTGGCAGACCGTAAACACGGAAAAGGTCTGTACGACTGGCGCGACGGCAGCAGCTACTATGGTGAGTGGGCTTACGACCAGCGTAACGGACAAGGCACCTATTACTATGCCAATGGTGACAAATACGAAGGTGCCTGGAAGAACGACATGATGGAAGGTCGTGGCATCTACACGTTCCACAACGGAGACAAATACGAAGGCGACTACTACAACGGACAGCGTACAGGGCAGGGTATCTTCACCTATGCCGACGGACGCCGCTACGTAGGTCTCTTCAAGAACGGAGTGATGTGTGGACACGGTGTCTTCACCTGGCCCGACGGTTCTGTCTATGACGGCAGCTGGCAGGAAGACAAGCAGAACGGCTTTGGAAAATATACCACCAAGGCTGGCGACACCTACGAAGGCAACTGGGTGAACGGTCTGATGGATGGTGACAACGGCATCCTGAGAATGAAGGACGGCTCGAAGTTCAAAGGCAGCTTCAAGCAGGGCATGAAGAACGGACGCGGAGTGGAAGAGGCTGCAGACGGCACTCGTTTCGAAGGCAACTACCAGAACGACGTGCGTCACGGTTCCTTTGTAGAGAAAGACCGCAACGGAAAAGTCATCCGCAAAGGCAGCTACAACCGCGGCAGACTGGAGTAAATTAAGTGAAGAGTGAAGAGTGAAGAATTCATTAAACAGGGACATTAAACTTTAAACTGTAAACGGGAACATTTTGGAACAGCGAGAGCAATAACAAGTTTGCTTGATTATTGCCGAGTCGTGACAAAATCGACTGAATGTAATTCAGTAAACAGTAAACGGTAAACTATAAATATCATGATTCTTGACACACTGAACAACTTGAAAAAGTACGTAGCCCTGAATCCACGTTTTCAGCAGGTGGTGGACTTCATGGCGGCTACAGACATGGAAGCACAGGCTCCAGGCAAGGTGGAGATTGACGGCGAAGAACTCTTTGCCAATTTCTGCGTTGCCCAGGGCAAGACGCCTGATCAGGCTAAACTCGAAACCCACGACGTGATGATTGACATCCAGATGCCATTCAGTTGCGCTGAAACGATGGGCTATACCCCACGAACCGCTTTGCCCGAACAACCTTACAACAGCGAGAAGGATATCACCTTCTACGAGGGTGGGGCAGAGCAGTATATCACCGTTCATCCTGGCGAATTCGCCATCTTCTTCCCACAGGACGGCCACGCCCCCTGCATCTCCAGCGAGAAAGAAATCAAAAAAGTAATCTTTAAAGTGAAAGCATAATGGCAACAAAGAAAGTTCAGCATATCGGGCTGGTAAAGAACGACGGATGGCTCGAACCATTCGAAGACGCAATCCGTGGACGTCACGACCACGCGCTCTATAAACTCAATGAGCTGACCAACAACGGGAAGCAGACCCTCAGCGATTTTGCGTCGGGCTATCTCTACTTCGGTCTCCATCGCACAGAGAAGGGATGGGTGCTGCGCGAATGGGCACCCAACGCCACAGACATCTATGTTATTGGCGACTTCAACGGATGGCAGGAGGACGAGAAGTACAAGATGAAACGTCTGAAGAACTCAGGAAACTGGGAAGTGAAACTGCCCGCAAAAGCCATGAAGCACGGCGACCTTTATAAATTAAAGGTAAAGTGGAACGGTGGTGAAGGCGAACGCATCCCAGCCTGGGCACAGCGTGTGGTTCAGGACGACTTTACCAAGATTTTCTCTGCACAGGTGTGGGCACCAGCCGAACCGTATGTCTGGAAGAAGAAGACGTTCCGTCCCAACACAGATCCTCTGCTGATTTACGAATGTCACATTGGTATGGCTCAGGACGCCGAGAAGGTCGGCACTTATCGCGAATTCAAGGACAACATCCTGCCTCGCGTGGTGAAAGACGGATACAACTGCATTCAGATTATGGCTATTGCCGAACATCCTTACTACGGCAGTTTTGGTTATCATGTCTCCAACTTCTTCGCTCCCAGCAGCCGATTTGGCACTCCTGAAGAGTTGAAGGAACTCGTGGATGAGGCTCATCGTCAGGGCATTGCCGTCATTATGGACATTGTTCACAGTCACGCTGTGAAGAACGAGATAGAAGGCTTGGGCAACTTCGCTGGAGATCCTTGCCAGTACTTCAATCAGGGTGGACGTCGCGAACATCCAGCCTGGGACAGCCTCTGTTTCGACTACGGTAAGAACGAAGTGCTTCACTTCCTGCTTTCCAACTGCAAATACTGGCTCGAAGAGTTCCACTTCGACGGCTATCGTTTCGACGGCGTTACCTCCATGCTTTACTACAGTCACGGACTGGGCGAAGCCTTCGGAGGTTACGGCGACTACTACAACGGACATGAGGACGACGAAGCCATTGCCTACCTCACGCTTGCCAACCTGCTGATCCACGAAGTGAAGCCGAAGGCTATCACGATTGCCGAGGAAGTGAGCGGAATGCCAGGACTTGCTGCACCGTTCAAGGATGGCGGCTACGGCTTTGACTACCGTATGGCGATGAATATCCCAGACTACTGGATCAAGACCATCAAGGAACTGAAGGACGAAGACTGGAAACCCAGCTCGATGTTCTGGGAAACTACCAATCGTCGTGCAGACGAGAAAACCATTTCCTATGCAGAAAGCCACGACCAGGCACTTGTGGGCGACAAAACAATTATCTTCCGACTCATCGATGCCGATATGTACTGGCATTTCAAGAAAGGTGACGAGAACTTTGTGGCAAATCGCGGCATCGCTCTCCACAAGATGATACGCCTGCTGACAGCCTCTACAATTAATGGTGGATACCTTAACTTCATGGGTAACGAATTCGGTCATCCTGAGTGGATAGACTTCCCACGCGAAGGAAACGGATGGAGCCACAAGTATGCACGTCGTCAATGGAATCTCGTCGACAACAAGGAACTCTGCTATCATTGGCTTGGCGACTTCGACGAAGCGATGATTCACCTCATCGGTTCGGTGAAGAACTTCCAGAAGACTCCTGTGGTGGAAGTTTGGCATAACGACGGCGACCAGATCCTCGCTTACTTCCGTGGCGACCTCCTCTTCGTGTTCAACTTCAGTCCAGACCGCTCTTACACAGACTATGGCTTCATCGTTCCTGAAGGTTCCTACGAGGTGGTACTCAACACCGACGCCACATGCTTCGGAGGCAACGGATTCGCCGACGACTCCGTGCGCCACTTCACTAACTTCGATCCTATCTATAAGAAGGACGGTAAAGGCTGGCTCAAACTCTATGTCCCAGCCCGTAGCGCTGTGGTGCTGAGAAAGGCAGACTAATTCGTAGTTGTCTCAGATTATCTGAAGTGATAGACCAAATTCGTAACAGAAACGAAACGTGAACTATAATTATCAACGTCAGCAGAAGACCGCGGGAATCATTCGTTATTCCTGCGGCATTCTGTTTTGCCTGTTCTGTTTCACCTATCTCTTCTTTCTCCAAGGCGAACTCCTGGCACAGGCCCAGTTCGTCTATTCCCGTGGTGTCACCAACTATTCCCTTTTCGTTGGTGCCTTCATCATCACAGCCGTTCTGCAGATTGTGCAATGGCTGGTGGCGAAATTGGCAAAAACACCCTCTCGCTGGTATGTGCTGACTTATTTCCCTTCGTTCCTCGCTTTGACGATGCTCACGCATATCGATGAGCAGAGTATCAATCATTTCTCTTTTGGCGCATGGAAATGGCTCGCACCCCTTCTGCTCATTCTCTATGTCCTTCTGCTTCGTTTTCTCTATGAGAAAAATTACTCTCGCGAGTCTCATCAGCCACTCCCCATCGTGCGTCTGCTCTCCACGAACTATCTCCTTCTTCTCATCATGGCGCTGCTCACAGCAGGAACAGGAACAGCGTCCGATGTCTATATGTTTGAGCTGAAGACCGAACGTCTGCTGGCGGAAGGACAGACCGACGATGCGCTCCAAGTGGGACGTCGTTCCCTGCAAAGCAGTCAGCGACTTACCAACCTGAGGATGTATGCCCTCTCCTTGCAGGATTCGTTGGCTGAACACCTCTTCGACTATCCCCAGGCGTTTGGCATCGACGGACTTCTCACCCTCAGCGACTCCGATCAGCTCGTCCACAGGATTACCTCTCAGGATATAGCTTGTTCGTTGGGAATGAAGATCGGAACCAGCATCCGAACGCCACAGCGATACTTCCAGCTGGTACTTGAACACCACACCGAACTGCTCGACTCCCTTTCGCAGATGGATTCCCTTGCCTTTGGCGGAAATGACTCCCTCCGGTTAGCTCACGAGAACCGTTTGCAGGCCCTTCGCCGTCAGACCCGCCGCACAGCCGACTATTATCTCTGCAGCCTGCTGCTCCAGCGCGATGTCATCGGTTTTGTGGATTCTTATACAAAATATCACCAGCGACTTTATCCCGACCTGCCCGACTCCGTATGGATGAATAGCGAAGTGCTGCTACCTGTTCAGCGAGGTGATGTGGGTTCGTTGGAGGTTGTGGTTCAGCGGGCCTATCGTGAAGCATTAGTGGTAGGGATGCCCGAGTGTGCAGATTCGCTGACGCTTCAGCGTCATCAATCATACGTAGAGATGCGTGACAGCATTCAAGATCCCGTAGTTCGTCAGAACCAAACCCGCCGCCGCTTCGGCAACACCTTCTGGTGGTATCTCGATAACCCTTTGCCCTAAAGGGGGTGCAAGGTTCCTTCGGGAGCGAGATGGGACAGACCGGGAAACCGCCTGCCACATGTTGAGGATGAGAGTGCGGAGAAGGGAAATAGAGAGGTTGTGGAGAGGGGAAGGGGTGTGTGCGTGGAGAGGTCGATGGAGGACAGAAAACGTGAAAATGACGCTCTGAGGTGGCAAATCGGGGGTGTAATGACAAAAAAACTTAATTTGTAGCAAGTTTTTTGGGGAAGGTTTTGAGGGTTCGGATTTTTTTGCGTAACTTTGGAAAGTTTTTCGGGTGGAGTTGCGATGATATCGCAACATACTGAACCCAAACGAAGGGCTGACTGAACCCAAACGAAAGGCCGACTGAACCCAAACGAAGGACTGACGGACCTATATATAATAAGGTATAGGGATTTGGAACAGCAGAAACGATATTTATTAAGATACAAAAATGATTGAACAAGACAGAATTATTAAGGTTGACATCAATGAGAGTATGCGGAAATCATACATCGACTATTCGATGTCTGTGATTGTGGCGCGTGCGCTCCCTGATGTGAGAGATGGATTTAAGCCGGTTCATCGCCGTATTCTCTACGGAATGATGGAACTGGGTAACACTTACGACAAGCCGTATAAGAAGTGTGCGCGTATTGTCGGTGAGGTGCTTGGTAAGTATCACCCACATGGAGACTCTTCTGTGTATGGTGCTTTGGTGCGTCTGGCTCAGCCTTGGGCGATGCGCTATTGTCTGGTTGACGGTCAGGGTAACTTCGGTTCGGTTGACGGTGACGGTGCTGCCGCCATGCGTTATACGGAGGCTCGTCTGACCCGTCAGGGCGAAGCGATGATGGACGACCTGTACAAGGAGACCGTTGATTTTGACGATAACTTCGACGGTTCGCTGAAGGAACCGAAAGTGCTGCCTACACGTATTCCTAACTTGCTGGTGAATGGTGCAACGGGTATTGCCGTAGGTATGGCGACGAATATCCCTACGCACAATCTGGGCGAGGTCATCGACGGATGTGTTGCCATGATTGACAATCCTGACATCGACGTCGAGGGTCTGATGCAGTATGTGAAAGCTCCGGATTTCCCGACAGGCGGTATCATCTGTGGTCTGGACGGTGTGAAGGAAGCTTACGAGACGGGTCGCGGACGTATCGTGATTCGCTCGAAGACGGATATTGAGACGGATGCTCAGCACGACAAGATTATCGTGCACGAGATTCCTTATAATGTGAACAAGGCCGAACTCATCAAGAAAATTGCTGACTTGGTGAACGAGAAGCGTCTGGACGGTATCTCGAACGTGAACGACGAGAGTGACCGCGAGGGTATGCGAATTGTCATCGACCTGAAGCGTGACGCCAACGCCAATGTCATTCTGAATAAGCTGTACAAGATGACGGAGCTGCAGTCGAGCTTCAGCGTGAACTGTATCGCTCTCGTTGGTGCAGGTGCCCACAACTCTGGACGTCCGAAGCTGCTGAGCTTGAGGGAATGTATCAAGTATTTTGTGGATCACCGTCACGATGTGACCATCCGTCGCACCAAGTACGACAAGCGAAAGGCTGAAGAACGTGCACATATCCTGGAAGGACTCATCATCGCCAGCGACAATATCGACGAAGTAGTACATATCATCCGTGCAGCTAAGTCGCCACAGGAAGCTATCGAGAACTTGAAGAACCGCTTCGAACTCGACGACATCCAGGCTCGTGCCATCGTGGAGATGCGTCTGCGCCAGCTGACCGGTCTGGAACAGGACAAGCTGCATGCCGAGTACGAAGAGCTGGAGAAACTGATTGCTTACCTCGACCAGATTCTGACGGATCCGGAACTTTGCAAGAAGGTGATGAAGGACGAGCTGCTCGAAGTGAAGGAGAAGTGGGGCGACGAACGCAAGACCACCATCGACTACACAGCCAGCGAGAACTTCAACCCCGAAGACTTCTATCCCAACGAGCCGGTTGTGATTACCGTAAGCCATCTGGGTTATATCAAGCGTACGCCGCTGAGCGAGTTCCGCACTCAGGGACGTGGTGGCGTAGGCGCCAAGGGCGGAAGCACCAGAGATGCCGACTTTATTGAGCATATCTATCCTGCCACAACCCACAACACCATGATGTTCTTCACCCGTAAGGGCCGTTGCTTCTGGATGAAAGTCTATGAAATTCCGGAAGGCAACAAGACCTTCAAGGGACGTGCCGTTCAGAACTTGCTCAATATCGACAGCGACGATAAGGCCACAGCCTTCATCTGCATCGAGAACATCAACGACGAGGAATGGGTGAAGAAGCACAACCTGATGTTCTGCACCAAGCGCGGAACTGTCAAGAAGACACGCTTCGAACTCTATTCTCACCCACGTAGCAACGGCCTTATCGCCATCAACCTCGTCGAAGGCGACGAAGTGATCGAAGTGAAGCTGACCAGCGGCAACGACGATGTTATCATTGCCAACCACAACGGACGCGCCATCCGATTCAATGAAAATGGTGTCCGTCTCATGGGACGTACGGCTACAGGTGTACGTGGTATGCGCCTCGACGGTGACGATGACGAAGCTGTCGGTATGCTTGTGCTCCAATGCAACGAAGCCCTCACTGATGAGCAATGGGCACAAATGGATACACAAGACGAAGATAATAATGTCGAGGAAGTCAATGAGATACAAGATCTTGCCGATGCATCCGAAAATCTGGAAGAGGACGCTGCCGTTGAAGGTGACGACTTCCCTGAAGACATCATGGTTGTGAGCGAAAAGGGCTTCGGCAAGCGTTCACATCTGAGCGAATATCGCATCACCAAGCGTGGCGGTAAGGGCGTGAAGACGCTGAACGTCACAGAAAAGACTGGTAAGCTGATTGCCATCAAGAGTGTGACAGACGACGACGACCTCATGATTATCAACAAGAGTGGCGTTGCCATTCGTCTGGCCCTCAGCGAAATCCGTCTGCAGGGACGTAACACGCAAGGTGTGAGCCTCATCAACCTGAAGAAACGCAACGACGTCATCAGTAGCGTCTGCCGCGTGGAGCATGTGGATGAGGAAGAAGAGACGGAACTGGCAGAAAACCAGGAAGTGTCTGAAGCCCCAGAAACTCAGGAAACTGCAGAAACCAACGAATAAACAACTCTAACTTATAACCATCGCTTTCTCCTCTCTCCCTTCAGCCGGAGGAAGTTGGGGAAAAGCACTTAAATCCTAATCAGTATGAAACGATTAATCTTGATCGGTGCCGTGCTTGCTCTGTCAGCACCCGCCTTTGCTCAGAAAGCCAATCTGAGAAAAATCTCCAACAAGGTGGAATACGGTACACCACCTGCAGCCTATGACCTTTCCAACGTCAGCGCAGAAAATCTTCAGGAAATCCGCGAGTTGAGCGAACCAACCCTCAAGGATCCTGAGACCGCTGAAAACTACAAGGCATGGAACTATGCCTGCCGTCTGAAAGTGTGGGATATGAACCACCTGCTCAAAGAGTATCAGGCTAACAACAACACGTTCCCCGATCCTAACAAGTTCTTCCAGAACCAGTACGAACTGCTGACTTACTACCTGAAGTATTACGACCTGCTCAACACACCTAACGAGAAGGGCAAACTTCCTATGAAGAAGGAAGAAATGGACAAGGAAGTAGCTCTCGCCGTACAGGTAGCCAAAGGTGCACGTTCCAACCTTCTGATTGCAGCCAGCAACATGGTTTACAACAATCCGGAGGAAACCGTGAAGATGCTCGACCTGTTCTACAAGACTGAAGACCACCCGATGTTCGCCAGCCTGAACCTGAAGGAAGATCCTCAGCGTGCAATGGGTTACTACATCTATGCTGTGGCTCTGAAGAAGACAGGTGGCGACGATGCCAAATATCTGGAGTACCTGAACAAGGCGCTGGATTCTGACAACGGAGCGTTGGCTTGCCAGGACCTCATTACTTATTATAAGGAAAAGGGCGACAACGAGAATGTGAAGAAAATGTATGAGATGGGTGTGCAGAGATATCCCAACCAGATCATCTTCCTCATCAACTTGATTCAGACCGAATTCCAGGCTCACAACTACGACAAGGCTATCGAACTCTCGGAGCAGACGATTGCCAAGATTGAGGACGGTTCCATTCCTTCCACCAACGAACAGGGTGAGAAGCAGGAAGCCATCAAGTGGCCTTACTACTTCAAGGCAGTTTCCCTCTTCAATCAGCAGAAGTACGAAGAAGCCTATGCAGCTTTCGAAGCAGCTTCAGCCGTTGAGGATAACTTCGACAACCTGAGTGGTGCAGCCAACTGTGCAGCTCAGCTGGGTCAGAGAAAGGGCGGTTCGAACAAAGCCGAAGGTAACAAGTGGTACGACAAAGCCATCGAACTCTACGGCCGTTGCGAAACTGAGTATCCTGAGCAGAGCGACGTTTGGGGTATCCAGCTCTATGTTTGCTGGAACAACAAAGCCAGCCTGAACAACAGCCAGGAAATGCTGAAGAAGGCAAAGGCTTACGAGAAGTACAAGAAATAATTGATAATGCATAATGCATAATTGATAATGCATTAAACCTTGAACTTTAAACGGTAAACCGTAAACTGAATCCCCGTAAATTGTTCGTAATGTTTAATCGCATACGAAATATAAAAATCATCCTTGTTGCAGTGGCTATTTTGATAGCCATTGCAACATTGTTTACATCCAATTACCTCATTCGTGACCTGCAACAGGAGGAACGACAGCGTATGGAGGTGTGGGCGGAAGCTATGCGTTCGCTCAACTCAGCCGATGAGAATACCGACCTCAACCTCGTGCTGCAAGTCATCAATGGGAACAACACCATTCCTGTCATCGTTGTCGATAAGGAAGGAAATGTGCAGACCCATCGCAACCTCGACATGAAGTTTGAGGCCGACGAGGACTCTATGAGTATCCTCCAGCAGAAGTCTGCCGACATGATAGAAGCAGGACACTCCATCCGCATCTATCCCAATGAGGTGGAAAGCGACACACTTCCCCTCGCCGATACTGAATACATCGAAATCTGCTACGACGAATCGCTGATGATCAAACGGTTAGCCCTCTATCCTTATATCCTGCTGGCTGTTGTCGTCATCTTCGTCGTGATTGCCATCTTTGCTCTCTTCAGTTCCATGAGGGCAGAACAAAACAAAGTGTGGGTGGGACTGTCGAAGGAAACAGCCCATCAGTTGGGTACACCTATTTCTTCGCTGATGGCTTGGTCCACAGTCTTGAAGGAAAACTATCCTGACGATGTCCTTCTGCCGGAAATGGAGAAGGATGTGAAGCGTCTGGAACGTATCGCAGAACGATTCAGCAAGATTGGTTCGAAGCCAGAACCTAAGCCGGAAGATGTTTGTGAGGTTATTCGTCGAGTGACCGATTATATGGAACGCCGTACCTCCAACAAAGTGCATATCACCTGTGCGTTGCCTTCCGAACCCGTCATCGTGAATCTGGTGGCTTCCCTCTTCGAATGGGTTGCCGAGAACCTTTGCAAGAATGCCGTCGATGCGATGGAAGGTAGCGGTTCCATCCGAATCACTATTCAGGAAAGCGCTTCGCAGGTAGCTCTTGAGTTTCACGATACAGGCAAGGGCATAGCGAAGTCGAACTTCAAGAATGTCTTTAAGCCAGGCTTTACGACAAAGGAACGCGGCTGGGGCTTAGGACTTTCCCTCGCCAAACGCATCGTGGAAGAATATCACAAAGGACGCATCTTCGTGAAGTCCTCGGAGATAGGGAAGGGTACCACCTTCCGTGTGGAACTGCCGAAATAACCCGAAATAGCCAAAACTCAATCTTTCAAAATAACACACAATTCAGAAATAACAGACACAAATTATTAACCGCAACAGGTTCTCGTAACCTGTCTAAAAACAATTCATTATGAAACAGAAACTTTTACTTCTTTTCATGCTGGCGTTATTGCCTCTGTCGGCAATTTATGCTGAAGAAGATCCTGAGTACCTGGAAGTGATGGGTAAGCGTGTGACAACTGCCAATGCTGCTAACATCCTGAAGGACGGAGCGTTCTCCTACGATTTCGACACCAAGACACTTTACGTCAAGAAAGATGTCACCGTCGATCCGGAAGATCCTCAGTTCATCATTTACAGCCGAATCCATGGACTGACTATCAACGTGACGAAAGACGTCACTTTTGAATCAGAAAGTGAAAGACTGATGATTATCTCCGGTTCTGATCACGATATGACTATTACGGGTCCTGGAAAACTCACGATGGTAAATCCTACGGGTTGGGGAGGCTGCATCTCCTTCTCAGGCGACGCAACCCTGACCATAGATAACGCAAACATCGATGGAACTGGTCAAAATGTGATCTGGGGAGACAAGGAAAACGAGAAGCTGGTCATCAAGAACTCTACCATCAAGGCAAAGTGCTCAGGCTCTGGTTTCGGAGCGATCTTTGAGATTGGCGGAGGCGTTACCTTTGATGGTTCTCGCATCGCCGTTCCTGAAGAAGGTTACTGGGAGGACTCAAATTACATGGGTATCGTTGATAGCAAAGGTAAGATTGCCAGGGATATTCTGATTGAACCAGGCCATCAGACCGAATACTATAAACTTTGGATTTGTGGCACACATGTGTCTGAACTGAACGCAGACAATATCTTGGGTGATGGTGTCTTTGGTTACAACGCTGAAAGTAACACGCTTACCGTCGGCGGTAACACCAATGAAGACTATGAACCCATCATTATTAGTTACATCGATGACTTGACGATTGACGTAGTCTCCGACTCTGAACTGAAACCTAAGTTGAATTCAGCTATTTCTGTTTATAGAAATACCACCATTACAGGACAAGGCAAACTCACACTCGAATCAGGTCATAATGCTCTCTCATTTAGCAGATCACTCACCATCGAGAATGCCAACGTGGCAGCAAAAGGAAACAATGCCATCTATGGCAGCTCAAGTTCAAGCGCTCTGACAATCCGCAATTCCAACGTTTACGCCTTATCAACTAACGAGTATCGCTCCGCCATTTTCCTTTATGGTTCCTTCAATCTCGTAGATTGCTATTTCTCTGAGCCTGAATCTGCGAAATTCAACGAAACTGGAAATCTCTATGACTACGATAACAACCTTGTTCGAGAAGTGCTGATTGAGGCTGGTTCTCCACCCGAAGAGTACAAGCTCACCATCTGCGAGGTAAAGGTAAATTCGAAGAATGCTGCCGACGTGCTGGGCGATGGCGTGTTCAGCTACGATCCTGAGACAAAGACTTTAACCGTGAAGGGTGATGCCTATTGTGAGGGAGAATGCGTCATTCGTAACATGGAAACAGATCTGTGGATTGATGTGGCTGCCGACGCTAAGCTTGAATCCAAGCAGTCTGCCGCCATCATATGCGGTCAGAGTGCCACCATTTCGGGAGCAGGAAAACTCACGTTGAAATCCACGGACGACTGTGGCTTGTATGCCGTAAATTCCATCAATTGTACGTTAACGATTGAGAATATCACGCTCGAAGCTGAAGGCAAATGGGGCTTAGCTGGTTATCCCAAGAACGAACACCTCGTTATCAGCAACGCCAATGTTCACGCCAAAGGAACAACCGGAGCCATTACCGACTGGACTTCCATTACTCTCGATTATTGCAAGATTGTGGAACCTACAGGCGGCTATGTTGATGAAGGGAAGATTCTTGCCGAAGGAGGAGCAGTAGCGTCGGAAGTTGTCATCGAAGCCGATTATCCAACAGCTATCGAAGGCGTTGCTACCCGCTCAATCTCTAATCCAGTTCGCTACAACCTCAGCGGTCAGCGTGTGGATCAGAACTATCAGGGTATCGTCATCGAGAACGGCAAGAAACTCCTCTTGAAGTAAGCACACTAACTCTTCTTGAAGTAAGCACGTATTTCCTGATGAATGAAGCAATTTTCTGCACGCAAACCCTCAGTTTGTGCAGAGTTTTCGCCTAAAAAGGATTGTTCTATATGTCTGAAAGCAAGAAAATTGAAAAAATTGCTTGTTCATTCAGTTTTTATTCGTAACTTTGCACGTCAAATGCGTAAATACACACATTGAAGAATGAAGCTTAATGATTTTCTGATCGACTTGCTCGACGCAAGACTGGCAGGCAGACAGTTCGACTTTGTGATGAACGATGCCGTCTTTCAGCAGATTGACGGACTGGTGACCAAAGGAGAGGTTCATGCCCAAGTTACTTGCACGAAAGCAACGTCGCAAGAATTCATTTTCAGCATCCACTCCGAAGGTGTGGTATGTGTACCATGCGACCGTTGTCTGTCGGACTTGGAATTGCGGATCGAGACCACAGACCAGTTGACGGTCAGACTGGGTGACACATACGAGGACGACGGCGATGTGCTGACTGTTCCTTCCAACGAAGCACAGTTCGACATCTCGTTGCCCATCTACGAGTTTATCGTTCTCTCCATGCCAATCAAGCGGACTCATGGACCTGGCAAGTGCGATTCCGCTATGATGCAGGAGTTTTCCAAACATCAGGCTGCCCGAAGCAGTCGGGAGGGTGAAGAGGATGAAGATTCGACTGACGACGACGTTCCTGCCGATTCGCAGGTACACGACAGCCGTTGGGACGCATTGAAAAATTTTAAAGTATAAATTAGAAATTATAAAATCGTAAAAATCTTATGGCACATCCTAAAAGAAGACAGTCAAAGACTCGTACACGTAAAAGAAGAACTCACGACGGAGCTGTAGCTCCAACATTGGCAATTTGCCCTAACTGCGGCGAATTCTATGTTTACCACACAGTATGCCCAGCTTGTGGCTACTATCGTGGAAAGGTAGCAATCGAGAAAGAAGCAGCTATCTAATCAGTTCGTAGGTTCGTAAGTTTTTAAGTTCGATTCGTAAGGCATCCGCTCAGTCGGGTCTGAACTTAAAAACTTACTTATTTTTCCAAAACATTAAACTAACACCTTATGGATAAAATCAATGCCGTAATCACAGGCGTAGGCGGATACGTTCCCAAGTATATCCTCGATAACGACGAAATGTCGCGTATCGTTGATACTACTGACGAATGGATCATGGAGAGAATTGGAGTGAAGACACGCCACATCCTCAAGGATGAAGAGCGTCAGGGTGCTGGTACATCCTATCTGATGACCAAGGCCGTGCAACAGCTCATGGCAAAGACGCAGGCAGATCCCGATTCCATTGAGGCTGTCATCTGCGCCACCACAACTCCTGACTATCATTTCCCCTCCACAGCATCGCTGGTTATTGGTAATATCGGTCTGAAGAACGCTTTCGGCTTCGATACCGAAGCAGCTTGTGCAGGTTTCCTCTATGCGATGGATCTGGGTGCCAGCTTCATCAAGAGCGGACGATGCAAACGCATTATCGTCTGCGGAGGCGACTTCATGTCATCCATGACGAACTATCAGGACCGCACCACCTGTCCCATCTTCGGCGACGGAGCTGGTTGCGTCATGATGGAAGCAAGCACTGAGGACTACGGACTCATGGACAGCTATCTGCGTACCGACAGCCACTACGATCCGCTCCACATGGCAGCAGGCGGTTCTGCCTCTATGCCAAGTCATGCAACCGTAGATGCACGTCAGCACTTCGTTTATCAGGAAGGACGTACTGTCTTCAAGTATGCTGTGACCAATATGTCCGACGCCGTTGAGACCATTGCCAAACGCAACAACCTCACGAAGGACGACATCGCATGGATTGTTCCCCATCAGGCAAACGTACGCATCGAAACCGCTGTGGCACGTCGCATCGGTGTGACCGAAGAGAAAGTCATGATCAACATCGACCACATGGCTAACACCTCCGGCGGCACTCTGCCACTCTGTCTCTGGGAATACGAACCTCTCCTCAAGAAAGGCGACAACCTCATCTTCACAGCTTTCGGAGCCGGATTCACCTGGGGAGCCTCCTATCTGAAGTGGGCATACGACGGCAGCAAGTTTGCCGACAACCCAGCGCTCTTCTACAAGGAAGGACTTATGACACGCGAAGAGTGGGTAACCAAGCGTAAAGAGAAGTAATGCACAAATCAGGATTCGTAAACATCGTCGGCAATCCCAACGTCGGCAAGTCCACTCTGATGAACCTCTTCGTCGGAGAACGAATCAGCATTGCCACCTTTAAGGCACAGACTACACGCCACCGCATCATGGGCATCATCAACGACGATGATGTCCAGATTGTCTTCAGTGACACACCAGGCGTGCTCAAACCCAACTACAAGCTTCAGGAGTCCATGCTCGCTTTCAGCGAGAGTGCCCTGACCGATGCAGACGTCCTGCTCTATGTGACCGACCCCGTGGAGAAAGTCGATAAGAACAACGACTTCCTGCGCAAGGTCAACCAGATGGATGTTCCCGTCCTTGTGCTTATCAACAAGATTGACCTTACCGATGAAGCCAACCTCATCAAACTCGTAGAGGAATGGCACGAAATCCTGCCAAAGGCTGAAATCATTCCAGTTTCAGCTCTTGCCAAGTTCAATGTCGAACCAGTTCTGCGACGCATCAAGGAACTTCTTCCTGAGTCACCACCATACTTCGACAAAGACCAATGGACCGACAAGCCCGCACGATTCTTCGTCAGCGAAATCATCCGCGAGAAAATCCTCCTCTACTACGACAAGGAAATTCCCTATAGCGTAGAAGTGGGAATTGAAAGCTTCAAGGAAGACAACACCCACATCCACATCAACGCCGTCATCTACGTAGAGCGTGATTCGCAGAAAGGCATCATCATCGGCCATCAAGGCAAAGCCCTGAAGAAAGTGATGACAGAAGCCCGTAAGTCGTTAGAGAAATTTTTCGGCAAGTCCATCTACCTCGAAACCTTCGTCAAGGTCGATAAAGATTGGCGCAACTCCGACAAAGAACTCAACCTCTTCGGCTACAATCCCGAATAATTAAAACTCCTGTTCAAGCAACGAATGCTGAGCAGGAGTTTTTTGTTTTCATCTGGTTGGAAACGTAAACTGAATGATTGCAGGCTAAATTTTGAACGTTAGTTTATCGTGAAATGCTGATCAGACTAAAAATTTGTGCCTTAGTTTATCGTGAAATGCAAATGGGAACTACAATTTTGAATGTGATGTTGCGGCCCATGTTATAGACACCGCGACGGCCTGTGACGATGTTCTCGTCTGCATATTTCAGACGACTGAGGTGGCTCTGATAGGCTTTGTTGAGGAGGTTGTCGGCTGTGACGTACAGTTCTGCGATTTTCTTTCCTTGTAGCTGGAGGTCGGCACCTGCAGAGAGGCTGAGCAGAGCGTAGGCAGGTGTGGCGGTCTCTGTGTCATCAGCTCGGAAGATGTGGTTCTGACGTAGGTAGCAGTCGAGACCGGCAGCGACGTAGAGGTTGTTGAACAGGGAACGGTGGAGGGGATGTTTTGTGTGGTTATGAGCCACCGTGCTGTGTGAGTGGTGTGTCAATTCCCATTTCAGTTCGGACGACCAGCGAGGTGCAGGTGTGAAAGGGAGGTATTTGATGTCTGATGTAAGCGGTGTGATGTAAGATGTCAACCGTGCATCGACGTAGGAGAAGTTGTTGGAGAAGTGGACGGAGTGGATAGGGTGGAAATCCAGACCTGCCTCGAAGCCCAGCAGACGGGCATCGCCTTGTGTATAAGCGTAAGTGAGGTAATCGGGATCGATGACTTCGGGTAGGCGATGGGTGAAGATGTAGTTGTCGATGCGGTTGGCAAAGAGTGCCAGCTGTGCCGAGACGTAGCGTGATGTGAAGTCGATTCCGAGGTCTGCCTGCAGACTGTACTCTGCCTTCAGCCGTTGGTCTCCAATCTCGTAGCGGATAGACCCTTCGTGTACGCCGTTGGATGCCAGTTCGCTCATGTTGGGTGTGCGGAATCCACGTGCGAGGTTCAGACGAAGGTTGAAGTGTTCGTTGATGTTGAAGACGGTGCCGATGCTACCTGTCACTCCGTTGAAGTGTCGGGTGAAATCCACGAACCTTACTTCCTCTTCCTCAGTGAGTTCGTCGCCGTGCAATCGTCTGTGGTCGTAACGCAATCCTCCGCTGAGTGTCCAGCGTTCGCCGAGGCGTTTGGTAGCGGTGGTGTAGAGTCCGAAGTCGAAGAGGCGGCTGTCAGGAATAAGAAATTCTTCTCCTTTGTTCACAGACTGCTGGTACATACCACCCACACCTGTTGAGAGTTTCCAGCCGTCGAACTCATTGGTGACATACCGAAGGTCGTAGGTGAGTGTGTGGAGTTTCAGGAAGATGCCGTACTCGTCCATCGATTCTTCGAATTCCTGACGGCGGTTCTGCTGGTAGCCGATGATGGCTTTGAGGTAACCCGATGGGAGGTTGAGCGAGTTGTCCCATACGGCTTTGTAGTGCTTGACCTGCTGGAAGGGTAGGGATTTCTTATAACTTTTCGGGGAATGCGACGAGCGTTCCAACTCGCCTGTCTCAGGATCGCGTTCTCCCTCGATGATGCCAGGTGTGAGGTGGTAGGCAGTCCATGTAAGTCGTGAGTGTCCCCATGTACGGTTCACACCTACCAGCAATCGTCCAGCCCGTTCGCGAAACTGTGAACCAGGCACGTAGCCGTCGTATTTGTTCTTGTAGGCATGTGCCATCTTGTCGCTGTAGCGGGCATCCCAGACGATGCCTTTCTGATTGCCTTGCAGAGAGAGGTTGTAGTTGAAGAGTCCGTTGTTGGTCTGGTATTCGGTGCTGACGTTTGCCTGCATCTCGCCTTCTGCCAGTGTGGGTTGTGGGTGGAGTATGACCACACCTGCCATTGCGTCGGAACCGTGCATCAGCGATGCCGGTCCTTTCAGTATCTCGACGGAGCCAACGCTGCTGCCATCGACTTCCACTCCGTGTTCGTCTCCCCATTGCTGTCCTTCCTGACGCACTCCTTCGCTCATCACCACGACGCGGTTGTAACCCAGTCCGCGGATGATGGGTTTCGAGATGCTGCCGCCTGTGGTGAGTTGGCTGACACCAGGCTGATGGGCAATGGCATCGATGATGTTGGTGGAGGTGGTAGCTCGCAGTACTTGCGGAGAAATGATGGATACGGGTGCTGTGGCGTGTTTCAGTTTTGTGTTGCCTGTCACACCCGTCACCGTCACTTCGTTGAGTTGGAGGTGGCGGAAGAACACGTCAGCCGAGTCCTCGCTGTGTTCATGTGTTGTTTCCTGTGCCGCTACAGCTATGCTAAGGCATAATAGTGGCAGAATGATGAATCTTTTCATTATGTATTTCTCTGTATTGTTATTCGAATGTGTTTTCTGTCCCAAGACGGAAAGATTGCAGCTGTTCGCCCATCACGGCTTGCATGAGTTCAAAACTGCGGTCGCCTGTGCAGTGGCTGGTGAAGAACTGCGTTTGGGGATAGTTGGCAGTGAGGCGTTGAGCCAGTGCCGTCAGTTCCTCTTCTTTTTCTTGTCCGTCGAGCAGGTGAAAACCGCCGACGACGGTATGAACAGGCCAGGTACAGGCTGCGAGTATGTTCTCCAGTCCACTGTGTGCACAGCCGGTAAAGAGCAGACCGTTGGCGTAAAGTACCAGTTCGTGGCGGAAGTCGTCGTGCACCAATTCTCCATTCTCGTCCTCAGCAAAGAGGTGGCTGTTTCCCTTCGGCATAGGATGAATCTGCGGAATGTGTGCGATGACATAAAGGTCGTTATCCAGTTGCTGCGTCTGGTCTGGCGTCAGGAGTCGTTCCTGTGGTATGATGGGCCATTCGGGTGTGAGGCTGTGCAGCCTGTTTCTTTTAGAGAAGAACTTGCCGCTGAGCGCGTGGGGCGAGACAATGACTTTTGCTGTTTGATGACAAGCTAAGAAATATCGTAATCCGCCTGCATGGTCGCTGTGTCCGTGGGAGATGAAAACATAGTCCACCGAACTGAGGTCAATGCCCAGCGTCTCTGCGTTGCGGATGAACACATCGCTGGCACCTGTATCGAGCAGGATGCGATGTTGTTCCGTCTCCAGCAGGATCGACAGCCCGTGCTCCGTCAAGAGTCGGTTGTTATAGTTTCGGTTATCTGAAAGTACTGTCCACTTCATGATTGCATTTTCATTTGGTGCAAAGTTAGTGCTTTTTTCCTGAATTGCAGCTACAATTTCCACAATAATTAGGTTGCAATGGAAATAATACCTGTTTCAGACACAGATTCTCAGTTTTTATTTGTACCTTTGTCCTATCAATTCAACTCCAAGAACATGAAAAGACTGACTGCTTTATTGATGAGTGTAATGGTAGCTGCCGGCATACAGGCACAGATAGCAGGCGAAGAACTGGCCACAGGAATCAACGACCCGCTACAAGGAAAAGTGGTGAATGTGCTGGGTGACTCCTACGTCCGCAACCATCGTCGTCCGTTTGAGGAAGCGTGGCACTATCAGGTGGCTGCGCTGCATGGTATGAAGTATAACAACTATGGACGAAACGGAGGTTGTGTTGCCTTCGACCGCTCCAGCGAAGGATTCGGACCCTCACTGCTGGTTCGCTACAAGGAAATGGATGCAGAGGCAGACCTCGTGCTGATTATTGCCGGACACAACGATGCCGGGATTGTGGGCAACTCGAAGGAAAAGCTGGCTGTGTTTGCCGATTCCCTCGACCTATTATTAAATAAGGTAAAGGAACAGTGTCCGAAGGCTCGTATTGCGTGGGTGACTCCCTGGTGGGTGGATCGCGACGGATTCAAGCCTGTGGTTCGCATGATCAAGAAAGTCTGCAAACGTCATCGTGTCCCTGTGCTCGACAACTATAAGAAGAGTTGTGTGGTCAAGGTGCGTGATGCAGCTTTCCGAAAGCAGTATTTCCAAGGTGCCGACGACACAGCTCATCTCAACAAAGAGGGTCATCAGCTTTTCCTGCCCGTAGGCGATGCGTTTGTGAAGAAAGTGATGAATTGTCAGTGATTGTGACATGATGGCAAGTTTTTGTGCTGGTTAGCAGCTTATAACAGGTGTGGCATAGAATTTGCAGAGCAGAGTGCGGATTCCACAGCTATTGCCGTGGGCACAATGACAAAGAATAAAGATCAGAACATTATGGATAAAGAAAACTTAGAACAGGAAGAAGTGGAGCTGGAAGCCGAAGTAGAGGCTCCGGCAGAAGAAACAGAGCAGACTGAAGCTGAGGATACCAGTGTGGAGGCTCAGTTGGAGAAAGCTTTGGCTCAGGTGGAAGAATACAAGGACAAATATCTGCGTCAGGTGGCTGAATTCGACAACTACCGCAAGCGCATCATCAAGGAGAAAGCCGATCTGATCAAGAACGGTGGTGAGAAAGTGATTTCTGCCATCCTTCCTATCATCGACGACTTCGAACGCGCCAGCGACAACATGGCAAAGATGGAAGATGTGGCTGCCGTGAAGGAAGGCGTAGAACTGATTATCGAGAAGTTCCTCTCTACCCTGAAGAAGGAAGGACTGGAGAAGATTGACGCTGTGGGTCAGCCTTTCGATGTGGATTACCATGAAGCCATCGCTATGGTTCCTGCACCTTCCGACGAGATGAAGGGGAAGGTGCTCGATTGTGTGCAGACAGGTTATATGTTGAACGATAAAGTGATTCGCCACGCAAAAGTGGCTGTAGCAGAGTAATCATGCATAATTCATAGTTATGGCACAAAAACGCGACTACTACGAAGTGCTGGGTGTGGAGAAGACAGCCAGCGAAGCAGAAATCAAGACGGCATATAAGAAACTGGCTATCAAGTACCATCCCGATCGCAACCCTGGCGACAAGGAAGCGGAAGAGAAATTCAAGGAGGCTGCAGAGGCTTACGAAGTTCTGCACGATCAGCAGAAGCGTCGTTTGTACGACCAATATGGTCATGCTGGTGTTGGCGGAGTAGGCGGAGGTAGCGGATTTGCCAGTACCGATGATATCTTCTCTGCTTTCGGTGATATCTTCGAAAGCATGGGCTTTGGCGGTGGCTTCGGCTTCAACCCCTTCGGAGGTGGAGGCAGCAGTCGTCAGCGCAAACCCGTGTTCCGAGGTTCCGACCAGCGTCTGCGTGTGGAACTCGACCTGCAGGAAATCGTGAACGGCTGCACCAAGAAGTTCCGTGTGAAGAAGATGGTGACGTGCGACCACTGTCACGGTAGCGGAAGCGAAGACGGAAAAACCGATACTTGTAGCACCTGTCACGGCTCAGGCTATGTGCTTCGTACCCAACGCAGTATGTTCGGCATGATGCAGAGTCAGGAAGTCTGTCCCGACTGTCACGGTGAGGGTACTGTCATCAAGAAAAAATGCTACGAGTGTTACGGCGAAGGCATCAAGCAAGGTGAGGAAGTGGTGGAAGTGAATTTCCCAGCCGGACTTGCCGAAGGAATGGTGCTGACCCTCGAAGGAAAGGGTGGGGCAGGACGCCACAACGGTGTCGCTGGAGACCTCAAGATTGTTATCCACGAAAAGCCCAACGATACCTTCCTGCGCGATGGTAATGATTTGGTTTATAACTTGCTGCTTTCCATTCCTTTGGCTGCGATGGGTGGAACCATCGAAGTACCTACGGTGGATGGAAAGGCAAAGATCAATATCCAGCCAGGCACCCAGCCTGGCACCGTTCTCCGTCTGAAAGGAAAAGGTGTGCCGGAGGTTCAGGGCTACAATCGTGGTCAGCGAGGCGATGAAGTCATCAACATCAGCGTCTATGTGCCTGAGACACTTTCGAAGGACGAGGTGGAGATGATGAAGAAAGCGCAGTTGAGCGACAACTTCAAGCCAACAGAGAGCATCAAGCAGAAAATCTTCAATAAGTTCCGTTCCTACTTTGATTAAAACTTATAAGAGTTCCGTTCTGAGTCATGATCCGTCTCAGGGTGGAACTCTTTCGTTTCATACCTAATCAAATGACCTACCAGCAGACTATACATTATTTATATACGCGCACGCCATTGTTTCAGAATGTGGGACAAGGCGCTTATAAGGAGGGACTGGAGAACACCTACAGCCTGGATGAACATTTCGGTCATCCTCATCAGCATTATCGCACCATCCATGTGGCTGGTACGAACGGCAAAGGCTCCTGTTCCCATACGTTGGCAGCTATTCTCCAGCATGCGGGCTATAAGGTAGGACTCTACACCTCGCCCCATCTCGTCGATTTCCGCGAACGAATCCGTGTGAACGGCAAGATGATTCCCAAGAAACGTGTCATCGACTTCGTTCAGCAGGAACGCGATTTCTTCGAACCGCTTTATCCTTCTTTCTTCGAGGTGGTCACAGCACTCGCCTTCCTCTATTTTGAGGAACAGAAAGTGGATGTGGCAGTGGTGGAAGTGGGTCTGGGCGGACGCCTCGACTGCACGAATATCATCACGCCAGCGCTTTCTGTGATTACGAATATCAGTTATGACCACGTAAAGCTGCTGGGCAACACGCTCGAACAGATAGCGGCAGAGAAGGCAGGCATCATCAAAAGCGGTGTTCCAGTCGTTATCGGTGAGACCACACCGGAGACGCGTCCTGTGTTCCAGAATAAAGCCCAAGAAGTGGGTGCGCCCATCGTCTTTGCCGAAGATACGCCAGAAGTCAGCTCGTTCGACTATGCGCCCAACGGCGGCATCGATTATGATACCGTCTCTTTCGGCAGACTGCATGGTGAGTTGGGTGGTGCCTATCAGGTGAAGAACACCAACACAGTTCTGCATGCTGTGCAGCAGATGCGAGCAGCTGGTTTTCGTTTGAGTCAGGCTGATGTAGAGGCAGGTTTTGCCCAAGTGTCGGAACTGACAGGCTTGCAAGGACGCTGGCAGCAGATCTCGTCATCGCCTCGCGTCTTCTGCGACACAGGTCACAACATCGGCGGATTCGAGTATATCACCCGTCAGTTGGCAGCCCAGAAGTGTCGCCAGCTCCGCATCGTCATCGGTATGGTGAACGACAAAGACATCAACGGTGTGCTCTCTCTCCTGCCCAAGGATGCCGTCTATTATTTCTGTCAGGCTTCCGTCAACCGTTCCCTCCCTGCCGACGACGTCAAGAAACTGGCACAGCAGCACGGTTTGGACGGACAGACGTTCGGTTCAGTTGCCGAAGCCTACCAATCGGCTCTCTCCGATTGTCAGAATGACGACTTTTTGTTCGTCGGAGGCAGCACATACGTAGTAGCGGATTTTTTCACTTCGTTGCTCAAAAAAGGTGGATAATTGAGCTAATTCGTCAAAAAAACACGAATATCCGCTCTTTTTTGAAAAATAAACGCTCAGATATTCGTTTGGCTCGAAAAAAATTGTTTTATTTGCAGTAGAATTTGAAATAACATCTATAATTAAACATTAGAAAACATGAGCACAACAGCAAACGGTTGCCTCTCCGGATTGAAGGCAGAAGCTTTCCAGAAGACAGTTGACGGAAAGCAAACAGATCTCTATGTTCTGAAAAACAGTAAGGGTTATGAAGTAGCAGTTACCAACTATGGTGGCGCTCTCGTAGCTATCATGGTTCCTGACAAAAATGGCAAGATCGCCAATGTGATCCAAGGTCACGACAACATCGACGACGTCATCAACAGTCCCGAACCATTTCTTTCTACGCTGATCGGTCGCTGGGGCAACCGCATCTGCAAGGGTAAGTTCACACTCGAAGGCAAGGAGTACAGCCTCGCCATCAATAACGGACCGAACGCCCTCCACGGAGGACCTACCGGTTTCCACAAGCGTGTGTGGGATGCCAAGCAGTTGAGCGACACATCGCTGGAACTCAGCTATGTGGCTGAGGATATGGAAGAAGGATTCCCTGGCAAGTTCGAAATTACAGTAGTCTATACCTGGACCGACGACAACGAACTGGTGATTGACTATAAGGGAACTACCGACAAGACCACTATCGTCAATATGACGCATCACGGCTACTTTTCGATTGCCGGTATTGCCAACCCCACTCCGACGATTCTCGATCACATCTGCGAAATCAACGCCGACCACTATATTCCTATCGACGAAACCAGCATTCCGCTCGGCACCATCGACAGCGTGAAGGGTACTCCGTTCGATTTCACCACACCAAAGACCATCGGACGCGACATCGAAGCTGACGATATCCAGATTAAGAACGGCACAGGTTACGACCACTGCTACGTGCTGAACAAAAAGGAAGTGGGCGAATTGTCCTTCGCTGCTCGTATCACCGACCCGAATTCTGGTCGCACGATGGAAGTCTATACCACTGAGCCAGGTATTCAGGTTTATACCGACAACTTTGCTACCGGTTATCCCATCCAGTTTGGAGCTACAGCACCACGTCGCTCAGCTATCTGCTTCGAGGCACAGCACTTCCCCGACAGCCCCAACCGTCCTTACTTCCCATCGACCATCCTGCGTCCAGGCGAAGTGTATAAGCAGAAGACCATCTATAAGTTCGGTGTGGCTAAATAACTTCAACAATTAGTTTTATTTAATAAGTATAACCACTTATGAATCAGAAATCTTCATTAGGATTTGCGGGTGCATTGCTTGTCATGATTCCACAGGCCATTCAGGTCATTTTCTACATTCTGGAACTCTGCAAGGTTTCCGTTGTGAAAGGCTTTGGCGGCAATGGTCTGATGAGTATGGATGTGTATCGCATTGTTACCGTCCTCTTGGCTGTCATCACACTGATTGGTTTCATCCTTCTGGTTTGTTGGTTCGCCAAGCAGAAAGGTAACGCTTCTGCCACCCCTCAGGCATATCCTTCCCAGGCTCAGCAGGCATACTACCAACAGCAGCAAGCTATGCAGCGAGCTTATCAGCAGCAGCAGAGTCAGCAGGCTTATCAGCAGCAAGCTTATCAGCAACAGCAACAGGCTTATCAGCAACAGCAACAAGCCTATCAGCAAGCCCAGCAAGCCCAACAGCAGGCTCAGCAAGCTTATCCCCAACAGGCTGCCAATCAGCAGCAGGGACAGGGATACTATGGCTATAACCAACCCAATTACAACCAACCAAAGTAAACATTATTAACTAATCCATTCATAAAACAATGACACAACAAAAACAAACACCGAACTATACGTTCGCGCTGATCGTGATGTTCATTGTATGTTTCCTTATTGGATTCATCACCACAATGAACAACTCAATGATTGAATGTTGTAAGAACGCCTTTAAGTTAACAGATACTCAAGGCCAGTTAGTCAACACATTCTTTTATGGAGCTTACATTTTAGCTATCCCATTTTCCATGCTCATGAACAAGATTGGCTATAAAAAAACACTCTTGGCTGGTCTTGTAGTTGTAGGTTTGGGATTTGTTCTTAATTTCCTTTGCATCAACAACAATCTACAAAGTGACGTTGCAACAATCTACACCTATTTCCTTTGTTGTATGTTTGTTGTTGCAATGGGTGTAGTAATGCTGCAGAATGTTGCCAATCCCTACGTGATGGTATTAGGAAAACCTGAATCGGGTGCATTCCGTATGACCCTCTCTCAGGCTTTGAACTCACTCGCAACCACCGTGGCTCCATTCTTCATCATTAGTGTGATTCTTCAGGGTAAAGAGCCTAAGAATGCAGAGCCTGGCGACATTCCGAGTCCTTATTTGATTCTCGGTATTGTCACAATCGTATTGGCGGCCGTACTGCTGATGCTGAAATTGCCTGAAATCAAGGAAGAAGAACAGGCTGCCGATGCTGGTGAAGTAAAGGAATACAAGAGTAGCGTGTTCAAGTATCCGCACGTGTGGTTGGGTGCTTTGGCCATCTTCATGTACATGGGTCTCGAAATTGGTATTCCTTCCATGTTGCCTGCTTATTTCAAGGCCGATCCGACCTTGGCTGAAGCAAAATTCGACTTTTGGTTCCTCCATATTGGTGGAAGTGCAACTTCATGGCTCCCGCTCTATTGGCTGGGTATGATGATTGGCCGATTCATCGGTGCTGGTATTCTGACCAAGTTCAAACCACGTGCCATCCTCACCACTTGCTTGCTTTGTGGTGCCGCATGTGTCGGACTTTCATTCCTCCTCAGTGGTTTGTCAAGCGTAATAGCTATGTTGGCAGCCGGTCTGTTCCACTCTGTGATGTGGCCACTTATCTTCAACCTTGGTCTGCAAGAACTCGGACCTCACACAAAAGCTGCATCTGGCGTGATCAACACAGGTGTAATCGGTGGAGCTACACTTCCTTTGTTAATGGGTGCCGTTGTTGACAATCCATCATTGGGTGTTGGCATTGCCATCGCAATGATGTTCATTTACTACCTCTATGAACTCTGGTTCTGCTGGCGTGGTTCACGCATCGGACTTTCAAAGAAATAATCAATTTTTAACTTATATTACTAACTAAGGGCAGGTCCTGAAGCTCTTTTAGGACCTGCCTCACAAAAAACTTAAAACGTTATGAAACTGACAATTGATGACGTAAGAAGTCGCTTCATTAAGCACTTCGATGGTGAAACGGGTTCCGTTTATGCTTCTCCAGGTCGTATTAACCTGATTGGCGAACACACAGACTACAACGGTGGTTTTGTGTTCCCAGGAGCGGTGCAGCAGGGTATGATTGCTGAAATCAAACCAAACGGAACCCGGAAAATACGTGCATACTCTATCGACCTCAAGGACTACGACGAGTTCTCACTCGACGACGAGAAAGGTCCACGCGCCAGCCACTTCCGCTACATCTTCGGCGTGGCTCGCGAGATGATGGCCCTCGGCGTTCCTGTTGAAGGATTCGACACAGCCTTTGCTGGTGATGTGCCTCTCGGCGCAGGTATGTCCTCTTCTGCTGCACTCGAAAGCTGCTATGCTTTCGCCATCAACGACCTCTTCGGTGACAACAAGATTGACAAGATGACACTTGCCAAGGTTGGTCAGGCCACAGAGCACAAGTACCTCGGTCTCAAGTGTGGTATCATGGATCAGTTTGCATCCGTTCACGGAAAGAAGGGCAACCTCATGCGTCTCGACTGCCGCAGCGGTGAATTCGAGTACTTCCCCTGGAATCCAAAGGGCTATAAGCTCGTTCTCGTGAACTCTTGCGTGAAGCACGAACTCGTAGGCTCACCCTACAACGACCGTCGCAACTCCTGCGAAAACGTTGCGAAGCACGTAGCTGCCAAGCATCCTGATCTCAAGATCGAAACCCTGCGCGACTGCACATGGGAGAACCTCGAGGAAGTGAAGGAAGAGGTAGGCGAAGTAGATTATCGTCGTGCCAAGTACGTACT
The DNA here is from genome assembly GCA_905234555.1 of uncultured Bacteroidaceae bacterium. Lineage (GTDB taxonomy): Bacteria > Bacteroidota > Bacteroidia > Bacteroidales > Bacteroidaceae > UBA3839. The sequence continues at coordinate 102,286 of CAJOHO010000002.1, forward strand.
CGGTGAGAAGGACCGTGTGCTTGCAGTCAGCGATGCCCTCGAGGCAGGCGACTACGAGAAGGTAGGTCAGATGATGTACGAGACCCACGAAGGACTCAGCAAGGACTACGAGGTGAGCTGCGAGGAACTCGACTTCCTCAATGACATCGCTCACGACTGTGGTGTGGCTGGTAGCCGTATCATGGGTGGTGGCTTCGGTGGTTGCACCATCAACCTCGTTGCTGACGAACTCTACAACACCTTCGTAGCAGAGGTGAAGAAGCGCTACAAGGAGAAATTCGGCAAAGATCCCGTCATCATCGACGTTGTCATTGGCGACGGCAGCCGCAAGCTCTGCTAATCCATCCAATCGTCTTATCGCATAGTACCTCCCTTTAGTGAGGTAACTGACAAGCGAAAAAGAGTTGACCCCCACAGGGGCCAACTCTTTTATTGTAAGGTCTCTCAACTTCACTCAATCCTACTTGGTCGAATGCTTACTACTTTGTTCGTTTCGGGACGGAGGAAATTATTGTTGGGAAGGAAGGAGGAAGAGGTTGTCGGGGTAGGTGATGTCGGCAAGGAAGAGGGCGTTGCCTGGAACGGAGGTTCCTGCTGAACAGCGGTCTTTCTTCTCAATGATTTCGCGGAACTCCTCGATGGTGAGGATACCTCGACCTACGTCGATGAGGGTGCCGACAATGGCACGAACCATATTGCGAAGGAAACGGTCTGCGGTAATGGTGAAACGAAGATTTGGTGTCATTTCCCATTTTGCCTGCATGATGCGGCAGTTGTTGGTTTTGACGTCGGTGTGGAGCTTGGAGAAGGAGGTGAAGTCTGTGTAGTCGAAGAGGGTCTGGGCTGCCTCGTTCATCAGGTCGATGTCGAGGGGCTGCGGAAACCGGTAGGCGTAATGACGGGTGAACGGACTCTTCTCCGTCATTATATAATAATGGTACGTGCGCGAGGTGGCAGAGAAGCGTGCGTGGGCATCGGGACGGACAGGCACAATCTTGTGGATGGCGATGTCGGGAGGAAGGAAACGGTTGAGTCGGTTGACGATTTTGCCTATTTCGGCAGAACTGGATTCTGCCTCAAAGTCGAAGTGAGCCACCATGAGGCTGGCATTGACACCTGCATCGGTACGACCAGCCCCCGTCACCTCGACGGGTTGGCGCAAAAGGGTGGAGAGAGCGTTCTGAAGTACTTCCTGAACGCTCACTCCGTTGGGTTGGATCTGCCAGCCGTGATAGCGGGCACCGTCGTATGACAAATAAATGAAATAACGCACAAGCCTTTAGTTATTTCTTAATTAAATCGAACTGGAGGATGCCGACATACTGGGCGTTCTTGCCTTGGTGGTCGCAGGGAATTTCCTTGCCGTCGGCATTCTTGACGTACATCGGGTCGGCAAAATAAGTGTGGCTGTGTCCGCCAAAGACTGCATCGATGTTGTGCATACCTGCGATGAACTCAGGATCTGCCATTGCACCGTCGAGGGTGTTGGTCCAGCCGAGGTGGGAAATGACAATCACCATATCGCATTTCTCCTCGTTCTTCAGACGGGCAGCGATGGGGTTGGCACATTCGATGGGGTTGAGGTAGGTGAGTCCTGCATAGTTGCTGCCAATGACGAGTCCTTCGAGTTTAGGACAAACTCCGATGACGCCAATTTTCAGACCGTTCTTCTGAACGATGGTATAGGGCTTGACGATGTCCTTGAGTGGGGTGGTGCCGAAATCGTAGTTGCAGCAGACGATGGGAAATGTTGCCATGCGGAAGATACGTACCATATTGTCGATGCCGAAGTCGAACTCGTGATTGCCGATCGTGGCTACGTCATAGCCCATAGCGTTCATCAGCTTCACTTCCACTTCGCCTTTGTAGAGGTTGTAGAAGGCTGAACCTTGTGAGAAGTCGCCACAATCCACCAGGAGAATGTCGGGATCGTCGTAACGCAGCTGTTCGATGAGCTTATAGCGACGCAGGTAACCACCCTTGTTGGCACGCTTCTTGTCCAGGGAGTTGGGATTCAACGGCAGGATGCAGGAGTGGGAATCGCTGGTGTGGAGGATGGTGAGCTGCTTCTCGCCACTCACTTTCTCTTCGCGTACGAGCTGGTCGGCACGCTTCCCTTCCACAGTGATGCGTCCTTCGAGGTTGGCATTCAGCTGACGACCTGCAGCTGCCTCCTGTTTGATATATTCCATATAAACGTCGCGCACCATATAGTTTTTCACATCTTTCTTCACGGCTTTCTTCAGCGCTACGAGTCCGTCGTTGCCTTCTGCCAGATAGTCGATGGTGGCGATGGTGTATTTTGCCTTGGGTTTGATGGCTTTACCAGCAACGGTTGCAGAGAGAAGCTTGCCGTCGGGTGTGATGTCGAGCTGTGCGCCGCTGATGCCTTCACCTTGGTATTTGGCAATTTGCTGAAAGAGTTCCAGCAGGTCGCTACCAAGAAGCGTCACCATGCAGAAGCGGTTTTCGAAGGGAGCGATCTCCATGATGTCGCCAACGGTGACGTTGCCTTTCGGCATGATGGAACGCAGACCGCCGATATTGCAAAGGCCGACGTCTGCCTTCTTGCCGTAACGGGTAGATTCCTCGCGCAATACGTCTGCCACCCAGTTAGAGAGAAGGCTTTCCGGACGTTCGGCTTCCATCTCTGTCTCAGCCACACCCAAAACGGGTGCCATGATACTGTCAACACCAGCTTGATAGGGCTTCAGGATGACGTCGGCCAAGGTGCCAGGAGACTGGTCGTACCAAGAGGTGATTTCAAAACGGTGGGCACGCGATCGCTTGGCTTCATAGTTTTGTGCATGAGCCGAGAGGGTAAGGACGGCTAATGCAAAAAGGATGAGTTTTTTGTTCATAGTGTGTTGAATATTAAAGTTTTGTTGTTATTTGCTTGGATTTAACTTCAGGAAAAAGCCACCACCGGAAGCCATGTGGATATCAAGTGCACGGTCGGAAGTGAGAGCCTGCAAATACCGTACATCATAGTCGGTTGCATCTTTGTTGGCATTCAGACCGTCACAAGTGAGGCTGGCATCGTAGTTGACACCCGATGGCAGGAAGTCCAGCTTCAAGTTGATGTCACGATCATCCCAGTTTGTCTGCCCTGCCACATACCACACATCACCTTTCCGCCGAGCCGTGACAATATATTTTCCGATTACTCCCTGCAGGATGCGTGTTTCATCAAACAACGTGGGTAAGCTGGTGAGTTCTGCTGTGTACTGAGGTTCACGCTCGTAGGCTTGAGGATTGTCTGCCAGCATGGTGAGAGGGGAATCGTGAATGATGTACATGGCGAGCTGGTGGCATCGTGTACCCATCGTCATTGGATTGCTGTAAACAGGCTGGAAGTCAGATCGGGCAGCGTTGCGCATACCACCAGGTGTGAAGTCGGTAAAACCCGCCTGCAGACGGATGAAGGGGAAAGTGACGTCGTAGAGTGGCATATCCACTTCGTCTGCTTTGCTCCATTTGGCTTCCTCCATACCGAACACACTCTCAAAGTTCACGATATTGGGATAGGTGCGGTTGATGCCTTTAGGCGGATAAATGCCGTGATAATCAAGGATGAGATGATGCCTTGCACATGCTTCTGCAATACGGTAGGTCATTTCCACAGCTTCCTGGTCGTCGCGGTCGAGGAAGTCAACCTTGAATCCTGCAATCCCCATGTCTGCATATTTCTGGCAGGCAGCTTCGAGCTGATCGTCAAGCACGTTGAACACTGTCCACAGGATGATTTTCACACCACGTTCCTCTGCGTATTTCACCAATTCGGGAAGGTTGATGTCGGGTATCGTGGTCAGCATGTCTCCACTCTTTGGCTCGTACCAGCCTTCATCGAGGATGATATAGGGAAGATGATATTTCTGGGCAAAGTCGATGTAGTAGAAGTAGGTCTTCATGTTGATGCCAGCCTTGAAGTTGACGTGAGTCAGTCTCCAGTCGTTCCACCAGTCCCACGCAACGAGTCCTGGCTTGATCCACGATGTATCGCTGATACGGCTGGGTTCTGCCAAAGCATAGACCAAGTTGTTGACAGGCATTTCCGTATCCTGATGGCTGATGGCTATGATACGCCAGGGGAAGGGACGGTTGCCGCGACAACGTGCGATGTAGTCTTCCGTCTCTTTCACATATCGCTGAACACGCCAAGGATAGGTGTCGAAACGCTTGGGATAGCGTGCAAACCAGCCTTTCACACCTTCTCCGTCGGGACAGACGAACATGCCTGGATAGCTCTCGGGATCACTTTCCATAAGAGTAATCTTCGTACCTTTACCATTGCCAGTCTGCTGTCCGATTTCTATGGTAGCAGGCAGAAAAGCCAGATTGTCTGCAGGTTGTTCCTTCAGCGGTTTCACGCTATACGTAGCCTGAAAAGCCATCGCCTCGGGTTTCTTGGCATTGGTGGAGTAGGGCAGGTAGGCATTTTGGCTGTCAACAAATTTGAATTCAGCTACCTCGTTGTTAACAATGTATTCCTTGCCTTCATACTCAATGGTGATGTTTCGGTAGGCAATGCCTTCGTTGTAAGCCCGAAACTCCACAACTAAACCACTTTTCAGGCAAACCGACAGCGTGTTGTATTCCACCGTGAATTGTGGATTGCGATAAAAAGGAGCATCGATGGTCTCTGTAAAATGTCGTCTGTAGGTCTTTGCCGACTTTATGTTGGTGCAAAGGCTTTGCCCATCCACACATAGGTCGATACGGCAGTCCTTCATGAGGGGAGTGTCGCCGTCATAAATCGAGTAGGTGAAGTTCTCACCCACTCTTATCTCTACCGTCAACATTTGATTAGGAGATTTGAGACGGAACTTCTTTTCTGCAGCGTTGACAAAACTAACAGCAGCAAAGAGCAGTATGAAGAAACAGGATAATCTTTTCATGATTCGTAGAGTTCTGGAGATTCGGATGATTACTTCACGACGATTTCGTAGGGATAGGTTCTGGGTTCATTCTTCTCGCCTTTCCTGTAAGAACGGAATGTGTAAGGTTCGTATTCGTCTTTCGGACAACCCACCACAACGAGGTACATTTTTGATCCTTCCTCATAGGGATGAAAGTAGGTGGCTGATGTTTTGAAAGCACTCTCGGTATGCACATAGGTGGGTTCACCGTTCGCACTAACCCAGACAACACCTATATGGAAATTATCTTTGTTCTTATCGCCAGTTCCATTAAATTTTATCGTGTGTTTTTTTCCGTCGTTGGGCAGCGGAATCACGTTGAAACCAAATGTCTCTGGCAGATAATTTTGCTTGGGCTTCATGCCTACACCTTTCTTGGACTCAATCTGCACATAAGGTGTCAACAGTTGGCAGGCATATTTCTTATGGCTTTCGCGAACACGGGGAAAGTCGAATGTCAGCAGGCGCATATAGCACCATAGCATTTCGTCTCCCATCTCTTCAAGCGACAGGTTGTAGAGCCGCATGTAGGTCTGGGCAGGATCTTCATCTCTTCGTCCTTCGCGGAAGATGTTCGCCATCACGGTTGTGCCATGAAGCGTGGACCACCATTCCAGCACGTATGGCGAGTGGTAGATGTTTTCGCCGTCGAGGAAACGCTTATGGAACAGTTTGCGGAAAGCTTCCCAATGGTAGTTTTCGTCGGTTGTCCATTCAGGATTCACCTGCCAGAGCATCCATTGTGAGCACATTTCGTAGATGCCTCCACCCATTCCGTGTCCTTTTCCGTCAGCAGCAATCTGTATTTGGAAAGAGTGTCCCAGTTCGTGGGCAATGCAATTTAACTTCTTGTCCTGTACGCGGTTAGGTGCAATCCACAAAGCACCGATGACATCGTCGTAGCAGCCTCCGTAGGCTGTACCTTCGAGTGAGTAGTTCAGCATCACCATCATACGCAGACGGTCGGCGTTGCTGCCAGGAAGGATGAACTTGTACTGGTCGCGATAGGTCTGGTAATAGTATTCCAGACGCGCCAGCAGGTTTTGCAGATCCACCGTCATCTTGTGTCCGTTGAGGTCTGGTGCTTTACTCAGGTCGCTGCCGAATCCTTTTTCCCAGAACACGGCAACATTCTCTGTACAGGCCATACGGTGGAACGACCATTGGGCTGTGTCGCTTTCCCAGTTGTTTTCACGCAGGTCGCGAGGGATGTAGATGGCCTTTCCTTCAGGCACCAGTTCGCAGGTGGAGTGACTCACAATCGTGTCCGACGGAGCAGCAGTACAGACAGCTCCCCACATCAGACTCACGAAGATAGCCAGGTGTTTCATTGTTTTCAGTTAGTTGTTAGTTAGTTATGAGTTAGTATTATTCTCGTAGTCTTTTAATTATGCATTATGCATTATGCATTAAAGAAAACCTTGTTTCTTGAGGGCAGCCAACATCCCTTCACTCATCGCTTCGTTGTCGCGACGTGTGTAGCGGCAGTCTGTGAAAACCTGAGCCAGCGTCTCTTTTTGGTTCACTTCCACAAAGTGTTTGTTTTCCTCCAGCGACTCCTTATATATATAATGGATGTCGATGTCGGCAGGAGTGTAGTTGTGGTAGTGTTCGTTGTGGACGATGGCGGTGAGTGGCAGACGGTCGGTTTGTGCTGGGTCTTCGTCAGGATAGCCCACGGTGATGGTGGCGATGGGGAAGGTGAGGCGAGGCAGCTGGAGCAGGTCGATGATTCCTAGTGGATTATATACCGTCGTACCAAGATAGCACGTTCCCAGTCCGGCTTCCTCTGCCAGCGTGCAGAATGCCTGTGTGAAGAGCAGCGTGTCGCTGGCAGCATTGATGAACGACAGGAAGTTGTCGTAGCCTGGGTCAGCCTTTCGCTGTTCGCACCATTGGGTGAAGCGGTTGAAGTCGGCACAGAAGGTCAGCACTACAGGAGCCTCCGTCGCCATCGGCTGGTTGAAGTGGAGTGGGGCAAGCTGGCGTTTGCGTTCCTCATCTCGCGTCACCACCACGCTGTACAGCTGGATATTTCCCATCGTTGCAGCCCGCATGGCATCAGTCAGGAGCTGGTTGAGCAACTCCTCGCTGACGTCGCGCTGCTGATATTTCCGAATCGTTTTTCTGTCCTTGAAGTTCATAGTTTTTAGAGTATTCCGAGTCCTCCCCCCCTTGGGGGGATAAGAGGGGGGCTTGAGGCTTTTTTAGTACGCTCTTGCGATGATCACTCGGCACTTGGCTGGCTTTCCGCTCACCATATCCGTACCTGGTGTCTGCTCGTAGCCGTAAGGCACACAGCGGATGGTGGCCTGCGTCTCTTCCTTGATGCGAGCCTCGGTCTCGGCTGTGCCGTCCCAATGGCAGAGGAAGAAACCTCCGTCCTTCACGCGAGCTTTGAACTCGTCGTAGTTGTCGCACTCATAGATGTGGGCGTTGCGGAAGTCGAGTGCCTTCTGGTAGATGTTCTGTTGCATGTCCTTCAGCAGTTGTTCCACGTAAGCCTCAATGCCTTCGAGACTCACCGTCTCTTTCTCCAGCGTATCACGACGCATTACTTCCACCGTGCCGTTTTCGAGGTCGCGAGCACCCAGCACGAGTCGTACGGGCACACCCTTCAGCTCGTAGTCGGCGAACTTGAAGCCAGGACGTTTGTTGTCGGCATTGTCGTATTTCACGCTGATGCCCATGCCTTGCAGCTTCTCCTGAATGCCAGCCACCTTTGCATCGATCTCAGCCAGTTGCTCTTCATTCTTGTAAATAGGTATGATGACCACCTGGATCGGAGCCAGCAGCGGAGGCAGCACCAGTCCGTTGTCGTCAGAGTGGGTCATGATGAGGGCACCCATCAGGCGTGTACTTACACCCCACGACGTAGCCCAGGCATATTCGGGCTTGTTCTCTTTGTTGAGGAACTGAACGTCGAAGGCCTTGCCGAAGTTCTGACCCAGGAAGTGGCTCGTTCCTCTCTCCTGCATCATCGCTTCAATCGTATAAGTGTCGAGTGCTCCGGCAAAACGTTCTGTCTCGCTCTTCACACCCTGCACCACAGGTACAGCCATATAGCGCTCAGCAAAGTCGGCATACACTTTTAGCATCATCTTTGCACGATCCTCAGCTTCCTCACGAGTAGCGTGAGCCGTGTGGCCTTCCTGCCAAAGGAACTCGCTGGTGCGGAGGAAAAGGCGGGTACGCATCTCCCAGCGCATCACGTTGCACCACTGGTTGCAGAGGATAGGCAGGTCGCGATACGACTTGATCCAGTTCTTATAGGTGTTCCAAATAATGGTTTCCGATGTAGGACGGATAATCAGCTCTTCTTCCAGCTTGGCGTTAGGGTCAACCACCACACCGTCGTGTGTCTCGTTGGTCTTCAGACGATAGTGGGTCACCACAGCGCATTCCTTGGCGAAGCCTTCCACGTGTTCAGCTTCGCGACTCAGGAAACTTTTGGGAATCAGAAGGGGAAAATAAGCGTTCTGCACACCTGTCTGCTTGAACATATCGTCAAGAATGCGCTGCATCTTCTCCCAGATGGCGTAGCCGTAAGGCTTGATTACCATACATCCTCGCACATCCGACTGTTCCGCCAAGTCGGCTTTAACCACCAACTGGTTATACCATTCTGAATAATTCGTGCTGCGTTTCGTCAGCTCTTTCAATTCTTTTGCCATAATTATGTTGTTTAGTTGTAATTTTACCTAATTTTCGTGCAAAATTACGAAAAATTTAGCATTTCGCAGCATTTTTTTTGTTTCATCTTTCTCTTTTTATGAAAAAGTACTATCTTTGCAACCAAATCAACTTTATTTACTCAATTAATAACTCAAAAAACTAAAGATTATGAAGAAAATGAAATTTGGTGCTCTTCTTATGAGCGCACTTCTCATCCTCTCAGGTTGCGACTGGTCTAACACAACCAAGGGTACAGGTATCGGAGCTATCGCAGGTGCTGGTCTTGGCGCACTTGCTGGTCGTCTCATCGGTAAGGATGGCAAGAGCACAGCTATCGGTGCTGCCATCGGTACAGCTGTTGGTGCTGGTGCTGGTGCACTCATCGGCAAGAAGATGGACAAGGCTAAGGCTGCTGCCGAAGCTGTAAAGAACGCACAGGTTCAGTCTATCACAGACGACAACGGTCTCGAGGCTATGAAGGTGACTTACGATTCTGGTATCCTCTTCGCTTCTGGTAAGAGCAATCTGAACAGCGACGCTAAGGCTTCTATCAACCAGCTCGTAACAAACGTATTCAAGGTAGATGACTGGGACATCGCCGTTGTAGGCCACACCGACAACCAAGGCTTCCGTGGTGTAACAAGTGCAACAGAGAACGCACGTCGCAACCAGGTTCTCTCTGAGGAACGTGCACAGTCTGTAAGCAACTACATCACTCAGCAGGGTATTCCTTCCTACCGCATCGCCAAGGTTCAGGGTATGGGCCAGGATGCTCCAGTAGAAAGCAACGAAACTGCTGCCGGTCGTGCTTTGAACCGTCGCGTAGAAATCTACGTTTACGCTTCTAAGGCTATGATCGATGCTGCCAACGCTGGCACACTGAAGTAATCATTCAGCTTCAGAACAAAGCAAAGGGATGTGCTCTGGCACATCCCTTTTTCTTTTGCTCTCACCCCATTCTTTCGTCTTGCCCGACGTCGGGGGCAATACCTTATTTATATACAATCTTCGCTTGCTCACCCTTGTAGGCAACAGGATACTTGATCTCAGGCTTGCAGCCTTTGGCAAGAACGATGGTTTTCAGCATGCGGCAGTCGCCGAGGTTGAGTTCTTTCAGCTTGGGAAGGCAGCTCACATCGACCGTCTCCTGATAAGTTGTACCTGCGTCGAAGTTCTCCAGATTGGGGAAATACTTCAGGTCTTCGTATGATTTAATGAATTTAATAAAGCTCTTGAACGACATGAGACTCAGGTTCTTAACTGCCTCTGCTTCGTCGAAGGAGATCTCTCCGTCCTCGTCTTTGTCAATCTTACTGCGCAGGCAGAATGCCTTGACGCCTTCATCGGCAAAAGGAACAAGGTTGCAGCGTTCAATCTTCACACCTTCCTTGCCCTCAATCTGCGGTTCAGCTGCCTTGGCAGAGATGATCACTTCCTCCAGCCAGAGTGCACTCATCACACCCAGATGCTCCAGCTTCGTCTGGTAGTGCAGGTCGATCACTTCCTTCGTAGTGTTACCCACAGCCAGCGCTGTCAGGTTGGGGAAATACTTCAGGAACGCATAGTCCTCAATGATGTTCGATCGTCCGCCTTTTTCCAGGTTCAGCATCGTGGCAGCAGCTGCATCAGCATAGGTCACGATGCCGTCGCCGTCCTTGTCGAGATCTGCGAAACATTGGGAGTACAAATTGTGTTCCTCGATCTTGATAAACGTGTCGGTAGGTAGCTGAGCCTTAGCAGACAGCATTCCTGCCAAAGCCACCAATGAAAATATAATCCGTTTCATATTCGTAATTTTTTGATGTTCATTAATTATGCTTTGTTTCGGCTTACTAGCAAAATCCTGTGTTTGCTTACAGATTGTAATAAAGAAAAAAACAGGAAAAACTCTTTTTGATGTTTGCGCTCCTGCAGAGCTGTTGTGCTAAGTACTATGCCTTGCCTTTAAGAGCAAGCTCTTACATTCAAGCCATAACCCTTATCACATAACTTCGTTATTACAAACATCGAAAAGCAAAAACACCGTTACGCTACGCTACACTAAAAAAAGGCTTCGCATGGAGAAAATGGTTTTTTAGCCCGAAGGGCGATGTTTTTGCTCACAAAAGTATGTGATGGCTCTGCTAAGAGACAAAGATTCGAGGTGGATATTTTTATCTGGGAGCTTGCTCAAAGGAAAAATAGTTACCTTGAATCGTATAAGGACTATAAGTCCGACACATACTGAAGTGAGTGTTTTTATGGTTTTTGTGTAAACACAGGGGGTTGCAGGTGAACCATTATTTCACCGTAATTCCTTGTGCTTCCATCTGTTTTTTGCGACTGGCCAGGCGTGCACGGGCGATTTTGCGCATCTTCTCTTCTTGGCTGTCGTTAGGGTCGATCTGCACCTGAACTGTTCCAGAGTAGCCTTGGTTCAGCTTCTCCATTGTGTTCGATGCCTCTTCCTTACCCAGACCTGTACCTCCACAAACGTGGCATTGCCAAGTGTTCTCCTTGCTGCCGTTGCATTGGTTGCACACATATTCGCCTTTGCCTTCGCACTTCCAGCAAACCTTCGTGCCTGTGCCCTTGCAGGTCTCACACTCTGGTGTTCCTTTGCCGTCGCACCATTGGCACTCTCTCCATTCGTCTTTCACTTTCGTGCCGCCTCTGCCGTTGCAATGAGCGCAGAAGACATTGCCTGAACCTTGGCACATATTGCAGCGTACCTCCTTCTTGCCTAAGCAGAAGTCGCACTCGCGATAACCTTTACCACTACAGAACGCACAAGTACGTTTTTCCAGTCCTGTACCTTCGCAGTTTCTACACTTGGTCTGTGCCTGAGCGTACAGCGATCCTATCGTCATCGCTATACCAATAAGAATAACTCGTTTCATAATTGTATCGTTTTAAAAATTAATAATGTACTATATTTCTTTATAATTGATAATTTAAGTTCTTACCACGTCTCTTTCAGGCCTTCCAAGTATCCTTGTGCAAACTTATAGCCTGTGCGGGCAGACTTTTTCAGCCAATCTAAACCTTTCTTTTTATCTATGAATTGTTCAGTAACATATTTTTCGTCTTCAATTTCTTCATCAAATTCGGATCCACCATAGAAGATCCCATTAAAACCAACATAGTAGAGCCCCAAATCACACATACAGTAGCCACTACCCATTTCAGCTCCTTTTCTGTCCCAGTAGATTTGTTCCAAGAGGTCGAAATCGGTTCCGTCTCCATACCCATACATATAGGCAACCATTTCAATGGCACTCACATTGTTCATCTGGGCAGCTTTGAGGAACCACTTGAAAGCTTCTCCATGATCCTTGGCAACACCCTTGCCGTCTAAGTAGCCTTTTCCTACATTATACATAGCAGTAGGGTCACCCAGCTGAGCCAATTCATGATTGCGGGCAAATGTCTCTTTGTCACTCGTCTGTGCCGTCGCCGTCAGCGAAACTGACAGAACCAATAAAGATAAAATGTATCGTTTCATAATCGTATGATTTTTTTTGTTGAACATTAGTTGTAAGTTGGTTGACAATTAGTCATCATTAATTTTGAATAAATCGCTTCCGCTCGACAATACTCAAGTAAACTTGGCATTGTTCTCACTTAATCGCGATTTTGACGCTGCAAAGTTAGGTACTTTTCAACCCATTTTCCAAGGTTTTTCCCTAATAACTCGCGGAATTATCCTATTTTCAGACGAAAATCCCTATCATTCAGCCTCTTTTGCAAACTCTACTTCATGTCTTTCTTAGCATCCCATCCACATTGTCTTAGTTCTCAATCCGCATTATCTTAGCTCTCCATCCACATTTTCTTAGCATCCTTTCCGCATTTTGTTAACTCAAAATCTCATTATTCTTCGCTCAAATGAAATTTTTAAGTACTTATAAGAAAATTTCCAAGTACTTAGAAATAAATTTTCAAGTACTTAAAAAAATATTTCCAAGTACTTAGAAAAAAATTTCCAAGTACTTGGAATTTTCACAACTCTTAGCTTATATGAAATTTTGTGTTCGCTTTGAGAACTTTGAGAGTTTAGTCTTGATGTTGGTAGAGTTCGCTTTGGAAGCTTTTCGTGTTCAGTTTATGGAGGTCCGCAGTTCAGTATTTCTGTTTTAGAGTTCTGTTTTAGGGCCTGTGGGGCAAGAATATTGATTAGCTTTGTGTAAAGTTAGGTTGCATTTGTGGCATGAAAAATATAAAAAACAAAAAGAAATGTCATTTTTATGAGTATAGTGCTCGTTTAATCGAATTTTTACATTATCTTTGCAGGCAGAATACTCAGTCAACCTATTTTATAAACTAAAACAAACGACAAAATGAAAAAAGGTATGAAGAAAGCTTTGCTGACACTCGCTGTGTTGGCAGCTCCGTTTGCCTTACAGGCACAGACAAAGTTCCACGATGTTGAGGTGCACGAAGCATCGGGACCCGTAAAGAAGATTGAAGGAAGCCAGATGGGCCAGAAGCAGATCATCAATTTCACGCAGGACGGAAAGATGCAGCAGGACGGCGTCACTGACATGAAGTATGATGAGAACGGATACTTGCAGTCTGCCACGATGACGATGAACGACATGTCTCTTTCCTCTACATATCAGTGGGAGAACGGCCAGTTCAAAGGTCAGAGTGTAAACATCATGGGCCAGTCGATGGTGAACACCTTGAAGCGTGACGACAAAGGTGCTATCATTGGTGCTTCGATGGATATGGGTGGTCAGAAAATGGATATGGACTACAAAGACATCAAGTACGATGCAAAGGGTAACTGGATCAGCCGCAAGATTTCTGTGATGGGACAGGAAATTGAGCAGACCAGAACCATTGAGTATTACGAATAAAAGAGGACCCACCCCCTTTTCAATGGTCTTTACACCCCCTTCGGTTCCCCCGTTAATCGGGGGACAGAAACCCTCCCTGCAGGGAGGGGAGTGGTTACTCCACTAATGGGGACTGGTTCAATAAAGCTAAAAAGAAAGAGACTCTCCTTTTTGTGGGAGAGCCTCTTTTTATGCACTATATACTCCCCTCCCTGCAGGAAGGGGCAAGGGGGTGGGTCCCCCTTATTGATTGAAGAACTTGTAGCGGTAGTCCTGGATGTTGGCTTTGCGGTAGAGGTCGTTGAAGCTCATGAAGTTGAGGTTTTCCTGAGCTGTAGCCTTGAGTTCAGCTGCTGCGTCGTACTTCTCTTCTGACTTGTGTTCGTCGAGAACCTGAAGCATGTAAACGCCGTACTGACCCTTCACAGCCTTACCGAAGGCACCCTTCGCAGTCTTGGCTGCAAGTACGCCAACAACTGGTTCGTTGCCTGTGTTGCGAGGCATCTGAGGATTGCTGAAGGTGTAGAAGTTGATGTGTGAGAGGCTGTCAGCCTGAGCACCCTTCACAGCCTTCGCAGCTTCGATGTTGCTGATGTTCTTCACGTCAGCAAGAATCTTCTCTGCTTTCTTCTCGTTGGTTACCAGCGGCTTGAGCTGTTCCTTCACCTTCTCGAAGGGCACGAAACCTGGTTCAATCACGTCGCTGAGGGCAGCGATGATGTAGTGACCTGCGTCAGCGTCGCCACAACGGTAGATGGCCTGAGAAACTTCACCCTTGCTGGCTTCGTCCATTGCCCAGCGAACGATGTCGCCAGTCTTAGCGATATTGTTGATGGAACGAACGCCGCCACCTACGTTTGCAGTCTGCACGAAGTAGTTGCTCTTAGGTGCGTTCTCTTCCAGCTTCTTGATGTCTGTGCCGTTCTGTCCGAGGAAAGCGTTGAGTTTGTTGTACTCAGCGTTGGAAGTTTCCTGAGAGTACTTGAGTTCCTTAGCGATAACAGCTACGTTGTACTTCTCAACCGGCTCCTTCTTCTCCATGACGTAAACCACGAGAGTGACGCCGTTCTGCAGCTTGATGAGCTTGGCGCTGTTCTCAGGAATAGCGAGGATGGTGGGGATGTTCTCAATACCGAAGCCCTGCTGAGCGAGCAGCTGAGTGGAGAACCAAGTGGAGTCGCTGGGCTGGTTGAACTTCTTGGCGATTTCCTTGAAGTCAGCACCTGCGTTGAGTGCGTTGACTGTGCTGTCGGCACGAGTTTCGATGGTCTTCTCGTCGTTGCCTACAACCTGGAGAACGCGAGCCAGCACTTCGTCAGTCTCAGTCTTCTTATCGAGGAGGCGAACGGTGAAGAAGCAGCGTGATTCGGGATCGAAGTCAACGTCTGTGGTTTCACCTACCTGAATGCTGGTGGAGTCGGTACCCAGTTTTGCCTGAACGAAAGAGGGGAGGAGATCCTTCTTCAGCAGAAGGTCGGTGTAAGTCATCTTGGAAGAACTCTTGCGTACGACGCTGGTGATATCCTTCTTGGTCGTAGCAGCCACGAGTTTCTGCTGCTCAGCTTCCATTTCTTTCTTGGCAGCTTCGCGGTCGGCCTCACTTGGGGTAAGCACTACGTCGATGAACTTCACTTCGCGTACTTCGCTCTGCTGTGCAAAGCGTGGCTTCAGCTCTTCATACTTCTTCTTCAGGTCTTCGTCGCTCACCTTCACGTCCTCGTCCTTCACAGTAGTGAGAGGAACGGAAACGAGGAGCACGTCCTTGTCGGCTGTGCGGTCGGCAAAGTGCTTCTGAGCCTCGATGGGGTTGCTGATGAGACCCTTAGCCAGAATTGTCTGGTATTTGATAGCTGTGATTTCCTGACGGATCTCGTCCTGCACGAAGAGGTAATAGTCCTTGAGCTGAGGCTCAGTCTTCGTGATCTGCTCGATATAAACGGGGTCGAGCTGCTGGGTTTCAGGATTGAAGAAAGAACGAACGAGGAGATACATAGCCGACTGGATCTGCTGTCCTGCGTAAGTACCTGTGAGCAGGGCGTTTGCCACTTCGTCGTCGCTGGTTGTGAGACCCAGCTTCTTGCACTCTTCGCCCAGGATGCGGTGCTGCACGAAATTGCGCCAAGCGGTTTCGTTGGCCTGTTCGTCAGCCATCTGACGTCCCTGGTAGAACTGTTCGTTGAAGAACTGGTAATTCTTCAGATACTGCTGGAATTCGTCGTAAGGAATTTTTTCACCAGCAATGTTTCCTGCATCGGGCATCTTGCTGCCCGTACACTTGCTAAAGTCGCTGAGGATGAACAACGCAAGGGCGATACCGATAGCACTCACCAGCAATACGTTGTGCTTCCTGATTGATTGTAAAACTGCCATTTTTTAATTATTGATTTTTGTGATTAATTTTGCAAACTGTTAAGTTTGAGTTTTGGCGAAACACCAAAAATCGTGCAAAGATACAAAAAAAATCTGGAACAGGCTTACAGTTAGGATAAAAAAAGACTACTGACGGATAATATTTTCTCGTTTAACGAGTTTTTTACCGTCAGTAGAGTGCTTTTAGTCGTTGTTAAGTCAATTCGAATTCTCGAAAGTCGAGCATCTGAAGGGCTACTTCAGCTTTCCAGAAGCACGGAGGTATTTGGTGTGTGCAAGGAGCTGCTGGCAGCGTGCTTCCACAACGTCGGCGCTGGCTTTCTGCCAAAGTGCCTGTGCATCGAGATAGTCGGAAAGTGGTTCGATACCCACTTCGTAAAGCTGCTTGGACTGCTTCATGTTTTCTTCTGCCTGCTTCAGCGATTCCTTTGTCAGCGCTACTTCGCTCTGTGCTTCTTCCAGGTTGTTGATGCTCTGGGTGAGCTGGAGGGTGAGTTTCTCATCGATGTCCTGCTGTTCGAGAAGTGCAATCTGGTGCTTGGCACGAGCAGAGTTTACCTTATTTGTACGTTCACCAAATGTGATGAGTGGCATCTTGAAGGTCACAGCCACATAGCCCGAACCGCTGTCGATGAGTTTTTTGCCAGCCAGTTCGCCACCGTTCATGTAGTTGTAGCCTCCGATGAGAGCGAGGTTAGGCATAAATTCGCTCTTGGTCAGCTTTACCTGCTTTTCTGCCAGTTCTGCCTTCGCCCGCATCAGGTTATGTTCAGGACGTAAGGCAGTGGAACTGTTAACGTCTGCGTTCACTTGGAAGTCGGCAAGGGCATCGTTATCCGGTGAAACCACTTCGATGTGTGTGTCGAGCGGAAGTCCCATGAGGTGACAGAGGTTCATGCGTGCCAGACGGTAGGCGTTGTCTGCCTTCTGGATGGACAGTTGGGCTTCGTTGAGCTTCACCTGCACTTTGAGCTGGTCGTTGTGGGTCTTCATTCCGTGACGGACAGCAGCATCCACATTTTTCTGGAGTTCCTGCAAGAGCGTCTGGTAACTGCGAGCCACATTGGCGAGTTCTTTCGCACGAACTGCTTGAATATAGGCTTCATCGGTGTTGACAATCACTTCGTTCTCGGAAAGGCGGATGTTCTCTGTCGCCATCTGCTGTCCGATCTGCGCCATATTGTAGGCTGCCGTGATTTTTCCACCCATGTAAAGCGGTTGCTGCAACTGGATTCCTCCGATGAGCACGTTCTTGATCTTGTATTCCTTCTTCTGGTCTGGGAAGTCGGCATACTGGTTGAGCGTGTAGCTGCCGTCGGCATTGGGTGTGACGTTGGGAATGTACTGACCAGCCTCAGCGTTGTAGTAGTAGATGGGAAGATGGCCTCCGGAGATGGTGATGTCACCCTTGGCAGTGGAGTAGTAGTCGGCTGCGATGAGGTTGACACGCGGATAGTAGAGGCTTTTGTAGGAAGCTGCATCGTAGCTCACCTGTTCACGGGTCAGCTGAGATTTCTTAACGTCCTTGTTGGCGCTGAGTGCACGTTCGCGTGCTTCGTTCAGCGTGATGGTCTGCTGAGCGGAGAGTTGCGACGAAATCGCAACAAACAGAACAAGGAGGAGACTGTATTTTGTTTTCATATCCTTATTTAATTTTATAGAACATAGCGTAGAGCACAGGGATGAAGATGAGTGTGATGAGGGTTCCGACGAAGAGACCACCCATGATGGTAACTGCCAAAGAACCGAACATCGCATCAGGAATCAGCGGAATCATACCAAGAATAGTGGTGAGCGAAGCCATCATCACAGGACGCAGACGGCTCTTCGAACTGCGGATGAGGGCAAGGCGTGGACGCATACCGCTTTCAATCTCGAGCGTTATTTCGTCCATGAGCACAATGCCGTTCTTGATCATCATACCAATCAGACCCAGCACACCCACAATGGCGACAAAGCCGAAGGGCTTGCCTGTGAGCAGGACTGTAGGAATCACACCGACGAGGATGAGAGGGATGCAGCAGAAGATGATGGCTGGTTTCTTGTAATCCTTGAAGAGCATGAGCAGGATAACCACCATGAGGATGATGGCGATGGGGAAGCCTTTGAACAGGTAGCGCATACTCTGGTCGCTAGCTTTCTTCTCTCCTTCCCACGAGAGGCTGTAACCGGCAGGAAGCGGAATCTTCTCAATCTCTTCAGCAATCGCCTGGCGTGCGTCTTCTGTGCCAACGCCTGGAACAGGTGAACATTGCACACGCTGGGTACGCTGTCCGTTGTCGCGCATCACGACGGGTTCCTCCCAACGGATGTCGATGCTGCGAGCCACTTGCTTGAGTGGGGTAGTGGAAACCAGCGTGCTGATGAGTTCGTCCTTGTTCAGCGTTCCTGTCAGCAGTTGCTGGATGGTGGAGCGGTTGAGCACTTTGTTGACATTGGGCAGCATACCGAATACAGCTACATTGTCCAGACGTTCGATGTCGTTGCCTTCGTCGTCCGTACACTTCAGGTAGATGCTTTCAGGATGAATGCCGTCGTAGAAAGTGCCGATGGGAATACCGCCTGTGTATGCCATGATGGAAGTGGCAACTTCGCTACGGCTCAGTCCGCTGGTGCGTGCAGCAGCCTGGTCATAGTCGATGGTGAGCGTAGGAACTTGCGGCTCCCAGTCGGTTGTAGGCAGATAGACTTTGTTGCTGGCATTGACGATGGTAAGTGCTGAGTCGCAGAGACGGTGCAGCACTTCGGGGTCTGGTCCGTGGAAGCAGGCTTCGATAGGATATTTCTTGAACATCAGGTTGTAGCGCTTCAGCTTGATGTAAGCATCAGGGTAGCGTTTGTTCAGTTCTTCCTGAATGTCGTCGATGCTGTTCACCAGATTCTTGGGTGAATCGAAGTCGATGATGAGTTCTCCATAGGAGAGAGAAGGAGTAGCGATGCTGCGGACAAGATTGTAACGGCTGGGTGTACCTCCGACGCTGGTGGTGATGTGCGTCACTTCCTTGCGCGTCTTGAGATAATCGCTGATTTCCTTTAAGTCTTTCTCTACTTGTGTGTAGTTGGTTCCTTCAGGCAGTTTATACTCCATGTAGAGCTGGTCGTATTCCATATCAGGGAAGAACGCCTGATTGAGGAAACGATAACCGAAGGCACTGGCTCCCAGCAGTACGAGGGCAATGATGATCATGAGGATTCGGTAGCGCAGACCGAAACGCAGCACACGCTCCAGCACGGTATAGCTCCATCCGCGATACATCACGCTTGACTCGCCGTTCTCTCCTTTCTCTACAGTGGGGTGCAGCATTCGGTCAGCCATGAGGGGAACGTGTACCAAAGCCAGAATCCAGGAAAGCAGCAGAGATACTGCCATCACGATGAAGAGGTCGCGAACATAGACTCCAGCTGTATCTGGACTGAGGAAAATGGGCCAGAATGCCAGGATGGCGATGAGTGTGGCACCCAGCAGCGGCAATGCTGTCTTTTTGCCGATGTTGGTAAGGGCTTCCTTGCGGGGCTTGCCCATCTTAAGATCCACCAACACACCATCGACAATCACGATGGCGTTATCCACCAGCATTCCCATTGCGAGGATGAAAGAGGCAAGGCTCACGCGCTGAAGCGTTCCGTTGTAGAAGTTCAGCACGAGGAGTGAACCGAAGACGATGGTGAGAAGGCTCATACCGATGATGACACCCGACTTGAATCCCATTGTGAAGATGAGGACAACAACCACAATGAGTACAGATTCCAGCAAGTTGATGAGGAAGGTGCTGAGTGCGTTATCCACGCGTTCGGGCTGGAAGAACACTTTGTGGAACTCTACGCCTAAAGGCATTTCCTGTTTCAGTTCATCAATCTTACTCTCCACCTTCTTACCCACTTGGGTGATGTCCTTGTCGGCTACGCAGGAAATGGAGATTCCCAAAGCGTGTTCGCCGTCGTAACTCATCTCATTGCGTGTGGGGTCGGCATAGCCTTCATAGACGCGGGCGATGTCGCAGATGCGAAGTTGCTCGTCGTTATGTCCCTGAATCAGCATTTGGGCAATATCGTCCACTTCCTTGAAACGGTCGTTCACGGTGACGCGAATTCGGTTGTTGCCGTTATCGTAATAGCCCGAGTAAGTGGTTTTGTTCTGGTTGTTCAGGGTCTGGATGACTTCTGTGGGCATCACGCCTAAGTTCGCCATCTTGTCTTGACTCATCTCGATGTAGATACATTCGGTTCGCTTACCGTAGATTTCTATACGCGACACACCTTCGATTTCAGCCACATTGCGTTTTACCAGTTCTGCATAATCAGACATTTCGCGGTCGGACAATCCGTCGCCAGTCAGCGCATAGAACATACCGTACACATCGCCGAAGTCGTCTTTGACAATGGGCGTGCTGGCTCCTGCCGGCAGACCGGATGCACCATTGGTTACCTTACGGCGAAGCATATCCCACTGCTGTTCCACGTCATCATCGGAGATGGTGGTCTTCAGTTCAACGGTGATGAGGCTCAGGTCTGCCATCGACTGGCTTTGCACATTATCCACAGACGACATCTCGCGGATACTCTTTTCCAGCTTGTCTGATACTTCCAACTCAACCTCGTGAGCTGAAGCACCAGGATAGGTTGTCACCACCATCGCCTGCTTCACCTTGATGGCAGGGTCCTCCAGCTTGGGCATATCGAGATAGCTGATGAAGCCACCCAACACCAGACAGAGAACGAAGAATGTTATGAGTTTTCGGTTGTTCAAAGCCCAACCAGAGAAATCGAAATTCATAGCTTTGTTTCTTTTGTCGTTATTCCGTTATTCCAGAAATTCCGTAATTCCGTGATTCCGAAAAGTCCTTACAACAGTCCGCCTACGTTGGCTTCAGAGGTGGGAGGAAGAATACGAACTTTCTGTCCGTCTTGCAGGAAGCGTACGCCTGAAGTCACTACATTCTCACCAGTCTTGATACCTTCTTTCACTTCGATATTTCCGTGGAGGTCAATTTTTCCGACTGTGATGGTGCGTTCATGAACCACTCCTGCTTTCTCGTCGCAGACGAAGACAACGGTTTTGCCCTCCTTGTGGTTCACGGCAGATGTAGGAACCTTGACGGTTTTGTCAGCGTCGTTGGCGTTGTAACGCACATAGACCATCGTGGTCATTCCTGGAGTGATCTTCGAACGGTCGTAGCTGCCGGC
Source organism: uncultured Bacteroidaceae bacterium (assembly GCA_905234555.1). Taxonomy (GTDB): domain Bacteria; phylum Bacteroidota; class Bacteroidia; order Bacteroidales; family Bacteroidaceae; genus UBA3839. Next base: position 123,254 of record CAJOHO010000002.1, read on the forward strand.
AATCTTAAAACGTACGGAGTAGAGCTGGCTGGCGTTGGCTTCCTTGCTGTAGCTGGAAATTTCAAGAGGGAAGTTCTCGTCGGGCACTACTTCAAACGAACAGAAGGCGCTGACCAGCTGGTCGCGCTTGGCATAGTCGCTGGCAGGAACGAAAATCTCAATTTCGGTGTCTGCAGAACTGAACATGCTGACTACAGGCATTCCTGCTGAGATGGTCTCACCGTCGGAGTGGAGACGTTTCTGAATGTAACCGCTGATGGGCGCATAGAGTTTGGTGTCTGCCAGTTGGTTGCGGTGGTTGGCAAGTTTCTCTGTGATTTGCTGGAGTCCGTAGCGTGCCTTGTCGTAGTTGGAAGCTGTGGTGTTCCCTTCGTTGTAAAGGGCAATCACACGTTCTGCGTCAGCCTTGATCTGCTCGTATTCTGCTTGTGTGGCAGACAGCTGTACACGGTAGTCGCGAGGATCCATCTCTGCGATGAGCTGTCCTCGTCTCACATAGTCGCCTTCTTTCACATACACCTTACGAATGGGACCGCTCACACGGAAAGCCACATTCACGTCCTCCACACTTTTGGTCTTGCCAGGGAAGGTCAGCATATCGCTGTCGCCCAAGCCTAGGGCAGCTGTAGTTTTTACAAAAGGCACTTGCTTTGCCTCTTCTTTTTTCTTGCCACAGGCTGTCAGCAGCAGTCCTGCCAGCAGCAATGTCAGTAGTGCAATGTTTGTTTTCATATTTCTATTTGTATCGTTGAAGAGTGAAAAGCCATTGATGGCTAACTTGTTTAGAATCGGGTGCAAAGTTACGGCTAATTTATGAAATGAGCAAATAATTATGTGTGCAGAGTTGTCCTTTTTGTCCGATTTAAATAAAATTGGCTATTTTTGCCCAAAAACAAAAAAGGCTATCCCTTTACTCACGTAGAAGGATAGCCCAACACAAACACAAAATAAAACACGACAAAACTACGTAAAATAACGTAGTGTGGGTTGATTATTGGATTCCGTCCGCACGGAGTTTCTCTTGCCACTTCCATGCTGAGCGGAGTACATCGTCAATTTTAGCTTCGGCTTTCCAACCGAGCACCTTATTTGCTTTATCTACATTGCCCCATACTTTCTCGATATCGCCTTCGCGACGAGGAGCAAATTCCCAGTTGAGCTTTACGCCTGTGGCTTTCTCGAAACCTTCTACCACTTCCAGCGTGCTGAGTCCGCGACCTGTTCCGATATTGAATACTTCTACAGGGTCGGAGTCTTCAGTCTCGAGTACGCGTTCCATTGCCTTTACGTGAGCCTTTGCCAGATCCACTACATAAATGTAGTCACGGATGCAAGTACCGTCTTCGGTGTTGTAGTCGTTACCAAAGATTTTCAGCTGCTTACGGATACCAATGGCTGTCTGGGTAACAAATGGAATGAGGTTCATAGGTACACCGTTAGGCAGTTCGCCGATGAAAGCTGTGGGGTGTGCACCGATGGGGTTGAAATAGCGGAGGATAATGCTCTTGATAGGAGCACCGCTATGGATATAGTCTTGAATGATTTCTTCGTTAATTTGCTTGGTGTTTCCGTAGGGCGAAAGTGCCTTCTGGATAGGAGCTTCTTCTGTTACGGGCAGATTCTCCTTGGAGGGCTGTCCGTAAACGGTGCAAGATGAAGAGAAGATAATGCCTTTCACGTTATACTTAGGCATCAGTTCCAGCAGGTTAATCAGCGAGTTGAGGTTGTTGCGGTAGTAGAGCAGAGGCTTTTCTACAGATTCGCCAACAGCCTTGCTGGCTGCAAAGTGGATGATGCCGCTGATATCAGGATATTTAGCAAACACACCTTCCAACGCTGCAAAGTCACAGCAATCCACCTGCTCGAAGGCAGGACGGATACCAGTAATCTTCTCAATGCCGTCAACAACGCTGGCACTTGAGTTAGACAAATTATCAATGATGACTACTTTGTAGCCTGCTTGCTGGAGTTCAACTGTTGTGTGTGATCCGATAAAACCGGTTCCACCTGTGACAAGTACTGTCTCTTTCATTTTGCTGTTTGTTAATTATCGTGTTGTGATAGTTAGCTAAACTTTTTTGTTCTCGTAAGTGTGCTTTCCACTTAACTGACTGCAAATGTAGACATATTTTTTGAAAGAAAAAAAGATTTTCGTGTTTTTTTTACAAATAACGCAAAAAAAGTAGTAATTTTGCCAAAAATATTGAAGTTTTGACCACTCTGGGATGAATAAAAAGTGAAAGTTTATAATTGCACATATATTAGAATAATGTACGCGCGAAGTAGTTGCTTTGTGCTTTTTTTCGTTTTGACGTGCTGGCTATTGACTTCGTGTGTGCATGAACAGCCGAAAAGTATCAGCGTTTTCAAGTCGGAAGAGACGGAAGGCAACGAAACGGCTATCTACGACTTGCCAGAAATCCAAAGCGGAGGTGAACTGATTGTTCTCACGCTCTACGGTCCTACCAGCTATTTCGAGTTCAAGGGTGAAGATTTCGGTAACCAGTTCAAGTTGGCTGAGGCATACGGTAAGAGTATCGGGGTGATGGTTCGAGTGGATGTCTGTCGTACGCAGAGCGAGATGGTGGAGAAACTGCTGATGTGGAAATGGCAGATTCCTTACGTGAGCAGGTGGATTATTGCGGAACAACGGCGATTACCCATTTGCTGGATACACTCTCCACAGTCCAGCACGACAAGTCGTTGCGTTCCGATGGAAACAGAGCTTGGGCTGTACGTCAGTCTTCTTCCCAGTTGGCGGAATCCGTCAACGACTGGCTCTCTGAAAACGAACCGCAGTTTTTGGCACTTTCTCAGCCGAAGGTTCATGGACACAGAGGCGGCAACTACCATTATTATGCACCGACACGCAACACCGCCGCTCCAGTGCGAAATCTGGCGAAGGGAGAGATTTCCGTCTATGATGCTTTGTTCAAGCGCTATTCGTCCCACTGCGGATGGGATTGGCGTCTGTTGGCAGCACAGGCCTACGAGGAGAGTGCCTTCAATCCTTACGCAGTCTCTTGGGCTGGTGCGATGGGACTGATGCAGCTCATGCCGCAGACAGCTCGCGATCTGGGTGTGACGGCAGACCGTGTCTATGACGCAGAGAGTAACATTAGCGGTGCAGTTCGGCTCATCCGTCAGCTCAACGACCATTATCTCGATGTGCGCTCAAGCGACGAACGCATCAACTTCATTCTTGCTGCCTACAATGCTGGACCTGGTCATGTGGATGATGCACGCCGGCTGGCTGCCAAACGTGGCTTCCGTTCCGATGTATGGGCAGATGTAGCACCTATCGTTCTGCGAATGTCGCAAAGCGAGTACTACAACGACCCTGTGGTTCGTCACGGTTATTTCAGGGGAACGGAAACCTATAATTACGTGGCTGATATACGTGCCCGTTGGCAGACCTATCGCACCAAAATCCGTTAAGGTGAAAAAGTTGAAAACAGGATTCTTACAGTATAGTTTGAACCTGCCTTACAGGACTCACTCAACGGCTTTGCGCAGTTTCTTGGGCAAAGCGTCGCGATTGAGGAAGATATAGGTGGTGTTGAGGGTCATGTAGTCTCGCGACATATACCAAGTGCCTTTGTACTCACCCACCTTGCCCCACGAATTCTTTACCATGTAGTAGGGCTTTCCCTGTTCGTCGACCGCTTTTCCGTAAATCACCATCACGTGGTCGTAGGTGAAACGCCAGTCGTCCCACTGTTCCTGACGCATCTGTTGCGTAGGCTGAACACCCTCTGGCAACTGGGCTAATCCTGTGTAAGTAAAGTCTCCAGACACATCACCTCCCCAAGCTACGGTAAAGCCTGCATCAAGTGCCTGATCCAACACTTCCATCAGCTGCTCAATAGGGATATTGTAGCTGGGTTTCAGTCGCCATTTATAAGGAGCTTCAATGACAAACCATTGGTTGAACGGATGGTGGGTAAAGCTGGTGAGGCTTACGTAGTTATCGAGATTTAGTCCGAGATTTTCTGTAAACGATTTTGGTGTATAGTTCTTACCTTCATACACGAAGGATTCAGGACAACGACCCACATATTTCTCGATGATGGTCTGTACGCTGTCTTGCCAATGGGGTAGGGGTTCCTTGACGTCTTTCCTGACGATGCTTCTCACCATCTTTTCCAGTTCTGGAAAGAACACATTGAAGTTAGCTAACGAGTCACCCGTCAGCGAACCAGGAGCAGGCATCGCGTCTTCTGGACAGATACCGTGCTGGCGAATTACGTCCAGCACATCGTCACACGAACCGCCTTCCGAAATCTGGCTGTAGCCGTGCATACGGACATAGTGAGTGGCACAGTCCATGTAGTCCTTGTTCACGACGAACATCTCACACAGATCGTAGGTCTTGCCGGTTTGGCGCAGTATCTCACTTTCGAAATAGCCCAGTGTGGCATAGGCCCAGCACGTTCCGCTGCGGTGCTGGTCCTTCACACTTGTGATCGGGTTCTCCTTGAGAATCGTAAACTGCTTCTGAGCTTTTGATTTCAGCGCTCCGGCAATCAGGTTCTCCTGTGCTGAAGCCGCTGACGCCAGTAACATCATTGTCAGGAAAACAGAAAATTTCTTTATCATACTTATTTGATAGCCAATAGTTTCTGGTATATTATGTCTGCTTAATGACTATAGGCTTAATCCCATACGTAAATCCAGTAGTCGATATTGAGGGTCATCCAGACAGAGCCTACTTCGCGAAGGATGTAATACTGAACGCTCTCACCGCCAAAGAGACGGACATAGAGTTCGAGGCCTTCGCTGGTGGCACACATAGCGTGAATCTCAGGTGCGTGACCCATGAAGTCGCCTTCGTCATCCACGAACCAGATGGACTGTCCGTCCTGATAGCCGTCTTCCACCTTTCCGTGGAACTCCCAAGTGGAAGTCACTTCACCTTCAGCGATGCAGACCAAAGCGGCGAGGGCATCGGTTCCGTTCACCTCGAACTGAACGACGTAGAAGTGGCGTTCGGCTGGCATGAGGTCGGCAATCCATCGCGTGTCCTTAATCTTACGACCTCCGTAGTAGGTGCTGATGAGGCGCTTCACGTCCTCCGATGCTTTCCTGATGGGTTCGCCTTCCTTCCAGCGGCTGTACTGCAGCGGTTCGTGGGTTTTGAGGAACTGGTCGGTCACCACCCAGGGACAGGCTTCGAAGTTGTCGTAACCACGGAACATCTTTGGCATGATGTTGGCATCAGCCAGTTTGAACGTATATTCCGTATCATTGCGAACGATGGTTCCATCCTCGTCTTGTTTGGTGTTTTTCTTCTGGTTAGCGAGGCGGACAGCATTCTTGTGGGGTTTGAACATCATCTGGCGGTAGGCGCTGATATTCTTGATGGGCTTGTCATCCATTTCCCTTACCACCGTAAACGTGTTCTTTGCCTTGTTCATCTGTCGTACGGGCAGCGGAATCTCACGCAGGGTGAGGTCTTTCTCCGGCGTGCGGTAACGACCCAGATCGCTGATGTCCTCCCAGTAGATGGAGTCAGCAATGGTGTTGGCGTCGAACTTCTTTGCCTTCACGTCGTCGCCGTTGGGCGTGAACATGAAAGCCTCCGTGTTGTCGTAGTTTGAGATCACCATTGCGAAGTCCAGCGGAGCTGCTTCCTTTGTAGGCATGATGCAGTATTTCTGGGGCAGCAGACCTGCATGACGGCGTTGTCCCTCATAGCGCAGGATCGCCTTTTCGCAGCGGTCTGCATACCACTGCTGGTTCTTCGTCATGTTGTCATAATAACTCTGGTCTTGTGCCTGAACTGAGCCTGCGAAGGCTGTCAGAAAGAATGCGACAGAGAGAAGGGTCTGTCGTGTGTTCGTGAATAAGTGTTTTGTATTCATGTTAAATTGGGTTGATAGTTATTCTGCCTGCAAAGTTAGTTCCTTTTATTTTGAATTGCAAGGAATTCTTCATAAAATGAAAGATTCTTCCTGAGTTTTACAATTAATATCCATTTTTTTTGTATCTTTGCACCCGATAATAGTAAATCGTCAATCGTCAAATCGTAAATATATAGATGATAACAATTTCGGATCTTGCCATTCAATTTGGCAAACGAGTGCTTTACAAAGACGTGAACATGAAGTTCACGAACGGAAATATCTATGGAGTGATTGGTGCCAACGGTGCCGGAAAATCCACCTTGCTCAAGGCTATCAGCGGTGAACTGGAACCTGCCAAGGGAACAATTTCGCTGGGACCAGGCGAACGTCTCTCCGTGCTTTCGCAGGACCACTTCAAGTTCGACTCCTGTACGGTGATCAACACCGTGATGATGGGTCACTCTGTTCTCTGGGACATCATGCAGGAGAAGGATGCCCTCTACGCCAAGGAGGATTTCACAGACGAAGATGGTGTTCGTGCTGCTGAACTCGAAGAGAAGTTCGCAGAGTTGGACGGCTGGAACGCAGAGAGCGACGCAGCTCAGTTGCTCAGCGGTCTGGGCATCAAGGAAGACCTTCATTACAAGCTCATGTCCGAACTGACGGGTAAGGAGAAAGTGCGTGTCATGCTGGCTCAGGCTTTGTATGGAAACCCCGACAACCTTCTGCTCGACGAGCCGACCAACGACCTCGACCTCGACACCGTCAGCTGGCTGGAAGATTTCCTTGCTAACTTCGAACACACCGTGCTCGTGGTGAGTCACGACCGTCACTTCCTCGATGCCGTCTCTACCCACACCGTCGATATCGATTACGGTAAGGTAAATATGTTCGCAGGTAACTACTCGTTCTGGTACGAGTCTTCGCAGCTCGCCCTCAAGCAACTGCAGAACCAGAAAGCGAAGGCTGAGGAAAAGAAACGCGAACTGGAAGAGTTCATCCGCCGTTTCTCTGCCAATGCAGCCAAGAGCAAGCAGACCACCAGCCGTAAGAAGATGCTCGAAAAGCTCAACATCGCTGAAATCACACCCTCTACTCGCAAATACCCAGGTATCATCTTCTCGATGGATCGCGAACCAGGTAACCAGATACTCGAAGTGGAAGGACTTACGGCAGTTGAGGAAGACGGAACCGTACTCTTCGACAACCTCTCGTTCACCGTTGAGAAAGGTGAGAAAGTGGTGTTCCTCAGCCACAACCCACGAGCTATGACGGCTCTGTTCGAGATTATCAACGGACGACGCAAGGCACAGGCAGGAACCTACAAGTGGGGTGTGACCATCACTACTGCTTACCTGCCCCTCGACAACACCGAGTTCTTCCGTTCCGACATGAACCTCGTCGATTGGCTTTCACAGTTTGGCGAAGGCAACGAAGTATTCTTCAAAGGCTATCTGGGTCGTATGCTCTTCTCAGGCGAAGAAGTTCTGAAAAAAGTGAGTGTGCTCTCAGGAGGTGAGAAGATGCGTTGTATGATTGCCCGTATGCAGCTCAAGAACGCCAACTGCCTCATCCTCGACACACCCACCAACCACCTCGACCTCGAATCCATCCAGGCATTCAACAACAACCTGAAAATCTTCAAGGGCAACATCCTCTTCGCCAGCCACGACCACGAGTTCATCCAGACCGTTGCCAACCGCATCATCGAACTCGGTCCGAAGGGACATATTGACAAGCTCATGGAGTACGACGACTACATCGCCTCCGACGACATCAAGGCTCAGAAGCAGTTGATCTATTAAAGGGTCCTATTAATATGAAAAAGTTTAACATCACCGTCCCCGTCATCATGAAGACAGAGGACGAACTCAACGAACAGGAGCGCAGACTGTTGGCAGAAGCCAAGGAAGCCACCTTCCGCAGCTACTCTCCCTATTCCCACTTCAGCGTGGGAGCAGCCGTGATGCTGGAGGACGGCACCATCGTCCCTGGTTCCAATCAGGAAAACTGCGCCTATCCCTCTGGTCTTTGTGCCGAACGCACAGCCCTGTTCTTTGCCAACAGCCGTTATCCCGACCAGGCCGTGACGATTCTTTGCTGCGTAGCTCGCGACACATCGGGCAACTTCACCCTGCGACCCATCCCACCTTGCGGCGGCTGTCGTCAGGTGATGGTGGAGACAGAAGAACGCTTCGGACGACCCATGCAAGTCATGCTCTACGGCACCGACGGCATCTATTTCATCCCCTCTGCCCGCGACCTCATGCCCGTCAACTTCGATTCATCCTATCTTGAATGACAGTACCTCACGGTTTTCCCGTGAGGAATAATAATCACATTATGAAACGGTTTATTCTTCTCTTTTCACTCTTCACTCTTCACTTTATTACATGTCTGGCTCAGTCCCGCAACAGCGCGTTCGAACGCTACATCGAGCAGTATAAGGACATCGCCGTCGAACAGATGCGCAAACACGGTATTCCTGCCAGCATCACCCTGGCACAGGGACTGCTCGAAAGCGGTGGCGGCAACAGCGAACTCGCCCGTAAGAGCAACAACCACTTCGGCATCAAGTGCGGAGCCGACTGGCAGGGACGCTACGTCACCCATTTCGACGACAACCGCAACGAACGCTTCCGCGTTTACGACAGTCCGGCACAGGGATTCGAGGACCACTCGCAGTTCCTCCTCAAACCACGCTACCAGCGCCTTTTCCGTCTCTCCATCCTCGACTATAAAGGATGGGCACGCGGACTCAAAGCCTGTGGCTATGCCACCAGTCCCACTTATGCCGACCGACTCATCGACATCATCGAACTCTATAAGCTGAACGACTTCGACGAAGACCCACGAGCACCCAAATTCGTGATGCCTGAGTATCGCGACGTTCCCGTTCAGCCTGTCAACCTCTTCCATCCACGTGTTTCCAACAACCGCATCCCCTGCGTTGTTGCACGCCGAGGCGACACCTGGGAATCTCTCTCCCGTGAACTGAAAATCAGCAAGAAGAACCTGCTGAAGTACAACGAAGCCTTCGAGGAAATGGAGATAGAGGAGGGTAGTTTCGTCTATCTGCAGAAGAAGGCCAGCAAGGGTCCCGACTCCATGAAGGGCAAGTGGCATAAGATTCAGCGAGGCGAATCCATGTATTCCATCGCCCAGAAGTACGGCATCCGTCTCTCCAGCCTCTACAAGATGAACTACAAAGACGCCGACTTCGAACCTGTCGAAGACGACATCCTCCGCGTAAGATAATTAGCGAAAATTCAAGCGTGCACGGTTAATATTTTGTGCACGCTCTGTTGAGATTTTGAGCGTGCACGAACGGGTGGTCAGAGCACGCTCAAAATTTTGTTCAAGCACGCTCAAAATTTCGTTCAAGCACGCTTGAATGGTGGCTCATGTTAACACGAATTTCCGAAAGCATTAACATAAATTTTTGAGCTTGTTAACAGGGGGAAGGGGATAAATGATGATGAAAAACAATGATCAGAAAAATATTTTTTCATCAAGGGTACACTAATTTTAAGTTATTCTGCTGTTTTTCTGAAAGATAAGCCTCAAAAGGGTACACTTAGGGTACACTAAAGGTACACTAAAAAGGGGGTAAGGGTACACTTAGGGTACACTACTTTTGACTTATTTTCACCATTCCCTGTACTTTTTTGCTGATCTTTATACCTTTTTTCATCAAATAATTGGTGTTTCGGAAATAGTTGAATCTTCTCGTGTAATTGACAAAACCACAACCTTCTCCCATTAGAAAAAAAGGAACAGAAAAGCAAAAAAAGTCATAAAAAAGCAAAAAAACGGTCAAAAATAGTGTACCCTAAGTGTACCCTTACCCCTGATTTGGTGTACCCTAAGTGTACCCTTTTGGGGTTTAAATCTCTGGTTGCCAACAATTTGAACAAAAATTAGTGTACCCTTGACAAAAATACTTTTTTCAGAGAAAAACAAAGCGAGATTCAGAGGACACCTAAAGTACGATTAGTTGGCAAATATGTAGTTCTTAATGTTCCCCAGTCTTTTCCCTTCGGCTCACAGCCCACCTGTCATATTCCCAATATACAAGTGCAAGGAAATCTGTTTTCCTGCACTTTTTTCATTTTTTCTCCGAATCGCTTGGCGGTTCGGATTTTTATTACTAATTTTGCAAGTGAACTCCGCCACAAGGCTCCCAGCGAGAGTGGGTGGAGTGGAATTTATTGAATTAAAAGCATTCGCTATTATTTCGCGTTCAGCCAAGTAAGCCTAGGAAACTTTAATTGGAATAATAAGCACGAGATAATACGTGACAGGTAAGCCTTTGTCGGCTCTTGTTATATGGATATAGCGATGCACACGCAACGCGTGATGCATTCTTGTTCATATACAGGGGTTCCAAGTTATTCCTAGGCTTCACCTCTTGCTGGACGCAATAAGGTGTATCACGCTTTTTGCGTCTTGGCGTGATTGATAGTTGGGTGCTATTACTAAATAACTATCAATCGCTATGGCAAATAACCCTCAATACTCCACGAATGAAGTAAAGAAAATACTCTTTCATAATTTGGAAGGAAAGAGTGAAGAGGTTAACTATAAGAAAAACTTCTGTGAAAAGTACTTTGACAAAGGGACTTGGAGCCTAGATGTGTTAAATCAGGTGGATGTTTTGCTTGTTAACAGAAAGGGCAGATATTTATTGTATATTGAATCGAAATATAAGATATCAAATGAGGTTCAGAGAAGAAGAGCCATTGCTCAGGTTATTCTAACGAACAAAAAACAAGATGCCATATTGAGTCGTGTGGCTATTATCTACTTAAACGAACACAATGATGACATACTAGAATTGATCGACTGCTCTGATGACTCAGTGATGTATAACAACGACATCAACTGGACTGCAGAGAAGCCAAGCAACCCAACCAAAGATGCCGTTGACAGAATTAACGATAGGGTAAAGGGCAAAATCACTCGTTTTACAAATGAGGAGATAAAAGACTTCTACGATACTTTCAAGAAAAGTCTGGATACACAGATAAACATTACAGAACAGAACTTCAATGTGGTTTATAATCTGTGGAAAAACGAGGTCCATTTTAAAGAGGCTATTGAGGACGAACAGGACCGTATTAACTTATTCCTTGTTGACCTATTGAATGGTACAAAGTATAAGAAGTCAATCATTACGGATATAATAGACCATACGCTTTTCGAAACAGTGAAAGTGGGAGAAAAAGAAGAAGATACAGATGAGCCATTGATTCGAGAAGGAACAAACCTTAGTCATTATGTAATGATGAAAAATGGTGAGGTAATTGATGGCTTCAAATACTCTGGTGCTCAGCACTCTTATTATTACACGATAGCTAATGCTGAGGAGTACATTTCATTTTGGAAAAGATATAAACGTCCGCCAGAGAAGCATGAGTTTATGAATATCTTGGAACGAAGCAGTAAACTTTATTCTGAAAAATACAGAAGGGATACTGGTGGAGAGTACACACCTACATGCTTTGTGGAATTACAAAACAAGATTCTTTATGAGCATTATAACATGGACGATTATATCGTCTGTGATCCTTGTGCTGGGGTGGGAAACTTGGAAAACCAATTTGGCAAGGATTATAAACAATATTGCTACCTTTCTACATTAGAGCAGATGGATGTGGACACCTGCAAGATAAAGGGATTCGAGAATGCCATTCAATTTGACTATCTTAAAGACGATAAACAGCCCCAATGGAAATACAAAGGGCGCCTTCTTCCTATTGAAGAAATAGCTAAGCATGAAGGTCGTAAGTTAATGATTGTAATGAATCCACCCTATACTCGTAAAAAGGGGTTTGGATATGATTTGGCTATAGAATTCTTCATCAAGGTATTAGCATTACATCCTGATGTTATTGTATATTATTGTAAGACGGAGTTCTTTCTTCGGGAAACCATATCGGTCTTTGTTAACTCCAATTACAAAATTGTATCTCATTTGTTTAGTAATGCGAAAGACACATTCTTGTTATCGGAATGGTCTGTCAGTCAAGTAATATTTGACAAAGAATCTGGTGTAGAGATAACTAAAGGGCAGGTAATAGCAACGAGATATGACTACAATGTACGAACGGGGCATCTTGACTTTCAAAAGACATATTGTTACGATAATTCTCGTCCAGATCTTATAAAGGAAATAGAAAAAGAGATAGTAAAGAATCAAGCAAAAGGGTTGGTTTTAGGCCAATGGTGCTATCTGAATAGCTGTATGAAAATAAGTAATGGTGGAAAAGAAAAAGCTAAAAAAATCACATCTGAAAACATCAAATGGTGCTTGGTTTCTAAAGGCTTGTGTTTCAATACACATCATAAATATTTCGAATGGAACTATTTGGTGTATAAAGGTCATGTTACTGAAATCTCAAAAGAGTTATTATCGGATGCTATCATGTTTTCTTTATTCTATAAAGGAATTCTTTTTTCCAATAAAGGACAAGAAAATTATATTATGCCATTCACAGCAGAAGAATTAGGTTGTGCCAAGAACGACTTAAATGTACTATTGCCGGAAATGAATGATTTGTTTGGTACTCAGCCATTAGCAAAGCCTTTTGATTTTAGGGAATTTCTTAAACAATTTGAATTTTCAGCTGAAGCAAAGGCTCTTTATCAAGCGGCATTGGAAATCTTCAAATACTATCATCGAAGCGATGAATATCCTAACAAGGATTATAATGATAGTTATTATGACATCACCAATGCTATTATGGGAAAGAATGTGAGTTCATTCACTACATTAGACAAGGCAAACGACAAGAGAATTACAAAAGTAAAAACGACTAAAGGTACAAAAGGATTTGGACGTAATACAATTGCCTCGGCAGTGGGTAGTAAAGATTTAGAAATATTCTTCAGATTCTTCGATACACGCGATGTCTTGGCAAAGAAGATAAACAAACAATTGTTAGAACAAAACTTGCTCCTTTGGGAGAGAGAAAATATTTATTAGGAACTCAAAAACTACAAGATATAGCAAAAGAACAATTTGGAAGGTCGAAAACACCCATACCGAACGAACACAATCATGGCTCAGGGAACGAATCCTTGAGCCATTTTGATAAGATCTCATTAATCGTGTGGGTGTTTATTACTTGGGTATTACAAGTTCTTCAACTCGCTGAAACCTTACATGTTTTTCGCCATCTCGAAGTTGCGCTTCATATAATTGGCAGCGTCTTCGGAGTTCATTGGCGATTGCCGCCATACGGCTATTTTCCGCATTTTGCGTTCTGTCGTTTCCTTGTGAAACTGATTGAGAAAGGTCATAGTCCATTCCTTTTTATTTAAGACTGCTGCAAAGTTAAGAAAAAACGTTGAATCTGCTAAAGAAATGATAAAAAAAACATGATTTGTTCTTCTTTAGCCAGAGAGAAGAAGAATTATTTTCGTATAGCTTATCATGAGGTGGACACAAATTTAGCAGACCTTAAAAACCATTCTTCTCGATAAAAAGCGAAATTAGTTAAGTGATTTGTGTTTTTCGCTTAACAAATTTTGCGGAATTTGTTAAGTCTGAATCCGAAAATACTTAACAAAAATGAAATAATTTGTTAAGTGATTCCACTTAATTTGTTAAGTGTTTCCGAATTTTGTTGAAAATGGATGTCAATAGACTGGTTCCTACCCTCAACTCCTGATGCATGATTTCAGGATGATTTGATTTCTCACGTGATTCTTCTACAGAGTTTTTTGGGGTGTGATTCTGTTTTTTCTCTAAAAAAGTTTGTGGTTTCAAAAAAAAGCTGTAACTTTGCAGCCACAAAACAAAAAGGTGCGTTAGTTCAGTAGGTTAGAATACATGCCTGTCACGCATGGGGTCACGAGTTCGAGTCTCGTACGCACCGCAGAAAAAGGAAGCTCAAGGCTTCCTTTTTTGGTTTGTTGGCTCACTTGAAAAATCCTGTGTCTGCTTACAGATTGTTGTAAAAAAAACAGGAAAAACTCTTTTGAAGTTTGCAGCTCTTTGAGAGCTGTTGTGCTAAGTACTATGCCTTGCCTTTAAGAGCAAGCTCTTACGTCCAGCCATACTTCTTATCACATAACTCCGTTATTACAAACATCAAAAAGCAAAAACACCGTTACGCTGCGCTTCACTAAAAAAGGCTGCGCATTGTGAGAGATCGGTTATTTAGGACCAAAGGTCCGATGTTTTTGCTTTCATTGATTTCAAAGCATGAAATGCTGCGTATGGGGCTGGTGATGGCTGACGGAAGTTTACTTACAGGCAGACAGCATCAGCAGCAGACGCAAATCTTGTAAAGATTGAAAGCAATGAAAGGGTTTTTGATGTTTTTGTGTAAATCTAAACACAGACGTTTGTAGGTAATCCTTATAGTTTACGTTTTCTTTATCCTAACCTCCGATGATGGTTTTGATGCCGTGGGTTTCGAAGTGGGTGGCACAGCGTTGCAGGGTTTCTTCGGAAGGAGGAAACATTGGCAGATGCTGTGGGTTGTAGGTGGACCAGAGGCGTCGGTGCTTGTCTTTCCCTACGTCGTGGTAGGGTAGGAGATTGACCTGGAGAATTCCTTTGTCTGACTTGTCGTGTGGGAGCGAGGCGACGAAACGTGCTGTCTGCTCCATGTTCTGGTCGTCGGTATTGATGCCTTCGATGAGGGGAATGCGAATCCAGATGCTGGTGTTCCAACTGCTCAGACGCTTCAGGTTCTCCAGGATCAGTTCGTTGCCAACACCCGTCAGCTGTTGGTGTCGGGCTGAATCCATGTGCTTGATATCGACGAGGAACAGCTCGCATTCGTCGGCTACCTGCCGCAGAAAGGCTGTGTCGGGCACATGGAGCGTTGTATCTACGGCTCGGTGGAATCCTCGTTGTCCACAGGCTCGGAGCAGGGATAAGACTTCTGCCTGAGCCGTGGGAGAGGTGGTGTAGAGCGGTTCGCCTCCGCAAAGGGTGACGCCTCCACCGCTGTCGAGCATGATGTCGCGTTCTTTCTCAATCTCAGCCAGCAGTTCTTCCTCTGTCCATTCGCGTCCGCACATCTCCAATGCCGTCGTGGGGCAGTTTTCTGCACAACGTCCACACTGGAGGCAACGAACGCCCGCAACAGGCTGGATGCCGTCGGCAGTCAGCTGGATGGCACCTTGAGGACAGGCTTCCACACAGGTGCGGCAGCCGATACATTTGCTTTTCTTATATGTTTTCTGGATTTTCGCGCTCCACGACTCAGGGTTGTGGCACCACACACAATGCAGGGGACATCCTTTGAAAAAGAGGGTGGTGCGGATGCCAGGGCCGTCGTTGATGCTATACCGCTTGATATCGAAAATCGTCATAGGAGCGTGGAGACATAGCGACTTGTTAGTCTCGTTGGAAGATGTCGCGTGTATAGACCTTGTCCTTCACGTCGTTGAGGCAGGAGTCGTAGCGGTTGGCGATGATGGCGTCGCATTGTGCCTTGAAGCTTTCCAGATTGTTCACCACACGGCTTCCGAAGAAGGTGCTTCCGTCGGGGAGTGTGGGTTCATAGACAATGACTTTGGCGCCTTTTGCCTTGATGCGCTTCATGATGCCCTGGATGGCGCTTTGGCGGAAGTTATCGGAGTTGGACTTCATGGTGAGGCGGTAAACACCTACCACTACTTCGTGTTCCTTGGTGGAGTCGAAGGCGTTCACGCCTGTATAGCTGTAATAACCGGCACAGTCGAGCACGCGGTCGGCAATGAAGTCCTTACGGGTGCGGTTGCTATCGACGATGGCTTTGATGAGGTTTTCAGGCACGTCGTTGAAGTTTGCCAGCAGCTGCTTTGTGTCTTTCGGCAGGCAGTAGCCTCCGTAGCCAAACGAGGGGTTGTTGTAATGTGTGCCGATACGCGGATCGAGACATACGCCCTGAATGATGGCTTGTGTGTTGAGTCCCTTCATCTCGGCGTAGGTGTCCAGTTCGTTGAAATAGGACACGCGGAGGGCGAGGTAGGTGTTGGCAAAGAGTTTCACGGCTTCTGCCTCTGTGCTACCCATGAACAGAACAGGGACGTCTTCCTTGAGTGCTCCGTTCTTGATGAGTGTGGCGAATGTCTCGGCTGCTGTCTTCAGGTTTTCGTCATCGTAGCCTACGATGATGCGGGAGGGGTAGAGGTTGTCGTACAGTGCCTTGCTCTCACGCAGGAATTCGGGTGCGAAGATGATGTTGGGAACAACCACCTTGAAGGAGCCGTCGGTCAGACGTTCGCGATAGCTGAACTTCTCACGCACGTGGGCTGTGAAACCTACGGGAACGGTGGATTTGACCACCATCACGGCATCGGGATTCACCTGGAGCACCAAGTCAATCACTTCCTCTACGTGGCTCGTGTCGAAATAGTTCTTCACGGGGTCGTAGTTGGTGGGAGCAGCAATGACGACGAAGTCAGCCTGACTGTAAGCCGTGCGTCCGTCGAGTGTGGCAGAGAGCTTCAGCGGCTTTTCTGCCAGATATTTTTCTATATATTCGTCTTGAATCGGTGATTCCTTGCGGTTGATTTTATCTACTTTTTCAGGAACCACATCCACAGCTGTCACTTCATGGTGCTGTGCTAACAAAGTAGCGATGCTCAGACCTACATATCCTGTGCCTGCCACCGCTATTTTCAAATCTTCAAAGTTTTTCATTATTTATTAATGGGCTTTATGGGCAATATGGGCTTTATGGGCATGATGGGCTTAATGGGTGCTTTCAGCATCCAGCTCCTTGTCGATTTCCTCATATACAGAATTGTTGCTCTTGTACTCAGGAACAATCTGTTTCATCTTGCGCACGGTGTCCATATTGTTGAAGTGCTTGGAAATGTCAATCAGGTTGTCAATAT
This sequence comes from uncultured Bacteroidaceae bacterium, assembly GCA_905234555.1. Classification (GTDB taxonomy): domain Bacteria; phylum Bacteroidota; class Bacteroidia; order Bacteroidales; family Bacteroidaceae; genus UBA3839. Next base: position 139,945 of record CAJOHO010000002.1, read on the forward strand.
CCTTGCACACCTGTTCGTAGTCGTATTCGCGAACCTGGGCAATACGAATCTTCTCGTGGAAGGTGGGTTTGGTGCCTTCGAGTTCGTTGAGCACCTCTTCGTAGAGTTTTTCTCCTTCGCGCAGACCTGTGAAACGGATTTCCACACCTTTGGCGCCGGAGAGGGCAATCATGCGTTTTGCCAAATCCACAATCTTCACGGGTTCGCCCATGTCGAAGACGAAGATTTCGCCGCCCTTGCCTTTGGTTCCTGCTTCGAGCACGAGCTTACAGGCTTCTGGAATCAGCATGAAGAAACGGACGATGCGTTCGTCGGTAACAGTAACCGGTCCGCCGTTCTTGATCTGTTCGCGGAAGAGTGGAATGACGGAACCGTTGCTGCCCAGCACGTTTCCGAAACGGGTGGTGACGAACTGTGTCTTCGACTGCTTGCTGAGCGACTGCACATAAATCTCGCAGATTCGCTTCGAGCAACCCATCACGTTGGTGGGGTTGACGGCCTTGTCGGTAGAAACCATCACGAATTTCTTCACGCCGTACTTGTCTGCCAAATCGGCAATCACCTTTGTTCCGTAGATGTTGTTCTGAACGGCAACGCTGGGGTTGTCCTCCATCATCGGCACATGCTTGTAGGCAGCTGCGTGGAAAACATAATCGGGACGGCAACGCTGGAAGATATCCTCCATCAGCTCAGGACGGGCGATGGAAGTCACGATGGTTTCGGCAGGAATGTCGGGATAGTCGCGAGCCATCATCAGACGGATGTCGTGCTGAGGAGTCTCTGCCTGGTCGATCAACATCATGGCGGCAGGCTTGTAGGCTGCAACCAGACGTACCATCTCCGAACCGATGCTGCCGGCAGAACCCGTGATGAGGATGTTCTTGCCTTTCAGTTCACGGCCTACGGACTCCATATCCACCTTGATTTCGTCGCGTGGGAGAAGGTCTTCCACACTTACTTCGTTGAGCTGCACACCCTTGAAATCTTCCTCTGTCAGCTGACCGTTCTCAATGCTGGCTTCCTTCACCTGTGACGTCATGAAAATCTTCACGCCGTTGCTGATGAACATATCCTGCAAAGCCTGATTAGCACGGAACTCCCTGACACGAAGCGGACTGATGAGTACACCTTCGATGCGATTATTCTTGAGAACCTCAGGCAGTTTGTCGTTGACGACATAGACTTTTTCGCCCATCAGACGCAGGTTCTTCGACTTCTCGTCAGTAGTGATGAAACCCTTGAGCAAGAATCGCTTAGGAACCTGACTACGGATGCTCTTGGCTAAGCCCACACCGCCCGACTTGATACCGAAAATCATCACACGGATTGCTTTCTTGTCGATGGTGGTGAGGTCGAACAGGGTCTTTACAATGACTCTGACAGCCCACATGAACAGGGTGGCGATGGCAAAGGCAAAGATCAGCTGCTTGTTAGTTAATGCCATGAATGGAGTGAAGTCCTGCGACTTGGCGATCTGTGTAACGATCAGCGTCAGCACCAAGGAAAGAGCACTTGCATATCCCACTCTCGACAAATCCACAAATGATGAATATCGTATCACACCGGAATAGGTCCTGAACACTCTGGCACCGATGATGCTCATGGCTGCACAAAGCAAGGATGTGTAGATAACGGTGAAGCGCTCAGCAAAAAAGGCGTTTGAACGCTTGACAATCCAACATGTAACAAGGGCAGATATCAGCACAATCAGGAAATCCAATGCTAACAAACACCAATAAGGCAGGGTCTTTTTGGTGAAATACCACTTCAGGATTGAACTAAACGGATTTCTCATATTTCGTAATTATATTCTCTCAACTGCTAAAAAAACTAATCTCTCAAATTATGCTTTGCATATTTTGGGTGCAAAGATACGGAAAAAATTCATCGCATCGTTAAAATTCCTAATTTTTTTTACAATTCACAACAATTTTTCTTCCAATAGATACTTTTTTGTGAATTTTAACGTTGTTATAATAGGAAGTTAAGCAGATTATCCGTAAATTTGCAAACGACAAAGAAAATAGCACCATTGAAACACAATTGCTAATAAGCATGGAAACACTTCAGGTGAACGGAACTACCAAAGAAGAAAAATACGCAGAACTGCTGCCGCAGATACGTTCGGTGGTGGAAGACGAAACAGATACCATTGCCAATATGGCAAATGTCGCTGCGATGTTGCACGAGACGTTCGGCTTCTGGTGGACGGGTTTTTACCGTGTTCAGGGCAACGAATTGGTCCTTGGTCCCTTCCAAGGTCCACTGGCTTGCACACGTATCCGTCGTGGACGTGGTGTCTGTGGAACGGCTTGGGAACGCAATGAAACAGTTGTTGTAGCTGATGTGGATGCCTTCCCTGGTCATATTGCGTGTAGTAGTGCCTCGAAGAGTGAAATCGTGGTGCCAGTCCGCAAAGCCTACGGCGATGTGGTGGCTGTGCTCGATATTGATAGCGATGCGTATGCCACTTTCGACGAAACCGACCGCCTGTGGCTGGAAAAAATTGTAACGCTAATTAAGTAACTCGGAATACTCGGAGTGCTCAGAGTGCTCAGATTACTCAGAGTGCTCGGAAATCGGAATACTCGGAATACTCAGAAAAATATAGAACATGAGAAGTAACGATAATTTTTGCATTATTCTGGCGGGAGGGATCGGTTCCCGTCTTTGGCCTTCGAGCCGTCAGCAGAAACCCAAGCAATTCCTCGACTTTATGGGAACCGGCGAAACCCTTTTGCAGGCTACCTACCGGCGTTTTGCTGCGTTTATCAACCCTGAGAACATCATCGTGATGTCGAATCACATGTATGAGTCGTACATCCATGAGCAACTGCCCAATCTGTCTCCTCGCAACTTGTTGCTGGAGCCGATGCGTCGTAACACTGTTCCCAGCGTGACTTGGGGCTGTGTGGAGATTGCCCACCGAAATCCCAACGCAAGGGTAGTGGTGGCACCTTCCGATCAGGTGGTGGTCACGCATGAGGAATTTGAGAAGGAAATACTGACAGGACTGGACTATGTGGCTCGCCACGAACGTCTGTTAACGCTTGGTGTGGTGCCTTATCGTCCTGACACAACTTACGGCTATATCCAGATGGCTGATGAACGGGAAACGGACATCTTTGAGGTACGTGCCTTTACGGAGAAACCCACTTTGGAGTTTGCTCAGATGTTTGTGGAAAGCAACGAATTCCTCTGGAATACAGGTCTTTTCATCTGGAAAGCAAAGACTTATCTATCTTCGATGCATCGGCAGTCGGACTTGTTCGTAGAGATGATGGAAGAGGTGGAGAAGAAGTATACGGAAGGTGAAAGTGTGGGCGGACTGGTGGCAGATTCGTTTGCCAAATGTCCGAACGTGTCGCTGGAACAAGGTGTGCTGGAGAAACTGGAGAACGTGGATGTGATGATGTGTCACTTCAAGTGGAGTGATATCGGTACTTGGCACGCGCTCTACGACGTGATGGACAAGACGGAGGATTCGAATGTCCGTATCGGTAAACATGCTTTGCTCTACGACTGCGAGAACTGTCTGGTGAAGTTGCCTTCAGGCAAGGTGGCTGTTGTCCAGGGACTGAAAGACTATATTGTGGTAGAGGAAAACGACGTGCTGGTGATCTGCAAGAAAGACGATCAGAACGCCATCCGCAAGTTTGTGAATGACGTTCAGATTAATGTAGGTGACGAATTCGTGTAATCAGCTGGAAAAACCAGCTGATACGGGATTAGAGTAGCGCCTTGATTTCGGCTTCGAGGTCTGTGATGTCGTCGCTGCGCTTCACGATTTCGTTGTTGCGGTCGATGATGAAGAAGGTGGGCAGTTGCTGTACGGCGTAGAGCTGGGCAACTGATCCGTTAGCATCGCGAACACAAACCCAAGGCAGATTGCCTACGGTCTGTTTCCAGTTGTGTTCGTTGTTGTCAATCGATACCTGATAGATATCGAAACCTTGTTCGTGGTATTTGTTGTAGAGTTCGCGCAGGAAAAGCACATAGCGCATGGATTCCTGACTCTCATAATTGGAGAAGTCGAGCAGCGTCACCTGGCCTTTCATCTCAGAGACGGGATGCTGACGTCCGTTCACATCGGGCAATGAAAAACTCAGAATACCAGTTGTCTTCACTTTGGACTCATCGAACTTCAGCTCCTTCGTCTGTTGGGGTGCAGTGAGTTTCATACTCTTCGTTGCTACGTTCTTGATGGCCTTCGTACGTGGGGAATCAGGATAGCGGGCATCCCAAGCTGTGGCAACGGCAGCGAAGCATTTTGCAGATTCACGGTCGGTCTGTGGTTCGAACACAGCCTGCGAAACGGCATAGTATGCGTAGGTGGTGTTGGGAGCTGGATAGATGTACTTATCGCGTAGGAGAATCTTATAGGAATCGCGAAGGTGAAGAAGGCTGTCGGTCATCTCGCTGGGGTAGAGCGAAGCGTCTTTCTGTACTTTCTCTGCCGCTTCACTTAATTCTTTCATCAATTCGTTGATTTCTTTGATTTTCAGAGAACTATCAGAACCTTTCAGAGTATAGTTATCACTCATATCAGCAGCCTTTGCGTTGATAGAAATAGTCTCGGTAGAATCCACGGAGAAAGGTATGGTTTGGTCTGCCAGACGCAGCAGGTAGAAGTTGGGTGCGGAGGGTGCATCAGCAGAGAGTTCGAAGGTTCCGTCAGCATCCAAAGTGACAGAATCGAGCACTTGTGCGCCGTTGTCGGTGGTGAGTCCTTCGAGGTAAAGCATCTGGTCAGCAGCATCTGTGATGACTCCGCTAACTGTAAACTGAGGGTTCTTGTTGCAGGCACAAAGGGTAAGGACAGCAACTGCCATCCAAAGAGTTTTATGATTCATATTCTTTTGTTGTTTTGGCAATTCGAGGTGCAAAGTTACGAAAAATCGGGTGAATGACAAATACAAAACATGAAAAAGTGACTTGTCGATTGTGAGAACATGCTGCTGGCATGATTTTTGCTGTTTCAAAATTCAGAAAGGAGACCACGAACAATGGCAAAATTTATAGACTATTACAAGATTCTTGGCGTGAAAAAGGACATTCCCCAAGCGGAAATCAAGGCTGCTTACCGTAAACGCTCGAAGCAGTTCCATCCTGACTTGCACCCAGACGATCCGAAGGCAAAGGCGAAGTTTCAGCTTTTGAACGAGGCCTACGAGGTGCTGAACGATCCCAAGAAGCGTCAGCTGTACGACCAGTATGGCGAACACTGGGATAAGTTGGGTCAGGGTTTCGGAGGTGCTGGTGGTGCAGGTGGATTCAGCGGTTTCGAAGGCTTTGGTGATGGTGGCTTCAGCTTTAATATGGGCGGCAGCGGCTTCTCCGATTTCTTTGAACAGCTGTTTGGAGGAATGCGTGGAAAGCGTGCGGGCAAAGGCTTCAGTGGTGCTTATGGAACAGACGGAGGCTTTAGTGGCTTTGGCGGAACTGGTGGCTTTGGAACTGGCGCTGGCGGTTTTGGCGGTTTTTCACAAGAACCTGCAGACACAGAAGCCAGCGTGACTATTGATATGTTTACGGCTGTGTTGGGCGGTGAGATTATCGTCCAGTCGCCATCTGGTAAATTCAAGATCAAAATCAAGCCAGGTACGCAACCAGGTTCAAAGATTCGTCTGAAAGGAAAAGGAACTCCGACTGCCAACGGAGGCAAGACGGATCTGATTCTGACATTGAATGTCAGCATCCCGACCACTCTGACAGAAAGTCAGCGTCAGTTGCTGGAACAGGCAAGACACTAACCCCTTTGCTTCTCTTCTCACAAAAGGAAGTTAAACGAACTACATGTAGTTACGAAAAGAAATCAGGCTTACGACGGCGAGCTTCTTCCAAAGGTAGAGGTTCGCTGTCTGCTTTCTCGTGATCCTGAGAGAGTTGGGCGTATCGCTGTTGCAATTCTTCAGCATAAACTTGCTGCTGTTCCTTGTTGAGCAGACGGCTGATGGCTTGTGCGTTCTGCGAAGCGTCCTTCATCCAGACAACTGGCGCTTGATAGACTGGGGCTATCTTTAGGGCTGTGTGGAGTTCGCTGGTGGTCGCTCCGCCAATCATCAGCGGAATGTGCAGGTGGCGTTCTTGTAAGGCACGAGCTACATTCACCATTTCCTCCAGCGAAGGTGTAATCAGTCCGCTCAGTCCAATGATATCTACTTGTTTCTCAACGGCTTTGTTGACGATTTCTTCCGCAGGAACCATCACACCTAAGTCGATGACTTCGTAGCCGTTACAGCCCAATACCACGCTGACGATATTCTTGCCGATATCGTGTACGTCACCTTTCACGGTGGCAAGGAGAACACGAGGGGAGTCGGACCCACCCCCAACAGACTCACCCTCTTGGGGAAGGGTTTGTTGTAGTATCTCCACCGCACGTTTCATCGTTCGTGCTGTTTTCACCACTTGAGGCAGGAACATTTTGCCTGCTCCGAAGAGTTCGCCCACGTGGTTCATCGCATTCATCAGCGGTCCTTCGATGATGCGGATGGCACTTCCGTATTTCTCTAAAGCTTCTGTTAAGTCCGCTTCCAAGTGCTCCGTCACTCCTTTGGTGAGGGCGTAGGAAAGACGCTCCTCCAGCGACAGCTTCTCTCGTTCTTCCTGTGGAGAGGCTGTTTGAGGGGTCTTCTCCTGCTTATATTGTTCTGCCAATTCGATGAGCCGTTCTGTGGCATCGGTCTTGCGGTTGAGCAAGACGTCGTCAATGGCTTCGAGCAAATTTGCATCGATGTCTGCGTAGGTGACCTTGGTGGCAGGATTGACAATACCGAAATCCTGTCCTACCTGGATGGTGTGGTAGAGAAAGACGGCATGCATGGCTTCGCGGATGTAGTTGTTGCCACGAAACGAGAAACTGAGGTTACTGACGCCTCCGCTCACATGGGCACCAGGCAGGTGGTGGCGAATCCATTCGGTGGCGCGGATGAAGTCGAGGGCATAATTGTTGTGCTCTTCCATACCTGTGGCAACAGCCAGCACGTTAGGGTCGAAGATGATGTCGGTAGTAGGAAAATGCAGTTCATCCACCAGAATACGGTACGCCCGTTCACAAATATTGATTCTGCGTTCAAACGTGGTGGCTTGTCCTTCTTCGTCGAAAGCCATCACCACAACGGCAGCACCCAGTCTCTGAATCACCTGTGCATGACGACGGAACACTTCTTCGCCTTCCTTCAGGGAGATGGAATTGACGATGCACTTTCCTTGCACGCATTTCAATCCTGCTTCAATCACACCCCATTGTGAGGAGTCTATCATGATAGGAACGCGAGAGATGTCTGGGTCGGACATCATCAGGTTCAGGAAGTTGACCATCTCTGCTTTTGTATCGAGCAGACCGTCGTCCATATTTACATCCAGCACTAAGGCTCCGTCCTCTACCTGCTTGCGGGCAATGCTGAGGGCTTCTTCGTAGTTCTTTTCGTTGATGAGTCGCAGGAACTTGCGTGAACCCGCCACATTGCAGCGTTCGCCCACGTTGATGAAACGACGCTCAGGCGTGAGTTCCAGTAATTCCAAGCCCGACAGCCATAAATTCTGTGGTTGGGGAACAGGACGATGAAGGTGCTCTGGGTTGACGTTTTTGGCAATCGGAACGAACTTGGCGATGTACTCGTCTGTCGTTCCGCAACAGCCGCCGATGATATTCACCAGTCCTTCATCCACATATTCCTGTACCTGGGCAGCCATCTCTTCAGCGGTCTGGTCGTATTGCCCAAGTGAATTGGGCAGACCGGCGTTGGGGTAGGCGCTGATATAATAGGGTGCATGGTGTGCCAGTTCGCGAAGGAAAGGCTTGAGTTGTCGGGCACCGAAAGAACAGTTAAGTCCGACGGAGAAGATATCGGCATGCTGGACAGAAGCCAGGAAGGCGTCGAGTGTTTGTCCGGAAAGCGTTCGTCCAGCTACATCGGAGACGGTGACAGAAAGCATGATAGGTACACGTCTGCTTGTTGCCTTCATGGCGTCTTCTGCAGCGAAGAGTGCAGCTTTGGCGTTGAGTGTGTCGAAGATGGTTTCGATGAGCAAGGCATCCACACCGCCTGTGAGCAAAGCCGTCATCTGTTCTGTGTAGGCTTCAGCCAGTTGGTCGAAAGTGAGGTTTCGCAGGGCAGGATTGTTTACATCAGGACTGATGCTGCAAGTGCGGTTGGTAGGACCGATGCTGCCTGCTACGAATCGTGGTTTCTCAGGATGGCGTTGTGTGTATTCGTCAGCCAGTTCGCGTGCAATACGTGCGCCTTCGAGGTTCATTTCTTTCACAAACGCTTCCACGTGGTAGTCCTGCTGGGAAATGCGTTGGGAAGAGAAGGTGTTGGTCTCGATGATATCGGCACCTGCTTCCAGATATTTGCGATGGATATCGCGAACGATGTCGGGGCGTGTGAGATTGAGGATATCGTTGTTCCCTTTCATCAGACCAGGAACATCAGCGAATTGCGAACTGCGGAAATCTGCTTCCGTCAGTCCGTACTGCTGAATCATGGTGCCCATCGCTCCGTCAAGGATGAGTAGGCGCTGGGAGATTATGTCGTGGAGTGTCTGCATTTCTTCTTGAGTTTGTTGCGATAATCGCAACATACAAAACTATTTAGTGCTTCAGGGCGCGATCCATTTCGCGGCGGTCTTCTTTCTCTTTGAGGGTTTGGCGCTTGTCGAATTCTTTCTTACCTTTGGCCAGCGCTATATCGAGCTTTGCCAGTCCTTTCTCGTTGATAAACAGACGGATGGGAACAATTGTGTAGCCTGGTGTCTTCGAGTCTGCCTCCAGACTGCGCAACTCCCTTTTGTTGAGCAGAAGTTTCCGTTCTCGTCGTTCGGTATGGTTGTTGTAGGAGCCTTGCAGGTAGAGAGATATGTTCATGTTCTTTACCCACAGCTCCCCATTGGAGAAGTAGCAATAGGTATCGACCAACGATGCTTTGCCTTGACGGATAGACTTGATTTCCGTCCCCGTCAGGACGATGCCAGCCGTGAATGTGTCGATGAAGGCATAGTCGAAGGAAGCGCGTTTGTTCTTGATGTTGATATGCTGTTGTTTGATTTCTTTCTTTGCCATCTTTTCTCTAAACTTCTTAATTCACTTTTTACACTTGACCTGCGGTCGAGCCTGCTCACGCTCGGCATAGCTCAAACGAGTTTGGCTCTGCTCTTGCTCAATCGCAGCCTTCACTCTTTACGCTCTACTATCTCTCCCCCTTGGGGGAGCTGGAGGGGGCCTCGATTCTGAAATCCTCCTCGTGCTCTTTGACATACTGAGCAATGGCGGGCGTGATTTCTTCCTGATAGTCGTCGAGGAACTCGTCGCCCATCTCGTTCATCGTGTCCTGCTGCTCATAGAGTGCCATAAACTCTTCCTCACTTAAGTCTGCTTCCAGCTCATTCTTGTGCAGATGGTATTCGCGACGAACATCGAACAGGAACTTTCCGAAGTCTTTCAGCCCCCACACTTTCTTCATCATCATGGGGAACGGACCGTCGAGCACATAGGGACCGAAGCCGTTCTGGATGAGTTGCACGAATCCGCCTTCCATCACTTCGTCGAGCAGGAAGCGGTAAGCCAACAGCGTGTGCTGGTTGGCGTTCAGCTGATCCATGTTGTCGGCAGTCAGTGAGCCTCCGATGTGTTGGAGGTAGGAATCCGTAAGTTGGTGGATGAAGTCTGTTGCTTCAAGCACTTGGGAGAGGTCTGTTTCGTTCATATTGCGAGCTGATTCGTTCTTTATTCTTGTTCTTTAGGCGAAGTCATTATTTGTTGATTTCCTTGATGAATCCGTTTCTGTAGGCATATAGGAGTTTCTTGAGGTTCTCCACCTTTGCCAGCAGCGTACGTCCCTTGTCGGTGTCCTTCACATACATTCGCTTGCTGCTCATTTCCACAATCTGCGTCGAACTCTTGATGTCGTCGCCGCTGATGATGGCTTCGTTGGCTGAGCGGAAAGGCTGGTGCTGTACGAGGTCAAGACCACGTGAGTGGAACGTGAGGGTGTAGCCGGCGATGCCAGTCTTCGGCTGGTAGGCTTTGGAGAATCCGCCGTCGATGACGAGCAGCTTGCCGTTCGCCTTGATAGGCGTTTCACCTTTCAGCGTACGTACCGGCACATGTCCGTTGATGATGTGACGGTGTTCGCCTTCCACTCCGAAACTGTCGAGAATCATGTCAATCACCTTCTCGTCGTTGTTGTACTGGTAGTAGTAGCCTTTGGCTTCCTTGTGGGTGGTCTTGTCGGCAATGAAGTAACGTTCGAAGGTGGTCATCTTGTCTTTGTCGAACAGCGGAGAGTCGGGACCGCACCACAGATACCAGATGTAGTCCTGGGCGAAGAGCCGTTCTTCTTCGGGTGTGTCGCGACTGAAGGCTTCACGCACGATGTAACCGGTCTTCTTCATCAGCTCGATCCCTTTGTACCGCTTGCCGCGAATCTCCACTTCCTTCAGCGAACCGTCTTCGTTGAGCGGAACGCTGGCGTGGTACATGAGGTTGGAGTTCGCAATGGCGTACATACAGCCGTGAGCCAGCAGACAATCCACATGACGGTGCAGCTTGTCGCTCGTCAGGAACGAATGGGTGATACGTTGCATCAGCAGTTCTTCCTCTTCGCTCAGGGCGTAAGGATCTTGCGGATTGACGGTGGGCAGGCAGGAGTCGAGTAGGGGATAGTCCTTGTCGTCCAGACGGATGGTGCCTTTCTGCTGGTCGATGAGGTGAAGCAGTTTGCGGTCTTCCATGTGGAAGTCGGGACGTCGGTCGATGATGCGGGCTTCCTCCTTGAACTGAATGATGGTGATGGCTTTGTGCATCAGCGCAATCAGACGTCGTGTCTTCTCGTCGATGTTGTTATCCTTGCCTGGATCGAGCAGTCCGAACTGCGAACAGGGATCATTGGCGTAGGTCTCGAGTGCAAATGTAGCCAGCGGCATGAGGTTGATGCCGTAGCCATCTTCGAGTGTGGCGAGGTTGCCGTAGCGGAGTGTCAGACGAAGCACATTACAGATGCAGGCACGGTTTCCGGCTGCTGCGCCAAACCACTCGATGTCGTGATTTCCCCACACGATGTCCCAGTGGCTGTAGTTGCAAAGCGTGTCCATGATGAGGTGGGCACCTGCACCTCGGTCGAAGATGTCGCCTAACAGGTGGAGGCGGTCGATGGCAAGACGCTGGATGAGTTTGCAGATTTCGATGATGAACTCGTCGGCACGCTGGGTCTCGATGATGGTCTGCACGATGACGTTGTAGTAGCGGTGTTTCTTCTCACCGTAACCAGAATAGCTTTCGTGGAGCAGTTCTTCGATGATGTAGCCGAACTCGCGTGGCAGTTCCTTGCGGATCTTCGAGCGTGTGTATTTCGACGACACTTCGCGACAAACCTGCATCAGGTGGTTGAGCGTCACAGCATAGAACTCACCCATATCCTTCTCCGTAGCCTTGATGAGCTGGAGCTTTTGTTCTGGATAGTAAATCAGGGTGCAGAGTTCACGCTTCTCTGCTTTCTTCAGGGCATCGCCGAAAATCTCGTTCACTTTCCGCTTCACGTAGCCGGAGGCGTTGCGCAACACGTGGTTGAACGCATCGCTCTCGCCGTGAGGGTCGCTGATGAAATGCTCCGTAGGTTTGGGCAGATTCAGGATGGCCTGAAGATTGATAATCTCCGTGCTGGCATCGGCAATGGTTGGATAGCTCTGTGCCAACAGTTGCAGGTAGCGCAGGTCTTCCTTGATGCTTTCTTCGCTGATGATAGTCTCCTTCTGATCCATGTTTCTAAGCTTTGAATCTGCAAAGATAAGGAAAATTCTTTAATTTGCCTGCTTCACAGGCCTAAAATCTGAAAAAACTGCCTGCTACCTTCCCAAACAGCGACGCACATTCACCGATTTGGCAAATGTGCGTCACTTTTAAGTTAGTCTTATTCTGTGTTTGTGTTGGGCTAAAATATCTTTCTGTTTAGTAAGAATCTCGTTCTGTTAAGTCAGTCTGTCTCTTAATTCTTTCGTCCTGGTCCTGCTTGTCCTCCGTTTTTCCAATGTCCGCCCTGTCCGCCTTGACCTCCGTTGTTCCATCGGCCAGACTGTCCTCCTTGTCCTGGTGGAGAGAAACGGCGGAGTGCGTACATATTGAATTTGAAGAGTGCTCCGCGAACCTTGTGGATCTTCTTCCAGCTGAGCACAGAGTGGAACTTCTTGTAGTAGGTCTGCTCGATGGTCTTGTTGTCGATTTCGAGTGCCAGACACTTCTTCAGCGTACGTTCGTAGTCCGCTTCGCTGCTGTTTTCGTTGCAGGATGCCATGAGTCGTGTGGCTTCCATGTTGTTCTGACGTTCCAGCTCCAGCATTTTGTGGATCATGGGGAAGAGACGTTGCGCTTCCGACTCTGTGAGACCGGCATCACGTGTGACAAAGGATTCCAGCTCCTTGTTGTAGTTTTCAGGAGAGAACTGTCGTCTGTCTCTGCCTCCGTTCCCGCCCTGTTGATTCCATTGCGCCATTGCGCAGAGGCTCATGGTGAGGCAAAGGGTTATGAGGGTGATTCGTTTCATTGTTGTTTTGTTTTTAGTTGTGTTTGGGCTTGGTTAAAAAGAGGTCTGATGGTGTCGCAAAGGAGTTTTACATTCCGGCTCCGGAGAGGTAGTTGTAGATGTCTGCCTCATCGACAAGTGCGTAGCTGAGTGCTTCTTCGCTGTACTCGTCGTAGCCGTATTCGTCCTCCTGCATGTTTGTGTTGTTCTGGGCTAAAGCCTGCTGAGTGGACTGTGAGCCTGTGCCGTTCTGGATGTCAGGACCTGAACTGGTGACCCAGAAGAAAGCACCTGCGATGCAGGCAGCAGCCGCCGTAGTAAGGAACCACGTGATACGTGAACGCTTGGCAGCGCGGTTGTGGCTCTTCAGCTCAACAACCTTGCTGGCAGTCTGGTTCTGCTCTGCGCGTGGTTCTTCAGGCAACTGACTCATCACTCGCTCCGTGAGATTCTCGAAGTATCCCTTGGGAGTGGTGAAGGGGTTGCGCTTCTCCAATTGGTCGATGTTGAACTTCTGCTTCATGACTTTATTGAGTTTTTTTGTGGCTTGGTCTAAAGCTGGTGTTTAGAACCAGTCTAATTCGTTTGACTATGATTGTTTTGGAAAGTTTAATCGGTTGGGTGAAAAAATCGAAAAGTTTAATCGTGCTGATGGAAAAAATCTTCAATTTTCTTGACAGCAAGGTGGTAAGAAGCTTTGAGCGCACCCACGCTGGTACCTGTAATCTCCGACATATCCTCGTATTTCATCTCCTGGTAGTACTTCATGGTGAAGACGGCCCGTTGTTTGGAGGGTAGGGAAGCGATGGCTGCCTGCAGGAGGGCTTCTGTCTCGTCACCGTCGAAGTAAGGATCGCTTTGGAGGGTGTTGGCGAGTGTGAGGGTGCTGCCTTCGTCGTCGTCGTCACCCAGGGGTGAGGTATCGATGGAGATGGTCTCGTGCTGGTGGCTGAGGAAGGTAAGTGCTTCGTTGTAGGCAATTCGGAACAGCCACGTCTGGAGTTTGCTGTCGCCTCTGAACGTATGCAGGCTGCTCCAAGCCTTCACGAACGTATTTTGCAGCACGTCGTCAGCATCGTCGTGGTAGGTCACCATACGGCGAATCTGCCAATAGAGGCTTTGCCCATAGATATTCACCACGTCTTCGAAGGCGCGGCGTTGGGTCTGTGGGTCACGTAAGCGGCTGATCAGTTCTGCTTCGTTCACTTGCTTCATATTCTATCAGACGGGGTAAAGGGTGAAAAGTTTAAGGCGAAGCGAAATTTACACTCAATTATGTTCAAAAAAATAGTTGACGTTAGATGCCGGGCATCTTCAATCAACTATTCTGTTATGCTTATGGAAGAAAAACGTGCGGTACGAGGGGCGGCTTCTTATCTCAGATAGACCTTGCGAGCCACTTTTCCTACCTTCACGATGTAGCAACCTTTGGGAAGTTGGTTCAGATCGATGCTCTTGCTGTTGCTGTCGATACGATAGGAGACAACCTTTACACCTGTCATGTTGTAGATTTCCACCATCTGGTGTTCTGCATTCTTGATGTAGAGGGTAGCGTCATTCACAGCGATGCTCACCTCTTTCTGCTCTTGTTCGATGGTGGTGCGCTGGATGTCTTGGGCATTCATCTGCGCTGGAGCTGCAAGGGTGAATGCCAATATAGCAATGGAAAGTATCTTTTTTATCATAGGCTTTTAGTCTTTAATAAGGTCATTATACACCTTTTCGAGTGCAAAAATAGAATTTGTTTCTGAATTGTGCAAGAAAATTTCAAAAAAAATTCACAAAAAACACAATTTTTTTCTTTTTGCAGCGTTAAAGCCTCCGATTTTGCTACTTCTTCCTTAACTTTTTCGCTTTTTTTTCCGTTTTTCCTCTTCTCCGTTACCAGCCATTCTGTCTATGGGCTTCGCTATACGTCTAAGGTCAGTCCTTCGTCGGCAAGGAGGGTGTTGGGGAATACTTCCTGTGCTTCACGCAGGAGGAGGTTTTCGTCTTCGTAGCGTTGGGAGAAGTGTCCGATGAGGAGGCGTTTGGCATGAGCAGCCAAAGCGATTTGTGCTGCCTGACGTGCTGTGGTGTGGTGGTATTTCTCTGCCCGTTGGAGGTTGTCGTCTGCGTAGGTGGCTTCGTGGTAGAGCAGATCCACACCTTCCAGATAGTCGGCAATGTCTGGTTTGTAGATGGTGTCGGAACAGTAGGCGAAGGAACGTGGTGCTTCGGCTGGTGTGACCAATGCTTCGTTGGGAATGATGCTGCCGTCCGGCAAGGTGAAGTCCTGTCCTGCCTTGATGTTGTTGATTTGCCAGACAGGAATATCGTAGCGTTCGATGGCTTCGCGACGGATATGCGGAAGGAGCGGTTTTTCGCGGAAAAGATAGCCGCAGCAGCGGATTCTGTGTTGCAGGGGAATGGAAAAGACCGTGAGGCTATGGTCTTCGTAGATGGGGGCAAAGGCTTTGGTATCGACGGTGTGGAAAACCACTTCGAAGTCGAGGTTGGGGCAGAAGTAGTCGATTTGCGGCTGGAAGACGGGTTCCAGGTCGGCAGGACCGTAGATGTGGAGTGGGGCAGTACGTCCCAGCAGGTTCTGGGTGGAGATGAGTCCCATCAGTCCGAAACAGTGGTCGCCATGCATGTGGGTGATGAAGACGGTCTGCATGCGGTTGAGGTGCACGTGGTTGCGACGCAAGGCCAGCTGTGTGCCTTCTGCACAATCCACCAGAAAGTATTTCTCGCGGATATTGACAATGTGGGCACTTCCGTTGTGGCGCATCGTGGGAAGGGCGCTCCCACAACCCAGGACTGTGACTTGGAACTTCTCCATATATATATAATAAGGTATAGAGTTGTCAAAAAAATCAAGGATTTTAAGGATTTTAAGGCATCCGTTTGCACGGAAGATCCTCGTCATCCTTAAAATCCTTGAAAGTGAGTGCTTATGTCGGATTATTCAGCTGCTTCTTCAGCTTTCTCAGCTACAGGAGCTTCTTCAGCAGTCTCTTCTGCCTTTGCAGGCTCTTCTGCCTTAGCGGCCTTAGCCTTTGTAGCCTTAGCTGGCTTCTCTGCCTTTGCAGTCTCAGCTTCCATGTTAGCCTTGAGGTTAGCGAGAGCGTCGATGTCACCCAGCGTTGTGCTGGCAGCCTTGTTCTGGATCACAGGAGCAGCTTCCTTCTCCTTGCGAGCAGTCTTCTTGGCAGCAGCAGCGGCCTTCTTGGCTTCACGAGCTTCAGCACGTGCTACATCTTCGTAGATGCGGCTGTGGCTGAGGATGATGCGCTTAGCGTCCTTGTTGAACTCGATTACCTTGAACTCGAGTTCTTCGCCCAGCTGAGCCTGGCTTCCGTCTTCCTTCACGAGATGCTTAGGAGTAGCGAAGCCTTCAACACCGTATTCCAGAGCAATCACAGCACCCTTGTCGAGTACTTCGATGATCTTACCTGTGTGTACGCTGTCCTGAGTGAAGATAGTCTCGAAGTTGTTCCAAGGATTCTCCTCCAGCTGCTTGTGACCAAGGCTGAGACGACGGTTCTCCTTGTCGATGTCGAGTACCTGAACTTCGATAGGTGCACCAACCTGAGTGAACTCTGATGGGTGCTTGATCTTCTTGGTCCAGCTGAGGTCGCTGATATGGATAAGACCGTCAACACCTTCTTCAATCTCAACGAATACGCCGAAGTTAGTGAAGTTGCGAACCTTAGCGGTGTGCTGGCTGCCAACAGGATATTTCTCTTCGATGTTCTCCCAAGGATCAGCCTTCAGCTGCTTGATACCCAGACTCATCTTACGCTCTTCGCGGTCGAGAGTGAGGATAACGGCATCAACTTCGTCGCCAACCTTCAGGAAGTCCTGAGCTGAGTGGAGATGAGCACTCCAGCTCATTTCGCTCACGTGGATGAGACCTTCTACGCCAGGAGCAATCTCGATGAATGCACCGTAGTCGGCCATCACTACTACCTTGCCGTGAACCTTGTCGCCCACCTTCAGCTCGCTGTCGAGTGCATCCCATGGATGTGGAGTGAGCTGCTTCAGACCGAGGGCGATGCGCTTCTTCTCGTCGTCGAAGTCGAGGATTACTACGTTGAGCTTCTGATCGAGTTCAACCACTTCCTTCGGATCGCTTACGCGGCCCCAAGAGAGGTCTGTGATGTGGATGAGACCGTCAACACCACCCAGGTCGATGAATACGCCGTAGCTGGTGATATTCTTAACCGTACCTTCGAGGATCTGACCCTTCTCCAGACGGCTGATAATTTCCTTCTTCTGAGCTTCAAGCTCTGCTTCGATAAGAGCCTTGTGGCTGACAACAACGTTGCGGAACTCCTGGTTGATCTTCACAATCTGGAACTCCATGGTCTTGCCAACGAATGTATCGTAGTCGCGGATAGGCTTCACGTCGATCTGGCTGCCTGGCAAGAATGCCTCTGTACCGAATACATCGACAATCATACCACCCTTTGTGCGGCACTTCACGAAACCCTTCACGATTTCCTTGCTCTCCATTGCTGCGTTTACACGCTCCCAAGAACGAGCGGCACGAGCCTTCTTGTGAGAAAGCACCAGCTGACCCTTCTTGTCTTCCTGATTCTCAATGAATACTTCTACTGTGTCACCTACCTGAAGGTCAGGGTTGTAGCGGAATTCGCTTCTTGCAATGACACCTTCGCTCTTGTAGCCGATGTTTACAACTACTTCGCGATCGTTGAGGCTGCTGACGGTTCCGTCAACAACGTCGTTCTCAGCTACCTTGTTCAGTGTAGCCTCGTAAGCTTTGGCAGCTTCAGCCTTCTCAGCGGCAGAGAAACCTTCGTTCTCAAATGCCTCCCAGTCGAAGCTTTCCAGCGGTTGAATGTTTTTTGTTTCCATAAAAAAAATAAGTTTTTTTAATTAATAATGTTAGACATTATGTTGTTTGATGGTCCCTGCGACACCCTTTTATGGAGAAGGGCACGCAAAAACCTTGCAAAGATACGGAAAAATTCCGAAATAAAATAATTTTTCAGCAGAAATCTTCATTTTTTCGTCTGACTTCTACAAAGTTGCCTCCAAAATGCCCATTCTCAGTCCTTTTCAAAAGCAAATTCCAATTCTTCTTATGTCTTCCCACGATAGCACCTCAACTCAACCAGTAAACCGTTTTTGTGCGAATTTTTGTGTTTTATTTGGTGGTTCGAGGGAAAAGTAGTAACTTTGCAGGCAAATAACAATCACCTAGGAAACTCCCATCCCAGACGCCAATAAATTCCACTTAAAATCGCCAATAACTGACTATAAAGATATGAGCAACTTTCCCATTAAAAATCCTGCCAACGAAGGCGGAATGAACGAGCGCATCAAGCGACTGCGCCAACAGAACTTCGATACCCCTACGACGCTGAGCATCGAACGTGCACTCATCGAAACGGAGTTCTACAAGAAGAACTACGGAACGATGCCCATCGCTGTGCTGAGAGCCAAGAACTTCTATGAAATCTGCAAGAAGAAAACTCTCTATATCGGTGAGGATGAACTGATTGTGGGTGAACGCGGACCTGTGCCAAAGGCTGTTCCTACTTTTCCGGAACTGACTTGCCACAGCGTTGAGGACCTCCACACGCTCGATACTCGCGAACTGCAGAGTTACCACATCTCGCAGGCTGACATCGACACGTATGAACGCGAGGTCATCCCTTACTGGGCTGGCAAGACGCAGCGTGAACGCATCTTCAATCATGTGTCGAAGGAGTGGGAGGAGGCTTATCATGCAGGTGTCTTCACGGAGTTCATGGAACAGCGTGCTGCCGGTCATACGGCGATGGACGGACGGATGTACCGCGAAGGCTTGCTCGACATGAAGGCTCGCATCGAAAAGAAGATCAGCGAACTGGATTATATCTACGACCCTGAAGCTACGGACAAGCAGCAGGAGCTGGAGGCTATGTCCATCAGCTGCGACGCCGCCATCCTCTTTGCTGAGCGGCATGCGGAACTGGCGGAGGAGATGGCTGCAAAAGAGCAGAACCCACAACGTAAGGCTGAGCTGGAGAAGATTGCCAGCGTGTGCCGATGGGTGCCGGCTCATGCACCTCGCGA
Source organism: uncultured Bacteroidaceae bacterium (assembly GCA_905234555.1). Lineage (GTDB taxonomy): Bacteria > Bacteroidota > Bacteroidia > Bacteroidales > Bacteroidaceae > UBA3839. The sequence continues at coordinate 158,535 of CAJOHO010000002.1, forward strand.
CTTGTGGGAAGCCATTCAGATGTATTGGTTCGTGCACCTGGGTACGGTGACTGAGCTGAACGGATGGGACTCGATGAATCCTGGTCACATCGACCAACATCTTTTCCCGTTCTACGAAAAGGGACTGGCTGACGGTTCGCTCACTCGCGACAAGGCGAAGGAGCTGATTTCCTGCCTGTGGATCAAGTTCAACAACCAGCCTGCGCCTCCGAAGGTGGGTGTGACAGCCCTCGAGAGCGGTACTTATAACGACTTCACCAATATCAACATCGGTGGTGTGAAACGCGACGGAAGCAGTGCTGCCAACGAGATTTCCTTTATGATTCTGGAGATTCAGGAGGAGCTGCACGAGTTGCAGCCAGGCCTCTCCATTCATATCGCTGAGAATACCCCCGACGACTTCCTGATGGCAGGTCTGAAGGTGATTCGTCAAGGTCACGGCTATCCTTCTGTCTTCAATCCCGACACCTACGTCAAGGAAATGGTGCGTGCCGGCAAGACTGTGGAGGATGCCCGCGAAGGCGGATGCTCTGGTTGCATCGAAGTAGGTGCTTTTGGCAAGGAAGCCTATCTGCTGACAGGTTATCTCAACACGCCTAAGATTCTGGAAATCACGCTGAACAACGGCTTTGACCCCATCTCGCAGAAGCAACTGGGACTCCAGACTGGCGATCCTCGATCGTTCAAGTCTTTCGAGGAACTCTACGATGCCTGGCACAAGCAGATGATCTATTTCGTGAACCTGAAACTCAGCGTGAACAACTATATCGAACGGATGTTCTCGCTCTACGCACCTGCTACTTTCCTCAGCCTCTACATCGATGACTGTATCGACAAGGGCAAGGACTACTACAGCGGTGGTGCACGTTATAACACCACTTATATCCAATGCACTGGTTTGGGAACCATTACCGACTGTTTCACAACCCTCAAGAAGCATGTATTCGAGGACAAGCGTTACACGATGGACCAGATGTTGGATGCCGTGAAGAAGAACTGGGAAGGCGAGGAAGTGCTCCGTCAGTATATCCGCAACCACACGCCGTTCTTCGGCAACGATGACGAATATGCCGACTCGATTGCTGTTCGGGTCTATGAGGATTTGGTGAAGGCGATTGAGGGACGTCCCAACACACGAGGGGGACAGACTCATCTGAACATGCTTTCTACCACCTGCCACAACTATTTCGGCTCTGTCTGTGGTGCTTCTGTCAACGGACGCTTTGCCCATTTCGCCATCAGCGACGGTACTTCGCCGGCTCACGGAAGCGACTCGCACGGACCGACGGCTGTCATCAAATCGTTGGGAAAGCTCGACCAGACCAAGAGTGGCGGAACCTTGCTCAACGTTCGCTTCACGCCTCAGCTCTTCAAGCGCGACGAGGATATCAAGAAGTGTGCCTCGCTGGTTCGTACTTACTTTAAGTTCGGCGGTCACCACATTCAGTTCAACATCGTTGACACAGCCACTCTGCTCGATGCGCAGAAGCATCCTGACCAGTACAAGGACCTCCTGGTCCGCGTAGCCGGCTATTCCGATTATTTCAACGATATGACTGAGCAGTTGCAGAACGAAATCATCGCCCGCACGGAGAACGATGCAGTATAACCCAAGTCGTGAGCGGAAACGCTCTTTGCAAAAGTCAAGAATAAGCCCCCAAAAGTCACAACGACTTTTGGGGGCTTGTTGATTGGACTCTATCCTGAAGACCTGTTGAAAAGAGGGTTGGTTGGGTTGAGGCGTTGCGCCTACTGATGTGTCAGGTCTGATGAGAGGCTTAGTGTCTTTGTCTTCTGACAGAAACGCGAGGTGCGGCTGATCCTGACGAGGAGGATGAACTCTTCTCCTTCTTGGGTTTTTCAGCTTTTTCTGTGCGTCGGGCAGATCGGGCAGACGATGAGCTGGCTGCTTTCTTTGCCTTCTTCGAACCCTTGGCTGCCTGTTCGGCTGCTTCGAGGGAATCCTTCAAAGCGAGGGCTGCGCTATCCACAGGTGCCTTCCAGATGTGTTCCTCGAAGTCTGTCATTTCTTTCTCAATGCGCTTCTGCTCCTTCACCAGCAGGCTGTCGCTGGGGTAGAGCTGAGCCAAGGCCTTGCCCTGCATGTTCGTCGTCATGAAGATTTTGCCCTTATAGCGGTTGGTGGCGAAGTAGTCTGCCATCGACATCGTGGCTGCCTGGTTGATGTTCGATGTCATTAGCATGTGCTGGCTGAGGAAAGGCTCAATGTCCTCCATCTTCACCCAGAAGAGCGGCCAAAGGCGTTCGTCGGTGGAGAAATAGTCGTCGCTGCGGTAGAGGATGGGGCAGAGGGCTGTGACGCGTGTGTGGTAGGTGGCTGTGTTCTGGTCGTAGTAGGAGCTTTCCTTTACGTAGAAGCCTTTCACCTCGTCGCTGGGCACGTCGATATCCTCGATCTTGTACTGGTTCCCGTTCTTTTCATAGGGGATGCTCCATTTATCGACAAAGGTCTGGAAGTGCATGCGGTTTTCAGGTCTGAAGTCTTCAATACCACTTTGGTTGGGTTCATAAACGGGCAGTTTTCCGGTGCTGAACAGACGGAACATCACAGCGAAGAGGTCCTGCTGATCTCCCATAGGCTTCTGGGGATAGTAGAGTGCTGCGTTCTCGTCCTTCATGAGGTCGAGCTGACGGTAGATATCGCGTCGCCAGGTGACGTCCTCCGGCATGTTGACAGCCGTTGGGAACATGAGGTCTGCACGGCTGGTTGTGCTGGTGTTGCCAGCAGTCTGCTGCCTTCTCTGCTGCGTGGTGTTGGTGCGGCTGTTGTTGCTCTGCACACGCGACTTCTGAGGCTGGGCCTGAGTACTGAGGCTTACCAGCATGAGGCCGGCAGCGATGATCGCCTTTATCTGTTTCATAATTCTTTCGTTATTTCGTGATTACGGGATTACGTCTTTTCGTTATATCGTCTTTTCGTTATGCGGCTGTTAGTTGACAATGACTTCGAGTGCGTAGGGCAGGGTACGTTCGATGCCGTCGGGACCGATGGCGTGAACACGTGAGATGTTGAAGCGTTTTCCGCGAGCCAGTCCGCGCATCATGGAGATCTGACGTTCGCTGAAGTTGGCTCCTGATGACTTTTCGAGCAGGGCGTTACCCAGGTTGTCTGTGAAGACGGTTTCGAAGCTGATGACGCGGAACGGAATGTCGAGCAGACCGTCGTCGATGGCTGCGCTCACACCTGGAGTTGCCAGCAGGGCTGCCTTTCCAATCGGCATACCACCCTTGTAACGGTTGACGTTGCCAGCTGGGTCTTTCACAGCGAGGAAAGCCGACGGGTCAGGCAGTTTGCGTACGTGGAAGGTGAACTGTCCCATTTCCTGCTGACGACCTTCGTTCTGAGCCGTCACGGTGATGGTGACATCGCTGCCCACAGCCGTGGGTACGGCGATATAGCTGCCGTCGCCTTTCTTGGTGAGTGTTCCGCCCGACATCGTGGCGTTGATCTTGTTTACAGGAACGCCAGGAACGCTGACGCTGATGGGGTTCTCGTAACCGGCGTAGAGCATGTTCATCATCGTTGCCGACACTGTGGCGGTGGGTTCCACAACGGTATAGGGCTGTGTGAATTCCCTGCGGATGACTTCGCCGTCGCCGTTTCGCATCTGCAGATAACCGCGAAGGGTGAATTCGCCTACGGAGTTGCAGATGGTTTCGTAGCGTCCGTTGGTAGAGGAGATGAGGCGGTCGCCGATATAGATTTCAGGACGGGCCGTGGTATCGACAGCTGCCATGATGATCTGTGCCGAGAATCGTCCGCCTCGCACGATGGTCTGTGCGCTGGGGATGACGTAGGCATTGATTTCGTTCACACGCACGTCCTTCACGTCGATATTCGAAATGAGCTGGTGGAGGATTTCGCCTTCAGCGGCACGCACGTCGTTCTGGAGTTTTGTCAACAGGGTGACGGCTGCTGCCACTGGTGTGTTCTCAAACATATATTGCTGCCAGTTCTTGCCCAAGGTCTGACCTTTCTGGGGTACGGCAGTGGAGAGGTTGTCGCGAATGATTCGGCGCTGAATGGAGTCGTCCACCATCTTCACCACACGCTCACGATAGGAGTTGATGGCATCGTAGAGGGCTTGTCCCTGACCTACGCCAGGAGCCAGCATCACGTGGGTGGCAGCTTCCAAGTTCTCCTTATTATTGATGTTGTGGAGGTCAGCTTCCTCGCCATCGACCTCGCGGACGATTTTCCACTTCAGTTCTTCAGCAAACTGATATAAGGAGTCTGATATGTTCTTCACCATTTCAGCCTTGGCGAACCACTCGCGCACCTTTTCCGGATTCTGCTCCATCGCAGCTTCCATCGCAGCGTAGGTGGCTGCGTTCTGGGTGGTGGCGTTGGCAGCAGAGCGGTTCAGTCCTTCATCGACGAGTGAGAAGCCGTTGAGCACATCCGATGACACGTTGAGGGCAAGCATGGCCATCAGTACGACGTACATCAGATTGATCATCTTCTGACGTGGTGAGATTCTTCGTTTCTGTATTCCCATCTATTTGATTTACGATTTGACGATTTACAAATTACGATTTTCCTTTGGGGAATCTTTCTTATCCGATTTTGATTTTCAAGGCATCGACCATGCGTTCGTACAGTCCGTTCAGCTCTGCCAGCTTTTCGGCCAGGAGCTTGGTCTGGGTGTTGACGTCGTCGATGGTAGAACTCTGCTGGCCCACACTACGCAGCTGCATCTCGTAGAATCGGTTGATGCCAGTAAGCGTGCGGTTCATGGTCTCCATCTCCTCGGAGTCGCGAGTGAGACGTGCCGACTGCTCTGCCACCTGCTTGAGGATGTCGGTCAGTTCGTTGAGCTGATCGACGTATGCTTGGGTGGCTTCCTGCATTTCCGGTGTCATGCCTGGATAGAGAGGTACCTTGACAGAAGAGATGGATGCAGCCAATGCAGCCGGATCTACGGTTGCACCTTCTGTGCCTTCTTCGGATGGTTCTCCGCTGCCCATCACGATGGTTGCCGGCTGCTCGCCTGCACCTTCGCCGCTGACTGGTGGCACATAGCCCGAACCGCCACCACCGATGATGATGGTTCCGCCGCCGATGGCTCCTCCACCAACAACCACTGGACCTTGTGCAGGAGCACCACCGCCAATGACGATGGGGCCTTGTGCTGCACCGCCCTGAGCCACAGGTGCTGATCCTTCCTCGCCAGTTGTGGCTTCACCGCCACCTGCCACGATGGGGGCACCGCCAATCGGTCCGCCTGCAATGACCGGTCCGCCTGCCATCACTGGAGCACCTGTCGTCACTGGTGCACCGTTGGCAACCTGGGCTGGTTCTGCTACAGCATCGTCATCGTCATCTTCCCAAGGTACATCGAAACCTGACAAGAAGAAGACGAACACTTCGGTTCCCATACCGATGAAGAGCATGAGGTCTGCACCGGCGATGTGGGTGAGTTTGAAGAGCGCACCCAAGATCACGATGGAGGCACCCCAACTATATGCTAAATTCAAGAATGTCTGTCCTGACTTGGTGTGCAACCAGCCTTGGATGGCATTGAGCGGAATTCTTTTCTTTCCCATCTTATATTTAAGGATTTAGAGATTACTATTTATGTTTCTTTGCAACTGATGGCAAAGTCCTGCTATTTCTGTTTCTTGATTTTCTCGGATGTGCCTACCTGCGAGCGGACGCAGCGGAAGCCGACGAACGAACGGCCTACGTTCTGGTATTCGCTGGAGCGCCAGGCTGACTTGATGAAGCTCTCGGGGTCTTTCCACGAACCACCACGCACGGATTTGCGTTTCAGGGCGTAGGGGTCTTCCTTGGCTGCATTATACTTTAAGGTAGGATTCATGTCGCTCATGGACAGCACTCCAGCCTCCGTGAAGACGGTTGAAGTCCATTCAGCCACGTTTCCTGCCATATCGTAGAGACCGTTGGAGTTGGCACTATAGATGCCTACTTTCGAGGTGATCAGGTTGCCATCGACGGTGTAGTTGCCTCGGTCGGGCTTAAAGTTGGCATAGAAGCAGCCGCTTTCGCTCTTCACGCCTTCTTGGTTCCAAGGCAGTTCGTTGCCGTCCTTGCCACGTGCGGCGTATTCCCATTCAGCTTCGGTCGGGAGGCGGTAACGCTGGATATACTTGGCGTTAGGACCTAAGCCGCGGATAAGGAAGTCGGTGCGCCAGTTGCAGAAAGCGTTGGCCTGTTCCCAGTTCACACCCACTACAGGATATTGGTTGTAGTTGGAATGGCTGAAATACTGGCGCATGTAGATTTCGTTCTCTGCGTTCTGGAAGTCGTTCACCCAGCAGGTGGTATCGGGATAGATGTTCACGATGTAGGTGTTGACGAAGTCCCACATGGAAGACAGCGGACGTGTGATGGTCTCACGAACGATGACACCCTCGTCGTTGATGTAGGCTGTGTCCTTCGAAATCATCACCACCTCGTTGGGGTTTACCTGTACGTCGGTGTTCAGGTTGCGTTCCGCTGGATTCAGACGGTACTTACGCTGCGCAGCCATCACATAGTCGAAGGTTTCGTAGCGATAGTTCATCTGGCTGGCATCCAGCATCCTGGTTCCGTCGAATGGATGGGTGATATAGACGCTTTCGATGGCGCGCTGTTGGTCTTCGTCTGGATTCTTCCAAGGAATGGACTTGTTCCAGTTGAGGTGTGGGGTGATGGGGTCGCCGTTCTTGTCTTCCTCAATCTTGAACGACTCGTCGCCGCCGTAGGCTGGATCGGCCAGACGTTCGCGGATGATGCTGTCGCGCACCCAGAAGACAAACTGACGATACATGGAGTTGGTCACTTCGTGTTCGTCCATCCAGAAGGCATCCACGGAAATCTCACGCTGTGGCATTTGCTTGCCCCAGAGCGAGTCCGTGTTCTCCGTACCCATTTTCAGGGAGCCGCGCTTCACAAGCACCATTCCGTAGGGTGCCGGTTCCTGCAGCGTGCTGCCTGCTACACCAGTTACTTCACCGCCGGCAGCTCCTGAACCTGAACGGCTCGTGCCGCCCATACAGGAAACGATGAGCAGGCCTGCGGCTAATGAAACGATTGACAATAACTTCTTCATATTTCTTAAGTCTTTGTTATCTTTTTCTAAGTTTCCTAGTTTTCCTAGTTTTTCTAGTTTTCCTAGTTTTCCTAGTCTTTCCTATTATTCCTTATTTTATAAAAATCTCACACTTTTGTGACGGTTTCTTCCTTTTTTAAATAAGTCGAGGTCGGTTTGGTAGCCGACGGTCAGTTCGTGCGAACCATTGATGAGTCCTACGCCTGATGTGTACATCTGATAGCTGTAACCTAGCCAGACTCCGTGAAAGTTGCCTCCCACCATGAAGGTGGCTGAGATGTCAGGACTGTAACCTACACCTGCATAGAACGAACGCCCCTCGAACTCGTATTGCAGCTTGCATTGTATGTCTTCGCGCCAGTCATGCTTCATGTTGGTCATCACCATGAACGATGGCTGTAAGGATAGAAACGTATTTTTTAGGCGAATATTACATCCACCCATCAAATAATACATTCTGTCGAACGAAAATTCATATTTTTCCTGCATTAAGATGGTTGGTGCCATCAAATGGTGACTACTCGCACCTACCCAGTATTTCGGGTGGAGAAAGTAGATACCTGCTGCAAAATCCACATGTTGTCCGTTGGCTTCCGACGAAGGAAGGGCGGGGTCGTTCTGGTCTTTTACCTTCAGCCCGCTGGGATCGATCTTCTCTGTGAGGATGGCACCCTGCACACCGATGGCGAGACGGGCTTTCTTGCCGATCTTCATGTTGTAGGCATATTGCAGACCTATTTTCTGGGTCGTAAAGATGCCAAACTTATCGCTCAGCAAACTCACGCCAGCTCCATGGCGAGGTCCCAGAAAGAAAACCGGCAGGTCGGCACCTAAATACATCGTAGCAGGAGCGTTGTCGTAACCAACGAATTGCATGGAGTAGGCTCCTGCGATGCTCAGTTTCCCGTCGATGCCGGAAACTGCTGGGTTATAGTACGATTTCAGTCGCGTGTAGTCAGAAAACTGCACGTCGTTCTGCGCCATTGCCTCCACAGAGAGGCACAGCAACAGGGCTAAAACTATGCGTACTTTTGCGCCCATTCTGAGAAAATAACGACTGAAGGCCGGTTTTATTGCCTTTCTATAAGAAAAAACACACAACTTTCGTTAATTCCTTTGTTACTTCGAAGATTTCCGTTAACTTTGCAGTCAAATTCATAAGAATAGTCACAAACGATGAAACGAATCCTTCTTTTGTCCTTCCTCATAACAGCCTCCACGCTGCAAGCCCAAATCAAACTGGGTGTGAAGGCTGGCGTCAGCACTACCGACTTTGTGCTGGGCAGCCAGTGTTTCGACTCTCCATACCACGGGGGTGTGTTCATTGGCGGCATTGCCCAGTTTAAACTGCCGCTCACGGGGCTCTATCTCGATGCCAGCCTGCTCTACGAAACACGACGTATCAGCATGGAGAATGAGGCTGATTCGCATGTTGACCACGAAACAATCAAATACCTCACCCTTCCCATCAATGCAAAGATCGGGCTGGGAATGGGTAGTGTTTTCGGTGCCTATGTAGCTACAGGTCCCCAATTCTCATTCAATCTCGGTGAGAAAAAGATTTGGGAACAGAATTATGACATCAATGGTGCGTTTTTCAGTTGGAATATAGGTGGAGGCATTCAAATCCTCCATAAGATACAGGTGGGCTACAACTACAACATCGCTGTCAGCAAGACTGCTGAAGTCGATACCCATAACCTCTACACCAATATCCGTCACAGCAACGTCAAGGAAAACGTCCACCAGTTCATCATCACCTACCTCTTCTGATCAAACCCATGTTTGCCGATATTCTCCTGCCCGTCCCCTTCGAAAGCTTTACTTACTCCGTTCCTACCGAAATGGAGCAAGGTCTTTGCGTTGGTTCGCGTGTGCTGGTAGAACTCGGCAAGACCAAGAAATATGCAGGCATCGTTCTTCGTCTCCACCAGTCCCAACCTACTGGTGTACAGGTAAAACCCATCCTCAGCGTCTTAGATGCCAACCCCATTGTTACCAATCGTCAACTCTCTTTCTGGCGTTGGCTGGCAGACTATTATATTTCGCCTTTTGGCGACGTCTATAAAGCTGCCTTCCCTGGTAGCATGAAGCAGGAAAAGGAGAAGACCCGCCCCCAGCCCCTCCCTTGCAGGGCGGGGAGTAATTACTCCAATAATGGTGCACTGCAATTCGGTTTCGAGACTTTACCTCCTCCTTCACCACTCACCCCTGCCCAGCAGGAAGCATACGACTCCATCCTAAAGTCCGTTGGTGATGGATCCCATATCACACTCCTTCATGGTGTTACATCATCAGGTAAGACAGAGATATACATCCATCTCATTCAGAGATTCTTAAACGAAGGTAAACAGGTACTTTACCTCCTGCCGGAAATTGCGCTCACCACACAAATCACCCAACGGCTTCAGCGCTTCTTTGGCGATGCCTTGGGAGTCTATCACTCCAAGTTTACCGACCGTCAACGTACAGAGGTGTATATGCGCCAGCTCAGTCCTCAGCCTTACGGACTCATCCTTGGTGTCCGTTCCTCTGTCTTCCTGCCTTTCCAGAACCTCGGACTCGTCATCATCGACGAAGAGCACGAAACCTCTTACAAACAACAGGAGCCTGCCCCTCGCTATCATGCACGAAGTGCAGCCATCATGCTTGCGCGTCAATACGGAGCCAAGACGCTCTTGGGAACCGCTACACCCAGTCTGGAGACTTACCATCTGGCTCAGACGGGTCGTTACGGCTATGTGTCTCTCACTCAACGCTATGCCGACATGCAGCTGCCAGAGATCGAAGTGGTGGATATAGCTCGTTTGCGCTTCCAGAAACGAATGAAGGGCGCTTTCTCCCAGCAGCTCATTGACGCTGTGCAAGAGGCTTTGGATCGAAAAGAACAGGTGATCCTCTTCCAAAATCGACGTGGCTTTTCTTCTTTCCTTGAGTGCAAGGAGTGTGGATGGGTACCTCGTTGTCAGCATTGTGACGTCTCACTCACTTACCACAAACGACAGAACCAGCTCGTCTGTCATTACTGTGGTGCTGTCTATGCGCTCCCTGAGCGCTGTCCTGCATGTGAGGAAAAGGATCCCCAGAGTCAGACGGTCTCCTTGTCTGGAAAGTTTATTACAAAAGGAACTGGTACAGAGCGGATTGAGGAGCAGATTTCCGAGCTTTTCCCTTCGGCTCGAATTAGCCGTATGGATCTTGATACAGCCAAGACTCGTGGTCAGTACCAGCGTGTCATCGATGAGTTCTCCGACTACCAAAGCGATATCCTCATCGGCACACAGATGGTGAGCAAAGGCCTTGACTTCGACCGCGTTAGCGTGGTGGGTATCCTCGATGCCGACACGATGCTCAACCAGCCCGACTTCCGTTCTTACGAACGCACTTTTCACATGCTGGCTCAAGTGGCTGGGCGAGCAGGACGTAAGGGACATCGTGGACGGGTCATCCTTCAGACCCGCTCTGCAGACAATCCCATTATCCAGCACGTTGTCAACAACGACTACGCAGCTATGTATCAGGAGCAGATGGAAGAGCGCCAGCTTTTCCGCTATCCGCCCTTCCGACGCATCATCTATGTTTATTTGCGTCATCGCGACAACGATCTCCTGCAACATCTTGCGGATGAGCACGCAGCTCTCCTGCGTTCTGTCTTCGGCGACCGAGTCTTGGGTCCTGATACGCCACCCGTAGGTCGCATTTCCTCCTTTCATATCCGCAAAATCATTCTCAAGATAGAACCGACAGCCTCCATCTCCTCTGTCCGCAATTCTCTCCTGAAGCTCCAACAGCAACTCTTCACGCGCCCATACGCTACAAACCTCAATGTCTTCTACGACGTTGATCCCATGTAACGTGCTTCCCTTTCTTTTTCTTATTATATTATATAGTTTCTCTTTTTAAGAAGAGAACCCTATATAAAAGATCATCCGCAACACCCCTGTCGGAGTATTGCGGATGGATGAGTAGGGTAGGGAACACCCTTACTTCAGATTGCTGACGAAGTTGGCAATGCTGGAAGCATCAATACTGCTGGCATCAAGACCCGTGATTGCATCGATGGCGCTGTTAACGATAGTGTTGTCACCGACTACACTCTTGATCTGAGCAGCATTGTCCTTTACGATCTTCTGGTAATTGGGCAGCTGATCCTTCAGGGCTGTGATGTTCTCAACAGTAGCAAGGGCTTTAATCTTGTCCTTGATGGTGCCCAGCACCTTTTCAATACCCTTCTGGTCTTTCTTCTCAATCTGTTCAGTGAGCTGCTTGCCCAGTTCCTCAGATTCGTCCTTGGGTGCGTTACCACATGCAGCAAAGGTCATTGCCACTACGGCAAATGCCATTAACAAAAATTTCTTCATAATAGTTGTTTTTAAATAGGTGAATAAATAGTTGAATAAATAGTTGTTTTCGTTTGATGGTGCAAAAGTACCTAAAATACTCAATATGGCAAAATTCTGAGCATATAATTTTTAGAAAAAGCAAGTAAAAACAACTTTTTTTGCTGTTTTCTGAAAAAAAAGCCTGGAAAATTTTGTCAGTTTCAGAAAAAGCTGTACCTTTGCACTCGCTTTCGGAAAGGAAGTCAAAAAAGCAAGCGGCTTGACACTAAAAAATCCACTCCGAAACGGGCGTTTAGCTCAGCTGGTTCAGAGCATCTGCCTTACAAGCAGAGGGTCGGCGGTTCGAATCCGTCAACGCCCACGCAAGAGTGATGAAAATCACGATTTGCACTTCATTTGTGGACGGCTCGTTAGCTCAACTGAATAGAGCATCTGACTACGGATCAGAAGGTTATAGGTTTGAATCCTATACGAGTCACAAGCAAGGTACAGGGCATATTCCAGAGTGGCCAAATGGGGCAGACTGTAAATCTGCTGGCTTTCGCCTTCGGTGGTTCGAATCCATCTGTGCCCACGACTTGAAGAAGCGTCTTCGGAAGGTCATAGTAGAACTTTGAATATTCTGCGGAAGTAGCTCAGTTGATAGAGCACTAGCCTTCCAAGCTGGGGGTCGCGGGTTTGAGCCCCGTCTTCCGCTCAAGTTCAAAAGTCCGCCTCTTTAGCTCAGTTGGCCAGAGCACGTGATTTGTAATCTCGGGGTCGTTGGTTCGAATCCGACAAGAGGCTCAAGGTTTTTCTGAGTTGGGAGGATATCCAATCCGACAAAGCCTAAGAGCTTTGGAGAAGATATCGTCCGACAAGGTCAAAACATAACCCTTTGCATAAGGAGAGGTGGCGGAATGGTAGACGCGCTACTTTGAGGGGGTAGTGGGCTCAGCCCGTGGGAGTTCGAGTCTCCTCCTCTTCACTTAGCAAAGAAAACATGCTTCAGTAGCTCAGTTGGTTAGAGCACATGACTGTTAATCATGGGGTCGTTGGTTCAAGCCCATCCTGAAGCGCAAAACAAAGATGCGTCCTTAGCTCAGTTGGTAGAGCAATTGACTCTTAATCAATGGGTCCAGGGTTCGAGCCCCTGAGGGCGTACAAAGGGATGAAGGGTACATCACCCGAGCGTGAGCACCATCATCCCTTATTTTTTGGAGAGATGGCAGAGTGGTCGATTGCATCGGTCTTGAAAACCGACGTACTGAGAGGTACCGGGGGTTCGAATCCCTCTCTCTCCGCAAACGCAAAGGCTGGTTGAAGAAATTCAACCAGTTTTTTTGTAGGTAGGGAAGGAAAGTTCACTTTTATTCCACTAACCTACAAAAAAGACTGAGGCACTTGTGCCAGCCTTTGCGTTTAGACGGTCTCCGCGGGAGCGTCTGGGATGCGCGAAGCGAATCCCTCTCTCCGCTGAAAGTCCAATGAGTAACATCGTTGGACTCTTTTTTGCGTTCAAGAGAGGTTGTTAACTCTGGCGAAAAATTCGTGCGTGCATGGTTGAGTTTTTACTCTTCCTCTGTCACTCAGCATAGCTCAAACAAGTTTTGCTCTGCCTTCGCTGCTCCATCGGTTTACATTTTGAGCACGCTCTGTTGAAATTTTGAGCGTGCACGAGTGGGTGGTCAGAGCACGCTTGAAATTTTGTTCAAGCACGCTCAAAATTTCGTTCAAGCACGCTTGAATTGCGCTGCGTGTTAACACGAATTTCCGAAAGCATTAACATAAAATCTTGAGCTTGTTAACAGGGGGGTAGATAGTAAAGAAAGATTCTGATGACACCTAAAGTACGATTAGTAGGCAAATATGTTGGTCAGAATGTTCATCTCTCCCCATCCGGCTCACAGCCCACCTGTCATATCCCCAATATACAAGTGCAAGGAAATCTGTTTCCTTTCTCTTTTTTCATTTTTTTCTCAACAATATTTCCTTGATTCAGTTTTTATTGGTAACTTTGCAGGTGAACTCCGCCACAAAGCTCTTTCGAGTGTTGGTGGAGTGGGACATAACATCGTCGAATAATGAAAGTAAAAGTCATGAAAACAAGTATGAAGGCATTATACTTATTATCTATGCTTTTTCTTGTTGCTTGCAATCCGAGGTTGCAACAGCAGGAGAAGTCCCTAAGTGAGCAACGTGCTGAGACGGATACAGTTTTGGCTTTTCAGGGCATCAGAATATCTGAGCCTTTGGATTCTGCTCGCTATTATGAACTTGTAAAAGACCTTCCGGTTAAGCTATATACTGAAAGTAAGGATGAATTTACTTTTGATTTAGTCCAAATAAACGATGGAACTGCATATCCAGGCGATATAGTCCACCGTCTCTCTTTGCAAGGAAATGTTGATAAGTCATACAATTTCCTTCACCTCATTGGATTGTATGTTGATAATTATGGGGATTTTTCGTACTACCAGCGTCTTGACCAAGAGGGCGAAGCTATGGGAACTTTCCCTTTAGGAGAAAAGAGTGAACTTAGTGGGAAACCTTGGACATATCAAGATGCAATGAATGATTTTATGGAACATTGGAATTCCACGCTTTATCAGTTTGTTTTTGTTTGGGAATGGAAAAACCAATCCGTCATTCTTTTATATAATCCTCATGAACTCTCATTAAATAGTTCGGTAATTTATCTTGATGATGGTTTTACAACACGTCAGGCCGAAGAAAAAAGAAAGCAGAGGTTGAAAGAAGCAGAGGAACGCCAAATAGAAGAGGCGATAAAACGTCAACAGATATAATTGTTTTTAAGGGTCTTCATTATCTCACAATAGAAAAAACAATAAAAATAATGAGCCGTAAAACTTATTTGATAGTATCTCTTGTTCTTGTTGCATTGATAGGATGTGGCAAAGATGAAGAAGAGGAGATTATAGAAGAAGAAACTAATGAATATATCAATTCAGAAGCTGAATCAAATAGATATAGTCGTAGCGAAAGTGCAGAACAGAATCTTCTGATTAATGGTGGATTAGAGGAATGGAACTTTTTCCTACCAGGCAGTCCAAGTGATTGGTCTATACCTCATAATGAATATGTTCAACGCAATAAATCAATTGTTTATGAAGGAAATTTCTCTGCAAAGATGCAGTCAGAACAAACAGGTGAAACTGCAAGAATAGATCAAAGAATATCAGTTGTCCCTAACCATAAATTAAGGATTCGTTTCCATTATTATGTAGAACAATGGAAATCCAAAGGAGCAAGAACTTATTGCTATTTCAGAACAGCGGCTGCAGAAGCTTACAACATCTCAACAGATGAATTGGAAGACTTTTATGGCAAAGATACTTATTACATCATTCGTGGGGGAGGATATGGGTTAACATATTTCCCTCACGCGTTGAATGTTTGGCAGACTTTTGATGAAACAATTGAAGTCCCCCCAACAGCCAATTATTTTGTTTTTGGGATTAATAGCTATCACGGAACAACCATCTACGTTGATGACTGCTGGGTTATTGACGTAACAGACACAAGTACAACAGGTATAACTCCTGTTTGGATTTAAAAGAAGAAAGCACAGGATTTCAACGAAGACTCCGAAACCGTCCAACGATTACAGGAATGAAAAAACGAACAAGAATTTGCATTCTCCGGTTCGTTAATCTCCTCCGAAATCCACTTTGGCAGCGACGGCAAAGCCGATTTCGTGGTTGGAGTAGTTGAGGGAGAGTTCCAGGAACTTGGTTGTGTAGGCTAAACGTACACCGTAAACGAAGTCGTGCCCGCGATGACCATGTGGTGCTTCAAACTCCTCGTTGCCGATCTTGATGCTCACGTCGCAACGGAGAAGTCCCACGTAGGGCGTAAGCGAAATGTTGTTGCCCCATTTTCCATAGCGGAACGAAGGCCCCGCCTTCACCAAACATGTTGCAACATTTTCTTTGTAACCTTGCCCTCCTTTGTATGTGTCACGAGAAAAATAGGCTAAGCCTATGTATAACGACATGATTTGGGCATTAAGTGCCAGCAGATGAACTGGCATGATGTCGCAATACACATCACCTCTGAGTGGGGTGTGGAGATAGTCATAACCAAGTCCCAGCGAACCAGAGGTGTTCCACCCTAACTTTACCACGTTGTCTGGGTCGTCGTACATTTCCTGCGCCCTCATGTTAGCTGTGGCTGATAGCAACAATAAAAGAAAAATAGACCTTTTCATAAGCTTTATGTTTAGGTTTTGCTGCAAAGTTCGGATAAAAATATGACATTTCCAAACTATATTCATTCGAATTTTATGTCTTCGGAAATATTTAGGGAAAACCAAACAAAGCCGTATGAAAAGCCGTACAGAGAATAGGAGAAATCCGCACCATCTTTTCTAATCATTAGGGAAAGGATTATTTATATACTCAATAATTCTCATAGACTCTGATTCGTTCGCTGATGATGCGGGGACTTCAGAAACGGCTCTTTTCGATAAAAAACGAAATTAGTTAAGTGATTTGTGTTTTTCGCTTAATAAATTTTGCGGAATTTGTTAAGTCCGATTCCGAAAATACTTAACAAAAATGAAATAATTTGTTAAGTGATTCCACTACATTTGTTAAGTGTTTACGGATTTTGTTGAAATTGGATGTCAAGGAGCAGTTGTGCCATCATTGCTGATGTCTGATGGGAGAAGGGTGGTTTAGATTTCGTCGATGCTGACGATGCCGTGGGTGACGGCATAGATGGTGAGGGCTGAGACGGAATGGAGATGGAGTTTCTCACAGATGTTCTTGCGGTGGGAAACGACGGTGGGGAGGGAAATGAAGAGGCGTTCAGCTATCTCTTTATTGATGAATCCGCGAACGACGAGGGCGAGGACTTCGGCTTCGCGTTTACTGATTTCGATAGATGGTCCGATAACGTCTTTCTCAGGGATACTTCCGTGATGGAATCCTCCGTGCTGGGGATTTCCGTGTCCGTGCTGATGGAGCTGGAGGAGGGATTTCACGAGTTCGTGCTCCATCTGGGCGGTATTGAGTGTGTGGAATCGTTCAAATTGTGTGCTAGCCATTGGTTGGGCGGTGAGCACGATGGTTTGGTGGGGACGCTGAAGGAAGAATTCGGAATGGGTGAGCAGAATCTGGGCTGACACGAAATAATGGATGAAGGGTGTCTGCGCTGCTTCTTCCTCCATCTCGTCAAGAGACGAGAACACACTCACATCGACCATGGGAATGAGGTCGCAGATGAGTGACTTCAGTCCCATGGCTTCGAGTGTGTTCTGGTCTATGATGGCGATGCGTGGTGTCATGAACGCCTACTGTTCTCCTTTGTCGGCAATAGCGTCGAGTTCCTTGCCTGAGAGCTTGGCGAGGATCTTGGCTTCGAGTTCCTCTGCGAGTTCGGGATTGTCAGCCAGCAGTTTCTTGGCAGCGTCGCGTCCTTGAGCCAGTTTCTGGTTTTCGTAGGAGAACCAGCTGCCGCTCTTCTTGATGATGCCCAACTCTGCACCCAAGTCGATGATTTCGCCTGTGCGGGAAATGCCTTCGCCGAACATGATGTCGAACTCTGCTTTGCGGAATGGAGGTGCCACCTTGTTCTTTACGACTTTGACTTTCACGGTGTTACCCAGAACGTTATCGCCGTCCTTGATGGCCTGACCCTTGCGGATGTCGAGGCGGACGGATGAGTAGAACTTCAGGGCATTGCCACCTGTTGTGGTTTCGGGATTGCCGAACATGATACCGATCTTCTCACGTAACTGGTTGATGAAGATACAGGTGGTCTTGGTCTTGCTGATGCTGGAGGTGAGCTTGCGGAGAGCCTGACTCATGAGTCGGGCCTGCAGTCCCACTTTGTTGTCGCCCATCTCACCTTCAATTTCTCCCTTTGGCGTAAGGGCTGCCACAGAGTCGATGATGATGATGTCGATGGCTGAGGAGCGGATGAGCTGGTCGGCAATTTCGAGTGCCTGTTCACCGTTGTCGGGCTGGGAGATGTAGAGATTGTCAATATCGACACCGAGTTTCTGCGCATAGAAACGGTCGAAGGCATGCTCTGCATCGATAAACGCTGCGATGCCTCCTGCTTTCTGTGCTTCGGCAATGGCGTGAATGGCGAGGGTGGTCTTACCTGAGGATTCAGGACCGTAGATTTCGATGATGCGTCCCTTGGGATAGCCGCCTACACCCAGCGCTGCGTTGAGTCCGATGGAACCGGTTGGGATGACATCGACATCTTCCACTTTGTCATCACCCATCTTCATGATGGAGCCGTGACCGAAATTCTTCTCTATTTTCTCCATTGCTGCCTGCAATGCCTTCAGTTTTTCTAACTTTGGATCTTGTTGTTGTGCCATTTATGTGAGTTTTTAAGTTTTTAAGTTTTTGAGTTTTTAAGTTTAGAGTTCGAGGTCGCCGTCGAAGACTTCGTGCCAGGGGAGACCTTGGGTGTTGAGCTGTTCCATGAAGGGATCGGGATCGAAGTCTTCCACGTTCCAGACGCCTGGCTTCTTCCAGATGCCTTTGAGGAACATCATGGCACCAATCATGGCGGGTACGCCTGTGGTGTAGCTTACGCCCTGCATGCCTGTTTCCTTGTAGGCTGCTTCGTGCGAGCAGTTGTTATAGACGTAGTAGGTGCGTTCCTTGCCGTCCTTGATTCCACGGATGCGGCAGCCGATGCTGGTTTCACCTTCGTAGTTCTCGCCGAGTTCCTGTGGATTGGGCAGTACGGCCTTGAGGAACTGGAGGGGAACGATCTTCACCTTAGCTGTCTTTCCGCTTCCGTCTGCAAACGGAGCTTCGTACTCAATCTCGTCGATGCGGCTCATGCCGAGGTTCTGGATCACATCGAGGTAGGTGAGGTATTGCTGTCCAAAGGTCATCCAGAAACGTGCCCGGCGGATGGTCGGATAGTTCTTGACGAGCGATTCCAGCTCTTCGTGGTGGAGGAGGTAGGACTCGCGTGGACCAATGTTAGGGTAGGTGAGGGGCTGGTGGAATTCCAGCGGCTCAGTCTCAATCCATTTACCGTCTTCGTAGTAGAGGCCTTTCTGGGTGATTTCGCGGATGTTGATCTCAGGATTGAAGTTCGTGGCGAAGGCCTTGTGGTGGTTGCCTGCGTTGCAATCGACGATGTCGAGATACTGAATCTCGTCGAAGTGGTGTTTGGCAGCGTATGCCGTGTAGATACCGCTCACGCCTGGGTCGAAACCGCAGCCGAGGATGGCGGTCAGACCAGCTTCCTCGAATCGTTCTTTGAACGCCCATTGCCAAGAGTACTCGAAGTGGGCTTCGTCGCGTGGTTCGTAGTTGGCGGTGTCGAGGTAGTTCACTCCTGACTGCAGACAAGCCTCCATGATGGTGAGGTCCTGATAGGGCAGCGCAAGGTTCATCACGATTTCTGGCTTGAATTCGTTGAACAGCGCCACCAGTTCTTCCACATTGTCAGCATCCACTTTGGCAGTTGAGAAGACAGGCATCGGCTTTCCTTCGCGAGCTTTCTTAATTGCTTTGACGAGCTTCACGCATTTTTCACGCGTGCGGCTGGCGATCATCACTTCGG
>CAJOHO010000003.1:0-60028 GCA_905234555.1 uncultured Bacteroidaceae bacterium
GTACAACAAAACAACAGCAGCTATATGCTTCACCTGAAGTTATAGCTGCTGTTGCTATAGTATATAGGTTCAACTACCTGTAGTTTATCGAATGCTTACCGAGAAATGTAAATCACCATTAATATTAATCGCCATTAACATTTCAAATTTTTATCTACCTCAAAATGAGATAGATATTTCAATAAGAAATGAAGATTCGACCACTAATTAACAAAAACATCAAAAACCCTTTCATTGCTTTCAATCTTTACAAGATTTGTGTCTGCTGCTGATGCTGTCTAACTGTAAGTAAACTTCCGTCAGCCATCACCAGCCCCATACACAGCATTTCATGCTTTGAAATCAATGAAAGCAAAAACACCGCCCTTTGGGCTGAAAAACCAATTTTATCCATGCGCAGCCATTTTTTAGTGGAGCGCAGCGTAACGGTGTTTTTGCTTTTGGATGTTTGTAATAACGGAGTTATGTGATAAGAGCTATGGCTTGACGTAAGAGCTTGCTCTTAAAGGCAATGCATAGGACTTAGCACAAATGCTCTGAAAGAGCTGCAAACATCAAAAAGATTTTTTTCTGTTTTTTTCTTTATTACAATCTGTAAGCAAACACAGGAATTTATTAATGAGCCACTTTTTTCCCTGTTTGTTTGTTAGTTTCAGTTATTTGTCGTATTTTTGCAGACGGAAATCAAAAATAACAATTCAATTCATTGAGAATGAAAAGAAAATGGTTTGCGAAGGGGATGCTGGTTTGTGCACTGGTTAGCATCATGGGATGGGTAGAACCTGCTGTGGCACAGTCGTTACTTTCGTCTGGCGATAGCATCGAGGGAGCGGCTGCTCCTACTCGGGCACAGTTGCTCCGAGCGCGTGCCGATAACTTCCTGTCTCGTGCCGACAGCGTTCTTTCGATCCGCTACAACAGGGGTGACATCGATACGGCATACGTCATTCGCCCCAAGACCAAGTGGACCATCAGGGCGAGGATTAATGAGTCGGGTGCGAAAATCGAAACAGAAGGGATTGATCATGGTCATCATTTCAAGGCTGAGATGGAGGCCGACCGCAAAGCTACACTCAGCGTAGGTGTCAGCTACCTCGGTGTCTCGCTCAGCGCTGCACTCAACCCTGCCAAGATGATGGGAAAGTACCGTGACTTCGAGCTGAACTTAAACAGCTATGGTCGCCGTTTCGGCTTCGACTTCATCTATCAGGATGCCAAGAACTACACAGGCTGGTACGACCAAGAGGGGATGGACCGCATTGAACTGCCTGACGGAATGCTGAAGGTGAAGACGCTGAACCTGAATGCCTTCTATATCTTCAACAGTCGACGTTTCTCCTATCCTGCCGCTTTCTCGCAGAGCTACATCCAGCGTCGTTCTGCCGGTAGTTTCCTCCTGGCTGCATCTGGAATGGGACAGCACGCCAAGCTCGAAGGTGAGTATCCGACGGATCTGAAGATGACGAACATAGGTATTGGTGGAGGCTACGGCTATAACTTCGTGCCTGGGTCGGGTTGGTTGCTCCACATCTCCGCTTTGCCTACGTTCATCATCTATAGCAACACCTCGATGACTTTTGATAACGCCCGTGTACCGCTGAAATACCGTTTTCCAGAAGTCATCATTACAGGACGTGCTGCCGTCGTCCGTCAGTGGGGTAACAAATTCTTTGGTTTGTCGGGGGTGTATAACTTTACCAATATCGGAAACAATAAAAGCCTGGAAGTGGACAACCAGAAATGGCGCGTCCGCACGTTCTTCGGCTTCCGCCTGTAATGTTTATTCAAGTAACGGATGTTAACAAAAACATCAAAAACCCTTTCATTGCTTTCAATCTTTACAAGATTTTGCGTCTGCTGCTGATGCTGTCTGCCTGTAAGTAAACTTGGATTATCATCCCACCTTTTCTCGCCATGACAATGCTCAAACAAGTTTGGCATTGCTCATTTGGCTTATCGAAAACGTTCCGTCAACACAGCATTTCATGCTTTGAAATCAATGAAAGCAAAAACACCGTTAAGCTGCGCTTCACTAAAAAAAGGCTGCGCATGAATAAAAATGGTTTTTCAGCCTGAAGGGCAATGTTTTTTTCTCTATCAGGTTAACTTCCGCCCATGGCGGAAAATCTTTCTTTCCTTAACAAGAAAAAGCTCACCCTCCGTTTGGAAGGTGAGCTTTTTTGATTGGTTTGGCTGAAGATTAAAGTTCAGCGAAGTACTTGATGGTACGTACCATCTGGCTGGTGTAGCTGTTTTCGTTGTCGTACCAGCTAACTACCTGTACCTGGAATGTCTCGTCGTCGATCTTGCTAACCATAGTCTGAGTAGCGTCGAAGAGAGAACCGAAGCGCATACCGATGATGTCGCTGCTTACGATCTGATCTTCAGTGTAGCCGTAGCTCTCAGTCTGAGCTGCCTTCATGGCTGCGTTGATGCCTTCAACTGTAACGTCCTTACCCTTCACTACAGCAACGAGGATAGTGGTAGAACCAGTTGGAGTTGGAACGCGCTGAGCAGAACCGATGAGCTTACCGTTGAGTTCAGGAATTACAAGACCGATAGCCTTAGCAGCACCAGTTGAGTTAGGAACGATGTTGCAAGCACCTGCACGGCTGCGGCGGAGGTCACCCTTGCGCTGTGGGCCGTCGAGGATCATCTGGTCACCAGTGTAGGCGTGGATGGTGCTCATGATACCGCTCTGGATAGGAGCGTAAGCGTTCAGAGCTGCTGCCATAGGAGCCAAGCAGTTGGTGGTGCAAGAAGCTGCAGAGATCACAGTGTCTTCCTTCTTCAGGGTCTTGTGGTTCACATTGTAAACGATGGTTGGGAGGTCGTTGCCTGCAGGAGCAGAGATCACTACCTTCTTAGCACCAGCCTGGATGTGAGCCTCAGCCTTTGCCTTAGAAGTATAGAAACCTGTACACTCGAGAACTACGTCAACGCCGATCTTGCCCCAAGGCAGCTCAGCTGCGTTAGGCATAGCGTAGATGATGATCTCCTTACCATCAACGATGATAGAGTTTTCACCAGCTTCCACAGTGTGCTTGCCTTCACCGAACTTGCCGGCGAAACCACCTTGAGCTGTGTCATACTTGAGCAGGTGAGCGAGCATCTTAGGACTAGTCAAGTCGTTGATTGCTACTACTTCATAACCTTCAGCCTCGAACATCTGACGGAATGCGAGACGACCAATACGGCCAAAGCCGTTAATAGCTACTTTTACTGCCATTTCTGTTTTTTGTTTAAAAAATTAATGGTTAAACTATAAATGAATTAACTCTGATTCTTTCTACTTAATTATCAATTATGAATTTTGAATTGTTGAATGAATTCTTCATTCTTCATTTTTCATTCTTCATTTAATTATGAATTATCCACAATTGCATCTTTCTGCTGTTCCACACGCCACGATGAGTAGCGCTGTCAGCATGAGGAGTGCAAATAAGACTGTTTTCTTCATACACAAATAGATGAAAAGTGGATTCTTTTCGCTTTTCGGACTGCAAAGTTACGATATTTAATTGAAAATAGAAAAGGGAATTTTAAAAAAATTGCAACATCTTGAAAAAAATCATGGAAAAATGTTGGTATTTGTCCGCTTTTCCGTACCTTTGCAATGTGAAAGTGTTATTTTTCCATTTTTATTAACAATCATAAATCTTAAAAATTCAATCATTATGGCTAAAATCGGAAAAGAATTCAAAGAGTTTGCCATGCGTGGCAACGTTGTTGACATGGCTGTTGGTGTGATCATCGGCGGTGCCTTCGGAAAAATCGTTAGCAGCGTAGTGGATGACCTCATCATGCCACTCGTTGGAAAATTGCTCGGTGGTGCTAACTTTACCGACTTGTTCTGCGTACTCGACGGCTCAGATGTAGCTGGTCAGTCGTTGGCAGCTGTTCGCGAAGCTGGTCATCCAGTTTTTGCCTATGGTAACTTCATTCAGAACGTGGTTGACTTCCTCATCATTGCTTTCTGCATCTTCCTGATGATCAAGGGTATCAACAAGATGAAGAAGAAGGAAGAGGCGGCTCCAGAAGCTCCAGCTGAACCCAGCAACGAAGAGAAACTGCTGACTGAGATCCGCGACCTCCTGAAGGATAAGAAATAAGGTGATCCAGACCTAAAAAAACAGGAAGGCCCAGTGGGTTTTCCTGTTTTTTGTGTTTGTTGGGTTTCGGAGGGGATTATCCTCGTGCCATGCGGTAGATGGCTTCCATGTCTTCAGCTTGCAGGACTTTCAGTCCTCCGCAGGTAGCTGTATAGTCGCGACTGCACTTGCGTGTCATCTCGCGGATTTCGTCGTCGGTGATGTCGCGTCCGATAAGTTCCTTGATATTCACTGGCATACCGATGGCGTGGTAGAAGCGTTCAACGGCTTCGATACCTTTCAGGGCTGTGCCTTCGGGGTCGGTATAGTCGTTGGGCACATCCATCACGTTGACGGCAAAGCGGACGAAGCGGCTCACGTTTTCATGCAGCACATAGCGTGCCCAGCTGGGCCAGATGGCAGCAAGTCCTGCACCGTGGGTCACGTCGAACATTCCGCTGAGTTCGTGTTCGAGCTGATGGGTAGCCCAGTCTTCTGTCACGCCGCAGCCTGTAAGGCCGTTGTGCATAAGGCTTCCGCCCCACATGATTTGAGCGCGATAGCGGTAGTCTTCGGGATTCTTCAGAACGGCAAAGACAGCGTTCTTGATGCTGCGAAGCATCGCTTCCGCCACATCCGTTGTGAAGTCCATGTCGTCATCCTTGGTGAAGTAGCGTTCCATGGTGTGCATCATCATATCGGTCACACCGGCTGCCGTCTGATAGGCTGGAAGCGTGAAGGTGCGGCGTGGGTTCATGATGGCGAACTTGGGACGTGAGAGGTTGTTGGAGTAACCTAACTTTACGTCGCCTTCCTCATTGGTGATAACGCTCGACTCGCTCATCTCGCTACCTGCAGCAGGAATGGTGAGTACGGCTGCCAACGGGAGCATTGCTGTAGCTTTTGCCTTACCCAGATAGAAATCCCAGACGTTGCCTTCGTAGGGTACACCATAGGCGATACATTTGGCGGAGTCGATGACGCTGCCTCCACCCACGGCAAGGATGAAGTCGATGCCTTCCTCTCGGCACAGCTCGATGCCTTTCTGAGCGAGCGAAAGACGTGGGTTAGGCACGACGCCTCCCAGTTTGACGAACGGAATACCGCTCTGAGCGAGCTGGTCGCATACTTTGTCGAGAAGACCTGAGCGGATGGCACTCTGTCCTCCGTAATGGACAAGCACTTTGGTACCTCCGTACTTTTTCACTAACTGAGCTACTTTTTCCTCAGATTGTTCGCCGAAAACGATTTCGGTCGGTGCATAGAAATTGAAATCTTTCATGTGATGATTATAGAAGTGGGTTTTGAAAATTCTTTTTTAAGATTTCCTTTCATTTGCAAAGTTAGTAAAAGTTAGAAACAATACAAAATAATTTTTAAATATTTGTTTGATTGCAACGAATGTTCGCTAAATACTTTTTTTTTACCCGATGGTTTGCTTTTTTCGGGGAATAATCGTAACTTTGCCGCCTAATTCTATCAAATAACTAAGATTTCGAAGGAAATTCTTATTATCTATAACTTTTTTATCAATTTTATTAACAATCTAAAACAAATGCGTATGAAAAAGATTTATCTCTTTTTGGTATTAGTGGCAGCTGTTTTGTTCACGATGACCAGCTCAGGCGCAACGGAAAGCGATTGAGCAAAAACCGCTGACGACTTTTAACCAGAAGGCAAACAAGCCTATGGTTCCGGTTAAGAATCGTCGGATGATGAATGTTCAGGGCTTCGAGCGCAAGAACCAGCCTGCAATGAAAAAGGCAAGACGGCGTGCACCCGAACTGGTGACACCACCTGCCGGAGCTACTATTGAAACATGGTACACCTCAGGAGGCAGTTTCATGTTGTATTCAGGCGAATGGATGGACGCTACCTCTTCGATGTCTGAGATTCAGGTCGCTATCGACGGTAATGACATGTACATCCAGGGTCTGGCCTATTATTTTGAAGACGGCTGGATCAAGGGTACAATCGACGGTGGAAATGTTATCTTCCCATGTGGACAGTGTGTCGGTGAAGACGATTATGGCCCAGAGTACATCGTTGGTAGTGAGGATGGTAGTGAAATATCCGACATCGTCTTTGAATACGATGAGGAAAACGGAGTTCTGACCAGTTCTACTACGTACATCATTGAAAATGCGGAAGCTGACGAGGTCGCAGCTTATGCCTATTGGGATCGACCTGTTTTCAGCACAGAAGAGCCTGAGAAACCTCAAGCCGTGGTGCTGCCTGAGGGTGCAGAGGTGATGGACTATGTCATGACTTATTATGATGATGAAGACAAAGAAGCTTCGAAGTCAGTAATGGTGGCTGTAGTTGGTAACGATGTTTACATTCAGGGCTTCAGCGAATATATGCCTAAGGCTTGGGTGAAGGGAACCAAGGACGGCAATACCGTTACCTTCCCAGGCGAACAGTATGTTGGCACTTATGCTTCAAGTTACGATAGTTACTTCTTCTATGAAGGCGACGTTGTCTTCACCTACGATCCTGATACGGAAAGCTATAGTGCCAATGGAGAAATCTATGGTGTCCTGGATAACCAGTATCTCGATGGTTATTATGTGAGTCCTGTCCTGACGAAGGTGAACGAAGTAGCTGCAACTCCTGCAACTCCTTCCATCACCAAGATGGAGGAATCCGAAATCTTTGGATGGAAATTATTCTTTGACATCCCGTTGGAGGATACGGAAGGCAATCTTTTGGCTGCTTCCAAACTCTACTATCAGCTCTTCGCCGATGTGGATGGCGAGGTGACACCGCTGACCTTTACACCAGCCACTCACGATGAACTGACGGAGGATATGACTGTCTTCCCATACGGCTTCACTGATGATTGGGATTTCTATGCTGATGAGATTTTCCTCAACGGCGTCTATTCTGAGGATTGGGATAAAGTGGGTATCCAGAGCATCTATCTGGGTGGCGGCGAGGAACGCAAGTCGGAAATCGGCTGGTTCACGATTGAGAAACCAGTCGAGGAGATCGAAATCGCTAACAGCACCTTCGACGTAGCTGCTGACTTCCAGACAGAGAGCCTCGCAACGACAGGTGATCCCAACAACCTGCCTGTGACAGGCTGGACCAGTAACGGTGGTGCAGCCTGGTCGGTAGGTGGTGTATTTGCCTACGGATCGGAAGCTCAGCTCAACGGCGTAGCAGCTCCTGCTACCGATATGTACGAAAAAGCTGAGGGTGGTGCACTCGGTATCTCAGTAGGATGGAGTGGAGTAGTGGCCTACACCCAGGAACTCACACTCGCTGCAGGTAACTACCGCCTGACGGCAGATGCCTACAACGCCAATCTCTCTGCCACTCAGGGCGCTTCCCAGCTCGGCTTCGTGACTGAAAGCCAGTCCTTCCTTTCTACCCGCACTTCGTTCCCATCCGACGAATGGGTAACCGACGAAGTTGTCTTCACTCTTACGGAGGAAACAACAGGTAATATCCAGATAGGTCTGGGTGCCGTTTCCGGTGGTTCAGGTTCTAACGCCAAGGTGTTCTTCGACAATGTGACGCTGACACCTATTTCTGACGCCGAACTCGCAAAGATTGAACTGAAGAATGCCATTAATGCAGCTGCTGACCAGTATAAATCCTACGCTGTGGGCGACGGACTCTTCCAGTATGCTTCCACCGAACTCGATCCGCTGGCATTTGCAATCTCCGACGCGATCTCTGTCTATGTAAATGAGGGTGCTACCAAGGAACAAGTAGAAACTGCCACAACTACACTCAATGCGTATGTTGAAGCTTTCGAACCTGCCCTCACCACTCCTGATTCCGACCAGGCTTACATGCTCACGCTGACCACCTCCGAAGGTGACTTCCAGCTCAGCGCAACAGCCGAAGGCATCAAGATTGCCGAGGAAGGCACACCTATCTATTTCGTACCTCAGGCTGAAGGCACATTCGCTATCTACAACGGCGAAGAGTTCGTCAACTACGAAGGCAGCAACAACTGGACAATGTCAACCTCCGGCGATGCTTATGGATGGACCATCACTTGCGTGTCCGAAGGTCAATACACCATCGCAGGTAAGAACGGTATGCTTGGTACCAACACCAGCGACGGCAACGCTGCCGGTTCTCCTTGCTACGGCGACAAGACCACTTCCAACGGCAACTGCCTCTGGACTATCACCGAATATACTCCTGCACCCGAAATGTTCATCTGGACTGACGACTTCGAAGATGCAGAGAAGGAAGGTGTCAGCATCGTGGGTGCTGGTGCCATCGTTGACGACGAAACGCCTGGCTTTGGCAAGGTATATGAAAACGTAGGTGGCGCCGTTCGCACCAACTACCTGCTCCTGCCTTCCGACCTCCTCTCACACAGCGCAGAGACCAAGGAACTCTCCATCAGCTTCTGGGTGAACGCCAACGGCAACGATGCAGGTGCATACGCATACGCTCCATTCTTCACAGCCTATGCTGCAAAGAACAGTCCTAACACTTGGCCAATGCTCGCCCTCCAGAGCCGCGGTCCTGCACAGGTGAACTGTGCTGGTTGGACCGATTTCACAGGTGAAGACAACGTGGACGGCAAGAACAATATCTACAACCAGAATGCTTGGGAAGCAGGCGACGCAGCCTTCAACTTCGTAGAGAACTGGCTCGACGACGGACAGTGGCACTTCTATGTAGCCAACTTCACAGAGACGGGTCTCACCATCTACCTCGACGGTGTGGTAAAGAACCAGTGGACATTAGACGGAACCGAAGGACATACCCTCAATGGTCTCTTCAGCAACGGAGCTGAACTCCAGTACATCTGCCTCGGTGGTAACCAGGCTTGGGACTGGAACGACGGTGACAGCCCATTCCGCTTCGACGACGTCACAGTTGCCAACTACGTAATGCCAGAGGATATCATGGCTGAACTCTATGCAGCCAAGGCTCCTTCTTCATCTAACGAAGCCGACGAACTCGTTGCACCAGAAGGATGGACACAGCTCGTAACCAACGGTAACCTCGCTGGTGACGATATTCACAGCTACCTTTCTAAGGAAGCTCCATCCGATGCTATCGTAGGTGCTCGCATCGTAGCCGGTGCAGGTAAGGACGGCAGCCGCGGAATCGAGGTAGCTGCTGCAGCTCAGGTTCAGGATCCTTGGGAATCTCAGGTATGGATTGTTCTCGACGAGGCTCTGCCCGAGGGATCAAGCCTCCACGTAGAATTCGACTACAAGGCCAACCAGGCCGCTACAGTTGGAACCCAGGCTCATGGCGTTCCAGGTGAATACCAGCACTGGTCAGCACTGGGCGACGTGAATTTCACCACCGAATGGCAGCACTTCTCAAAAGACATTACAGTTGACGCTTCAATGGCAAAGGGTGATAACGGTAACGGCGACGGTATCGGTGTGATCAGTATTGCCTTCAACCTCTCGCAGGAGAGCAAGGACGTGGTCTATAACTTCGACAACTTCGGTGTATGGAGCCAGGCACCAGTTCCTGTTGACGAGTGGACAGATCTCATCGTCAACGGCACGATGGAAGGCGACGATATGTCCTGCTTCTACGTTACAGAACAAGGCATCGGTGGTCCATATCTCGCTTACGCCTTCGACGGCATCGGTGTTGACGGCAGCAAGGCCGTACGCGTACAGTCAGCCGACGGACCCGCCAACGACTGGGATACTCAGTTCTTCATCCGTCTGCCTTACGAACTGCCTGCCGGAACTAAGTACAAGCTCAGCTTCGACTACAAGGCAGATGTAGCTGGTGGTTGTGACACTCAGAGCCACAACGAGCCAGGTCAGTATATCCACTGGGCATGTGCCGGTTCACCTTCGTTCACTACAGAATGGCAGTCTTACTCGTATGAAGGAAATGTTCTTTCTGAGTGTGACGGTACTGAAGACACGAACAGTCACATCATGAAGAACTTCCAGACCATTGCCTTCAACCTCGCAAAGAACGGAGTGGCTACCAACTTCATCTTCGACAACGTGAAGTTCGAAATACCAGCCAACGTTGCTGAGACCCTCACACCCACCACAGCCGAGAACACAGATCCTTACCGTGTAGGTATCGACCAGCTCGTGGTTGACGCAGAGAACGCCGCCATCTTCGACCTCACCGGTCGTCGTGTGGACAACGTCCTGAAGGGTGGCCTCTACATTATCAACGGTAAAAAGGTCTTCGTGAAGTAATCATAAAACCAATATCAACAAGAAGGTCGGCACTCGTTGCCGGCCTTTTTTGTTGTATGACGATGTGCCTCGCTAAATAAAAACTGATGAGGGTTTTTCATTAAAATCGTAGGAAGATTTGAGGAAAAATAGGGGTGAGAAGTAAAAAAGATGCTGAAAAATTTTGTGCGTAAAGAAATTTGCCGTACCTTTGCACTCGCAAATCAAAAATGGCGCTTTCGTCTAGCGGCTAGGACACATGCCTCTCACGCATGGAACACGGGTTCGATTCCCGTAGGCGCTACAAACAACATGCTTAGTGCAAATGAAGAGTTTAAGTCTTTCAAGGATATTAAACTCTTTTTCATGTTTTATAGAGACAATAAAAGCATTCATTCAATTTTACATGAAAGGCAGTACATGCCTAAATACAATCCTTGTATGAAAAAGAACTTACGATTCCTTATTCTGTCAGCAATTGTATGCTGCATGACAACGGCAAATGCCCAGGGAGATTACGACAAGTACGAAAAAGACAACACAACCTATGGTACCACACCATTCATCAATTTGAGCGATATGCCACAGCTCTACGACTGCATGCCCGCTCATCCTTCGTTCGACAGTCCTGAGTTTGCCAATGATATGGTACGCTACCTTTGGGGAAAACAGCAACGCAGCGACGAAGACAGGGTAAACGTAGCCATTGCCGATGCCGAATGGGACAATCTGGAAAAAGTATATGCCAACTGGAAAGATGCTTTCGGAATGGAGGTCTCACAGGAGAATACTCCTAAGATATATGCCTTGCTCAACAAGAGCCTTCGCACCACCGATCCTACACGCAGAGCCGTGAAAGCCCAGTACAGCCGTCAGCGTCCGTTTGAACGCTTCAACGACGCTATGCCTTCGCACGAGGAAGACGATCTGCGCGGAGAAGGCAGCTATCCTTCTGGTCATACGCTTCGCGGATGGACCATCACGCTGCTCATGATCCAAATAGCTCCTGAGCGAGCTGCCGAAATCTACAAGCGTGGTATGGACTATGGTTACAGCCGTGTCATCGTAGGTGCCCATTGGCAGTCCGACGTTGACAACAGCCGTATGGCAGCCAGTCTCCTGTTCAGCATTCTTCAGACGAACGACGATTTCCAAACCATGATGAAGGAGGCCCAGCAAGAATATAGGGAAAAAACGCAGAATGTGGGTGTTCGTGCTTTGGAAGCCAGCAGTAATACCAACAACCCTTTGCACACTTACACCCTCGACGGTAAACTTGCCGGTGAAGGTGCTCATGGCATTCTCATCAGCGACGGGCAGAAAATCCTGACACGATAACATCCCCTATCTATTGGAACACACTTTTAGTATAAGTCTCCTGTAAGGTTCTCTTTGCAGGAGATTTTTCTTTCCTTTCATTTCTTGTAAAGAAGGGGTACATATTTATAGGATATAGAGTGCTATGGCAGCACAGGCTTCGGCATCAGCCAATGCGTGGTGATGGTTCTGGAGGTCATAGCCGCAGGCAGCTGCAACAGTGTGGAGCTGGTGATTGGGCAGCGAATGCCCGAACTGTCGGCGGGCAGCTGCAAGGGTGTCGTAGAATCGGTAGTCGGGATAGTCCATCTGATAGGTCTTGAAAGCTGCTTTCAGACAACCTTCATCGAAACGGGCATTGTGAGCCACGAAAGAGATGGATGCTATCTGGTAGCGGAGATCATCGGTTGCTTGCTGGTCTGGAAAGAATACATAGGCTATCCGTTCTTCCAACTGTTGCCACACTTTCGAGAAAACTGGTGCATCGTCTGTATCGCATTGACTCAGTCCATGAACCTGCTGACACCAATAGCTGTAGTAGTTCGGCTCTGGCTGAATCAAGCTATAGAAGCTGTCAACCACCTGCCCATTACGCACCATAACTACTCCCATGGAGCAGACACTCGACGGTTGCTGATTGGCTGTCTCGAAATCGATGGCAATAAAGTCGCGGATCATTTTTCTTTTGTAAATCTGTAAACCGCCAGTGTTGGCAGAATAACCAATAGCAGTAATGCAATCTCTACCAAAGCGTAGGATCCGAAACAGTCAACCAGTTTCTGGAATCCCAGAACTCCATCCACCAGTAAGACCAAAAGGGCAAACCAGCAGACAAAGAATATGGCAGCATACTTGATTTTACGTTTTTTCATTAAAGTTTAGACATAAAACGTTCCATTTCATGGGGCCGTTTTCTCGCCATGCCAAAGCTCAAGCAAGCTTAGCTATGGTCATTTGGCTTAACGAAAACGTTCTTTATCTACGATAAATCTCAGGTGTGTGCCCTCTCCGAGTAGTACGTCGGCACAATAAGCAGCCACCTTGAACTCAATCTTTTTTCCATCGACTTTAGTTACCTCTGCTGTAGCACAGACCCTGTCGCCAATCTTCGATGGCTTCAGGTGAGATGATTCAATATATCCGCCAACAGTTGTGCAACCTTCAGGCAACACATCGGCAACAGCCAGCATTGCAGCATTCTCCATCAGGGCCAGCATTGCAGGGGTTGCAAGAACAGGCAAATCTCCAGACCCCATCCGGATTGCGGTTACGGAATCTGAAACTGTTAGCTCACTTGTATGTTTTAATCCTACTTCAATCATTGATTATTGATACTTCCAGAAGTCATACTTCTTGCGTAGCTCTTCTTGCTTCTCCTTTGGCAGCGACTTAAAATAGCCTCGCCAGCTGGGACAGAAGTTGATCTGCCAGCGCCAGAAGCGGCCGATGAGTGACTTCGGGTTTTTGTCATACGCAGCACGTAGCTTGCAGTTCTCACAAGGGTACTTCATCGTCGTATTTGTTTAGATGTTTTTTGACGTCGGCAAAGATACGATTTATTTTTCACATCACCAAAGCTAAATCGAAACAAATTCATTTTTTTTGCACACATCATCGGGACGACGGCAAGGGCGTGTGATATATTACCCCATAACCACATCGAGCACCATCATCAGGACGAAGCCGATGGCAAAACCGATGGTGCTGAGATTGGAGTGCAGACCGTTGGAGGCTTCAGGGATGAGTTCTTCGACAACTACGTAGAACATAGCACCAGCAGCAAAAGCAAGCATGTAAGGGAGAACGGGCATGAGCAGAGAGGCGAGCAGTAGGACGGCAATGGCTCCGATGGGTTCGACAGCTCCGCTGAGTGAGCCGATGAGAAACGACTTCCACTTGGAATTGCCTGCTGCACGCATCGGCATAGAAATGATAGCTCCTTCAGGAATATTCTGGATGGCAATACCCAATGAAACGGCGACGGCACTGGCAAGGGAGATATTCGTGGCAGCACTATCAGCTCCTGCAAACACCACACCGACTGCCATTCCTTCTGGCAAGTTGTGGATGGTGACAGCAAGGGCCAGCATCGCAGTCTTAGAAAGATGCGAACGCATACCCTCTGGCTTGTCTGTGCCGATATGCAGGTGAGGTGTCAGTTCGTCGATGAGTAACAGGAATCCCATACCCAACAGAAAACCAACGGCAGCAGGGAATACCGACCATTTGCCGTTATCTGCTCCCATCTCCATCGCTGGTATCAGCAGCGACCACACCGATGCCGCCACCATCACACCCGATGCAAAGCCCAGCAATGCTTTCTGCAGTCGAGGCGACATCTCATCCCTCATGAAAAAAACAAAGGCTGAGCCGAGCATCGTGCCCAGCAGCGGAATCAGCAGTCCTATGATTAATGTCGTTGTCATTTGTCCTATCTCATAATCACGCCGCAAAGATACGGCAAATAAATAAGGTACGCAATACCTTAAAGTGATGATAAGGAAAAGGAGAGCCGAAGCCCTCCTTTGAATTAAGTAATTTCAATCTTTATGCTGGATTGAACTTGGACTTCGGCTGTTTGCAACGGCCTTACTTTTCCTTAGCTTTTCTTGCAAACTCGAATAACGACAGGGGCAGGTGGCAATAGCCATCGGGATTCTTGTCGAGATAGTCCTGATGATACTCTTCCGCTGTATAGAAGTTCAGCAGAGGCAGTTTCTCTACAGCCAACGGCTGCTCATAGTTCTTCTGCTCTTCCGCAAAGACCTTCTCGATAATAGGCAAATCCGCAGTGTCAGTATAATAAACCCCTGTACGATAGCGAGTACCCTCATCATGTCCTTGTTTGTTAAGACTTGTGGGGTCGATGGCCTTGAAGAACATCCGTAACAGGAATTCGAGGCTGACTACATCGGGATAGAACCGCACAAAGACCGTCTCCGCAAAACCCGTCTGGTCGGTATATACCTCCTGATACGTCGGATTCTCCGTATGTCCGTTGGCGAATCCCACTTCCGTGATGGCTACGCCCTCAATCTGCTTGAAGTAGTGCTCTGTTCCCCAGAAACAGCCTCCAGCAAAGTAGATATCCTTTGTGGGCTTTATGTGTTTTCTTGTTTCCATTCTGTGTTTATTTGATTACTTGCTCTTCAGCGTCAGACTGGCGGTGGGCAGCGAACTTTTGATTGCCACGCTGACGGAGCCTTTCTTCTGCGTACTGCGAACAACCAGTAGCGCACGACCCTTCCACGTTTTTACTTGAGGCGTAGGGTAGGGAACAGTGTCTTTCAGGTCGGCAGAGGCAAAGGCTAACAGCGTACCAGCACCTTTTACAGTGGCCTCGCAGTCGATAGCGGCTTCGGGGACAGGTATGCCGTCCTTGTCAACCACCTCGACGGTGACGAATATCAGATCCTGTCCATCGGCTGTCATCACGGTGCGGTCGGGGGTAAGACGCAGACGGGCTGGGGCGCCAGCGGTGGAAAGGACAGCCCCCTCCCGACCTCCCCCAAGGGGGAGGGGAGTAGATACCTCGGCACGCAGTGTACCTGGTTCGTAGTTCACAGTAAAGACGGCCTTGAACTCAGTCTCGCGGCTCACCTGTTTCGAGCCGATGAGTTGGTCGTTAAGATAGAGCTTCACCTCCGGCGCTTTGGTATAGACCTCCACCTCGATGGGCTTACCTTCCCATCCTGGCCACGTCCACGACTCCCATGTGGGCCATACGCTCCACATCGTCGTCTTAATCTCGCCGTGGTAGCCATTCGGTTCTTTCACAGCAAGGTAGAGAACCCCCTCCATACCTCCCCGAGTGGAGGCTTCTACGTCCCCCTCGGGGGACAATAGGGGGGTCTTCCATAGCATCTCCCTATAATGGCTGATTGGTTTCCTCCAGCCAGTGATATCCACATCTCCACAGGGTGCACCGTGCCATTCGGGCTGTCCGCCCTCAATCCACGACTCGCCCTCACGTTCACCTTTATAGTAGTTACGACCTATGCCGCTCTCCCCCAGATAGTCGAGACCAGTCCAAACGATGTCGCCTACAACGTAGGGGAAGTCGTTAGCCACAGCCCAGTTGCGGAAAGCATCACGCGGATAACTCTCCGTCTGCCAGATGACGCGTTTCGGGTCGCGTTCGTGGTCGCTGGCGTGCTTGAAAATCATGTAGTTATAACCTACCACGTCGAGCACTTCGGCGTGTGGATCGTAGATTTCCCAGTCGCGGTCCCAGGCACAGAGGGCTTCAGTGACGGGGCGCGTCGTATCATATTCGTGGATGGCCTTCTTCATCTGTCGGGCGGTATAAACCACGCGGATATCCTTTCGCTCGATGACTTCGTTGCCGATGCTCCAGCAGATAACGCTGGGATGGTTGCGGTCGCGAAGCACCATCGCATGGATATCTTCGCGATAGCAGGAGTCGATGAGGGTGGAGTAGTCGTAGGGATTCTTCTGTGTGCGCCAGCCGTCGAAAGCCTCGTCAATCACCAGCATACCAATCGAGTCGCAGGCGTCGAGGAAAGCACGGGTGGTGGGGTTGTGCGAGGTGCGGATGAGGTTGAAACCAGCCTCCTTCATCTGCTTCACCTTGCGGATTTCAGCTGCATCGAAAGCCATAGCGCCCAGCACACCGTCGTCGTGGTGAACACAGGCGCCGCTGATCAGCACCTTCTTCCCATTCAGCATAAAGCCCTTCTCGGCATCGAACGAGAACGAACGCACACCGAATTTAGTGGAAACCCTTCCTTCAGCCCCCGATGGGGCTGTTATAGTAGCTTTCGTTGTGTAAAGATATGGCGACTCTGGCGACCAAAGCTTGGGATTGTTGATGGTGTAGGTAAAGGTGACAGCTTTGCTCTCACCCGCTTTCAGCGATACTTCCTGCTGTTGACCTTCCACTTCAACGGTGCCCTGTTGGTTCGTGGCGCTTTCGTTTTCTACAGTTACTTCAACCTTAACCTTTGCCTTGTCGGCACTAACTTCCGGCGTAGTGACGAACACCCCGTTCTCAGCAATATGCAGCAACGGCATCGTCTCTAACCACACATGGCGGTAGATACCCGAACCACTATACCAGCGACAGTTGGGCTGTTCAGAGTTGTTTACCTTCACCACCACCTCGTTGGGTTCCTTACCTTTATGAATATAAGGAGTGATATCGACGGTGAATGGCGTATAGCCGTAGGCATGCTGACCCGCCTTCTGTCCATTAATGAAAACCTCAGCTTTCTGGTACACTCCCTCGAAGTGCAGCTTCACAAGTCCATCTCTCCACTCTTCACTCTTCACGCTAAACGTTTTCCTATACTCTCCTTTGCCGGCCTCAAACCATCCACCGCCAGTGCCCGTAGCACCCTTACCCGAATGGGGACCTTCGTAGATGTCCCAGTCATGTGGCAGATTAACGGATTGAATGCTTGACGATTGACCATTAATAATTCGAGTAAAGGTCCACCCGTCATCGAACAACGTCCGATGGCTTTGTGCTGCCACTCCTGTAGTCAACAAAAGTGCACAAATAACTCCATAGATCTTCTTCATATCCTTTATCATTTTTTTGTTTATTATCATTTTTATATCCTCATCGTTGAATACTCTGTGTTGAGGTTATCGGTTGTTTTGTTCTTCCAGAAACCTTAACTCCGCCTCCAGCATCTCCAGCTTTGGCATCGGGAAACCAGCCTCACGGGCAATCTGCAAGGGGCGCGTATAGATATAGTACAGCTCCATGGGACGATGGAAGTCATAGTCCAGTCGCATCGATGGAGAATAAGGTGTCATCGAGTCGGTGGTTTCAATCATCTTGTCAACAAACGCGCTGTCCACGTTCTTGACGCCTAAGTGTTGGGCAGCACCTACCACCTCCATCATTTGTTCACGAATCAGCCTTCTCGTGGCTTTGTTCTTCAGCAGCAGGTCGGTCTGCGTGTGTAAGGCAACCGTCATACCGTTGAACGGCATGTTCCATACAGCTTTTTTCCAGCGAGCCTCGTGGTATTCCACCAGTCCCGTCTCGATGTCGGCTTGGCGGAAATCATCCACCACTTGCTGCATCAGGGCTTCGTCCTTGCAGGAGTAATTGGCGAGATTGATGCTGCCGTAACATTGGTGGTTCACACGTCCAGGCTCCGTCTTGGCAGAGCAGATGAAAGCCAGACCGGCAGCCAGTTGCACGTTGGGGAACATCCTCTGCACATCCTCCTCCACACCGATGCCGTTCTGGATTAGCACCACCAGCGTCTGGGGGTGGAGTAGAGGGGGCAGCAACGACTGCAGCTTGTCGTTGTTCACAGATTTTAGGGCAACCAGCACCACGTCGCAGGGAGGCATATCCTCCGTTTGTTGATAGGCATTGACGTCAGTCAGATGGAACGATCCCTCGCAGGAGTTAACCTGCAGACCATGTGAACAGACATACACATAATCGTGATGGAGCAGGAAATGCACTTCCTGTCCCGCATGAGCCAATTTGGCGCCATAATAGCCGCCAATAGCTCCCGTGCCAATAACTCCGTATTTCATTTTTATCATTGTTTTATCATCATTTTTCCGCCAAGGGCAGATGTTTTTTAAAAAAAGCCTCCGACCCATCTCGGGTAAGAGGCCCAACGCTTTTTTCATGTTTTTTACATGAAATGGAGGAGTGCCTTTGCCTCACGGCACATTTTGTGGCACATGCTTGTTTTTAGGAAATGATTTTCTAGGTGGCAAAGTTAGCGAAAAATGAGATAAGAACAAAATAAAATCATAAAAATCTTTTCATTTTCTTATTTTTTCTTCTAAGATGCGGTCTAAATTCAGCGATTTTCGTTTCTGGTGTGTTAAACCTTTGGGAATTTCTTCTGTCAAAAGGAAAAAGAAAAGACTATCATTTTCAATACTTAACGACTATGCAAAAAAGAATTCTTATTTTGGTGGCAGCAGTTCTGTTGACTGGAGCAGCTGCATGGGCGCAACGCGGAGAAGGCAACCGTAACGGCAACCGCGATCGCCAGGAAAGTTTTAACATTACGGAAGTGTATAACCGTCAAGCCACGCGTCTGGCAAAGCAGTTGGAGCTGAAGGGGGACAAGAAGGACCTCTTCACAGTTCTCTATCTGGACTACCAGAACGCTCGTCACAACGCTGCCAATCCGAAAGGTGGAGACCAGGAAGGACGCGAGCAGCGTGTGGATTACGAAAAGCTGACGGATGAGGAAGCTACAGAGCTGATTCAGAAGAACTTTGATCGTCAGGAGAAGCAGCTGGCTGTAGATAAGGAATACCTGCCTAAGTTCCTCGAAATCCTGACTCCTGTTCAGACGGCTCAGGTTTATCTCTCAGGCGGAGCACGTCCTAACACGAATGGCGGCGGATTCCCAGGCGGACGTCCTGGTGGCAACTTCGGTGGTGGCCGAGGCGGTGGCGGCTTCGGCGGAGGCGGAGGCTTTGGAGGCTTCTAATCGACGAAATAAGAAATGAATGAAGGCATGTTTTAACGTTAGAGCATGCCTTATTTCTTGGCTCATTAGTAAATTCCTGATTATATTTCAACTTCGTTTTCCTCCTTCTCGCTCAACAATGCTCTAGCCTCTGGCAGATAATTTCGATTTTCTGATACTTCAATTCTTATCAGTTAGTGTGTATCGCATCCATATCGGACTGTGCCCGATAAGGGGTCAAAAGGGTGGTTTTGCCTTCACTCTTTGCCGATTTCATCGGAAAATTCAGAAAAAACACGCTTTTTTGACAAAAAATCTGCCGAAAACTTTGTCAGTTCCAGAAAAAGCACTACCTTTGCACTCGCGTTTGAAAAATCGCAAGGGTTTTCCCTCCGATTTCCCCTCAAAACGCAAGCGATCTTTGCCCAGGTGGCGGAATGGTAGACGCGCTCGTTTCAGGTGCGAGTGGTGAGAGCCGTGCAGGTTCGAGTCCTGTTCTGGGCACAACATAAAACTTTCATAAAAGACAGGCGGAATTCTTGGAGCAGCGAGAGCAATGTGATGCTTGCATCGACATTGCCGAGTCGTGACAAGAATCTCGCGGTAAAACAAAGTTTTAACGCGGAAATAGCTCAGTTGGTAGAGCACAACCTTGCCA
Source organism: uncultured Bacteroidaceae bacterium (assembly GCA_905234555.1). Classification (GTDB taxonomy): domain Bacteria; phylum Bacteroidota; class Bacteroidia; order Bacteroidales; family Bacteroidaceae; genus UBA3839. The sequence goes on from CAJOHO010000003.1 coordinate 19,634, forward strand.
AGGTTGGGGTCGCGAGTTCGAGTCTCGTTTTCCGCTCGTTTTTTTGTGAAATAATTATTGTCGGAGAGGTGGCGGAATGGTAGACGCGCTACTTTGAGGGGGTAGTGGGCACAGCCCGTGGGAGTTCGAGTCTCCTCCTCTTCACAATAAGCAAAGCTTTTGCGGAAATAGCTCAGTTGGTAGAGCACAACCTTGCCAAGGTTGGGGTCGCGAGTTCGAGTCTCGTTTTCCGCTCGACCATTACACAATTAAAAGTGTTACCACCACTTTAATTAAAGAACAACTCACAACAATGAAAAAAGGTATACATCCTGAGAATTATCGCGAAGTGATCTTCAAGGATATGTCAAACGGCGATATGTTCCTCTCTCGTTCCACAGCTAAGACCAACGACACAGAAGTGTTCGAAGGTGTTGAATATCCAGTTGTAAAGCTTGAAATCTCTTCAAGTTCTCACCCATTCTACACAGGTAAGGCTAAGCTTGTCGATACTGCTGGTCGCGTGGACAAGTTCATGAACCGTTACAAGGGTCTGAAGAAGTAATCCTTCCTACCTTACGGAAACAGTTAGCACGTTCTCGAGTCTTCGGGAACGTGTTTTTTTGTCTTCAATCATGTGAATATGGGAAAATGAAGACCTTACGAGAAGAGTTTCTTGATGAGGTCTTCGCGATGGATGCGACGGAGTTCGCGGATGATGGCCTGATGCTCCTGCGGCTTGTACCAGAAGAAGAACTGACGCTGGGCTTGTTTGTCGCGAGGGGACTTGGCAGAGTAAATGGGCTGGAGCGTGTAGGGATGAAATCCTGAATACCAGGCTTCTGTGCTGACGGTCATCGGCGTAGGGGTGAAGTCCTGAACTTGCTCCAAATGGAAGTCGAGGTCTTTGGTGATGACAGCAAGTTCTGCCATATTCTCGGCTGTGCAGCCTGGGTGTGAACTGATGAAATAGGGAATGAGCTGCTGACGCAGGTGTTCCTCCCGATTGATGCGGTCGAAGATGCGCTTGAAATCATAAAACAGCTGGAACGAGGGTTTCCGCATGACGGCAAGCACTCGATCTGAGGTATGTTCGGGTGCCACCTTGAGGCGTCCGCTGACGTGACGGGTGATGAGTTCGCGTGTGTATTGCTCATTCACCTGATCGACGTGCGGATCTCCTGTCTTGTGGAGCAGCAAATCGTAGCGCACACCACTACCTACAAAGCTTTTCTTGATGCCTGGCAAGGCATCGACGGACCGGTAGATGTCGAGTAGGGCAGAGTGGTCGGTATTGAGGTTGGGACAAACCTTGGGATGGATGCACGAAGGACGTGCGCAGCGGTGACAACGATCGAGATCCTTGCCATGCATAGCGTACATATTGGCGGACGGTCCGCCCAGGTCGCTGAGATACCCGCGGAAGTCGGGCATACGGGTGATGGCTTCCACTTCGCGCAGGATGCTTTCCTTGGATCGGGAGGTGATGAACTTGCCCTGATGGGCAGAGATGGTGCAGAAGGCGCAGCCTCCGAAACAGCCCCGATGGAGACAGACGGAGAACTTGATCATCTCGTAGGCAGGGATGCGTTTGCCTTTATACTTGGGATGCGGCAGACGTGTGTAGGGAAGGTCGAAAGCTCGGTCCAGCTCGTCCTGCGTCATAGGCTGGTAAGGGGGCATAACTACAATAAAGGGCGGACCCACCCTCTTGCCCCTCCCTGCAGGGAGGGGAGTAGTTACTCTGTCATCCGGGGACAGAAACCCACAAGGGGAGGGAGTGGATACTTCGGAAAGACTTCCAACCTGCTGGATGATGCGTTTGGCTTCGTATTTGTTGGATTCTTCTTCGATGTGGCGGAAGTTCTCGGCTTGTTTGCGTTTGTCGCGCAGACAGTCGGTGTGGCTGTGAAGGATGATATCGTCAGGACGGATGCCGCCAGGGATTTCCTTCTCGCTGAGCAACATGGCTGTCTGATGCAGGGGATAACGCAGCATGAGGTTGCGGAAGAGGCGGGTGTCGATGTCACAGTCCTGCTCGATGAGCAGATGTGCGAGGTTGGTGATGGGTTTCTCGCCCATTCCGTAGATGAGGAGGTCGGCTGGTGCGTCGCAGAGGATGGAGGGACGCAGGCGGTCTTGCCAGTAGTCGTAGTGGGTGAGACGACGCAACGATGCCTCGATACCTCCCAGCACAATGGGCACATCGGGGAAGAGCTGACGGAGGATGCGGGTATAGACAATGGACGGGTATTCGGGTCGGCAGTCGTGGCGTCCGTCGGGGGAATAGGCATCTTCAGAACGCAGACGACGGGCAGCCGTGTATTTGTTCACCATCGAATCCATCGCTCCTGGCGACACTCCGAAGAAGAGTCGGGGTCGTCCCAGTTTCTTGAAATCGCGGAAGTCTCCGTGCCAGTCGGGTTGGGGCACGATGGCTACACGCAGGCCTTCAGCTTCGAGCACACGACCAATGACGGCAGCACCAAACGAAGGATGATCTACGTAGGCATCGCCACTGAAGAGGATGACATCGAGCTGGTCCCAGCCGCGCTGTTCCACTTCTTTCTTGGTGGTGGGAAGGAAGGATGGAGCCTCCCCCCTTCCCCCTCCGAAAGAGGGGGTGTGTCTCATGCTATGGTTTATTTGCATAGGAAGTTGACGACGGCACCCATGAGCTGGTTGCGATGGGTGGAGTTGGTGATGCTTTCGAGGGGGAAGCCGAAGGTGATGGCTTTGTGGTCAGAGCCGTCGTAGGCTGTTGCTGCCACTCGTCCGTCGTTGTAGGCAATCATGGCGAAGGCGTTGCCTGTGGGTCGGAGTGTCTCTACCTCTGGAACGGCATAGCTCTGCGCATTCATATTACGCCAGATATTGAACTGGAGGTTGCATCCGTAGAGTCCATCCAACGACTTATCGGTAACGGACTCACCCATCGTGGTGTTAACGAGCTGAGTGGGTAGGGCATTCGACCTGAGCATGTTGGCACCGCTGGTGAAGAGGCGTCCTCCCTGTTGAAGGTAGCTGGTGAGGATGGTTTTCATCTTCGAATCGAACTGCTTCTGCACGCCGTAGATTACATCAATCATCTTAAAGTCGGGGTGATGTGACGTGTATTCTTTGATGAAGGCGGACTGGCTGCACGACGAGAAGGAATGGTTGCCTGTAAGCAGGATTCCCTGTGCGTGGAGATAGGGATAATCGAAGGTGTTGCCCATGATGACTTTGCCTTCGAGTTCGCTGCCGCTGTAACCCAGACCATCGGTTGCCTCGCTGCCCATCGTGGATTTCGTAAATACTTTCTGGTCGCCGCAGAAACCAGCAAAAGCTCCGTAAGGCACACCTGGGTCACGGCTCAGCTGGAATCCCTGTTCGGTGCTGTTGTTGAACGAGTAGGGTGCAGAGAGACGGGTGAAGCCGTTGACGATGAGCACCGTTCCGTCGTTGTGGGAAGCGATGCCGGCTGTGAGGGTTTCGGAGGGGAAGCTTCGCCCTCCGTCGTTGAGGGCACAGACGCGGAAACTGTAGATCTGGTCTTTCTCCAGATGGACAGAACAGGAGGTGCCGCTGACGACAGTTCCGTTGTCGAAATCAGCATTTCCCTGACGCATGTAGAGCACGTACTGAGTGGCTTTAGCGGTTGGTTCCGACGGATCTTCGGTGGGTTGCCATGAGAGAATTGCCTGTTCCTTCTCTTCGTCGAGACTGATGGCGAAATCCTGTACAGGCAGCGGCTGGATGGTGTAGCTGCGCTGATGGGTGGTGGCGAGGTACTTGACGATGGTTTTATAGACGGACCGGCAGAAGTCGAACTTGAACGCAGGATCGAATCCCAGACGCATGTCGGCAAAGTTCTGGTGGGAGAGCATTTCGAGCAAAGCCCCAGGAATCTTCACTTCGCGTGTCTCGCCGTAGTTGCGGTTGAACAGACGGCGAACGGGGAAGCGGTAGGATCTGAGGTCTTTGTATAGGTTAGCGAGGAAGAGGTCGGCCAGGTCGCGAGCCATATAACGGCTGGTACCTGCATCGCAAACTTCACCAAAAATGTCGGTGGTGCAGATGGAGAGTGAACCAATGAGGTCGTCGGAACGTGAGAAACCTGCATCGGAATGGAAGGCAACATTCAGCTCCACAGGCACCTGCTTGCCGTAGATGTTGGGTGCATAGACGGAACCGCCAGCCAGTTCGTTGGCTACTCGCGGACGTGTCTGGATGTCGCTCTTGTAGTCGTCTTCGTCCTTAAAAAAGTTGTAGGTGGAGTCGGTCATACCTGCCCATTGTGACGAATAGCGGGCACTCTCAGCCCAGCGGGGCAGTCCGCTTCGTGAACCTTCGATGGCGATATTGCCCATACCTCCGCCAAAACGAACGGCATCGGCTCCGATGTTACGTCCTTCCTGACTGCTGAGGGTGCTGAGGGTAACCATTCCTGCACCTTGCTTTCCTTTCTCAAACTCAAACGTTCCCAGATAGACCCATGTGGCATAACCCATCTGTTGGTTGACGGCAAATTCTGTCTTTCCGCCTTTGTGGTGAACGGTGTAACGGGCATTGTCGGTGGCGTTGGGCATCTGCGGATAGGAAACATAGACGGCATAGCGTCCGCTCTCAGGAATCTCAGGAACCCATTCGATGTTGGATGCCAGATGGGGATTGGTGACGGTAGTACTTATACGTGCCGTTCCGTCGCGAAAAGGATTATCGCCCGACACATACACCAGCTTATTCTTGGCAAATCCGTTGGTCTGGGCATTCGTCCAAGCCGACGGTTCCTGTTCGTGGTAGTAGCCTTCGCTTTGAGGATGATCGTTATCGACGATGGCTTCATTTCGTTGCCAGTCTCGTTCTCGGGCTGTATAAATGACAGCTCCTGCATTTTCGAGCATCGGGATGATGTAGGGCAATACAAAGGTTTGTGTGAAAAGATCCTCGGTGGTGCAGAAGAGGCGAGGTCGCATCCATTTCCACGTCTGCTTCTTGCGGTCGTAGTAGCGTCCGTGACTCTGGCAGATGGTGAGGTGGGTGCCGTCCAGTCCGTTGGCGATGGAGTAGGGGCGTGAGAGGTTCTTCACCCAAGGCAGGCCTGTGTATTCTTGCTGCCAGAGGCGTGAAGGGTCTTTAGCGCTGGTTCTCACCGCATTGGGAATGAGCTGTTCGATGGGGTGCTTGTCGGTAATGACGGTGAGTTGGTAGCTCTTCAGCGAATCTGGAACCAGACGACGTACATCCCGATAAACACGCTGGACGGACTCTTCGGTGAAGAACTGTTCGCCAAAGGTGTCGTCACACTCGATGCGGATGGTGCGCAGGCTGTCGTTCACGTCGCAACTCTTCAGCTTGGGTTTTCCGATATGCATGTCGCTGCGGCTGAAATTCTCCACATATCGCTGGACGGAGGTCTTGAAATCCTGTGCGCCGGCTCCCATCGCCACGCACGCTAATATCGTAAGGAAAGCGAGTGTTCTTTTCATGTGTTGTTACTTTTTTCTGTCCACCGCTTCTTTTTGACTGTCCGCCGAGAACGGCGGACAGAGAACGGCGGACAGGAGAGGATAACGGTGGACAGAAAGGGCTTTACTGGTTACCCAGATACTTTACTTTGTTGTAGCCTACGAGGTGGTCGTAGCGTTCGCCAAAGGGACGGTGATAGACATAGACGGCGTATTCGTTCTCCGTCTGGTAGAAATCACCCTCTGTTGGAGCGGTTTGTGCGATGGTTTCTCCTTCTGGCACAAAGAGATACATGTAGTTGTAAGAGCCTTGCTTTAAGGGAAGGGAAAGTTCGTAGGCGTGCTCCATGAGGTTGTATTCCATCTGGTAGTCTTCCACGAAACGGTGATTGGTGAAGTCGCCGAAGAGGTAGAGATTGCCACCTGTCAGCTCAGGACTTTCGAGACGGAAGTGGGTGATGAAGTAATCGCTCTCGGTGTCGTTGTCCACATTGTTGCCGTTGCGCACATAGTAGCGTCCGTTCTGGTCCTGGTCGTAGATGTAGTTGATGCGTGGCTCGTCCGTCATGATGTAAGCATGATAGAGTGGCTGGTGGAACTGCATGCTTTCCACACGCATGGTGGGCACGTACTCGTCGAGAATCTCGAAACGCCGGTACTCATTTCCTGCAGGGAAGATGAGCTGGCGGTTGTGGTTGAATTCGAGTGCTTTGGTCTGAACGAAGTTAGGACGGATGTCTTCCACTCGGTTGTCCCAACGGCGGTTCTGGAGGATGATGGGTTTGAGTTCTGCCTCTGGTCGGTTCACGGAGTAGCCGCTGAAGTTGATGGTGGCACTCACCTGCTGGTGGGTGTCGTAGGTGTCGATGTCGGTGTTGGAAGTCACTCCGATTTCAATGCCCACACGCTGTTCCACCATAGAGAAGCACACCTGTGCCACCGGTTCGTCGTCACCGTCCTCGAAGATCTGCACCTGATAGTTTCCGCTGACTTTCAGCTTTACGTCATCGTTGGGAAAACGCAGCGTGTAGTGGTTGTAGAGCATGGTGGTGTTCATCGACGGTTCGTAGTTCTCGATACGGCTGCCGTTGAATCCTTCCATGTAATCGCTTTCGAGGAGGTCGGAGGGAGTCCAGTCGGCGTTGCAATGGGTGATGTGGTAGGTGTAGCGCACATAATTGTGCTGGAGGTCGTCGAAGGAAATCTCCACGAAATGACCACTTCCCAGTTGTCCCACAGGATCGCTGTCCCACTGTCCGTCCATCTCCACACGGAGACTCTTCAGGTTGTCAATCAGCACACCGCTCTCTTGCGCATTCATATTTGAATGCGCAAGAGTTAGCAGTGTGAATATGAGGAGTTTATGCATTAGAATCCGAAGTATTGTTTTGCGTTGTTGTAGCTGATATCCTCTATCATCTGCTTCACACGCTTGGCTTCATAGCCGGTGAAAGGTACTTCGCCGTTCTCGATGTCGGTGGCAACGAGGTTGCAGAGGATGCGGCGGAAGTATTCGTGACGAGGATAGGAGAGGAACGAACGGGAGTCGGTCAACATACCTACGAAGCGGCTGAGCAGACCAAGTAGCGAGAGGGCGTTCATCTGCTTCTGCATTCCGTCCTTCTGATCGAGGAACCACCATCCGCTTCCCCACTGGATCTTACCTGGCACACTGCCGTCCTGGAAGTTACCCAGCATAGTTGCTACAGTCTCGTTGTCGGCAGGATTGAGGTTGTAGAGGATGGTCTTCGTCAGCTTACCCTGAGAGTCGAGGCGGTCGAGGAACTTCGACATGTTCTTGGCGGTGGTGAACTGACCGATGGAGTCGAAACCAGTGTCAGGTCCGAGTTGGCAGAACATACGGGTGTTGTTGTCGCGAATGGCACCATAGTGGAACTGCTGTGCCCAGCCGCTGGCGTGATCCATCTCGGCAAAGCGTACAAGCATAGCGCTCTTGAACTGGCGGATTTCCATTTCTGTGAGTTCGCGTCCACATAAAGCCTTGTCGAAGATGTCGGCGATTTCCACGTCCGTATAGTCTTCTGCATAGAATTCCTCGATACCGTGGTCACTCAGCTTACAACCCATCGACGCAAAGAAATCGTGACGCTTCTGCAGGGCATCCATCATATCCTCAAAACGATTGATGTCGGTGTCGCTCACCTGAGCCAATTTCTTGACATATTCACCAAAAGCCACCACGTTATCTACAGCCATCGCCTTGTCGGGACGCCAGGCAGGCAGCATCTTGGTCTTCATTGTAGGATCGGCAGCAACTGCCTTGTGCCATTCGAGTGAATCCACAGGATCGTCGGTGGTGCAGACAGTTTCCACCTTATAGTGCTCCATCAGTCCACGAGGCGTGAACTTAGGATCGTTCTTGATCTGTTCGTTGCACTCATCGAAGATTTCGCGAGCATTCTCAGGATTCAGCGTCTTGTCGATGCCGAAGGCTGTCTTCAGTTCGAGGTGAGTCCAGTGGTAGAGCGGATTACGGAAGGTGTAAGGTACAGTCTCTGCCCACTTCTCGAACTTTTCCCAGTCGCTGGTGTCCTGACCTGTGCAGAATCGTTCATCCACACCGTTGGAACGCATCGCACGCCACTTATAGTGGTCGCCACCGAGCCAAATCTGTGTGATGCTTTCGAAGCGTTTGTTCTCTGCCACCATCTGTGGTACCAAATGGCAGTGGTAATCAATAATCGGCATTTTCGCCGCATGTTCGTGGTACAGTTCCTGAGCTGTCTCCGACTGCAACAGGAAATTTTTGTCCATAAATGCTTTCATACGTTCTTAGTTATTAGATGATATTGTTTCAGGTGTTCACTTTCTTTCGGGTTTATTTGCCCTGACCTTTCTTCAAGGTCTTGATGACTTCGAGTTGAGCAGGAGCAAGGGCTGGAATGTTGTGTTCTGCCTCATATTTCTGCAGCGCTTCCAGCGTCATATCGCCTACGTATCCGTTGTTCAGCTCCTTGCTGCGGGCTGTGAATTCGTCCTTGCTCACGTATCCGTGGTCAACGGTGTAGATATAGTAGATCTCAATTTCACGACCCTTTCCGCTGTTGAATTCCCAGTGATTCATCGTCATAACGTGACGGACTACATCCGGCAGGTCGTCATCAGCGTCGGGCAGAGTGTAAACCTCGGTGTATTGGTATGCATAGTCACGTTCCTGACGCTTCTCCAGCTTTTTCTTCTCACCATGAATCTCGTTGGAGTACATCTGCATACGACCTCCGTCCAATGTCGTTCGGCTCAGACCTTTGGTATGAACAATCTGTCCCACCACTTCTTTAGGGGTTTTCACAATCCAGTGGTTGGCGCCGTCAGCGACAATACTGGCATTGTATTTATCGATATACTTCTTTTCCCTTAACCATTTCTCAGCCATTATGTGACGGGAGTTGTTTGCCCAGTCCTTGACTTGGTTCGTGATATGTGCACCGTGCCAGCTAACAGCTTTGTTGGCAAAGACACCGTAAGACCAATGTGTGCGGGTGTCGCCCTTGTATTCTTTCCGTGTATCATAAATGGCAGGAAGGATGCCTGCACTATAGGCGCGAAGTGAGTCGCCGACATAGCGGAAGGCACGAAAGTAGTACTCTGTGTAAACGAAGGGTTTGGGTGTCACGACGATTTCTGCCAGTCCGTAGTCCAGATCTTCCATCGTGATTTGTCCGTTCGGCAGCGAAGCCACTGTCACGATCTGTGGCTTATAGGCTACGTGGGTCACAGTCACCTTGGCTGCTCCCTTCACATCGTCGAGTTCTCCGTTGATATTGGTGGTACCAATCATGACGCCGTCCATCCCAAGAATAGTTACCAGCGGAATGGGATTGCCTTGGGTGTCAACAGTCTTGATTTTCTGTGCTTGTGCGCTGAGTGCAGCCATCATGGCGACTGCCACCATCAGTAAAATCTTTTTCATATTTATTCTTATTCGGATTATGTGTTTCTGTTTATCATTCGCAAAGATACAACTTTTTTTAGAAATGCAGGCAAAGTGGGTTCATTTTTTGTCACTTTCGCTTGCATTCTACTTCACACCAAGGTAGAAACCTGGTTCTGGCGGTTGGTTGTAGCCTACGTTTTCGGTGGCGACAGAGAGACGGTAGGGAATGTCGGACATGAGTGTGGGCATACGATGAGTGGTGGGTAGTGGAGTGGAGTAGATGCGGAGTTCACGGCTGTCCTTAGTGCGGATGATAACCTCCTCACGCCAGTCGCCAAAGATATCTGCAGACAGACAGGGATTGCTCTTCGTTCCGTTGTTGAAGGTGCATTCTTCGTTCCAATCCACCAACGTCTCGTTTTCCTGATTCAGCCAGTTGTACTTTGTCACGCGTCCATGATCCAGCAGCTCACGCAACAGATCCCCGTCCCACCATACAGCTGAATTGATGGAAATATGGCGTGGACGAGCGATGACTTCACCTTTGACATTACGGATGCCGTCAGAGTCTATGGACCACATCTCTACACCAGGATTCGTGGGGTCGATATCCGCAGCCATTCCGCGTCCTACGTCTTCACGACTGCGAACTTGGAAAAGCACCTTACCTGTACTTGCATCGTGCAACTCTGAACCGTCGCGTCGGTTTTCGTGTACGTTCCACACCTGCAATTCGGGTTTATCGGGGAAGAACGGCATCAGATGAAGGGCATCTCCGTGTCCCATTCGTGTGTTGTAAAGTCCTGTGCCGTCATTGTTCACAGACATCGCTCCATAAATGATTTCGTCGCAACCGTCTCCGTCAACATCTGCTACACGTAGGTTATGGTTTCCTTGTCCAGCATAGCTGCGCCAACGGGTTTCGTTGGTGTCGAAGACCCAGCGTGAATGCAGCTTCTTGTTCTTAAAATCGAAAGCAGCGAGAACAGTTCGTGTGTAATAGCCTCGACACATCACGATGGAGGGATGAATGCCGTCGAGGTAAGCCACACAAGCAAGGTATCGTTCCGATCGGTTTCCATATTCGTCGCCCCAGTCCCTTACGTCTCCACGAGGAGGTATATATTCGGTGGTGGCTATGGCTTCTCCTGTTTGTCCGTCGAAAACTGTCAAGTATTCAGGTCCTGTGAGGATGGTACCTCGTTGTGTTCTGTAATCAGCTGTGGAGTCACCGATACACCGACCCAGTCCGTCGCGAGTTCCGTCTGCTGTCTTCACAGCCAGTTCAGCCCGTCCGTCACCATCGAAGTCATAAACCAAGAAAGGCGTGTAGTGGGCTCCTGAACGGATGTTGGGTCCCAGACAGATACGCCACAGCAACTGACGACTGAACGATTTACTGTTGGAGAATTTGTAGCAGTCAATATAGGTGGGTCCTGTGTAGCCTGCATGGGAATTGTCATGGGCGTTGGACGGTTCCCACTTTAGGAAAATCTCGTATTCTCCGTCGCCATCCACATCTCCTACGCTGGCGTCGTTGGCACTATACCAATATCGTCGTCCGTCGGGTGTCGTTCCTCCTTCAGGTTGCTGAAGCGGAATGGAGACATAGTTCGTGATGAGAGCGAGAGCAGAGGACGAGGTGTTCGTGGGGAAACCACGAACCATTGTGCTGCTCTCGGAAGAATCGTGAACCACTACCGTAATCTCTGGCGTTTGGTAGGCTTCCTGAGGCGCGAGCAACTTGAAAAATGTCGATTGGGTGATGGGTGCATCGTTCTTCTTCTGTCCGTCCATATAGATATCGAAGGCAATGTCTGCAGAATCCTCCGGCAGAAGGCGCCAGGAGCATACGAGGGAGTCGCCTTCTTGAAAGACGACCAACCCCCGACCCAGCCGTTCTCTCTGAATCTTTTCGAGGTTGTAGGCTGGTTGGGCAAATCCTGATGCCACACCATAGAGCATCAAAGCGGACAGAAGAAACTGTTTCATCGTTTAGCGTTTGAGGGTATAGACCTTCATCGGGTCGCTGCCCGAAGCGTTGTAGAGATTGATGGTCAGCGTGATGGAGTCAAGAGGAAGTGCATCTGCCGTAGGATAACCAAGTTCTGTGAGTGAGTCGGAATGGTGAACGAAGATGTCGTTCTTGATGTTGATACGCTCTAAGTTCTCCAGTCTCTTACCATAGGTAGTGAGGGCCTGAATATCACACTGGAGGTAGGCTGCCTGCACGCTGTTGACATCTACTTCGGCATCTTCCTTGAACAAAGAAGGCTCGCCGGTAATCTTGAGGTTGTCCAACGATTCGAGAATCAGTTCACGGAGCAAGGTGTCATCTTCTACTTTGAAGGTGATGTTCTCGCACAAACCAAAGTACTGACAGGTGGCTTTCGCCGTATTGCCTTCATCTTCAAGGCAGGAAGTCAGGCAGCAAACAGAGAGAAGTGCTGCCAGAAAGAAAGGGAATTTTTTCATTGTTATTTGTTTTTTCAGCATGGAAACACCACGCTGCACACTAATTTATAATTCACGTTGGCGGCAGAAGTAGCCGCTGAAGATTTCGTCGATGTGCTCGACAGGTTGGTTGAAGATGCCGAAGACGGCTGAGCCGCTGCCCGACATCGAAGCATAGACAGCACCTAAGTCGTAGAGGCGGTCCTTGATGGCTGCAATCTCAGGATAGAGTGGGAAGACGCTCTTCTCAAAGTCGTTGACAACGGTTTCGCGCCAGTTCTCGATGGGTTCTGAGATGAGTTCGCGAAGAGAACGATCTGGACGATGTGGCTCCACCTGGCTGTAAGCCTCTCGTGTGCTGACAAAAATCTCTGGCTTTACCAGCACCAAAGTCTTTCCTTCCAAATTCAACGAGATAGGTGAGAAGATGTTGCCGATTCCTTCAGCATACATCGCTTTGTCCTGAATGAAGAACGGACAGTCGGCACCCAGTTCTGCTGCGTAGGCTTCGAGGGTTTCGGTGGGGAGCTGAAGATCGAAGCGTTTGTTGAGTGCCTTCAGCATGAAAGCTGCGTCAGCACTACCTCCACCCAGTCCGGCTCCTGTGGGGATATGCTTGAAGAGATGCACATCCACAGGCTGAACCTGCTCTGGATATTTCTGCTGCATAAGACGATAGGCACGAGCCACAAGATTGTCTTCCGGACGTCCGCCCAGAATGGTTCCGCTGACTTTCAAGCGGAAGGTATTGTCGGGTGATGCGTGGATTTCGAGAGCATCCTGCAGAGGAATGGGAACAAAGACTGTCTCCAGATTATGATAACCGTCGGGACGCCGTTCCACGATGTTCAGACCGATGTTGATTTTTGCGTTAGGATAGTGAATCATATTGTTGAGAGTTTAAAGTTTACCGTTTAAAGTTTAAAGATTATTCGAAGGGAGATCGCTTAAAACCCTCGGCAGAGGGAGAATATAATAAGGATAATATAGTTGAGGAAGATGAGTGCGATGAAGGTGTTGAGGTGGGGCTTCATATAACCCGTCGAAGTGAATTGCTCCGAAATGAGTTTGGGATTTCCGAAGCGTTTGTTGAACCAATGATAACCCAAATAGAACAAACTGCCTAGGGTGATACCGATGAGGAGACCGACCGTCACATCTCCCAGATAATGAACACCTAAGTAGAGGCGGGTGAAAGTAGTGGTTGCACACCAGAAGTAGAGAACACCCGTCAGACGTGGATAGCGGAAAAGCCAGGCAAGGAAGGTGGCTACGCAGAAAGTGTTGCAGGCGTGACCAGAGAAGAAGCCGAAACGTCCGCCTCGGTAATTGTTCACCACATCTACTAAGTACATGATGTGTGGGTCTTGGGTGGGACGCCAGCGGGCTACGGTGGGTTTCACCCAGCCGGAACAGATGCGGTCTGCAACGAATATGAGCAATCCTAACGTAAGGATAATCACAAAGGCTTCCTTCACCGTGTTATTCTTGAAAATCACCCAGAACAGCATGATGATGAGGAGTGACCAAGAAAAGGTGTTGGTCACCGTGAGCATCAGATTGTCCCAGAAGAGAGAATCGCTGCCGTTAATTGCGAGAGTTGCTTGTTGGTCTAAACTGACGAGGTCCAAAGGGGTGATAATTTGGTTTATATGATTTCTAAGTTCTTGGTCTCAGCCCAGCCTTGCTTCCCTTCTTCAAGAAGGATTTCCACCCATTCCTCAGTCGATTGGTCGAGAATCTCCACACGAGTGCCTTCGTGGATGTCGAAGAGGTGGGTGCTGGTGTTGTTGGGAGAACTATATACGGTACTGACAGGACTGGTGATGATGGCTGCATCGTGCTGTTGCAGGCTTTGGCTCTGTGTCCAGGCGCAGAGGTTGGAAACAACCACCAGGAGTGCTCCTGCCACAGCCGCATAGAACCCGATTCGGCGTATGAGCGAAGCGGACACGAAGAAGTAGGCAAGCAGACCGGTAAGCAGCAGAATGAAGCTGACGATGGCGATGGTTTTCCAATTCGACATCGAGAAGGCATTTGCCAAATCTTTCCACCACGTCACGAAGAAAAGCTCTGAAGGCGGATTCACCTTGTCGAGTGTCAAGCCACGCACGAAGTTCAGGTTCGCTTCGATGTCTGGGTCTGCCGGATTCAGTCGGTAGGCACGTTCGTAGTTGAGAATGGCGTAAGCCAGTTTCTCCGTCTTGTAGTAACAGTTGCCCAGATTGTAGTAGAGTTCAGCGGCTTCGCCTTCCTTCAGCAAAGCCTCATAGATCTCTGCGGCCTGTTCGTATTGTCCTTCTGCATAGAGGGAGTCAGCGGTTGTCTTGTAGGACGGATTCGCTGCGTTGACTCCTTCACTACCAAAGGCAAACAGGACGAATAGGAAAATATGATAGATTCTGTTCATATATGTTTATTTGAGTTCTTTCTCGATTTGACTGATGAGCGATACGGCTTTTTCAAACACGTTCTCCATTGTGGCTTCAGGATTACCAGGAGCATAGCGTGCAAACTCGCAATCGTTGATCACGGCGATGAAGGACGAAATCATCTCTGCATTCACACCACGACTGCTCAGTTCTGCCTCTACATTGTCCTTACTCAGTTGAACCTGAGGCATGTGGAGCTTGTCTGTGATATAACCATAGAGGGCTTTCAGCACCTCATCGTAGAATTCGTTCTGGCGCTTCTGCTGCAGCAGGGATGCAGCCAGTTTCAAGCGTTTACGAGCCACTTTGTTGGCTTTCTTTTTCTTCAGTTCACCTACGTTGGCGTTGTCCTGATGCTGGCGACGAAGAATCATGAAGAGTACGACGAACACCACCAGCGGCACGAGATACCACAACAGGTAGTTCAGAGTAAACAGCTGGGTGGCAGAACCGTCGTTGGCACGAACTTTCCCTTGCTTGATATAGCGGATGTCCTGGTTGAGTTCCTGCACATCCTGTTTGCTGAAATCGGCAATATCCTGGGCTGCATTTCCCTTGCCTTTCTTCACGTCGATGGTGTAGGGTTCAGTCGTCAGGGTCTTGTAGGCTCTAGCGTCAGGATCGAAATAGGTGAAGCTGATGGCAGGAATCGTGAAAGACCCAGGATTACGGGGAACAGCCAGATAGTCAATGGTTTTGGTGCCTTCCAGATTGCTGGCACCCAATCGGTAGTCGTCGTTCTCCTTGGGTGTATAGCTTTCGAAGCTGCTGGGGAAGTTCACCTTGGGCGCCGTAATGAGTTTCAGGTTTCCGCTACCTGTGATGTCGAGTTTCAGCTTCACGGCATCTCCAGTCAGCACGTCCTGATTGTTCACCGACGAACGGATGGAGAATTTACCCACAGCACCTGAGAAGTCTGCCGGTTTCTCTGGCAGCGGACTCACGTTGATGCTGAGTTCTGGGGTCTGAATCTGCTTCTTGCGTTCCTCCACACCGTTGAAGCCGTTCATCATGGCATCGAAGGGATCGAGGGTCAGGCTTTCGTAGCGAACCACAGCGTCGTAGCTGATGCTGGGAATGGTGAGTTTACCTGTCTTCTGAGGGAAGAGCACGTACTGGCTCCACACCACCGAGAAATACTGGCGTCCGTTGTAGGTCTCAGGCATCAGCTGTTTGGTCTGAGGCAGCGGAACTTCCTGAATCTGGAATCCGTCGAGCGTAGGCAGTTTTCCTTCCAGTCCCACGAGGTTCAGCGTCGTATAGACCTTATAAGTCACCAGCAAAGCCTCCTGTTCATAAACTCTCGTCTTGCTGGCTGTCGCCGTCATGAAGAGGTCGTTGGCTGAGATACCAGCCTGTGGTGAAGGTGCCTGCGGACGCTGGGGCTGAGGATTATGTCCTTGGTTGCCGGCAGGAGGCGTGTTCCCTCCACGTCCTTTCACCACTTTGATGGTGACAGGCTTCGACTTTATCACTTTTCCCTGACTCTGCACCGTAGCCGGTCCGATGGTGTACTGACCTGGATTCATGGCAGTTAAGGTGTAAGTGAAGGAGATCGTACTGCTTTGTGTCACCTTTCCGTTAATGGACTGCATGGAGGTTTGTCGCGAAGTAGCCGGACCGTACACCACTTCCAGTCCCTTGAAGTCGGGTGCCTGGAAATTAGAGATGTCCTGCGTGTTGATGGTGAAGCGCACTCTGAAGTTCGAGTTCACTTCCACCGTCGTTTCTGCGTCAACCGTAATCGTCACGTTGTCTGCCAACATCGTGCTGACAGACAAGACGGAAAAGAGGATATATAAAAGAAAGCGTTGCATCTTGTTTGAAGTTTTAGTTCTTACCAGTCTTTGCGTTTACGCTGACCATAACCCTTCATTGGGTCTTTGTTCTGTTCCTGCAGACGACGCTGGATGCGCTTTTCGTCCTGTTGGGCAGCATCGAGAAGCTTCTTCGCTGTCTCTTGGTCTATCTCACCCTGACGGGGTTGACCTGGACGCTGCTGACCCTGTTCAGGTTGCTGACCCTTTTGGTTCTTGGGGTCTTGACCCTGCTGGTTCTGGTCTTTGTTCTGCTGGTCTTTATCCTGGTCTTTTTTATCTTGATTCTCGTCTTGGTCTTTCTTATCCTGAACCTGCTGGTCTTTCTTGTCTTTGTCCTGCTGATCCTTCTTCTGGTCGTCCTTGTCCTTCTGATCCTGATTCTGCTTGTCTTGGTTCTGCTTGTCCTGATCCTTCTTCTGATCCTGCTTGTTCTTGTCCTGATTCTGCTGCTGTTGCTGCTGCTCTTCCTGTAGTTTCTTCATCCAGTACTGGGCTTTCGCCAGGTTATGACGCGTTTCTTCGTCGTTGGGATTCTTCCGAAGCGACCCTTTGTAGGCATTCACAGCCTTCGTAAAGAATTGCAGCGCCATTGGCTTGTTGTCGTTTTTCAGATAACTGGCACCCTGGGCGAAGTAGTCGTTTCCCATGTTATGGCGTACGGCAGCCACCTTTTTGTTGTTCACCGAACCCAGCGAGTCGGCTTTCATGAAGTTCACCATCGCCACAGAGTCCTGACCCTGCCTCAGCATCGCGTTGCCTAAGTTGTAGTAAGCTTCGAAGGTGCCGCGTTTGTTGGCAGCTTTCTGGTAGTTCGTTTCTGCGTCGCGAACATACTTCTGACGATAATCCTTGTTGCCTTGTCGGATGAGGTCATAGTCAGAATTCTGTGCCCAGAGCGAACAGCTACTGAGCAACATGATGATTAGGAATATATATCTGTTCGTCTGCCTCATGATTTCTTGAAGAGTTTGAGGGTTGATAGGAATTTGTGGCGACGTTCGCCAATACATACCTCAGCACAGATGGCGAGGATGAGAAGGATGGCGACAGCCACGAACTGCTCGTCGTATTCTGCGTACAGATCCGACGTGTATTCCACCGTCTGCATCTGGCTGATTTCCTGCAGGAGCCGTTTCTCAGCCTGATCGCTCTGGTTCACATGGATGTAAAGACCGTTGCCAGCCTGAGCAATCTCTTTGCCGACGCTTTCGTTCAGTCGGGTCACCACTTCCTTGCCTGTGTCGTCGGTCTTGTATTCGCCGCCAGGCAGAGGAATAAGTCCTCCGTTGGCAGTTCCTACGGAAAGTACGAAGATTCTCAGGTTCGGAATATCAGTATGGGCTTTGCGGGCTGCGGCAAGTGCCTGTTCCTCGTGGTCTTCGGCATCAGTAAAGAGGATGAGTGCCTTGCCCACGGACTCGTTGTCGGAGAAGTTGCTGCAAGCACGACGGATGGCGTCAGCTACGTCCGTTCCCTGAACGGTCACGCTGCTGGTGTTCAGGTCGTCGAGGAACAGCTTGGCTGAGACGTTGTCGTTGGTCAGGGGAAGAATAGTGATGGCGTTGCCTGCGAAAGCCACCAGACCGATGCGGTCGTTATCCAGGTTCTCAATCACTTTGCCGGCAATCATCTGTGCCTTCTCCAGTCGGCTGGGCTTCACATCCTCACACAGCATAGAGTTCGACACGTCGATGGCGACAACGGCTTCAATTCCCTGGTTCTTATATTCGGCTTTCTTTGTTCCGTTCTGCGGACGGGCCAGCATCACGATGAGCAGACCCAGAATCAGCATCATCAGCGCAAACTTCACGTGGCGGCGCTTCTTCGAGACATCGGGCATCAGCGCTGCCATCAGTTCCGGATTACCCAGACGGGCAATACGTTTCTTCTGCTGGCGGCACAGCAACCAATAGCCTGCTGTGAACAGAGGAATCAGCAGCAGCCCATACAGGAACAAAGGATGTGCAAATCGAAACATTTTCTCTATCTTTGTTTATTTCCTTTTACAAATTATTTGAAGATGCCTTAAGGTATTCTCCTCAGCACGAAGAAGCGAAGCAGCAACTCCAGCAGGAAGAGGGCGAGGGCAGCAAGGGCGAAAGGCTCATAGTGCTCCTCATACTTGTTGAATTGCTTGACATTCAGTTTACTACGTTCCATCTGGTCAATCTCCTTATAGACTTCCGACAAGTCCGTGTTCTTCTGCGCACGGAAGTATTTGCCGCCTGTCTCCTCAGAAATCTGACGCATGGTGGTCTCGTCAATCTCTACCGGCACCATCGCTGTTCCGCCTGTGGGAAGCGGGTAGGGTGCCATACCGTTTCGTCCGATACCGATGGTATAGATGCGGACGGAGTCCATCTTCGAAATCTCGGCTGCCGTCAACGGAGAAATCGTACCTGTGTTGCTCACGCCGTCGGTCAGCATGATGATGACTTTCGAGGCGGTTTTGCTCTCACGAAGTCGCAACAGAGCGTTCATGATGCCGTCGCCAATTGCTGTTCCGTCGTTGATGACGCCGTGGGCTGCCATCAGGTCGTCGGCTGCCGTATATTGGTTCATGAGTGTCGTGTGGTCTGTGGTCAGCGGACATTGGGTGAAAGCTTCGCCTGCAAAGAACGTCAGACCGATGTTGTCATTGGGACGCTTATCCACGAACTCCTTCGCCACTTCCTTCAGCGCCTCCACACGGTTGGGCTTGAAGTCCTGAGCCAGCATCGAGGTCGAGACATCGACTGCCAGCATGATGTCAATACCTTCCACATCGGTCTCGCTCCAGCCCGACTTCGACTGCGGACGCGCCAGACAGATCACCACGAGGATGAAGACTGCGATTCGCAGCACATTGGGCACAGGAATCAGCAGCGTGCGGAAGGAACGGCGCACGTAGCGGTATTTCTCCGTTTCTGGCAGCTTCAGAGCCGGATGACTCTTCTTGTGACGCAGCACGAACCATATTATATAAGGTATGAGCAGCGCCAGCAGCAGAAACATATATGGATTCTTGAATTCCATCTTCCTTTCGTTTTAACGTCAATTTATTTTCGACTAAACCACCACCCAGTAGAGTTTCCACATCACGTAGCCCAGCAGCACTAAGGCACCCAAGCCTAAGACTGCCACCAGCACCATCAGCGTGAGGCGGGTCTTCTTCGAGCCTTTGGCTTCCACCACCACTTCCTCTGGTTGGTTCTGCGGCAGAGCGTCATCTTCCTGCTTCGTCGTATTGATATATTCAATCGCCGTCAGAAGGTAGCGGTCGTTCTCTGTGATCTGGGTCTGGTATTTGGCAAACTTCACCAGGTCGGCGGTGGTGAACAGCTCGCGCAACTCACTCAAAGCCGTCGGGTCGTTCTGGCTTTGCAGCTTCTCGATGATCTCGTCGGAGGTCATCTCCATCGCGTTAAAGCCGTATCTTTCTCGGATGTACTCACGCAGAGTGTCTGTCAGCAGCGTGTAGTATTCCTTGGTTACTTCGTTCGGAATAACCTGTTCGCTATCAGCTTGTTGCCATGCGTTCTCTGACTTAATCCTTTCAATCTTCTGCATCGCAGCTTTGTGGGGAGCGATACGAGCTTTCAGGCGGATGCGACGCAGGATGGGTTTGTTGTCTTTCAGCAGAATAATCAGTACCGCCAGCACCACACCCAGCACCAACAGCAGGAGTGCCCAACTCATCGTGCCCTTGCGTTCTTTCCAGATTTCTTCGTCGAATGCTGGTTCCATCACGTCCTTGATGTCACAGATGTCCATCTCAACGGTGTCGATGGGAACCGTCACCACCTTCAGCGCCAGGTTCTGCTTCGTCGTATAGTCCTCGCCGCCTACAGTCACCTTCATGGGAGGCAGGTAGTAGAGGTTCGGATCGAACGAAGTGATGGTATATCCGGCTTTCAGCGACATCCGTTTGCCTTCGTCAATCCAGGTCGTGTCGATAGGCAGTTCTTCCACAACCTCCACACCGTCCACCATCCAGCTGATCATTTCGCCACTCGTCTCATTTCCTTCCTCACCTTCCTCAGCCAAAGGTCGGGCAGGGTAGTGAGGGAAATCGACGTGGGCATCCTTCTCTGCGCTCACTTCCAGCGTGATAGCTGCCTGTTCGCCAATCTTTATCTGTGCACGGTCAATCTTAGCGTCCACCGTCACCTGAGCCTTCACTCCGGCAGACAGACACATCAACAAACCAAATATGTACCAGATTCGTTTCATTTCTATTTAACTTTAACTATATACTCTCCTCTCTACAAGAGAGGGGTTGGGGGTGAGTCCGTTGGTGGTGGGTCCGCCTATTTCCTCATCCTGAACAGCCCCATCAGTCCTTTCACATAATCCTCATCCGTCCGCAGATGAACACAATCCACTCGTGCGTGTGTCAGCTCCTCTTCCAGACGGTGTTGCGTCGATACCCACCATTCGTGGTGTGCACGTCGCATCCGCTTCGAACTTGTATCCACATAGAGCTCGTCGCCCGTTTCTGCGTCCTTCACCTTCATCAGTCCCACATTGGGCAGTTCCTGCATCCGCTTATCGTAAATCTGCACGGCAACCACGTCGTGGCGACGGTTGGCAATCTGCAGTTCCTGGCTGTAGTCCTTCGGATCGAAGAAATCGCTCAGCACAAACACGGTGCAGCGACGCTTGATGGCATTCGTCATGAACGCCACAGCCTCGCCGATGTTGGTACGTTGGCTCTGCGGCTGGAAAGTCAGCAGTTCGCGGATGATAAAGAGGATATGCTTGCGGCCTTTCTTGGGCGGAATGAACTTCTCTACGTGGTCGGAAAAGAAGATAACGCCAATCTTATCGTTATTCTCAATGGCTGAGAACGCCAGCGTGGCAGCCACTTCCGTCGCCATCTGACGTTTCGTCATTCCGTCGGAGCCGAAATCCAGACTGCCTGAGACATCCACCATCAGGATGACCGTCAGTTCACGTTCCTCCTCGAACACCTTTACGTAAGGGTGATCGAAGCGAGCAGTTACGTTCCAGTCTATGTCGCGCACATCGTCGCCGTACTGGTACTCACGCACTTCGCTGAATGCCATACCGCGTCCCTTGAACGCCGTTTGCCATTCACCTGCAAAGATATTGTTCGACAACCCACGTGCCTTGATTTCTATCCTGCGAACCTTTTTCAGCAGTTCCTCTGTTTCCATCAGTTTATTCCTTGCTTCTTCGTTTCTTCTTAGCTTATTATCCGTTCAGCCTTCGCCGTTCGTCCGTTTAGCTTTTGCCGTTCGTCCGTTCAGCCTTTGCCGTTCGTCCGTTTGGCTTTAGTTGTTTGTTCTGTATGTTGCGATATTATCGCAACAGCCGCCCCTCTTACGGCACTTCCACGCGGTTGATGATACGGCTCACGATTTCCTCCTGCGTCACGTTGCTGGCTTCCGCCTCGTAAGTCAGGCCGATGCGGTGGCGCATCACGTCCAAAGCCACAGCACGCACATCCTCAGGAATGACATATCCGCGATGCTTGATGAAAGCGTAGGAGCGAGCGGCAAGAGCCAGGTTGATGGACGCACGGGGAGAACCGCCAAAGGCAATCAGACCCTTCATGTCCCTCAGTCCGTAGCGTTCTGGGAAGCGGGAAGCAAACACGATATCAGCAATATACTGCTCAATCTTCTCATCTACATAAACCTGAGAAACCACAGCGCGAGCCTCTTCTATTTCCTTCGTGCCCATCACAGGCTTTACCTCTTCCTGCTGCGGAGCAATATTCTGGCGGATAATCTTTTTCTCTTCGTCCAACTGCGGATAACCCACCACCACCTTCAGCATAAAGCGATCCACCTGAGCTTCAGGCAGCGGATAGGTGCCCTCCTGCTCGATAGGGTTCTGCGTCGCCAGCACCAGGAACGGACGGGGAAGCTGGTAAGTCTCCGTAGAGAGCGTCACCTGTCGTTCCTGCATAGCCTCCAGCAAAGCACTCTGAACCTTTGCAGGAGCACGGTTAATCTCGTCGGCAAGCACGAAGTTCGCAAAAATCGGGCCGCGTTTCGACTCAAACTTACCTTCCTTCTGGTTGTAAATCATCGTGCCCACAACGTCGGCAGGCAGCAAGTCAGGCGTAAACTGGATGCGGCTGAACTTCGCATCAATCAAACCGGCAAGGGTGCGGATAGCTTTTGTCTTCGCCAAACCAGGCACACCTTCCAACAGCACGTGGCCGTCGCTCAGCAAACCAATCAGCAGCGATTCCACCAAGTGGCGCTGTCCCACAATCCATTGATCCATACCCGTCAAAAGGTTGGTCACCATTGCGCTGTGGCGCTCAATACGCTCATTCAGAGCGCGAATATCAAATCCTTCAGTCATTGTATTGATAGTTTTAAATGTCGATTCTTACAAATTTGCTGCAAAGATACTACTTTCCTGCGAAAAAACCCACATAATCCGTTTTAATAAATTCTAAAAGAAGTTTCGTTTTTTAACATTTCACTCTTTCTGCCGCTTTTACGCACCATCTCAACCCTAAATCTACCCCTCAATTTCCCTTCAACATAAAATAAAACGATTTCTTTGTGAACTAATGACATCCTAAAACAATCCCTCAATTTCTTTTCAACATAAACAAAACACCTGTTCTTTTCCCTTCCCCTTTTCCCAACTTCTAAGCCAACCCAACCCTCCAACTAACCCTTCCCATTCCTACGTTTAATAATTCCAACTCTGCAACAAACTGAAATGTCCCCACAACGAACTGAAAATATCTCCACAACAAACTGGAAGTGTCTCCACAACTAACTGTAAGTGTCTTCATAACTAACTGAAAAAATCTCCATAACTAACTGAAAACAAGGTTCATCCTAAAAGAAAAAACTTTTTCTCTTAACTGTGGCTAAAATTCCAAGTACTTAGAAATTTTTTTCCAAGTACTTGGAAATATTTTTTTAAGTACTTAGAAATTTATTTTTAAGTACTTGGAATTTTATTGATAAGTACTTAAAAATTTTGTTTCATTTAGAAGTAGTCAAATTTTTGGTTAAGAAGAAACCTCTTTCGGGTTAAGATTGCACTTCTTGCGAGTTAAGAAGAAACCTCTTTCGGGTTAAGATGGCACTTCTTGGGAGTTAAGATAAAACTTCTTTGGAGTTCAGACAAAAAGAAGAAGCACTTAAGTGCATTTTCGTACACTTAAGTGCTTCAACAATATGATTGACTGAAAAGATCGTTACTTCACAATCTTCAGTTCTACGCGGCGGTTGAGCTGGCGGCCTTCGTCTGTGTCGTTGGTTGCGATTGGCATAGACTCGCCATAACCCTTGTAGCTAAGACGGTTGGCTTTCACACCTTTCGAAATGAAGTACTCATATACAGACTTTGCGCGATTCTCAGACAGCTTCTGGTTGTATTCGTCTGTACCCTTGCTGTCGGTGTGACCTGCAATTTCCACGTTGAGGTTAGGATTCTCGTTGAGCCAGTCGGCAATTTCGTCGAGGTAGCCCTTAGCTTTGTCGTTGAGGTCGAACTTGTCGAATGCGAAGAGGGTGTTGGACAGTTCGCGCATCTTAGCTGTGATGTCGGGTGGCAGCACTACTGGTGGATCTGGAGCGATTGGCTTGATGATCACAGGAGGTTCTGCTACAGCAGGTGCAGTACCAAAGGTGAGACGCAGGTTGAGACCGAAGCCGAAAGTGCCGAGGCGCTTTGCCAAGTCAGCATTTCTGCGTTCGATGGCTGGGTCGAGCAGGTCTGCATTTACGTCTGATGGTACGGCTGTGAAGCGGTCGGACTGCTGAGCCTGAACAATACTCATAGGTTGAGCCTGCCATTCGCGGTCGCCGAAAGTGAGGTTGGGCAGGAAAGGAACAGATTCCAATGTTCCGTTGCCGTTTTCAACTGAGCCGTACTTGTCGATGGCGAGGTCAGGACGGCAGTTGAGTACGCCGTAGTCGAGATAGAGGCCTGTGTAAAGACCCATCTTGTCGCTGAGTGCCCAGCGGAAACCTGCCTCTGCAGAAAGCATGAGGTTGAAAGCCTTCATGTCGAGCTTCTCGTCTGTCTTCAGCTTATCTGTCGGGTCAATATCAACGATTCCGTTGAAACCTTCTCCGAGGACATGATCGGGAGTCTGATTAACACGATCAAATAGGCGGTCGTCGCCTACAATCATGGAGGAGCGAGTGCCTCTTTGTGGTGCATTAGGTCCCTTCCACTCGTAAGCCGTGAATTGTCCGCCTGCTTCAGCAATCTCGCCGGTTTGCTTATACTTGTCGGTGAGCTTAATTCCGAGTTTCACACCAGCTGCCCAATAGAAGTGGTTCTTGCCCATTGGGATGAGGTTCTGAACCATGATAGGAATCTGCAGATGCATGGCACTTTGCTTCTCTTCGAAGTCGCAGAACACGAAGGAATTAGCACGAACATCGCCATAGCCGTTTTGACTTAAAGAGTTCGTCCACCACTCATCGGCAGTAATTTTGTTCTGGTAGTAAGCTCCCTGGATTCCTGTGAGCAAGCCCCACTGGTCGTTGAAGTGGTAGATGTAGCTGAAGCCGAAACCTCCGCCAAGACCCATCTTGGTGTCTGCGTCCTTCACAGATGTGGTCAGACTGGAAATACCTCCGAAGAGGTTTACACCGAACTCATGCTTTGGCACGTAAGTGTCCTGTGCGTTAGCCGTCAGCGACGAACCAAGCAGCAATGCAGCAGCAATCAGTTTGCCGCCATTGAGGAAAATGTTCTTTTTGTTCATACTAAATAGAATTATTGGTTAGTAAAAATTGTTGGTTGACAGTTTTTTCTCCGTGTTTCGGAGTTAATTTTTGCAAAAATAGGTAAAAAAACAAAACTTGCAAAATATTTTGGCGATATTTTGCAAGTTTTTGTGAAAAAAGTGTCAGAATGCTTTATCCTCTGGCTTCTTTGATATAGCTGAGTGCCTCTTTGCACATGTCAGTTACATATTGCCAGTCTTCTGCCTCCACCTTGTCTTTGGGGAAGAGTTTACTGCCCATTCCAACGCAGAAAACGCCAGCTTTCACCCAAGCGGTGAGGTTTTCCTTTGTGGGAGCTACGCCACCCGTCACCATGATCTTGGACCAAGGCATCGGTGCTTTCAGTCCTTTTACGAACGCAGGACCATAGACATCGCCTGGGAACACTTTCGTGAGGTCGCAACCCAACTCCTGAGCCTTTCCTACTTCGCTCACGCTGCCACAACCAGGGCAGTAGGGAACAAGGCGGCGGTTGCAGACAGGAGCAATCTCTGGATTGAACAAAGGACCTACCACGAAG
Source organism: uncultured Bacteroidaceae bacterium (assembly GCA_905234555.1). Classification (GTDB taxonomy): domain Bacteria; phylum Bacteroidota; class Bacteroidia; order Bacteroidales; family Bacteroidaceae; genus UBA3839. Next base: position 44,907 of record CAJOHO010000003.1, read on the forward strand.
CAGGCACCCAGCTGGATGTAGAGGGCTGCCGTTGGTGCATCGACGACGCTGCCTACGCCAAGCGCCAACTCTGGGCATTCCTTTGCAGCGAACTTCACACACTCAGCAAACACTTCGTGTGCGAAATCTCCACGATTGGTGAACTCGAAGGCTCGAACGCCTCCATCATAACAAGCCTTGATGACTTTCTTTGCCACCTCGGCATCTTTGTGGTAGAACACAGGCACCATACCTGTCTCACCAATTTTCGCCATAACGGCGAGCTTATCGAATTTAGCCATATTCTTCCCTTTTATCTTTGTACTCGTCCGTTTGCACTTCCTCCTGCGAGGGCTTCTACTTCGGCAACAGATACGTGGTTGAAGTCGCCAGGAATGGTGTGCTTAAGTGCTGATGCTGCTACTGCGAACTCGAGGGCTTCTCCCTGTGTGGGCTTGGTGAGCAGACCGTGAATGAGTCCACCCGAGAAAGAGTCTCCTCCGCCTACGCGGTCGATGATAGGATTGATGTCGTAGCGTTTTGACTGATAGAATTCCTTGCCGTCGAAAATCAGCGCCTTCCAACCGTTGTGGGTAGCTGAGAAGCTTTCGCGAAGGGTGCTGACCACATACTTGAAGCCAAATTCCTTAGCCATCTGACGGAAGATTCCTTCGTAGCCGGCTGCGTCGGTCTTTCCTCCTTCAACGTCAGCATCGGGCTTGAAGCCTAAGCAGAGTTCTGCGTCTTCCTCGTTGCCGATACATACATCCACATACTGCATGAGCGGACGCATGATGCTGATGGCTTTCTCGCTGGTCCAGAGTTTCTTGCGGAAATTGAGGTCGCAGCTTACTGTCACACCGTGTTTCTTTGCTGCGATGCAGGCTTGGCGCAGGCACTCGGCACTTGCGTCGCTAATTGCCGGTGTGATGCCAGACCAATGGAACCAGTCGGCTCCTTCGAAGATTTTGTCGAAATCGAAGTCTTCGGGTTTGGCCTCGGCGATGGCTGAGTGTGCTCTGTCATAAATCACTTTCGACGGACGCATGGAAGCACCGGTTTCAGCATAGTAGAGACCTACACGTTCGCCTCCACGTGCGATGAAATCGGTGTTTACACCAAATTTCCGCATGGCGTTGACGGCAATCTGTCCGATTTCGTGAGCAGGGAGTTTGCAGACGAAGTAGCTGTCGTGTCCGTAGTTGGCACAGCTGATGGCTACGTTTGCTTCGCCGCCACCAGGGATGATGTTGAACTTTTCTGCCTGAACGAAGCGGTAGTTGCCTTCAGGCGAGAGGCGAAGCATGAGTTCGCCCATTGTGATAATCTTTGCCATGTTGATGAGCTAATTTAATAGTTTTGTGTGCAAAGTTACGGTTTTTCTCTGAAAGTATCGTGGTTAATAAGGAAAAAAATGCTTTTGAAGAGACATTTTCCCGTTTCAACTTTTAAGTTTCAAGGATTTGTCGTAACTTTGCAACGCATTTTGAAGGGATGCAATTCAAAATCTTAAGAAAATGGAAATCCAATCGAAAATCCGAATCAAAGATATTGCTGAACGCGCCGGCGTTTCAGTTGGAACGGTCGATCGTGTGCTGCACGGACGAATGAACGTGTCGAAAGTCAGTCTGGAGAAAGTGCAGAAGGTGCTGGACGAAATCAACTACGTCCCCAACCACTATGCTTCGGCTCTGGCCAGCAACAAGACTTACAACTTTGCTGCCATCCTGCCTATGCACGAGGTCGATAGCTACTGGGCACGTGTGGAGAAGGGACTGGTGGAAGGACTTCGCCGCTATCAGGATTTCAAGATTTCCTTTAAGATTTTCCGCTACGACCCCTTCAATACGGCTTCGTTCGAAGCACAGGCTCAGCTGCTGGTGGAATCGAATCCCTTCGCTGTCATCATCGGTCCTGTGTTCAACCACAAGATCATGTCGAAGTTTGTGGACAAGCTGACGGAGAAAAATACACCTTATTCTTTAATAGACTCTAACTGGCCCGAATTCCAGCCCGTCTGCTTCTACGGACAAGATTCGAAACGAAGTGGTGAATTTGCTGCACGTATCATCCTTATGGCTGCCGCTGGTGCCAAGAAAATTGCGCTTTTCAAGCTGATGGGCGAGGGTAGAGTGGCGAGCCGTCAGCAGTTAGACCGTGAAGGTGGTTTCCGTCAGTATATGAAGGAACACAGCCCCAAGACACAGATTGTGGATATGACGCTCTTCGTCTATGATAAGGAAGGCATGAAGGAGCGGATGCGTGAATTCTTCGAACTGCATCCCGACGTGATGTTCGGTCTGTCCTTCAACTCTTCGATTCATGTGGTTGCCAAATTCTTGAAAGAAGAGATGCCTCAGCATAAACACGTCACGCTGCTGGGCTACGACGCCATTGATGCGAATGTGGAATGTATTAAGAACGGAAGTGTGGATTTCCTTATCGCCCAGCATCCTCAGAAACAGGGACTTAACTGCCTGCGTTCGATGGTGAATGCCTGTGTGCTCCGCATGAAACAAAAAGTGGAACACTATATGTCCATCGAACTTTTGACGAAGGAGAATATTGACTTTTATAAGGATTAGGACCCACCCCCTTCAATGGTCTTTACACCCCCTTCGGTTCCCCCGTTATCGGGGGACAGAAACCCCTCCTGTGAAGGGAGGGGAGTATATACCTAAAGAGAAGCAAGAGTTGAGTTTACTTTGCTTCGCGGAAGATGGTTTTGATTCCTTTGATTTTCTGTCCTTCTACACGACGGAGGACTGACTTTATTTCTGGGAGGCTGACGGCTGCGTAGGAACAATGGTCCTGCACATCGATGCGACCTACCTGTGAGCGTTCCAATCCGCCAATCTTGCAGAGGAATCCCATGATGTCCATCTTGCTCAGTTTGTCCTTCTTCCCTTTACCTATATATATAGTAGCCATCTTGGGCTGCGAGACGGGAGGTAACTGCTTGGGAAGATAGAATGTCGGCGCTTCGCCCACATAGTCGGGAAGACGTTCTTCCTCATTGAGAATCATGAAGGCACGACCTGTTGCCAGCCAACGGGCTGTTCGTCCGTTGCGATGGATGAACGCCTGTTCGTTGAGCGGCAGGTGATAATGAATGATGACGTCGGTATCTGGCATATCGAGTCCGCGAGAACCCAGATCGGTGCTGACAAGCACATTGCTGCTACCGTTGCTGAACTTGAACAAAGCCCGTTCGCGACGATCCTGCTCCATTCCACCGTGAAATTGCTCACAAGCCACTCCGTTCTTGTGGAGGAACTGGTAAACACGCTCCACCGCTTCGCGATAATTCAGAAAAACGATGGATTGCACTTCGCCTAAGCTGCGAAGCAAGTCGAGTAGGGTGTCGAGTTTGTCCTTGATGGGCGAATTGACTACTTTCAGACTGACTCGTTCCTGTTTCGATTCGTTTTGCGGAACGCTCTGCTGATAGTCCAAACGAACGGCCTGACTCAAATTGACGAAGCGAGGAATCTGGTCGGTTTCTGTGGCGCTGAGCAGAATACGACGTTGAACCTGTGGCAGACAGAACAAAGCCTGCTTCATCTCATCGTGGAAACCCAGCTCCAAGCATTTGTCAAATTCGTCGATGACTAAGGTTCTGACATCGCCTACTTCAAAGTTCTGCTTCTCTAAGTGATCGACCAGTCGTCCAGGCGTGGAGATAACGAGATGGGGATGTACGCTCTCCATCTGACGATGTTCCTGCATCGTTGGGCGTCCGCCATAACAGGCAAGACTTCTCACCTTCGTTTTCAGCGATTTGACGACTTCTACGGTCTGGGCTGCAAGTTCTCGTGAAGGCACAATCACCACCGCCTGCACCTTGTCGGATGTGCAGTCCAACGACTCTAATAACGGCAGGAGGTACGCCAACGTCTTTCCACTACCTGTGGGAGAGAGAAGCACCAAGTCGCTGTTGCTTCTCTGCCAAGCCTCGTAGGCAGCCTGCTGCATTTCGCTCAACTGCGAAACACCTATTATAGTATAGTCAATCATCGCTGAGTTATAATAATGGGTGTGAGGCCTTTTCTCTCCCCTTTGGGGGAGTTGGAGGGGGCTTCTTAATACCAATTGATGTTGCTGGAATAAGAGCTGCGCTTGTCGTACTTCAGAGCATCGGTAAGGGTGGAGGCGTTGGCTCGCAAGGTGATGTGATAACTGGTGAAGGGACCGAACACCAAACCGCCGGAGATGTTGAAGCAATGCATATCGCGAGAGATGTTCACCGTGGTCATCGTCAGGTCTTTGTTCGTGAAGTCGTAGCCCGAAGAGAAGTTGATGTTCCAGTCGGACGACAGTTTGAGATTGCCTGAGAAGTTCAGGCTGTGCACAAATTTGAACGGATAGCGCATGTTCTTCACGTTAATCTTGCGGCTTCGGTCTTCCGACATCGTGATACCATACGACACCGAGAACGACCAAGGCATCGTGAATTTCATGTAACCGTCTTCGTCCAGTCCGTCCGTACGCTCCTTCTTCTTCTCGGCTGTTGCATCATCCAATGGTTCGTCTTCCGTCTCATCGCCGTCCTCCTTGTCTTTCTTCTCTTCTTCTTCTTCCTCGTCTTCCTCTCCAGGATGGAACAGCTTACGCAGTTTCTTGCTGATGGTTCGCCATGACTGGTTGTTGAACGTGTAGCTGAAATTCTTCGACATTCCCTGGAAACGTCCCCAACGTCCGTACGACCACTCTGTGCGGTTTCCTACAATCACGTTTCCGTTCTCGTCGAACTCGTAGGCGTAGGTCATCCAGGTGGTGTTGAGGTTGAGGGAGAATTTGCCCCATTTCAGACGGATACGGGTAGAGAGGTTGCTCCAAGGCTGTTGCTTGGCAGACATGTTATACGACAGGCTGGCACCCAGTTCGTCGATGATGCTGACTTTCTTCGTGGAGTCGTTGTCGGTCTTCACCTTCATCTCTATGTTGTTGGAGAGGTCGAAACTCACGCTTCCCGTCTTTCCCTTGCCCGGCACTCCGTAGAGCGAACCGGTATAGGGCGAATACTCCACCAGCGAGACGTTGCCGTCGGCATCAGTCTTGGCGTAGGTTTTGTAATAACCATAACGGCTGGCGCTGAAATCAGGAGCGTAACTGAATGACACAGAAGGAGTGAGCACATGACGCACCATCTCCATCTTCTTGCCCCACACCTTCGGGTTCGGCTTGTAGAACACGTACAGTTTGGTGTTCGCGTTCAGGCTGAGGTTGTAGTTATAGACGCGGTTGAAACCGTAGATGGTGTCGCGAACCACAGTCTTGCGCTGTGCGTCCCAGCTTTGTTCAATATGGTTGGTGTACCAGCGTTCTGTGTAGTTGAATGAAGGAACGAGATTGATGTACTTGAGCACCTGGAACGAAGCCTGGATAGGAATCTGGTGGCGCATACCGTTCTTCCAGTCCTTAATGAGATTGCTCTTGAGCAGTTGGTCTTCTTTGGTGGAAATGCTGTTGGAGAGCGTTCCGCTATAACTCATCGAAATCTTTTCGTACCAACGTTCCTTGCCCTTCATCTTCTTGCGCTTGAAAGGGTAGAGCTTCTGCAAGCTGATGCTGAGGTTCGGCATCGTCAGGGCAAGGGTGGAGTCGCGCATGTTCTGCGAGATGTTGAAGCTGGACGAAAGGCTCAGACCGATTTTGGGGAAAGAACGGGAATAGCTGACCGAAGAAGTACGTGTGCTCTGAGCGTACGACGTTGGGTTGTAGAGGCTGGAGAGGTTGTTCTTCTCGTAGCTCTGTGTGGCGAAGTTGACACTCGCCGAGAACGAGCTGTTAGGACTCGACTTGGGATCCTGGCGATGACTCCATTGCAGCTTGAAGTTCTTGGTTTCCTGATAGTCAGGCAGGTTCTTCTCGCCCGTCTTCGTTACCGCTGTACTTATAGCGTTTCTTGTAGGTGGTCTGGGCAGACACACCCCACGATCCCTTCGTAAAGATTTCACCCGTCAGACGTAAGTCCCAGTTGTCGCTGACGGCAAAGTAATAACCTCCGTCGCGAAGATAGAAACCACGAGTGTTCTCGTCGCCGTAGCTGGGCATGATGAGACCCGAAGAATAAGTGCTGGTGAAGGGGAAGTAAGCGAAAGGAATGGCAAGGGGTAGGGGAACGTCCTCGACGACTAACCACGCTGGACCTGAGAATACGCTCTTTCCTGTATGGACTTTCGCACGACTGAGGGCGATGTAGAAGTGGGGATGTTCCTCGTCGCAGGTGGTGTAGGTGCCGTGACGCATGAAAAACTCGTCGCCTTCGCCTTTCTTGGCTTCCTGACTGGTGAGGAATCCTTCCTGCTGTTCCGTCTTGACGTTGGTGATAAAACCTTTCTTTGACTTGAAGTTGTAGTCCATCGCCTCCGACTCATAACTCTCCTTTCCTTGCTGAAACACAGGCTGACCCACCCAGTGGTCCAGACTGTCCTTCGTACCGACGGCATGCACCACCGAACTATCCATACTGATAGTGATTTGGTCGGCAGCCAGCTTGATATTCTGGTAATCCACCTTCGCATCGCCATAAAGCAGAGCGTGCTTCGTACCCATCATGAAGATAATGGAGTCCTTTGCTTCGTATGCCACAGGATCCTCCAGCACACTCTTCGGTTGGTTCTTGCGGATGCTGTCCTCAGCTGCTGCAATCGAGTCGTTCCACTGGATACCTCGACCCTGAGGCTCCGTAGGCTTCACAAGAAGAGAATCCTTTGAGAGAGAATCCTTTGAAAGTGTATCTTTGGGGAGAGAATCTTTAGTGAGGGAAGTCTTTGCAAGAGAGTCAGTTACCAACGGCTCTTTGATCAGCTGAACTTTCTCCGTAATGGAATCCCTGATGGCAGAACGTGGTCCACCAAAAATCTCCGTTGGTTCGATGGTATCAAAAAGATGAAGGGATTCTTTATCTGAGTTGGCAAAGAAAGAGTTGTCTGAGGCTGCGATGAATGAGGATTCTTTGTCGGAGTCCGCGGTGAATGAAATAAGCCTTGGCGCCTTTGGGGACACCAAGCCTTTGCTTCCCTGTGCTGTAGCCAGTATTGCCACAGCCAGCAGTACGAATATCATCCATCTACTTCTCATTCAATCTGCAAAGTTACGCCTTTTTCCCCATTCCACAAAGACTTCCCTCTTAAAATCCCTTAAAACGCCCAAATCTCTTCATTTCATCACCCATTTCCCCACCTTTTGCACACATTGGGGAAGTCGTTTCGTTTTTTATTTGGCGATTTTTAATTAACTCCTTTTAGGAGTTTTGTATCAGAGGTGGTCGATGTAGGATTTGAGGCGACGGTAGAAGGGATGGTGGGAGAGGGTGGTGGAGTCGCCGATGATGATGAGTTTCATGCGGGCACGGGTCATGGCTACGTTCATGCGACGCAGGTCGTTGAGAAAACCGATTTGTCCGTGTTCGTTGCTGCGAACGAGGGAAATAAGGATGATGTCGCGTTCCTGTCCCTGAAAACCATCGACGGTATTGACGCTGATGGTGGAGCGGATGGAACGGAGGGTTTCGCTCTTCTTCAACAGGGAACGAAGATACTGAGCCTGAAGTCGATAGGGGGTGATGATGCCGACATCGAGGCGTTCGTCCATATAGCGTGCACGACCTATCTTCTCTACGTAGGCTTCGAGGGTCTGAAGGGTGAGTATTGCTTCTTCCTTGTTAATTCGTCCGTGGTTCGATCCGACAAAAGCTTCGGGTGAAGGACTCTCTATCCACAATATTGGTATATCGTAGTCGAGGATGGAGCGATGGCGGACAGTGGGAGCGGCTTCCATCTGTCCGTGATAGAACTCGTCGGAGGAGAAGCGCATGATTTGCTCGTGCATGCGGTATTGCACTTTCAGCAACGTGACGCAAGTGGGTTGGTTGTCCACAATTCGCTCCATGAGTGTGCGTCCCAGTCCTTGTTTCTGGGCTTCGTAGCACTTGATGGTGGGCGGCAGTTGCTGATGGTCGCCTGCGAAGATGACGCGTGAGGCTCGACGGATGGCAATCCAACAGGCTGGTTCGAGAGCCTGTGCTGCTTCGTCGATGAAGAGGGTGGAGAATTTATGACCTACGAGGAGTTTGTTGGCGCTTCCCACCAACGTGCAGCTTACAACTCGTGCCTCGTCGAAGAGGGAAGCGTTGATGCGCATCTCGATTTCTGTCGCACGTTCGCGCAGTCGGGCAATCTTCTGGTGTGTGCTTTCACCTTTCTTCCGTTGTTCACGTATGTCGCGAATAGCTTTGCGGAGGCTCCAGAGTTCGGGATAGTCAGGATGGTTCTCGAAACGTCGTTCGTAGGTAAACGAGAGCATTTTATCGTTCACACGGGTGGGATTGCCGATACGGAGAACTGGAATACCGTGATCCATGAGCTGTTCGCAAATCCAATCTACCGCCATATTGCTCTGGGCACAGACCAGCACCTGGGTTTCGCGACGGAGGGTTTCGTAGATGGCTTCGACGAGCGTGGTGGTCTTACCCGTTCCTGGAGGTCCATGAACGACTGCCAAATCCTTTGCCCACAACACTTCGTTGACGGCCTGCTGCTGGGTGGCGTTGAGCCAGGGAAAGGTCTGAGCCTGAAAGGTGAATTTCTGTGGTTTGAGCTGACCGGCAAAGAGGTCGCGGAGTTCTTCGAGACGGTTTTTCTTGGCGTTGATGACGTCGTCGAGCGCATGAAACATCGTGCGATAACTGGTTTCGTCGAAATAGAGCTGAACACCCAAGTTCTCCGTGTTCTGCAGGTCGATGAGCGCCTGTGAAGACGGAAGTACGACCACCATGCGGCTGTCTTCCACATAGGAGATGGTGCAGACGAAGGGCAGGATTCTTTCGGGTGTGAAGAACACGACAGGTCGTCCGTATTCGAAGTTATGGTCGATGTCGTCGGGTTCCGTCTGTTCTATCTCTACGACCAGTTGGTTGAGGGAGTTGTAATAGCTGCGTCCAGCTGCGACAGGATACCAGCAGATGCCTCGCTTCACCTTACGGCTGATGCTCATCTGCTCACTTTGCAGACGATATTCCTCTCGTTCAGACTCATATTCGAGCTGAAGGAGGGTTTTCAGACGCTGGATGGTTAGGGTGGAGGATTCCATGTTTTATCCTTGCGGAAAATCGCAAGGCTCAAATCATCAGAGGCAATAGCCAATGGAGAAGAGGAGGGTGTGACGGCCTGTGGGTCTCTGGCTGCCTAAGAACCATTGGTATTCGTAGCCTACTTCCAGAGAGGCTCGTTCGCGCATCATGAATTGCACTTTCATGCCCAATCCAACGAGAAAATGGTCGTGGTTCTGCACATCCTTGAATCCGATGCGTGTCTTTCCATGTTGATGCAGATTCATGTAGGTGGCTGTGGCGTAGGGCGAGAAATGCCATACGTCGGAGCCGTTCTGAACCGGCAGATTGTAGCCGACACGTGCCGACACATCTCGCATATAGATACGACCAATGACTTTGTCGAACGGCGGGAAATCGCGGTCGTAAAAGATATACATGGACTGTTGACAGGGTGAGAAGCTCAATCCTGTGTAGAGATTTTTATAGATGAAATCGGCATAAACGCTGTTAGATTCGTTCACGTCGTGCCATTGCGAACCTTGAATCCAGCTGAAGCCACTTCCGATGGAAACGGACGAAAGGGCATCTCTCTTCGTGACAATCTTGTTGGACGGATAGGTGAGATCCCATTCGTCGGGACCTTCCTTCTTCTCGATTCGGCCTTCATCCAATTTCATCGTCCGCCACGGAAACACGATGTCGCCGCTGAAGGTACCTACGATAGCATTGGCTTTTTCGTCGGGGAAGACGGCACTAATGTCGAGCACTTTATATTCGTCAGGATAACCCTCGACGGAGAAACGGTAAGCCACTCCTTCGTTGAAAACTCTGATTTCCAACAGAATACCTGCGGAGGTATGGAGTACGGCACGATTGTAGCGGTTGCCGATGGAAGTCAGACAGCTGTCCGTCGCGTCGAAGGTGGCGAGGGTTCTGGGTGCGGCATCGTAGGCGGTAACGTCGGCTTTACCAAAGGAATGTCTGTGACCGTGCGACTTGACCGTCATGCTGATTTCCTTGCGACGCACCACTCGTCTGCCTTCGACGGAAACATCCATGTACATTCGTTCCTTACGCATCATCTTCGAGTTGTACTTACGTACCCAGACAGACTGCAGACTCACGCGGATTCTGCTGTCGGGAGACATCACATTGTATTGCGCTTGCATGAGCAAGGGGAAAAGCAGCAATAATAGAAAAAGGATGGTTTTTTTCATTATGATGGTATTTTAATTCAGACCGATACGGACGGCATCGTAGAGCATTTCGGTACGGCTGACGTCGATGCCGAGTTCCTTGAGGGTTTTGGCTAACGCCACGAACTGGTGCTTGAACAGGCTTTCGGCATGTTCCTGATGCTTATACTGGTGATAGGCGTTGAGGAAATAGCTGTAGGCTGACTTGAGTTCGCCGGCAACCAACATGGCTGCTGCTGCATGCATCATCACATCTGGATGACTGGTAGTTGCGTCAAACTGATCTGTCAAACTGTTATAGAGCGAAACTGCTTTATCTGTGTTGCCTGTGAGCAGTTGACACCAAGCCAGTTTGTCTTTCAGCTCTACATTTTCGTCATCGAGATAGGTGGCTTTATAGAGAAGAGGAATAGCAGCTTCGTAATTGTCGGTTTGGATGAAACAATCAATCTTGCGGTTGAGATAGCGCTGGTTCTCCGGTTCGCTGTCGAGCAGGAGGTCGTAATAAGCTTCTGCCTCTGTATAGCGCTTCAGCTGGAACGCCACTTGTGCCAGATGCTTGAGTGTCCAGCCTGAGGTAGATTTGAGTTCGAAGGCTGTGGAATAGTATTTGAAGGCTGACTCCAGGTCTCCGTTCTTCTGATGACAGAATCCGATTTTCTGCCAGATGTCGGCATCGTCTTCCTTGGGTTGTGGATGGAGCGTGAGGAAGAGGTCTATGGCTTCCTTGTAGAACCCTCGTCGCATAAAGAATTCGGCAAGCGGCAGCACTTCTTCGGAATGCTGGAGCAGGGGAGTGAAAAGCTTATAATTGGTGGGCGAATAGACAGGTAATTCTTTTGCAAAAGGATTCTGAAACTGAGGATGATACGGATAAAGACTAAAGAATCGGTAGAGGTCGAAGATATAGGCCCGACTGATGTCCTTTGCCTTGGGTTTAGACCGATCCTTCTTCATGGCTTCAATCTGTTCGGTCAGCTCGTCGGAAGACATCTGCGACTCCATGCTTCTGGTCAGGGTTTCACGTGCGGTGGCACCTAAAGAGTCTGTCATCAGGCAGATGGAGAACTTGTCGCTATTGCAGAAAGGAGCAAACGTGAGCAGGTGGACGATGCTCCCCTTGTCCTTGAAAAAGGAGCGGACTGAAGGATGTTCTTTCGAGAAAGGTGTGAACCAATGTGACATCGTCTGGAAGAAAGGATAGCCTTTCATATAGGAGAACGTGCTCATATAGACGTCGGCTCCCTCCATCTGCAATTCAGTCATTTCATCGATTTTTTTCTGCGCTTTCTCGTCCGATACGTTGTGGTGCCATTCGGGATTTTCGCCATTTTTGGTGAGGTAGTCGTCGATTTCCTCTATGCCGAACTGCGTACGTTTGAACTTGGCACTTTTGAGGATGGTGGGGATGATGTCGTGGCGCATCTTGCTGCTGATGGTATCGGTAAGGCGGCTGAATTGTATCTGCATCATGACGCGGTAGATGTCGCGAACGAACTGAGGGTCTTCGAGCAGGAGAGAGAGACGGGCGTTCACTTCGGGGAACTTGGCGATTCGCTTCTCGTATTGTTGGAGGAGGATGAGGAGTCCGACGATGGAGCGTTGGCTCACTTCGAGCGATGGGTAGAGATAGGCATCGAAGAGAAGCATGAGTTTGCGCTGGTCGAAACACTCCATGAGCGAGAGCGTGACGGCGCTGACGAAGAGGCTCTTATCGTCGTTGAAGATGACGTCGGAGTTGAGGATTTCCGTCGCCCGTTCGTAGTCGCTCCGATGCCACACGTCGCTCACCCACAGGTATTCGAACATGGTGCAGAGCATCTTCTCGTGTTCGTCTTCATGCTGTTCCCATTCGTGCTGCTGAATGCTCTCGCGTTCGTTGGGTTCGGCACGCAGCCGTCTAAGTACCCCACAATGGGTTTCGAGCGAAAGGAAGATGGCGTCGAGCGTCAGGTCCTTGCGCATATATTTATAGGTAATGGCATATTTTTCGTTGCTCTTCTCACGAAGCCGACGCAGACGCATGACTCTGTCAGACAGCACGTATGCCTGCTGAACGAGCTGGTCGTGCAGGTGGCGGGAATTGGGGTCTTCCACACCTTCCATCATGTAGCGAAGCATGGTGGCATAGGTGGAACGCATGCGACTCAGTTCGTTGTCGAATTCGTAGTTCTGAACATCGTTGACAAGCGACTGGAGAGAGTCGAGCATGTCAGTCAGGCTGGATGAACGAAAAACTTTTTCCATAGAGATTGCGTGAACGAAGCCAGTCGCTGGCTTGGGTAATCAGGGAATCGGTGGGTGGAGTAGAGTGATGGAACGTAGGAATAGCAGCCAACGAGTCGGGCAGCTGCTGTTCCATCGGTATGTAGGAAAGGAGGCGTGGCGCTTCCTTCTGAGCTTTCTGGTTGATGAGGTCAACAGCCATATCGTAGGCTTTGACCAAAAGTTGGAGGTCGTGCTTGCGAATGTGCAGCACGCTGTCGTTTGCAACAGCCACCATCAGTCCCTGACCTATGCCCAGGCTGTCTGTACCCGTCACACGAGTGCCGCCTCGACTGACACTAAGTGTGGCGTAGGGTTCGGGCAATAAGGCTCCGTCGTATTGCTGCTGGTCAACCATCGAGGCACGCAGGCTGATGTCGTTGATCTGCGGACGGTTGAGTTCGTCGTTGCCCAGTTTAACGGACGCCAGCATTTGGTCAGCTGTGTAGTCAACCACAGAATGGCGTGTGATGCCGATGATTTTCTCCTTGATGCTTTTCGTCTGCTTGATGCGAGCGGACTGAGCGGTAACGAGGAAAAGATGGAGGTCGTTGCCCAGCACGATACCGATGCTGTCGCCCTGACTTCCCCAAAGGCAGGCTTTGAAAAGGTCGGTAACAGCCACATCGACGGCACCTCGACAGAAAGCTGTGTCGGCATCCATAGAGGCGTCGAACGTAAGGAGACGTACGTTCACACCCAACGAATCGAACAGTCCACATTCGTCCGCCACATAGAACGGCAGACATTCCATCGTGGGCAGGACTGCCACACTAAGTGCTGTGGAATCGACAGTTTCCACCTCCACTTCCTGTTTGTTGCCACAACTCGTCATCAGCAACATCAGGAACAGAGACACGAGGAAAACCTTGTAGGTTGTACTTTGCACGATGTACCTTGTACTTTTCTTCATTCAGAATAAAAACAAGTCAAGGATTCTAAGGATGATAAGAATATTTCTTAGCCGAAAACTCCGTTCCAATCCTTAAAATCCTTGACACAGGAATGTTTAATGTATTAACAATTAGCCCTTGATGGCAGCTACGCCTGGGAGCACCTTGCCTTCGATAGCTTCGAGGAGGGCACCACCACCAGTAGAGATGTAGCTGACCTTGTCCTCAAGACCGAACTTGTGAACGCAAGCTACAGAGTCGCCACCACCGATGAGTGAGAATGCACCTTCGGCAGTTGCCTTTGCTACGGCGTCGCCTACAGCACGGCTACCTGCGCAGAAGTCGTCACACTCGAAGCAGCCTGCAGGACCGTTCCAGAGGATGGTCTTGGCACCTTCGATGGCCTTGGCGAACTTAGCCTGGCTCTTAGGACCAACGTCGAGACCGTCCCAACCATCTTCGATGGCGTTGGATGGGAAAATCTTCACCTCAGCACCTGGCTTCACGCTGAATGTGCCGAAGTCGTAACCTGTGCAGCAAACGCTGTCCTCAGCCAGAACGAGTTCTACGCCGTTCTTCTTAGCCATTTCTTCAACGCCAAGGGCTACATCGAGCTTGTCGAGTTCGACGATAGAGTTACCGATTTCGCCACCGTGAGCCTTCATGAACGTGTAAGTCATACCGCCACAGAGGATGAGACGGTCCACCTTGCCCAGCAGGTTCTCGATGATACCGATCTTCGTAGAAACCTTGGAACCACCCATGATGGCAACGAATGGACGCTGGATGTTGCTGAGCACATTGTCAACAGCCTTCACTTCCTTCTCCATCAGCAGACCGAGCATCTTGTTGTCTGCATCGAAATAGTCAGCAATCACAGCTGTAGAAGCGTGACGACGGTGAGCTGTACCGAAAGCATCCATTACGTAGCAGTCAGCATAGCTTGCCAAAGTCTTGGCAAACTCCTTCTGGCTTTCCTTCATAGCCTTCTTAGCCTCGTCGTACTCAGGAGTACCTTTCTCCACACCTACGGGCTTGCCTTCCTCTTCAGGATAGAAGCGCAGGTTTTCGAGCAGCAGCACTTCGCCAGCCTTCAGGGCAGCAGCTTCAGCTTGAGCCTTAGCGCAGTCGGGAGCAAACTTCACAGGAGTGCCGAGGGCAGCAGCCACAGCATCCTTGATCTGAGCAAGCGAAAGCTTAGGATTTACCTTACCCTTTGGCTTACCCATGTGGCTCATGATGATGAGGGCACCACCTTGCTCCAGAATCAGCTTCAGCGTGGGAAGCGCACCACGGATACGAGTGTCGTCTGTGATCTGACCATTCTCATTGAGAGGCACGTTGAAGTCAACGCGCACGATTGCCTTCTTACCGGCAAAATTGTAGTTCTTAATCTCCATTTGTTACAAATTATAGAATGAATAAAAATGTAATCTGCGGGTTAATTTTCTGCAAAGTTAACGTTTTTTCCTGATTCTTCCAAACTTTCGTTCGTTTTTAATAAAAAACGAGTGGAATTACTGACCGATTCGCGTTTCCTTCACCTTCTCCAGCTTGAAGTCGTTACCATTCCAACGGTACAGGTAATGAACTTCCGAAGCATAGTCGTGGTTCACCTCCGTATTGTGGCAAAGCACGGCAATGTCCTTTCCGTCGGCAGGCAGACTGTAGGAATAGGAGTCGTATTCGCTCATTTCCTTATCCATCTTCTCGGACAGAGCTGGCTCAGGC
>CAJOHO010000003.1:60036-164569 GCA_905234555.1 uncultured Bacteroidaceae bacterium
ATAGTCGTAGAAAACGAGCAGCTGCTCATACTTGTCCCACGAAACATGGTCTTCTCTCAGCCAGAATGCTACGAGTTGATGACCGTTCGAGCGGTTCCAATAGCAGCAGTCTGTACACCAGTCCAGATCGCGATTCATGTAGCAAGACAGATAACCTTTCTTCTTCTGATCTTCCACACGATAGTCTGCCACTTCCTCTTCATATCGGTCAGGAAATTCGAGGTACTCAGCCAGCGATTTGTTGGGAAGGTACTTAGCGTATTCCGTACAGAAAGCGTAGGCAAAATTGCCGATATCAGCTCCCTTGTCGGCAGCTACAGGCGAGATAGGATTCTTTGCCCAAGCCTTACGGATGCCAGGGATTTCGCAGTCGCCAGGAGCCACGCCATCGTCTTCAATCTCGCCGTCGGCAAGGATTTCCTCACCCTCGGCCTCCGTCTGTTCTTCAACAGCAGTTTCAGTCTGATTCTCATCGGCTTGCGCCTTGTCGGCTTTTTTCTCCCCACATGCTGTCAGCAAGAAGGAAAGGGCAGCCACAGCCACAAAAAATACGTTTCTTTTCATGTTTTATAAAGTAAAATGCTTGCGTGTATGATTGAAAGTAAATTGCTTGTGTGTATGGTTCTGTGTGATGATATTTGACTTTGGATGCAAAGATAGTGCAAATCAACAGAATATCAAAATAATTATGACATTTTTTATCTGTATGCTTGCATATTACGAAGAAAACCTTTACATTTGCAAACCAAACAAAAGAATCACCTACTTATAATAGAATTACTATGAGTTTTCATGACAATTACAGTTATTACAGTTATTTCAATTAAAAATGGCATACACATTTTCTCTATAAATACTATATAACTAATTAATATATAGATAGTTATATATAGAATTAAGGGAATGTGAATATGACAAAAAAGAAACTGTAATAACTGTAATTGTAATGGAAACTCATATCAATTTCCTCTAAAAAGCAGATATTCAACAAGTTACAATTCTACTATCATGGTGCACAGACTTATTTTTCCACAAATTAATTACAATTACACCCCTTTTTCCCTCTAAAAAGCCTCTAAAAACGTGAAAAAACTGCCATTTTTGATGCTTTTTCCTCACTTTTTTGCAAATTAGGCGTTTCAAAAAAATCGCATCTAACCTCCATTTGAACGGTTTTTTTCTTCAAAACTCACTCTACAAAGCCTAAAAATGAGCTTTGATGACACAAAAAACGTGTATTCAATTCATTTCATCGTACTACGGAAAACAATACATCGTGCTCTCATATTATTTCAAGCACGCTCTCTTCACAATTAGAGAACGCTCCTACAACCATTACAGCGTGCTGAAAATTTCTTCAGAGCACGCTCAAAATTTCGTCAGAACGTGCTCAAAATTTCGTCAGAACGTGCTCAAAATTTTGCCAGAGCACGCTTGAATTTTGCTTATAAAACGATTAGAATTCGACGGAGAGGCGGACGTTGATCTGACGGCCTGTGAGGTAGTTGGGAACGGCAAACTGGTTGTTGGTGATGTCGGTTACCCAATAGTAGGAGTTGACGTTGGAGATGTCGAGGATGTTGAAGGCGTCAAGACCGATCCAGACGTTACGGAAGGCTGAGCCAATTCCTGTGCGGATGTGGCGGTCTTCGTTGTTGAGCAGACGGTAGGACATACCGAGGTCAACACGACGGTAAGAAGTCATGCGGAATACTTGCTTCTCACGACCTGAGTGGGGAGGACCGAAGGGAAGTCCGCCGGCAAAGTGACCACGAACCGTCACTTTCCATCGGTCGGTTCCTGGGAAATAATCGCTGAACAACATACCTACGTTCAGCAGCTGGTCGGTAGGACGGGGAACGGTCTTGCCGTTGATGGTCTCGCGTGTGCTCATCAGACCGAAACTCACCCATGAGTCTGTTCCAGGCACGAATTCACCGTAGATTTTGGCATCGATGCCGACGGCATAGCCTTTCGCCATATTCTGTCCGTAGTAGATGACGCGGACGTTGTCCACGTTGTAGGGAATGAGGTTGGAGAGTGCCTTGTAGTAGGCTTCGGCGGTCAGGCGGAAAGGCCGTTGGTTGAGCCGGAACTTATAGTCGGCAGCAAGGACAAAGTGGATGCTTCGTTGCGACTTGATGTTCTGGTTGAGCTGTACGACGGTATTGCCTGCTGTCGTGATGGTATCTTTCACTTCCTTGTAGAAGGGTGCCTGATAGTAAAGGCCTGTGGAGAAGCGAAGGGTAATGTTGTCGTTGGCAGACGGGATGAAAGCAACGGTTGCACGAGGGGAGAAGAGCCATTCCTTGTTCCACGACCAATGGGCAAGACGGAAACCGTAGTTGAGCACCATTTCGCCTTCGGGGAATGTTTTGCGCCAAGTGTCCTGAATGTAGCTTTCGAAACGTGAGGAGCTGATTTCGTTACGTGAGACGAGGTTGTAGATGAGGTCGAGACGGTCGGCAGAGTGGGGGAGTGAGTAGCCTACAGAGTCGCGCATTTCCCATTCGCGCATACGCTCGGTCACCTTTTCTTTCTTCATGAGAACACCGTAGCGTAGGTCGTGATTGCCAAACTGGCTGCGACCTGCGAGTCCGTAGTTGAAGACGGTTGCTTCGAGCCGGTTGCGTCCGTGTTCCAGGTATTTGCCGATGCCGAGCGCGTTGTCCACTCCGTCCTGCTGAAGCCAGTATTCGCCGCTGATGTCGAAGGTTTCCTGCTCCTGCGTCTTGAAGGCTGAGAGACTGAGCGTCAACTCGTTGCGTTCGTTGAAACGATGGGTCAGGCCCATGCTGCCGAAGTAGGTGTGGAACTGATCCTTCTCCTGTCCGTCGAAATCGACCTTGAACTCCTTCACATCCTCGCTCGTACCGAATCGGGTGGTGCGATCGCTGGGAACGAACCGGTAGTCGTTTCGTGAGATATTGCCGAGAATGTCGACGCTCCAACGCTTCGACGGCATCCAGCTGAAGTAGGTCTGGTAGTCGAAGTCACGAGGATCGTACTCGCCCTTTGTATCGAGGGCTCCGAGCAGGTAGCTGGTGGTCTTGTAGCGTACGGCGTTCGTCCACGAAAAACGTTCGTTGCCCACACCCACATAACCGCTGGCACCCAGCATGCTGGCAGAGGCAGAACCTTCGAACCTACGTACCTTTTTATATTGTATGTCGAGCACGGAGGACATCTTCTCGCCGTATTTGGCTTCGAATCCGCCTGCAGAGAACTGGATACGCTCCACCATATCGGGATTGATGATGCTGAGTCCTTCCTGCTGACCGCTACGAATGAGCAAAGGGCGATAGACCTCCACGCCGTTGAGATAGACACTGTTTTCATCGAACGAACCGCCTCTTACGTTGTATTGCGAGCTGAGTTCGTTGTGGGTACTCACACCAGCCTGCGTGGCGATAATCTGCTCCACGCCACCTCCGCTGGCATTACCCATGTGCTGCAGGTCCTTCATGCTGACGTCAGTCATTGTGGTGGTCTGACGACGGATGTCCGTTACCTCAATTTCGCCCAATTCAACGCCATTTGACACGAGCATGACGTTGAGCGTGATGGTGTCGGAAGGATTGGAGAGCACTCGTTTGCGCGTCTGATAGCCCATAGCCCGATAGACAACCACGAGGCTGTCTGACGTGTGGCAGGAGAAGCTATAGCGTCCTTTCAAGTCGGTTGTGGTTCCAACGGCAGTTCCTTCGATATGGATCTGGGCAAAGGGGAGTTCCTTCTTCTCGTCATCGATGACGGTACCACGAATGACCACACGCTTGGTCGCAGCCTCCTCCAGCCCAACACGGAGCGAGTCCTGGGCAGAAGCCGCTGATGCTGTCAGCAACAGCATCAAGAGGGTAGGTAATAATAAGGAACAGAATCTCTTCATTCAAATTGACAGAACAGTTTCATCCGCAAGGCTGTTCCCCCTCTTTCGGAGGAGGGGGTAGGGGGAGGCTTTATTTAGATGCCGTGTACGTTAGCCTTGATATACATCTGCATCATGGCAATTGCCTTTTCGTTGTTGCCGCCGTTAGGAATGATGATATCGGCAAACTGCTTGGTGGGTTCGATGAACTCATCGTGCATGGGCTTCAGCACGTTGCGATACTTGTCGATCAGCATTTCCAACGGGTGTCCACGTTCAGCAATATCGCGTTGGATGACACGAAGAAGGCGTTCGTCGGCTCCTGCATCCACAAAGATTTTCAGGTCCATGAGGTCACGAAGGGTCTTGTCGTAGAGCGCCATAATTCCCTCTACCACAATCACTTCTTTCGGCTCTACGTGGATAGTTTCGTCGAGACGCGTACAGGTGATGTAGGAATAGGTGGGTTGCTCAATCGCACGTCCCTGACGCAATTCCTCGATCTGGTGGGCAAAGAGTTCCCAATCGAACGCATCCGGATGGTCGAAGTTGGTACGTTTGCGCACTTCGAGCGGCAGGTTCGACTGGTCGTTGTAGTACGAATCCTGCGGAATGACGGCCACGCTATTGTCGGGCAACGTCTCAATAATCTTGCGGACTACGGTGGTCTTACCAGAACCGGTTCCGCCTCCAATACCGATGATAGTCATAAGGCATATAGTTTTTTAGGCATGTTCTTCTTTCATGCTAAGGATGAGAACCAACCTTATTGATTATTATTGATTAGAACTAACCTTTACAGCTTACTCAGGCTTTCCTTGATGGCAGCAATCTTGGTTTCTGCGTCGCTTTGCTTCTTGCGTTCCAGTTCTACCACCTGGGCAGGTGCATTGGCTACGAAACGTTCGTTGCTCAGCTTCTTCTGCACGCCGATGAGGAATCCTTCGAGATGCTTGAGTTCTGCTTCCAGCTTCTGGCGCTCAGCTTCTGTGTCGATAAGGTTGCCAAGCGGAACGGCAAACTCAGTCGTGCCTACCATAAAGGCAGAAGAACCGTCGCCCTTAGCAGCTACAACATCAATCTGGGAGAGGTTCGCCATCTTCAGAATCAGCTCAGACAGTTCCTCTACGGGGTTCTTGCCCACCACTTCAAGTGTCATAAGCTCCTTGGGAGCGATATTCTTGGCATTTCGTACGGCACGAACGCCTGCAACTACTTGCTTCATCGTGTTCACAGCCTTCAGCAAAGCTGCTTCCTCAGCATTTGGTGCGTCGAGATGCAGGCTTTCAGTCATGATGCTGTCGCCTTCCTTTCGGTCGTAGATATGCTGGTAGATTTCTTCCGTGATGAACGGCATGAACGGATGGATCAGCTTCATCAGAATATCAAAGAAACGAAGGGTTGACTCGTAGGTTTCCTTGTCAATAGGCTGCTGGTAGGCAGGCTTAATCATTTCAAGATACCAACTGGAGAATTCATCGGTAAAGAGCTTGAACACAGCCATTAACGCCTCGCTCAGACGATATTTTCCGTAGAGGTCTTCCACTTCGGCATACGAAGCTTTCAACTGTGCTTCCATCCAACGAATGGCCTGTTTATTGCCTTCGGGCTGAGCGATATCTTCCACACTCCAACCCTTCACCAAACGGAAGGCGTTCCATATCTTGTTGCAGAAAGCCATACCGTTCTGACAAAGCTTTTCGTCGAAGAGAATGTCGTTGCCGGCAGGAGCTGAGAGCAGCATTCCCATACGCACGCCGTCGGCTCCGTAGTCGTCCATCAGCTTCAGAGGATCGGGTGAGTTTCCAAGACTCTTCGACATCTTACGACCCAGTTTGTCGCGTACAATTCCTGTGAAATAAACGCTCTTGAACGGCATTTCGCCTCTGTATTCGTAGCCTGCCATAATCATACGGGCCACCCAGAAGAAGATGATGTCTGGACCGGTCACAAGAACGGAAGTGGGGTAGTAGTAGCGCAGTTCTTCGTTGTCAGGCTTGCTGATTCCGTTGAACAAAGAGATAGGCCACAACCAACTTGAGAACCAAGTATCGAGTGCGTCTTCGTCCTGTCGTAAATCTTTAATGGTAAGTGTATTATCACCACTTTCCTTACGTGCCAGTTTAACTGCCTCTTCCTCGGTTTCTGCTACCACGAATCCACCTTTGGGCAGGTAGTAGGCAGGTATGCGATGTCCCCACCAGAGCTGGCGAGAGATACACCAGTCCTTGATGTTTTCGAGCCAGTTTTTGTAGGTCACCTTGTATTTCGTTGGATAGAAACGAATCTCGTCGTTCATCACTGGAGGCAGGGCGATATCGGCAAAGTGCTGCATACGAAGGAACCATTGCATAGAAAGTTTTGGCTCAATCGCTACGCCTGTACGTTCGGAGCAGCCCACTTTGTTCGTGTAATCTTCCACTTTCTCCAGCAGTCCTGCGCTTTCGAGGTCTTTCTCGATCTGTTTACGCACATCAAAACGGTCCATTCCAACGTACAATCCTGCAGCTTCAGAAAGTGTGCCGTCATCGTTGAAAATGTCGATGCTTTCCAGTCCGTGCTTGTCGCCCAGCATGTAGTCGTTCACATCGTGAGCTGGCGTAACTTTCAGACATCCTGTACCAAACTCCACATCCACATAGTCGTCTTCAATCACAGGAATCACACGGTTCACGAGCGGAACAATCACTTTCTTGCCGCTGAGCCAACGGTTCTTCGGATCGTTGGGATTGATACACATCGCCGTATCGCCCATGATAGTTTCGGGTCGGGTAGTGGCCACTACGGCATAATAGCCTTCCGCATCCTGATGAACGATCTCACCTTCTGCACCAGTCGGAGAAACAGTCTCTCCTGGAGCCAGACGATATTTTAGGTAATAGAGTTTCGAGTGTTCTTCCTTATAAATAACTTCTTCGTCGGAGAGTGCCGTCTGAGCTTTTGGGTCCCAGTTAACCATTCGCACGCCTCTGTAAATCAAACCCTTACGATACAAATCCACGAACACTTTGATAACACTTTTGCTACGTTCTTCGTCCATCGTAAAGGCGGTACGATCCCAGTCGCAGCTGGCTCCCAGACGACGTAACTGCTTGAGAATGATGCCTCCATGTTCGTCTGTCCAAGCCCATGCGTGTTTCAGGAATTCCTCACGGCTGAGATCCGTCTTCTTGATTCCTTGTTCTGCCAAACGACCCACAACCTTTGCCTCTGTGGCAATACTTGCGTGGTCTGTTCCTGGCACCCAGCAGGCGTTCTTGCCATCCATTCGTGCCTTACGAACCAGAATATCCTGAATTGTTTCGTTGAGCATGTGACCCATGTGGAGCACACCCGTCACGTTTGGTGGCGGAATCACAACCGTATAGGGTTCACGACCATCGGGTTTGGAACTGAAGAGTTTGTTCTCTTCCCAATACTTGTACCATTTTCCTTCAACTTCCGAAGGATTGTATTTAGATGCTAATTCCATCTGAAAAGTAATTATTTTGTTTTGATTATAATCTGAAAAGAAAAATTCGTTTGATTTATTATCAAGAATCTTATAAAGAAACGTCTTTCTGCTTGTTTTATTTGCAAAAACTCTGCAAAGTTACAAAAAAATCGCAAAATGGAGGGTAGATTCTCCAGTTTTATTCATTCTTATACCTTATTTATTATAAGAATCTTCTTATTTCACCTTTTTAATTTATAATTCCTGCATTCGTATTGTTATTTGAATGTTAATTGAAATTAGATTGAGCACCATTTATTTCTTTTTTTGAATATTAATTTTATTTGGTAAGTGTACATCCTTTTTTTCGTTATATCAAATTGATTGATTTCTTCCTAATTTCTTTTATTTTAATGATTGAGTAGTGCCTATATTCTATTTGTTATATCTCCAATTAAACATAACCATGATTGCGAAAATAAGGTGCTCAGAAAAAATCATGAGTGTAAATACTTGATAATTGAAAGAAAATGCGTAACTTTGCAGTCGGATTAGAAATAATTGTATTTTCAAATGATTTATCCTGAAAATTACGAAGATAAACTGGAGTTTACGTCCATTCGCGACATTCTCAGTCATCATTGTCTGTGCGAATTAGGTGTTCAGCGTGTGAAGGAGATGAAATTTTCCGACAAGCACGACTGGATTTCTCGACAAATTCGTCAGACGACAGAAATGAAGGCAATTCTGCAACTGGGCGATTTTCCCGACCAGAATTTCTATGATCTGCGTCCTGTGTTGCGTCGCATCCGTATTGATAAGACTTTTATGGATGTTCCCGAACTGTTCGACCTGAAACGTTCGCTCCAAAGCATCTGTTTGGTCGTAGCTTACCTGAGACGTACCAAAGATGGAACAAATTCGGACTCCTCAAGTCGTACCCATAACATAGAATCGGATGCATTGTCACATTCACATGAGAAAGCTGACGCAGAATCTCCGTTATACCCTTATCTTTCCCAGTTGACAAACGATGTGCCGACCTATCCGCATTTGGTAAAACAGATTGAGAGGATTATCGATGAATTGGGCAATATTCGCGATTCTGCCTCACCCGAACTGGCTCGAATCCGACGCGAGAAAGCCTCTATGTCTGGTCGAATCTCGCGTTTGCTGTCAAATATCCTACAAAGTGCTCAGGATGAGGGAGTTGTAGATAAGAAGGCAACCCCTACCCTACGCGACGGACGTTTGGTGATTCCTGTAGCTCCTGCTATGAAACGCAAGATTAGCGGTATTGTTCACGATGAATCAGACACAGGCCGAACGGTTTATATTGAGCCTACGGAGGTGGTTGAAGCTAATAACCGTATCCGAGAACTGGAGAACGAGGAACGACGCGAAATCATACGAATCCTGCAGGAAATATCGGCTCTCATTCGTCCGGAAATCAAGGAAATGCTGGATAGTTATGAGTTTCTGGCGGATGTGGATTTCACTCGTGCTAAGGCAAAGTTTGCCTTGAGAACCAACGCCATAGAACCCACCATCCAGAATAAACAGGTGTTGGATTGGAGTATGGCTCGACATCCTTTGCTCCAACTTTCCTTCGAGAAAAAGTTGCCGATGAATGTTGAGAAAAAGTTGCCGACACAGAATCAAAATAACGGTTCCGACACGTCTCCGGATCAACCACGCACCATCGTTCCACTCGACATAGAACTACGTGCTCCACACTCCCGAATCCTCCTCATTTCAGGCCCTAATGCTGGTGGTAAGTCCGTGTGTCTCAAGACCGTAGGCTTACTGCAGTATATGCTTCAATGCGGAATGCCTGTACCGATGGCTGAGAGTAGCATCTGTGGTGTCTTTAAGAACCTTTTCATCGATATTGGCGACGAACAGAGTATCGAAAACGACCTCTCTACATATTCTTCCCACCTGCTGAATATGAAGATGATGCTTCGTCATGCTGACAGCACTTCGTTGCTGCTGATTGATGAGTTTGGAGGTGGAACGGAACCACAAATCGGAGGCGCTATTGCAGAAGCGATGTTGCGTCGTTTCAACAACAAACATGCCTTTGGTGTTATTACTACCCATTATCAGAACCTTAAACACTTTGCTCAGGAAACCAACGGAGTGCAGAACGCAGCCATGCTCTACGATCGCCAGCAGATGCAACCGCTTTTCCAACTGCGAATCGGTAATCCTGGCTCTTCGTTTGCTGTAGAGATTGCCCGTAAGATAGGCATTCCCGAAGATGTTATCAAAGATGCTTCAGATATCGTTGGAGCCGACTATATCAATGCCGACAAATACCTTCAGGATATCGTGCGCGACAAGCGTTATTGGGAGAACAAACGCCAAGCCATCCATCAGCACGAAAAGCGGATGGAAGAAACAATCGAACGCTACGAATCAGACATAGAAAAACTGCGTGAAGAGAAGCGAAGAATCGTGGCTGAAGCCAAAGAAGAAGCACTTCGACTGTTACAAGAATCAAATGCACGTATTGAACAGACTATCAAAGATATAAAAGAAGCACAAGCAGAAAAAGAACGTACTAAACTGATACGTCAGGACTTTGCTGATTTCAAGCAGGAAGTGAAGAATCTGGATGCAGGACTGATGGAGGAGAAGATAGCGCGCCAGATGGAAAAAATCAAAGCTCGCCAGCAACGTCGTGCCGATAAGAAAAAGGAACGCGCGCAGGAAGGGCACTCCCCCACTCCACAAGCTGCGGCTCCGGCTCCCGTCGTGTTGGAAGAAGGCAGTTATGTGCGTCTGAAAGGACAGAATACGGTAGGTCAGATTTCACGCATCAACGGCAACGAAGCACAAGTGGTGTTCGGCTCCATCCAGACCAGCGTGAAGCTCAATCGTCTGGAACCCGCTTCTGCTCCGAAACCGGTGAAGCGAGCCAGCACCTTCGTCAGTCTCCAGACACAGGATTCCATTCGTGAAACCACCCTAAAGTTCAAGCCTGAACTCGATGTGCGGGGAATGCGGACTGACGAAGCCATTCAGGCTGTCACCTACTTTGTGGATGATGCGTTGGTTGCTTCCGTAGGTCGTCTGAAGATTCTTCACGGAACGGGCAACGGCATCCTCCGCACCATGATTCGCCAATACCTCAACACCTTACCTGCCGTCTCCGACTTCCACGATGAAGATATCCGCTTTGGAGGCGCAGGCATCACAATCGTGGAACTCTTATAAATGGAAACTCATATTTCGCAAGCAAGCGCGACAGAACTCTTATAAAAAACCGCTGGACACGAAGTTCAGCGGTTCTTTTTCTTTTTCAGCATCTTGCGAAGCTTGGAGAGGGTGCGATAGGTTTTGTAGGCTGTGATACCGTACGAGACGTAACGACCTATCTTTGAGCCGTTTTTGTCGTCATCCGAAGATCCAGACATCGTCATCCGTGCTTTGTCCTTCATGCGTTCCTGGAGCAGCTGAAGTTGGTACTGAGTCTTCAGTTTCTCCACTTCCAGACCATGCTTCATGCGTTCGTCCTTAAAGAACGAATGCTGGAACTTCTTCTGTAGCGGACGTACGATCAACGCCTTGCGAACCAGCAAAACCAGCACACAAAGCAACAGCCAGCCCACACCTACCAGAGCATACGACAAAGCGAGATCGCCTGTCAGAACTGTAAGTCGGTGGGCTGCAAAGATGCTCAGACATCCGATGGCTATCAGCACGAATACCAACAGGATAGCACCCAGCACCAATGCACCAACGATGGACGACAGTTTGTCGGCAGCTTCCAGCTTCGCATAACGCTGCACCAGTCGCCACCATCGCTTACCGTCGTCTATCGTTTGCTGCACAGGACTTTTCACTTTGCTTTTCATGCTTTAGAACACACCTTAAGCTTCCTCTGTTGCCTGGTCGATGTCCTCCACCAGTTCATCTAAATCGCTTTTACCGATTTTGATGCCGTGCTTGCGGAGAGCTTCCTTGATTTTACGACGCTGGTCAACACCCTTTTCAGGAGCAAAAAGGAGACCGAGAGTAGCACCTACGGCGATGCCGCCAATGAATGTAGCAGCAATTGCAATACCTTTTTTCATAATACAGAATTTTTTTTGTTAGTAATAATTGTTAGTCTTCTTCGAATTTTTACCGATGAAATCGAATAAAATCTGCATGATGCTTCATCAAAACAGTTCAGTCGGATTTCAACAATTTTTGTCCGAAGATGTATTTTAGGCTCCAAATTTATGGTTTTTTTTTCAAAATGCAAACAAATATTCAATGTTTAACAATTTTTTAGTGCAAAACATTTGTTTTACATGAAAGAAAGCCGTAATTTCGCACAATGAAACTAAAAAAGTCACCAAACATATCAACAAAATATCCATTTATGAAAAAAAATCTATTCCTCGGCCTCACACTTCTCGTAGGCCTTTCCGTAGTTAGTTGCAAAACTAAAGAGAGTTCATTCAAAAAAGCCTATGAGCAGGCTAAGGCAGAAGAGATGGCCCAGCAGCAGACTCCTCAGCGTCAGCAGCCCGTACAGGTCACTCCAGTTCAGACCAACACCCAGAACGACCCAGTTGATACGAACGTGAAGGTTCAGACTGAGCGTCTCGATGTTCTCAATGGTGGTTCCCTGAAGGCTTACAACGTGGTTTGCGGTTCTTTCAAGAGTGCTGACAACGCCAACAATCTGCGCAACACCCTCGTGAATGCAGGCTATAACGCACAGGTGGCTAAGAATCCAGAGACTGGTATGCTTCGCGTCATTGCTTCCTCTTTCGACGACAAGACCGATGCCGTTCGTTCTCGCAACGACCTCCGCGCTAAATATCCTGACGCTTGGATTCTCTACCGCACTTATTAATCATCATCCATTAACAGAACAACCTCCTATCTGGTCGTGTGCCGGACAGGAGGTTTTTAGTTTCCACACCTAATAATATACAACTGATAGACGAAGCCACCCGAAAACTGTAGGCAGGCCTGGTTCATCAACGTGAAAGTTCGCGGATTTTGAGGTCGGGCGTAATGACGGCAGAAACATTCCAATGGATGCTCCGTTCCGATTTATCCGGATCGCGCGGAACGTAGTGAACCGTCATTCCGAATTTTGCAGAATATACAAACGGACGATAACGTGGAATTTTGTGGATAAGTACAGAATCCATCGTGTAAATCAGACGATAATCCTGACGACGGACAGAATCCATGAGGTGGCATACATCTTCGGGTGTGAAGTGATGGTGGTTCCAGTAATCCACTTCAGGAGCAAGGGTTTCCACAACAGCTGAATCACCACTCTGGAACGCGATGAAATGGCGAATCAACAGGTCGCGGACATCACGTTTCTCCAGGTCCGTTAGTTTAATCACCACACCCTTGAACTTATTATATCGTGTCTGCGCATCGTGCCGATGCAGTCCATTGGGATAGTTGCAGAGGTATTCCTCGTAGGAAGCTTCCGTATTCGTATTTACAGCCTCGGCATAGTCGATATGGTCAATCTGCTCCAGGGCAGGTTGACGGTAGAAACCCTCAGGATGCTCGTCGAGAAACTGCACAATCTCCATACGGGTGGGATAGTTCTTCATGAGCGTAATCCAGTCGTTTCGCTCCGACAGGACGCGGCTTTTCAGGTTCTCAGCCGTGTATTGATGAGCACCCTTGGGATAGTTCATCTGGTAGAGGTTGAGAGCATTCAGGAGTGAGTCGGTCTTCACCTCCAGTTTCAGGCGAAGAATATCGTTCCATAGTTCTTCCCCACCCTCCAGCTTAGAGGTACATGCTGCCAAAATGACAGCAGAAATGACAAGGTATCGTAGGTTTTTTCTCATTGCTTCGTCGATTTTCGCTGCAAATTTAGTTAAAATTTTGTGTAATCGTGCTTTTTTTAGTAATTTTGCAACGTAATTCTTAGAAATATGGAGATAATCAGAAAATATTTCCCCAATTTATCGCCTTTGCAGGAGCAACAGATGGGTGCTTTGGCTGCGCTTTATGCCGACTGGAACAGCAAGATCAACGTCATTTCCCGCAAGGACATCGACAATCTCTACGAACATCACGTGCTGCACAGTCTGGCAATCGCCAAACTGATCAACTTCAAGACAGGCAGTCGTGTGATGGATCTGGGTTGTGGCGGTGGTTTTCCAGGCATTCCCCTTGCCATTCTGTTTTCAGAAGTACGATTCCATCTGGTTGACAGCATCGGCAAGAAAGTCCGTGTAGCAAGTGAGGTGGCAAATGCAGTAGGTCTGAAGAATGTGGAATTCTCACACGCGCGCGGTGAAGATATAAAAGGTAAGGACTACGATTTCGTGGTTACTCGTGCCGTGATGCCGCTATCCGATTTGGTGAAGTGTGTGAAGAAGAATATCAGCAACGAGCAGAAGAATGCCCTGCCCAACGGAATTATCGCGTTGAAAGGTGGAGAGTTGGAACAGGAAATGGCTCCGATGAAACACCATTGCACCGTCTGGAACATTTCCGACTGGTTCGAGGAAGAGTGGTTCGAAACCAAAAAAGTAGTTCACGTCTGCTAACCTCCATTAAGCATTGTTGAATGTATTCTTCACTCTTCACTTAATACTCTTCACTTAATAAAAAATATGGCCTTAGAAATCAAGCGGTTCATATCGAACCCAATAGAAGAGAATACCTATCTGGTGTGGGATTCCGAGACAAAGGAAGCCGGACTGATCGACTGCGGCTGTTTCGGAGAAGACGAATGGCTGAAAATCCAGCATTTCATCGACAATAACGGTCTCACGCTGAAGCAGCTGTGCTGTACCCACGCCCACTTCGACCACATCCTGGGCATGGGCTTTGCCGAACACAAATACGGCGTGAAGTCCAAATGTCCTGTGGGCGATGTGCCCCTGTGGTTCAAGGTGGAAGAACAGGTCGTGATGTTCATGGGCGGCTTTGCAGCCAAGCATGTAGAAGGTCTGCGACTGATGACTTCACCCAAGAGTATCGCAGAAGGCGACGAACTGAACATCGGTCAGTATAAGTTCGAGGTCATCGGCACACCAGGTCATTCGCAAGGTGGCGTCTGCTTCTACTGCCAGCAGGAGAACGTCCTATTCAGCGGCGACACGCTCTTTCAGGGAAGCATCGGACGAACCGACCTCGAAGGCGGCAGCTACCCCACCCTCATCCGTAGCCTGCAGGAGAAAGTCTTTACCCTTCCTCCTCAGACGAGAGTGCTGGCGGGACATGGCGGCGAAACCACCATCGACTACGAAATCAAGTACAATCCCTACGTGTAAACATCCAGGCATTCCTCAGAACAGCCCTCAACTCGTTTACCCGTCAACCATCATAGCCAATGAATATCAACAGAGAATTGCAAAGCGTGAAGCAGCGGTACGGCATCGTCGGCAACAGCGATGAACTCAACCGTGCCCTCGACATCGCCATTCAGGTGGCGCCTACCGAACTGTCCGTACTTATCGAGGGTGAAAACGGCGTTGGAAAGGAAGCGTTGCCACGCATCATCCACGACAACTCCACCCGCAAGCATCAGAAATACTTCGCCATCAACTGCGGATCCATACCCGAAGGCACCATCGACTCCGAGCTGTTCGGACATGAGAAAGGCGCTTTCACGGGTGCGGTTGGTGAACACGAAGGCTACTTCGGAGCAGCCAACAAAGGCACGCTTTTTCTCGATGAAGTGGGCGAATTACCCCTCTCCACACAAGTGCGTCTGCTGCGTGTGCTGGAGACAGGCGAATACCTGCGTGTCGGTTCCAACGAAGTAAGAAAGACCGATGTGCGCATCATCGCTGCCACCAACGTCAAGATGAAGAAAGCCATTCGCGAAGGACGTTTCCGCGAAGACCTCTACTACCGTCTGGCTACTATCCCTATCACGATGCCGCCGCTTCGAGAACGTGGTCGCGACATCGAACTGCTCTTCCGCAAGTTTGCTGCCGACGTGGCTGAGAAATACCGTCTCGACCCCATCTACCTCACGCCCGAAGCGCTCCAGCTGCTCAACGCCTACAAATGGCCAGGCAACATCCGACAGCTCAAGAACGTGGTGGAAAACCTCAGCATCGTGTCCAGAGAACGAGAAATCACAGCTGAACGCCTGCAGGAATTAGGCATTACCGACGACCGTTCCGCTCAGGGCGGACTGGTGCTAGCAAGAGACGTAAGCAAGAGCCGAGGCGAAGAAACCTACGAGACCGAACGAGGTCTGCTGTGGCAACAACTCTTCACGCTCAGCCAGGAAATCAAGGAACTGAAGGAACTCATCAACCGTAACGCCAAGGCAACACCTGCCGATGTAGCTGAATATCTGAGCTATAGCCCCGTCGCCACAGACAGCGGCATCGTCATCCAGCGTCCGCAGGACAAGAAGAACGCACAGTCTGCCAACATCCCTTCAGCACCCGAAGAGGAGGATATTCAGACCGCAGAAGCCTACGTCGAGGACCTGCCCCGTTCCATTAAGGAACAGAACGCACAAATCATTCTCGAATCGCTCAAGCGCAACCGTTACAACCGCAAGAAAGCGGCAAAGGAATTAGGAATCAGCGAACGCACCATCTATCGCAAAATTCGCGATTTAGGACTCGACGCGTAATCCAGAATCATTAAGATGAAAGCAGAAAAACGAGATAAAAGAAGAACCTTCCGAGGACGCTTTACGCCTTGGAAATGGCTTACGGCATGGACACTCGCCATCGTCCTTGCTGGCTGTTCCGTCAGCATCTCGCTCAACGGCTCCAGCATCGACTACACGAAGGTAAAATCCATCAGCGTAGATAAATTCCCCATCCGCTGTGCCTACGTCTGGGCACCGATGGAATCGATGTTTTACAACAGTCTGAGCGACGAATACAGCAACAAAACCAAGCTCCAGGTGCTCAAGCGTGGAGGCGATTTGCAGCTCTCAGGCGAAATTACCGAATACTCACAGCTCAACAAATCTATTGCCAGCGACGGATTTGCCTCGCAGACGCAGCTGAAGATGACCGTCAACGTACGCTTCGTCAACAACACCAAGCATGAGGAAGATTTCGAGAAATCCTTCACGGCAACTGCAGAATACGACTCCTCGCAGCAACTCAACGCCGTGCAGGAAGAACTCGTACAGCAAATGATCGACGACATCGTTGACCAGATATTCAACGCCACCGTCGCCAACTGGTAATTCTTTTATTTACAACCATTTTCAATTCTCCTTTGGCAAGCCAATACCATCATGTTAGGAAGAAGATTACCCGCTGAATGGGAACCACAGGCGTTCGTACAGCTCACCTGGCCCCACGCTCAGACCGACTGGAAAGACCTGCTGCCCGAAGTCCTCACGTGCTACCAGCAGATGGCAGCCGAAATCCTCCGCCACGAACCCTTACTCATCGTCGCAGCAGAGGACGAAGACCCTTTGGCTTTCGCCCCAGGCAGCTTCCCCTATCCTTATTCTGTCGTTCATTGTCCCACCAACGATACCTGGGCACGCGACCACGCCTTTATCTCTGTGTTAGAGGGAGATGAACTTCGTCTGCTCGACTTTCAGTTCAACGGTTGGGGAATGAAGTTCGCTGCCCATCACGACAATCAAATCAATAGCTATTTGTGGGAACAACAGGCAGGGGGACTGTTGAACAGCGAGGATCGATACGAAAACCACCTTGACTTTGTGCTCGAAGGAGGAAGCATAGAAAGTGACGGTAAAGGAACGCTTCTTACCACTACTTCTTGTCTGTTAGCACCCAACCGTAATGAGCCGTTAGGAAAAGCTGAAATAGAAAATGAACTAAAGTGCCGATTGGGCGTAGAACAAGTTCTGTGGCTCCACCACGGACATTTGATGGGTGACGACACAGACGGACACATCGACACTTTAGCCCGTTTTTGTCCAGATGACACCATTGCCTATGTCTGTTGCAAGGACAAGGATGATGAACATTATGAGGACTTGGCACAGATGGAAAAAGAACTCGCCAGTTTCAGAACGCGTGAAGGCAAACCCTATAGACTCATTCCTCTTCCCATGCCAGATCCCATCTTTGATGAGGTTGGTATGCGACTGCCAGCCACATATGCCAATTTTCTTATTGTAAATGGAGCGGTGCTCTACCCCACTTACCGTCAGCCCGACATTGATGCCTTGGCAGCTCGTCAGCTTCAACTAGCATTTCCTAATCATGAAATAGTTGGCATCGACTGTCTTGTGTTAATACATCAACATGGCTCCCTTCATTGCTCAGCAATGCAGTATCCTCAACACGAATAAACCAAGCATTAACTATTGAACAAGGATGGTCTTAGTGGTATAATTAGAATACACAACGATTTGAAGACCCTTTTCTGCAGCTCTCACAGGTAGGCCCTGCAGATTATATCGTGCTACTTCTCTTACTTCTCCACCGTCTTCATTCACCCTCTTAATCGAATCTGCCGATCCTGATGTATTCTTGGAAAGTAGATAATTCACACCTCGTTCATTCTCTGTACCATTGTTCAAACTACACATGAACTCCACCTCGTATCCTCGTGCTGACAGTTGGTTGAGGATATCACCAATCTTTACTCTAGCACTCATTGCATAGAGTTTGTACATGTCTGATGGAACATCACCTGAGAGAATGACAATCTGGCCTTCATCGTAATTAGCCCATAAGTCTATTGCTGTTACATTCACGTATGATTTTTGAGCGTGAATGTAGATGCTGATAAGAGAAAGGACGAATATAGTTAAGTATCGTTTCATATTGTTTTAATGTTTTAGAAGAAGTAATTAGGTTAACGTGTTTTATGTCATATAATTGAAAGCAACGGATTACATGGTGTTAAGTCTTTCTTACATATTACATGGTGTTAAGTCTTTCTTACATTCAAGAACTTATAACATCCACGTAATCCGTTGTAAAATATGCTGGTAACGTTAATTTATTTTTTAGAAGCTGAAGCCGAGAGTAGCGAGAATTTGGCTGCGATCGTTATGGATAACGGTAGGACGCAAATCGATATCATCGAAAGCATAGAAATCTCCCTTCTGTGTTTGGAGCTGGTAAGCGAGGTCAAAGTAACCACCATTCCAGCGCCAACCCAAACCTACAGTAAGGCGGTTGATACCCTTCCAGTTGGTATAGTCTGTCTCGGTAAATGGACTATCATAAGCTATTATGCGGTAAGCTTCGTTCTTATAGGGAGAACTAACGTAGTTGTAGCCAAGACGAATGGCGAAGTTGTCAATGGGTTTGTACTCACAACCGATCTTGAATGTGTGAACGGGGCGAAGCGCATCCTTTGTATACTCGTTAATGTTGTAGAAGTAGGGATCGTTGTCCCAGTCGCGTGAATCGTACTTGGCAAAACTGTAATCCGTATATTCGTACTCAGCACCAATGGCAAAGTTGCGATCGATGGTATGTCCGAGACTAACACCAAACTTCCAAGGAGTGCGGTATGCATACTCGTAGGGATCAGTTCTCTCCGGATCTGCTGTTGGTTCGTCATCGAGGTAAGCCACGGAACCGTTGACATCCTCCAGATTGTACCATGTAGGTGTGTGGACAGCCAAACCGAAACGGAAGGGAGAGTCATCGATGGGACGGCAGATAAAACCAAACTTAAGGTCGAAACCTTCACCATCAGTCTCATACCAGTTGCTGAAATCGTAAGGGGTTCCGGTTTCATCCATTCCAATTTCCTGATAGAAGGACTCTCGGCGATAGTTCAAGTCATAAACTCCAAGGGTTATGCCATAGAAGAACTTATCGCTTACATTAAAGGAAACGTTGAAGTCAGCCTGCGAGGTGCTTCCATAAGTGGCACGCTTGTAGAGTGCTGAAGCAGCAGGTGTTCCTGTATATTCCAGAAAGTTTCCGTCATCATCGTGGAATGTAACAATCGGTTCGCCCATATAGCCAAGCATTCCCCAACTGTCATAATTTGTGCCAAAGGCATCGTAGTTTTGGCTGACCATATCAGAGATCTGATAGCTTTGTGAGAACACACCTTCGAGGTTCTGCACATTTACCAAAGCGTTGCCTAGGTGATTACGTTTTTTCACGTAGTTAATACCAAAATTCACATATTGGAGGCCAGAATTGCCACGATTATCCTGGTCTAGTGCGAAGACAACACCTGCGTGGTCTATAGAGGCACGAGTGGCATCATGTCCCAGTTGTCCTTTTTCATCGGTAAAGATGGCACTGGCGCCAAAACTTGCTTCGTTGTGACGGAAAAGACCGATACCGGCTGGGTTTGTTCCCATGACCGTGAGATCACCACCTAAGGCGCTGAGTGCTCCACCCATACCTACATAACGTGCTGTTCCGTTGAGGTCGCTACCTGCGAAATTAGCAGCATCGTATGTGTCTTGTGCCATTGCTGAACCGCCCATAAACGCAGCCAGGAGAAGGTAAGATATATTCTGAAGTTTCATATTATTGGGGATTTAAAAGTTTTTCGACATTTCGTTATTTCACATTTCGTTATTTCGAGGGCGCCCTTTATAGAAGGTTATCTGCGGCCTCCACGGCTTCCGCCGCCGCCACCTCCGCCTCGGCTACCGCCTCCGCCGCCTCCGAAGCTACCACCTCCACGGCTTCCGCCGCCGCTGCTATAGCTGCCTCCGCTTGAGTAGGAACGGGAAGAGGAGGATGTAGAGGGTGTGTAGCTGCTGCTACGGCTCGACTCTACGGCGCTGGTGCGTCCGCTGGAATAGCTGGATGAGCGAGAGCTGCTGGGACGTGAGTAGGAAGAGGAGTTGTTGCGGCTTCCTGCTGAGCGTGAGCGGTCGTAGGATGAAGAGCTGCGTGAGCGTGCATAGTCGGTATAACTGCTGCTGCGTCCGGCGTTGCTGTTGGCAGACGATGTGGTAGGACTGCCCTGGCGTCCGCCTCTTATGGCAGAGCCTGTAGAAGCTGTGCGACCTGCTGCGGTACGGCTGTTGGTGCTGGCAACGGTTGTACGGCTGCTGAGTGCGCTTGTGCGACCTGCGAAGGTGCCTCGGCTTGTGCTGGCGTTACCTCCGTTAGCCAAAGCGCTGGTGCGTATGCGTTCGCCACGGCTGTAGCGGTTGGTGAAGGTGCCGCGATTGAATCCGCGTCCTCTGTACCAGTTGCCTCTGTAGTGACCGCCCCAGCCGTAGTAGCTGTGGTGCCAGCCTGGTCCCCATCCCCAATAGCTCCAAGCGTAAGGATGGCTCCAACCCCAGATGGGTCCGTACCAAGCCGACCAAGGTCCCCAGCCCCAGCCGTAGCCCCAGCCGTAGTGCCAGAAGAATGGATCGTAGTAGTAGAAGTCGTCGTAGAGATAGTCATAAACTCCCCATCCATAGACCAAATCCCAATAGTAGGGGCTGCTGAGAGCGATACCTACGCGCGGGCTGCGGAAACGGAGAATGCGACGGCTGTAGTAGTAATCTTCGTCGCGGAGTGCGGGGTCTTCTCCTTCCACGGTCTCAACAGATGCAGAGAGCGAATCCTCGTCGTATCCTCCACTTATCTGGTAAGCACCTTCATAGTTGGAGAAACGGCGGTTGTACTCGTCGTCACTACGTGCGTTCGTGTTATAGACTTCGACTGAAGGACTGTTCCAAGACGACGTACGCGAGTTGACAGAACCCTGATAGCTCGACGTAGTAGTTGTGGTCGTCTGGTTCTTTTTCTTCGGAGTGAAGTACAAGTCATCGTCCTGCGCCATGAGTGCGAGGGGCAGGCAAACAACCAATGTCATAAGAAGCAATCTTTTCATAATCGTTTATGGTTTTAAGTTGTGAGTATTTTGGTTTATTTCAGCACGGGAATTCTTCGGCAAGCTCAGAAACCACGGTGCTGCACAGTCTTTTTATGATTTTTCTGGTGCAAAATTACGATGATTTTAGCAAGAAAAAACGGGAATTCCCCTAAACAGAAGTAGGAATTCCCCTAATTGCGCTTTTTACGCGATGATTTTCCGATGAATTTTTGATGATTTTCCGATGAATTGACGATTTTTTGCGATGAATTCACAGGTTTATTTCACAGGAATGGTGAGCGTGGCGGCAGTCAGACCCTTTGCCGACACCTTCACGTTGGCGGTTTGCTGCTTGCCGTTGGAGATGACGCCTATCATGAGCTGGCCTTTGAACACATGCATCTGCGGACGGGTGAAGACTTCGAGGCTCGTGGCGTCTCCGTTGCAGATTCCCTTGAACTGTGCGCCGCCCTTAACTTCTACGCTTAGCAAGTTGTCTGCCTCAGGACAGAGATTTCCGTCTTTATCCACGATGCGAGCCGTGATGAAAAGCATATCTTCGCCGTCAGCCTTCAGTTGTGTCGGTTCGTTAAGCAAGTTGTTGGCAATCAGTTCGATATGATGGGGTTTTCCTGCTGTACGAACCACTTCTTCACCTTGTTTCTTTCCGTCTTCGTCATAAACCACCACACGAAGTTCGCCTGGCTCGTACTTCACGTCGTTCCAACGCAGACGATAACGATCCAGGAGTTCCTGTTTCTCAGCTGTCACTTCGGTCTGCTTGGTAGGTTTTTTGCTGATGCGACCCTGGCTCTTTCCGTTGACGAAGAGTTCTGCCGTCGGATAGTTGGTGTAGCAATAGACGGGTGTGACCTGTCCTTCGCGTCCTTCCCAGTTCCAATGTGGCAGCAGGTGGATGGTCTCTTCTTCCCAGTTCCAACGGGAACGATAGAGCCAGTAGCGATCCTTGGGCAGTCCTGCGAGGTCGAAGATACCGAAGTAGCTGCTGCGGCTGGGCCAGTATTCGTCGTAAGGTGTGGGTTCGCCCAGGTAGTCGAAGCCTGTCCATACGAACTCACCAATCACCCAACGCTTATCGTCCTGCAGGCACCAGTCGGCTTCGGGCAGATTGCTCCACCAGCAGGCTTCCACATCATAGCCGTTGCATTGTCCGTCGGGCCAAGCCTTGTTGTTGGCAGGAACTACAGGGAACTTATACACACCTCGGCTGCTGACTGTGCTGGCTGTCTCGCTTCCCAATACAAATCCGTGGCGTAACCGTTCGTATGCCATCTGGTATTTCTGTGTTCGGTAGTTCATACCTGGAACATCCAGAACTTGTGCATAGCCTGTCTCCAGAGCGTTGTCGATGCGGTCCATCCCTGCGGTAACAGGACGAGTTGGGTCACATTCATGCATGAGCGAAACCATGTTGCGAGTCATGGGATTTCCTTCCTTCATTCCTTGCTCAGGAATCTCGTTGCCGATGCTCCACATGACGATAGAAGGATGGAGCATATTTGCCCACACGAGGTTTTCAAGGTCGTTTTCCCACCAATCCCTGTAGAAACGTGAGTAGCCGTTTTTACACTTCGGATAGACCCACATATCGAAAGACTCCGCCATCACCATGAGTCCGAGGGAGTCGCAAAG
Organism: uncultured Bacteroidaceae bacterium; assembly: GCA_905234555.1. GTDB lineage: Bacteria > Bacteroidota > Bacteroidia > Bacteroidales > Bacteroidaceae > UBA3839. The sequence goes on from CAJOHO010000003.1 coordinate 82,686, forward strand.
GTCCATCTGCCATTGCGAAGGCATGTTGTGGCTGGTACGGATGGCGTCGCAGCCCATCGTCTTCAGCAGTTTCAGCTGATGAGCCAAAGCAGCTTTGTTGACGGCTGCACCCAGCATACCGAGGTCGTGATGAAGACAGACACCACGAATCTTGCGTGATTTTCCGTTCAATCTGAATCCACCCCAATCATCCACCATAATGGTGCGGATGCCGTACTTCACGGTCTTTTCATCGACCACTTTGTTTCCGTCTAAGAGCTGAACCGTGAGGTTGTAGAGCTTAGGCGTCTCGGGTGTCCAGGCTGTGACATCTGTGACGGCAACTTGACGAGAGACATATTCCATTGTGAGAGGCACGTTCAGCGTCTGTCCGGCTGTGATGAAACGAGCCGTCAGTCCTTTCGACTTACTCGTAAAACTGGCTGAGACCTCTATGACGGCATCCTTACCATCGTGAAGTTGCTGAGTCACAACGTTGATACCCCACTCTTGGATGGCTTTCTCCTGCGTGGTAATCAGTTTGACGGGACGATAGAGACCTGCGCCAGGATACCAACGGCTGCTTTCCTCCACGTTCTCCAGACGGACCGCCAACGTGTTCGCGCGCCCGTCCGTATATATATAAGGTGTAATATCCACGTTGAAGGCGCTATAGCCGTATTTCCATTCGCCAGCCAACTTGCCGTTTACATAGACTTTGGGTTCTGACATTGCTCCGTCGAAATTAAGGATAGCCCGTTGGCAGCCTTTCTCAACGGTAAATTTCGTGCGGTACCACCCTACCCCAATCCAAGGCAGACTGCCGCTACGACCTGTCTTCTCCGTCGCTTCTTTTTCTCCGTTCTGCTCAATAGCAACCGTCTGTTTGTCGATTTCCTTGTCGAAAGGTCCGCTAATAGCCCAGTCGTGCGGAACAGACACCTGCTGCCATTTCGAGTCGTTGAACTGTTCGTTTGCCTGTTCAGGACTGTCGGTATGGGAAAAACGCCAACCGTCTTTCAGATAGATTTCCTTGCGTTGTGCCTTGAGGCTCAGACCACAAAGCATTCCACAGATTGCAAATAAAAATAGTCGTTTCATAGATGAGTTATTAGTTGATAAAGTTATTTTCGTTATTCCGGGATTCCGTTATTCCGTGGATTCAGAGGGGTCGCCTTTCACGATGAAATCGAAGTAATCTTCTTTTGGCATGGTGTCGGGAATGTTGGGAAAGACTTTCTTGACGTGTTCCGGACATTTCTCGCAGGCTAACCGCAAATACTCGGTGGATTCGTCCACATAGTTGAGCTTGTAGTAAGCCAACGCCAGATAGAGATAAGCTTCGTTGCGATTGTTGTATTCGGCATATTCCTCCGGATAATTGAGAGCTGCCTCTAAAATCGGAACGGCATAATCGCAATGGTCGTAGGAAAGGAAAAGTCCTCCGAGATGAACAAGGGCTGCAGGTGTACATAGCGCAAGTTCCAAGTATTTGGAAAACGTGTTGAGTGCCTTTTCTATCTGATTCATGGCCAGCAAGATAGTTCCTTTCAACATAAGGACTTCCTTCTGCTTCGGCAACAACTTCTGCACCTTCTTCATAACCGCCAATGCTTCCTTGGGATGCTGACAGTTGAGGTATTGCTCAGCCACTTCCAGCAAAGCCCATCCTTTCGCCTCTGTCGCAGCTTCGGGAAAGTTATCCAGCCCTTCTTCTGCCGATTTCAAATAGATGAGGGCGTTATCCACATCTTCCAACATCATATAGGAATAGGAGATGTAGCGGTCGTCCAAGTGGTATGTGTCGTAGGGACGAGCCTCCAAGAACCAATGGATGGCATCGGCAAAAAGGTTCTTCTCGTAATAACAATGTGCCTTGAGGGAGAGAGCGTCAACGTCGTTAGGATCGATAGCGAGGGCAAATTCCAGCGAGTTCAATGCATCGTCAAGTTCGCCGTTATAGTGCTGGGCAGCAGCCAGAACGGTCCATCCGTCCTTCATATAAGGATCGCTGTCGAGAAGGGACGTGAAGACCGTGATAATCAGATCCACAAACTCGCATTCGCGAACGATATCAGCTACCAACCAGTCGGAATCGTGACGACCCAACGGCTGATAGCGTTCCACATAACTTTCGATCCAGCCCTTCAGCTGCTTGTCGTGTTCAACGTCGGAAAGATCCACGTACGACATCATCACGTGGATATAGGCATCACGAATGGCGTTGTCGGCATCTTCGGCATCGTCCTCTTCTCCCTCATCCTGACGGTCCCAGTCTGTCTCCAGCATCTTGAACCAGTCGTGGAAGAGCTGGTCGGCTTTTTCCACGTCTCTGTCCTGAGCGTAGGTCAGTTGGGCGATGATGTAAACTTTCTCCAACTGGTAGTCGTCGTCCAGTTCTGCCAACACGCTTCTGGCTTCGTTGAACCGATGCAGATAGACCAGCAATCCACATTGCGAGCATTTCAACGTCCCGTTGTCGGGATGCTGTTGAAGTCCTTGCTCCACGACCTGAAGCGAGACGTCCGGCTTGTTTTTCTCCAGATAATAATCGCTGAAATCGACGAAATCATCGGAATCAAAATAGCAAGACGCACCTGTCGGGCAAGCGTGTTCTTAAATTCTTCAGATTCGAAATATGGATTCATGAAGCGGCTGTTACTTGTTGATTTTTGCCCAGGTATCTTTCAGACCTACCGTGCGGTTGAAGACCATGTGCCCAGGCGTGGAATCGGGATCTACGTTGTAGTAGCCGATACGCTGGAACTGCAGATAATCAAGCGGTTTGCGCGTAGCCAGCCATTTCTCCACGTAAGCAGTCTTCACTTCGAGGCTGTTGGGATTTAGGAACGGACGCATTTCTTCGATGCCGATACGTTCCTTACCCTGTTCCTTGGCGTAGTTGGAGATTTCGTCGCGAGGATTCTCCACCATCCACAGGCGGTCGTAGTTGCGCACTTCTGCCTCCAGACAATGTTTGCAGCTAACCCAATGGATGGTCTTTCCCTTGATCTTCATGTTGGAGTTGGCCTCGCCGGTCTTAGTCTCGGGAATCAGCTCAGCATAAATTTCCACGATGTTGCCGTCAGCATCTTTCTTGCAGCAGTTCTCCTCTGGACAACGGATGATATAGGAATTCTTCAAGCGTACTTCCTTGCCAGGACCGAGTCGGAAGAACTTCTTGGGAGCATCCTCCATGAAGTCGTCGCGTTCGATCCACAACTCACGGCTGAACTCAATTTCGTGGGTTCCGTCGGCTTCGTTCTCGGGATTGTTCTGTGCCTGATACACTTCGACCGCATCCTCTGGGAAGTTCGTAATGACGAGTTTGACGGGATTGAGTACAGCACTTACACGTTGTGCACGTTTGTTGAGGTCGTCGCGTACAGCACTCTCGAAGAGCGACATCTGATTGAGGGCATCGAACTTGGTGTAGCCGATTTTGTCGATAAAGGCCTTGATACCTTCAGGGCTGTAGCCTCTGCGACGGAAACCGCAGATGGTCGGCATACGTGGGTCGTCCCATCCGTTCACCACTCCTTCTTTCACCATCAGCAGAAGGTTACGCTTGGAAAGGAGGATATGGGTGAGGTTGAGTTTGTTGAACTCAGTCTGACGAGGACGGTTGTCGTCCAAAGGCTGGTCGTCCCCAGCACATTGTTTTGCCCAGTCCACAAACAGGTCGTAGAGCGGACGATGACTAACAAACTCCAAAGTGCAAAGCGAATGCGTCACACCTTCCCAATAGTCACATTGTCCATGCGTAAAGTCGTACATGGGATAGGCATTCCACTTGTTGCCGGTACGCCAATGAGGCATATTGAGAACGCGGTACATAATCGGGTCTCGGAAATGCATATTGTCGCTCGCCATATCGATTTTGGCACGAAGCACCATCTTTCCAGGCTCCATGTTTCCGCTGTTCATTTCCTCAAACAGACGCAGGCTTTCCTCAACGGGACGATCACGATAAGGTGAGTTCGTTCCTGGCGTGGTGGGCGTACCCTTCTGGGATGCAATCTGCTCTGCCGTCTGTTCGTCCACATAGGCTTTGCCGCGTTTGATGAGTTCAACGGCCAAGTCCCAGAGCTGTTGGAAATAGTCGGAAGCATAAAGAATGTTGCCCCACTTGAAGCCCAGCCATTCAATATCTTTCTTGATGGCTTCCACATATTCCATATCTTCCTTCTGAGGATTCGTGTCATCCATACGCAGGTTGCAAACGCCCCCGTATTTCTCAGCAATACCGAAGTCGATGGCAATTGCCTTGGCGTGACCGATATGCAGGTAGCCGTTGGGTTCAGGCGGAAAACGGGTCTGCAACCGTCCGCCGTTCTTACCCTCTTCCAGGTCTTTCTTTACAATCTCTTCAACAAAACTCAGCGATTCTTTCTTCGCTTCGAGTTTCTCTTCTGCTAAATTTTCCATATTATTGTGAATTGTTAATTGTCAATTATGAATGATGAATCGTCAATTATGAATTATGCATTATGAATTATCAAAACTCTTTCCTCAAGAACTCAGCTGTAAAGCCGCGTCCAGAATGAGCAACTTCCTCGGGCGAACCTGTTACCACTACTTCGCCACCTTTTCGTCCGCCTTCCATTCCGATATCAATCACGTGGTCGGCAGCCTTGATGACATCCATATTGTGTTCAATCACGATGACGGTATTGCCTTTGTCCACCAATCGGCGGAGCACGTTGAGCAAAGCCTGGATATCAGCAAAGTGAAGTCCTGTGGTGGGTTCGTCGAGAATGAAGAGCGTTTTGCCCGTATCGCGGCGAGCCAGTTCCGTAGCCAGTTTCACACGCTGGCTCTCTCCACCTGAAAGCGTTGTGCTGGGCTGTCCCAGTTTGATATAACCCAGACCCACATCCTGCAACACTTGGATTTTGCGCAGAATCTGAGGCTGGTTCTCGAAAAACTCTACAGCCTCGTTGATAGTCATATCGAGCACATCTGCTATACTGCGTCCCTTAAACCTTACCTCAAGCGTGGCTCGGTTGTAACGTTGTCCGTGACACACCTCGCAAGGCACCTGAATATCAGGAAGGAAATGCATCTCGACGGTCTTGTAGCCGTTACCGCCACAAGCTTCACAACGTCCGCCTTTCACATTAAAGGAGAACTGCCCAGGCTTGTAGCCTCGCATCTTGGCTTCGGGCATCTCCACAAACAAGCTGCGGATATCGCTGAACACACCTGTGTAGGTTGCCGGATTGGAACGTGGTGTACGACCCAACGGCGACTGGTCCACACTTACCACCTTATCTAAGTATTGAGCACCCTCGATGGATTCGTAGCTGAGCGGCTCCTTCAGACTCCTGTAGAATTTCTGTGAAAGGATGGGCTGAAGGGTTTCGTTCACAATCGTGGATTTTCCGCTACCACTCACGCCCGTCACGCAGATGAACTGTCCCAGAGGAAAGCTCACATCCACATTCTTGAGGTTGTTGCCTGCGCATCCGTGAAGGGTCAGCACCTGTCCGCTTTCTTCCCTCCATTTCCCTTTTTCGTTCACCATCTTTTCCTCTCCCCTGAGCCAACGGGCTGTGATGGTATCAGCTTTCAGCAGTTGGGCAGGCGTTCCCTGGAACATCACTTCGCCTCCGTAACGTCCAGCCTTAGGACCTATATCTATAATCCAGTCGGCAGCCAACATCATGTCGCGATCGTGTTCCACCACCACTACCGTGTTACCTAAGTCGCGTAGGGCTTTGAGCGAATGGATGAGACGCACGTTGTCTCGCTGGTGCAAACCGATACTGGGTTCATCCAGAATATAGAGTACGTTCACCAGTTGCGAACCAATCTGTGTGGCCAGACGGATACGTTGGCTTTCTCCACCCGACAAAGAAGCTGTCTGTCGGTTCAGACAAAGGTAGTCCAGACCTACGTCGAGCAGAAACTGGAGTCGCTTCTGTATTTCCTTCACTATCTCGCTGGCTATCTGTTGCTGGCGTTCGCTGATATGTTCATTCAGGTGGAGCATCCAATCGTGCAACTCACCCAAATCCATGATGGCCAGTTCGTGGATGTTCTTACCACCCAAGCGATAATGCAGAGATTCCTGCTTCAGTCTCGCTCCGTGACAATCGGGACACTCACACACCCTGTCGAAACTCTCTGCCCAACGTTGTGCTGCGGCTGAGTTATCGCTCTCGCTAAGTTGGTGGATATATTTCGAAATGCCTTCGTACAGACAGAAATAGTCGCTGCTGGTATGAATCTTCGAAGCCTTGATGCAAACCCTTCGGTCGCAGCCGTAAATCACGTCGTGAAGCGCTTCTTCTGAAAGGTTCTTTACAGGCATCTTCAGCGTGAAACCATAACTTTCCAGCACAGCTTCGATTTGGTGGAATATCATGGTGGGGCGGGATTTGCCCAATGGTGTCAAGGCTCCTTCCGCAATACTCAGATTGGGGTCAGGCACAATCTTCGACTCGTCAATCATACTCACCACACCCATACCCTTACAACGAGGACAGGCTCCTTCGGGTGAGTTGAACGAGAACTGATTGGGTGCTGGATCGCTATAGCTGATACCCGTCGTAGGACACATCAACTTGCGACTGTAGTAGCGTGGCTGATTGGATCCTCGTTCCAGTATCATCACAAGCCCATTTCCTAAATGCATAGCTGTGGCGATGCTTTTCTTCAGACGTTCTGTATCCTTGGCATTTACCATCAGCTTATCCACTACCACTTCGATATTGTGGTTCTTGTAGCGATCCACCTTCATATCTGCTACCAGTTCCGTCATCTCTTCATCCACACGCACATTGAGGTAGCCTTTCTTCATCATCGACTCAAACAGTTCGCGATAATGTCCCTTACGGCTTCTTACAAGAGGTGCCAACAGATAGATGGCCTTACCTTCGTAATCGTCGAGAACAAGCTGGAGAATCTGCTCCTCTGTATATTTCACCATCTCCTCGCCAGTCACATAGCTGTAGGCTGTGGCAGCTCTGGCATAGAGCAAACGCAAATAGTCATAGATTTCCGTCACGGTCCCAACGGTGGAACGGGGATTGCGGTTCGTAGTTTTCTGTTCGATACTGATGACAGGACTCAGTCCGCTGATATGATCCACATCCGGACGCTCCAACCCTCCGAGAAAATTGCGGGCGTAAGCGGAGAAGGTTTCTATGTAGCGACGCTGCCCCTCAGCATAGAGCGTATCGAAAGCCAGACTCGACTTTCCGCTTCCGCTCAATCCTGTCACAACGGTGAGGCTCCCATGAGGAATCTCCACGTTGATATTCTTGAGGTTATGCACTCGCGCACCTTCTACTATAATCTTTCCGTCCTGCATTAATCAATCAGCTATCGACAATCAATAATATGCATTATGAATTCTCAATTCTCTCCTCCAGTACCAGTTGTACTCGATTCACCTTCCCTGTATCCTTTCAGCACACTAATAGCCTTGCGAATCTTATAATGGAGTCCGTCGCTGCCAATCGCGTCGATATGGAGGATGTAAGCTCCGTCTGGCACATAGTCGCCACCATATCTTCCATCCCATCCGTCTGCCAGGTTCGCCAGCGTAAACGTATGCAGCTTCTTCCCCCAACGGTTCCAGATACCTCCGCTGACTTTTACAATTGACTGGTATTCAATTACCAGTTTGTCGTTGATAGCGTCATCATTGGGCGTGAGGGCATCCGTACACGTCAGTTTCGATTCGCTGATAACAATCTTGAATTCATCCGACACATATTCTGTGGTGTCATTGTCTGCGCTTACAAAGGTAACATAGAGCTTGGCACCATAGCCGCCAGACGTGGTCAGCGTATAATCCGATTCCTCCGTAAAACGATTGACAACAGGATCGTTCTCACCCTTGTCGGAGTTGTAAATGCGCCATTCCACCGTATAGTTCCACTCATTCCCGTCTGCATCCTCTGGATCTACATTGGCGGTAAGGTGGATGTCAAGGGGAGCCTGCTGAGTTTGCGTCTCACCAGGGTTCATTTCCACCTCCGTCAACGTTCTTGCTTCGTCATCTTCATAATAAGAGAACGAAATCGTTGGATTTGCCGTTTGTGACATTGACGTTCCAACAAAAAAACAAGACATCAGACTTGCTAAAATCAATCGAGTATTCATGATTGCATCCGTTTAATCTTAAAAAAACAGCGCAAATTTACTAATATTTATTGAATTTTCTATACTTCGGAGCAAGTTTTTTGGTAGAGAAAAAGAAAACTTGTAACTTTGCAACCATAATTTAACAAAAATGAACAAATGAAGGCTATTGGTATCAACCGTTGCATCGTTGTCTGTGCAGCATTATTCATCTCATTTCAGCTCTCAGCACAGACCCAAAACCTGCGCCACGAAGTGCAAGGCGGAGAAACACTCTACTCCATCAGTCGTACCTACGGAGTGAGTGTGGAAGCCATTCGTCAGGCGAATCCCAAAATGGGTGACACCCTGTTGGCAGGAAGTGTCATCAACATTCCACAAAAAGACGCTACTCCCACTCAGCCGTCAACTCCCGTAACAACCCAGCCTGTTACTCCAGTAAAGGCTCAGCCTGTTACGCCTGTGAATGCCCAACCTGTTTCCACTTCTCAGCCGGAGAAACAGATAATTCCTTCCACCGCACCTGAGTGCAAGTTTATGTATAAGGTGGAGAAGAAGGAAACCGTCTATAGCATCAGCCACCGTTTCGGACTGACCGAAGAGGAACTGTGTCGCGCAAATCCTCAGATTGACGAGAAGAAAAAAGTGAAGAAGGGCGAATATCTCTGCATTCCTTATTCTCAAGCGGAAATCGCACAACTGCAGCTCAATGCGCAGAAAGCCCGTGAAGAGGCAGAACGTCTGGCAGAACAAGAACGCCAACGTGAATTGGAAGCCGAACGTGCACGTCGCAGAGCCGAAGTGGTCGATGTAGCAGTATTCCTACCCTTTGAACTCAGCGCCAAGAAGAAGTCTGCATCTGCCGTGAAGATTTACGACTTCTATGAAGGTTTCCTCCTGGGAGTGAAAGAGATGAAGAACAACGGTATTTCCGTCAACGTACACACATACGAGGAAAAAGCCTCCAACGCTGTGATGGACTCTCTCTTACGATTGCCCGAGATGACGGAAATGGAATTGATGATTGGTCCTTCGAATGCCAACAACATCTCATCTGTAAGCCGTTTCTGCAAACAGAATAACATCTGTCAGATTATCCCGTTCTCAACGAAGGAAAACCTCGTCAACAACTACCCAACTTCATTTCAAGTAAATGTTCAAGTTGCGGGACTTTACAATTCTGTCTATGAGCAGTTTATACAACAGTATCAGAACCATGATATTTACTTTGTAAGTTGTCAGGACAAAGAGGAAAACGAATCCTACACCAATGGTTTCAAACGTGCTTTGCAGGATGCCGGCATCAGCTTTAAAACCACGTCGATGGACAAGCTGAGCAAACTGGAAGAACTGATGGAAGAGAAGGGACGCCCCACCGTCTTCATCATCTCCACAGGTGCTGTAAAGTCTTTCGACACGCTGACCCAGAACATCGAGAAGAACGAAGGCTATGCCTTTTACAACTACACTTTGTTCGGACCAATGGGTTGGGCAAATTTCAACCAACAGAAGAATCAGCAGAAACTCACACGCCACCATGCTGCTTTCTTTACCACTTATTACGCTTATCCATACAGCACGCCTGTCAGCACCTTCAAGTCGCAGTTCCACCGTTACTTCAAGCGTGAGGCACTCAATGCCAACCCCAACTTCGACATGCTGGGCTACGACATTGCCCGCTATTTCATCAAGGGTTATGCTGAAAATCGCAGCGATTTCTACGATTTGCAAAGCAATATGGGAAGCGACACACTCCAGAATCCCATGCAGTTTGTCCGCAAGGCTGACGGCAGCGGTTTCATCAACGCTCACGTCAAAATCATCCACTTCTAAAACTTTAAGCTTCTAATCCCCCATATAAGTTTGTTCGGCAGTTTCACCGCCGTAATTCTCAAAGCCCTATGCTTCGCAAAAGTCTACATTCCCTTCTCCTGCTACTGGCAGCATTTCTCGTCCTCCCGCTCCATGCACAAGTGGGTGAACGGCGCACGGACTTTGCGATGGGTGGAAATGCAGGCTGGCTGCTCAACACCATGAATTTCACACCTACCATTAAGCAGTTCAGCCATCAGGCACCCACCTTCGGATTTTCAGCCCGATACATCAGCGAGAAGTACTTTACCGCCATCTGTGGCGTACAAGCAGAGGTGAACTTTGCGCAATTGGGTTGGAAGGAAAATATAGAAGACGGTACACTCAACGAATACTCCCACCACCTCAACTACATCCAGATTCCGCTCCTTATGCAGATGGGTTGGGGAGGAGAACAAAGAGGACTCAAATTTGTCTTCGAAGCTGGTCCTCAACTCGGTTATTGCTTTGCCACCTCTGAAAGCCGTGGAGGCTCAGGTGCCTGGGACACCTCCCATCGTCCCAACGGAGTGGTCTATCAGTACGACCACGATATAGACAACCGCTTCGACTACGGTATTACAGCCGGCATCGGCGTGGAACTCTCCACCGCTATCGGTCATTTCATTCTCGACGGACGCTACTATTTTGGTCTGGCTGACACCTATGATAGTTCCAAGCAAGGTTACTTCGCACGTTCTGCCAACCAAACCATCTGCGTAAAACTCAACTACCTCATCGACTTCCACAAAACGAAATAACTCATCAATCCTAGTCCAACTAGTTTAACTAGTTTCACTAGTCTAACTAGTAACCCCTAAAAACAACTATACAACATGAAAAAACTACTTCTCACCTCCCTCATCGCGTTCGTGGCCAGCGGTTTTTCCACTGCCATTCAAGCTCAGAACGACGAGCCGAAAGTTGCGTTCCTCTTCACCTACTTCACAGGTAACGCGCCCCACGAAGAACAAATCTGCTATGCCCTCAGCGACGATGGCTACAACTACACACCTCTCAATCACGGGAATCCAGTTATCAAGAGCGACACCATCGCCTACACAGGCTGTGTCCGCGACCCGCACATCCTCCGCGGAGAAGATGGGAAGACCTTCTATATGGTCATTACCGACATGAAGTCTTCACTCGGATGGAGCAGCAACAGAGGAATGGTGCTGATGAAATCTACCGACCTCATCAACTGGACACACTCCGCCATCAATTTCCCAACAAAGTATCCCAAGACCTGGGGTAATGTCATCCGCGTGTGGGCACCAGAGACCATCTACGACCATGTAGCCAAGCGCTATATGGTGTTCTACTCCCTCCGCACCAGTGACGAGGATTCCTTCGACCGCATCTATTACAGCTATGTCAACGACGATTTCACCGACCTCATCGGCGAACCGAAGTGGCTATTCGACGCAGGAAATGCCACCATCGACGGCGACATTGTTTATAATGAGGCAGACCAACTCTACCATCTCTTTTACAAGCAGGAGTCTGGACGAGGCATCTACCAGGCTGTAGCTCCCAAACTGACAGACCGCTGGACAATGTTGGATGGACATGTGGAACAAACCAATAAGGCTGTTGAAGGTGTAGGCGTATGCAAAAGTCTCGACGGAAAGACTTGGATCGTGATGTACGACTGCTACGGCGACGGACACTATCAATTCTGCACCAGCGAGGACCTCAAGACCTTCAAGTGGGTGCAGGACACACACACAACGGGTAAGTTCACCCCTCGCCACGGAACCATCATGCCCATCACACAGGCGGAAAAAGACAGACTGCTTCTCCACTACGGCAACCACACAAACCCCATTCTGCCTGACTTCCACGCAGATCCCGAAGTGCTCTACTCCAACCAGACTGGAAAGTACTACATCTATTCCACCACAGACGGTTATCGTGGCTGGGGAGGATGGAAATTCAATGTCTTCTCCTCTGAAGATCTTGTAAACTGGAAAGACGAAGGCACCATGCTCGACGTACGCAGCGATCAGGTGAGCTGGGCAAACGGGAACGCTTGGGCGCCTGCCGCTATTGAGGTAAAGCAGAAGGACGGTTCTTATAAGTATTATTTCTACTTTTCTGCCCACAACCCCAAGACCAACCGCAAGGAAATCGGCGTAGCTGTGAGCGACAGTCCTACTGGTCCGTTCGTAGATTCAGGCAAAGCTATCGTCACCGACGAGGAACGTCCTGCAGCAGCTCGTGGTGGACAAGCCATCGACGTAGATGTATTCTATGACGCCAAGTCCAAGAAATACTATCTCTACTGGGGTAACGGCTTCATGGCAGGTGCTGAACTCAACGCCGACATGCTCTCCATCAAGAAGGAAACTACTACCCTGCTTACCCCACAAGGCGGTTCACTCCAAACTTGGGCTTATCGCGAGGCTCCCTATGTGTTCTTCCGCAAGGGAACCTACTATTTCCTTTGGTCTGTCGATGACACAGGTTCACCCAACTACCACGTCTGCTACGGCACAGCCAAGTCTCCGCTTGGACCCATCCAGCAGGTGAATGGTGAATACCCCACCATCCTCCAGCAAGACCCCTCACAATTCATCTACGGCACGGCCCACAACTCCGTGCTTCAAGTGCCAGGTAAAGACCAGTGGTACATCGTCTATCACCGCATCAACAAGAACTTCCTCGGACGCAACCAGTCACCAGGAACTCATCGTGAAGTCTGCATCGATGCCCTCACCTTCGATAAGAAAGGAAACATCATCCCCGTTCGTCCAACTCATGAGGGTCCACAACCACTCAAATAGTCGTCAATCAACATCGGCTTAGGCCGACATGAGTTATAACAGAAAATCCCAGCCGTTTGGTTGGGATTTTTCATTTAGTATTTAGCCTCTCTGTATGAAGCATTCGATGGATTGCAAGGTGAAGTAGTTCTACTTCACACGGCCTCCATTGACCCAATGCTTCACGTAGTAGTTACCGGAGAGGTTATCAACGACGACACCACGGGAGCTGCTGGCGTGGATGAAGCGATTATCTTTCAGATAGATGCCTACGTGACTAACGGTGGTCTTACTGCTGCCTGTAGCAAAGAAAACGAGGTCACCCATCTGGAGATTACTTTTGTGGACTGTCTTGCAGTCTTTCTTGTACTGATCGACAGCACGACGATGTAGCCCGATGTTATATACTTTCTTGAAAACCTGAGAAGTAAAGCCTGAACAATCTGTTCCTCGTTTGTTGTTGCCACCATAAACGTAGGGAGTTCCTAACCATTGACTGGTCTCGATGAGCAGGGGCCAGTCGTCGGTTTCATCGACATCGAGACCCAAGGCAATACCTGCACGAGCCAACTGGCGCATATTCACGCCATAGATATCATCTCCTTTCGTCCCATGACGTGAACTGTGACAGGAAAAGAAACAAGTACAAAGCAGCAAGTATATAGCACAACGCAGGAAGGTAGCAGTTTTGCCCCTTAACCCTTGTATTTTGTACTTCATACTTTTTCCTGTGTCGTTTTTACGAGTTGTGGATAAAGTATTCCTGGATTTCATCAATGAGATTCGCATAGTCTTTATCGTGGTCTTTGATAATTTTTCCATGTTCCAAGAGCGTCACGCGCGTACATATATCTAAGGTATGGGCCAGATTGTGGCTGGAGACGATAATCGTGGCACCAGTCTCGCGGTTATAGCTTTCAAGAAGATACTTCATGGCGTGCTGGCTCGAAGGATCGAGGAAATTAAAAGGTTCGTCGAGCAGTAGAAGCTGAGGATAGTGAAGCATGGCGCCGATGATTCCGACTTTCTGCTTGTTACCAGCCGAGAGATTGCGTATCAGCGTATTTCTTCCCATTACCTCGCCATTCATAAAGTGTTCGAATTGCTGAAGTCGCTCATGAAGCACATCCTTACGGATATTCGAAACTTTTGCGATGAAATCGAAGTATTCCTCAGGAGTGAGGTAGTCGATGAGAAAGCCTGTATCAACGTAGGCGCCCGTATGTTCCTTCCATTCCTCACTATGAGCTGTTGGCACTCCTCCAATACGAGCAATGCCGCTATCTGGCTTGATGAGGTCGAGGACAACGCGGAAAAGTGTGGTCTTTCCGGCTCCGTTGTTTCCGACCAAACCCACGATCTCACCACTATGTACCACATAATGGTTCACGTCGAGAGCTACCTTCTCTCCAAAAGTCTTGCGAATGTTATCAATGGTCAGTTCCATGTTATTGGTTGATTGTTTAGATGTTTTTTGTTAATTCGTCGCGGAAAAGCGCGAGACAGGTTTTTATGAGCGAGTATCTCTGAATCCCTCCATGTTAATATAGCGACGGAGCATGAAGCGATGGTAGATATTGCGAAGCCAGAGCGGACTTGCCAGCGTTCCGATTATTCCCAGTCCCAGCATCAGCCAGGCTGCTACCAAATCGTTGAAACACAGCACAAGGATATACATCAGGACGACAGGGAGCAACAGAGCTGCCAACGAGAAGATAATCTGCGTCTTGGTGTTGCGTCCGCTGCTACGGATAACTTTCTGGTTGAGGTTGATGGTGGTTTTGTTATACACAGCCAGTTGGAAAAGGAAGGGGAAAATGCAGCCGGTAGCGAAGAAAGCACAGGAAAGGGCTTCGATGAGCTGAATCTTTCCTTCCATGATTGGCATGAGCATAAAAAGCATGGGGAAGACGATCATCAAGATATTGAAATAGTATTTCGCCTTGAGCAACGAGAGAACGGACTCCTTTCGCGACATCAGTAGGTCGATGTAGTTACCTTCTGCACACATCACGCTGGTCAGCGTCATCGTGCAAAGACAGGCAAAACAATAGACACAGATGAAGGTCTTCATGAAGGGCTGATTATCGTAGATGTTGGTGAAGGCAAAGACAAAGCAGAAGAGCAGCATATAGATGACACCAATCATAAACTGTGCCCTTACCACCTTGTTACGCATCGCCGACTTAATCTCCAATTTCATGTACTCACCGATAACTCCAAAACGGTTCAGCCAGTGCATTTCTCGCGATTTCACCTTTGTCACACGTTCCACTTCTGCGATTTCATCGTACACACATTTGCGCTGCATCTTTCTGTTGACAAAGAAAAGCACTACAGAACAGGCTATAGGGAAAAGATAGGCTAACACATTCATGTCGCAGAAGGCACGACCCAAAATCATACTGCCTTTGAAGAGCCATTTGTTCTGTTCGTCGAAGAAGAAACCGAAGTAAATCAGCAGGAAATAAACGGAAGCGGGAATGAGCAGATAGAGGATGTTGCGTTGCATCTTTGTGCGCCAGATGAGATACCAGTAGCCATTGAGTACATACATCAGCCACCACCCCAGCAAATAGCCGAAAAAGCCGATGAATCCGTAGAATTTCACGATGGCGAAAAGTGCGAACGGTACGTGGAAGAAGAACCAGAAGAGGTTTTCGCCACGAAGAGCCATGCGCATAAGGAATACATTCAGCAGAAAGTTCTGGGGAATGGGATGGAGTTTGTAGGGTTTGATTTCCTGAGCAGGCGTTTCCTGCAGAATGAAGCGTGTGCCAAAATCGACCAGCAGAAAATAGACCATTCCACCGTTGATCCAGTCGAAGGGTTCGTAGTTGGTCTCTTGGAGTGCAAAGGCAAACATCACGCCAAAGAAGATGAGATAGACAGCCCAGAAGGCAAGGAAAAGAAAGATGAAAATCTTCATTGCCTTGTTCTGACTCATAAGCGGATGACGTCGTGTTGATATCCGCTGGTTTTTGCTGACTAACTTATAAAGGAGTCTTGCTCGTTGGAAATCCATCAAACGATTGTATTAAAGTGTCATAAGGTATTTCTCAGCTTCCATCGCTGCCTTGCATCCGCTTCCTGCAGCTACAATTGCCTGGCGATATGTGGGATCTGCTACATCACCTGCTGCAAACACACCTGGAACATTTGTCTTGGGCGTGCCGTCAAGCGTCTTGATGAAGCCCGTTTCATCGGTTTCCACCCAAGGCTTGAAGATATCGGAATTGGGCTTGTGTCCGATGGCAAGGAAGAATCCGTCGATAGGCAGGTCGTACCTCCGTTCATCGTTCTCGCCTTTGCGGAATACCAGATGCGCTCCTTCCACACCGTTCTCACCGAAGAGTCCCAGCGTGTTGGTCTCAAACAAAATCTCAATCTTCGGATTCTGCATGACGCGATCCTGCATGATTTTCGAAGCACGAAGGAAGGGTTTGCGGACAATCAGGTAAACCTTTGCTGCGAGACCAGCAAGATAGAGGGCTTCGCCACAGGCGGTATCACCTCCACCAACCACAGCAACAGTGCGTTTACGGTAGAAGAAACCGTCGCAGGTGGCACAGGCACTCACACCTTGGCCCATATACTTCTTTTCGTCATCCAATCCAAGGAACTTTGCCGAAGCACCTGTAGCGATGATGACAGCATCAGCCGTCACTTCCGTCTGGTCGTCGAACCAGAAGTGATAAGGCGCCCGACTGAGATCGGACTTTACACAGATGTGAGGACGAATCTCCACACTGAATTTTTCTACCTGTTCACGCATCCTATCCATGAGTTCCGTTCCCGACAGTTCTTCTGGAAATCCAGGAAAATTCTCGATGGAATCGGTGATAGTGAGCTGACCGCCAGGCTGCAGACCTTCGTAGAGTACAGGCTGGAGATTGGCACGACTGGCATAGATGGCAGCTGTGTATCCAGCTGGGCCAGAACCGATAATCAGACAACGAATATGTTCCATTTGCTATATGTTTTATCTCAAGTCGATGACATCAACGTCAGGATAGTTCTTTTCACTAAAAGTGAAGGTGACATCGGTGAACTTTTGGTTCTTGGCGTATGATTTCACCGTTATCTCCACACTATTTCCATCCGCAGAGGTCATTTTTACATAAGAAAGTTGGTTGTTAAAGCGATTGATTCGCAGAAGGATGGACTTGAAAGTCGCAGTTTTCTTGCTGGGTGTCAACAGAACTTCGTAATCGTCATGAGTCGATTTGTGGGTCATGCTGGCTTTATAGCCTTTTTTGTAGAGCGAAACGAAAGCGTATGGATTCATCTTGGCGATTTCCTTTGACGATGGATTCGTGATGGTGACTTCCTCATTACTCTTCACCAACGTCCAGACCGTCTTACCATTGAACCACACCACCATATCACCCATATCGTTCATGAACTTCTGTCCGTTCATCTTGATGGTTCCGTTTCCACTCGTTCCGTTTCCAGTATAGGAATACGTGATTTTCACACCCCCTGCACTCTTGAAATTAGAGACTGCTGTGTCCAGAATCTTTGTAGCGTTCTGGGCTGAGGCGTCCAATGCTGAGCAACTGAGTATGCATATCAGACCCAGCAGGACAGATAAACGATTTTTCTTTACTTTCATAATCAATTATTTCTAAGGTTTAAGTTGTGATTAATTAACTCCTAAGCTGTTGAGCAGTCCATCGAGGGTCAGCAGATCCTGAATCAGTACTTCTCGTGGTTTTGCACCAATCTGAGGACCTACCACACCAGCTTTTTCCAACTGATCCATCAGACGACCAGCACGGTTGAAGCCAATAGAGAACTTACGCTGAATAAGCGAAGTGGAACCTTGTTGCTGACTGACAATCATCTTGGCTGCATCGCCAAAGAGTGAATCGAGGTTCTGCATATCCACTTCTTTTGAGCTACTCTCACCTTCTTCCATTGGTGGTTCAGGCAGATAAGTCATCTCAGGAAATTTCTGCTGTTGGCTGATGAACTCACAAATGCGGTTCACTTCAGGTGTATCGACGAAAGCACATTGCACACGAACTGGATCGGCACTTTGGAGATAGAGCATATCACCTCGTCCGATGAGCTGGTTGGCGCCTGGACGGTCGAGGATGATACGTGAATCCATCATGGCAGAGACCTTGAAAGCCACACGGGCTGGGAAGTTCGCCTTGATGGTACCAGTGATAATGCGGGTGGTAGGACGCTGTGTAGCAATTATCATGTGAATGCCGACGGCACGTGCCAACTGGGCAATACGACAGATGGGAAGTTCGATTTCCTTGCCAGCCGTCATAATCAAATCACCGAACTCATCGATAATTACCACATAGTATGGCATGTAGTCGTGGCCTTCAAGCGGATTCAGCTTGCGTTCCTTGAACTTCTCGTTATATTCCTTGATATTGCGCACGGAAGCACGCTTGAGCAGCATATAGCGGTCGTCCATCAGCTTGCAGAGTGCATTGAGCGTCTTCACCACACGCTGGTTGTCTGTTATGATGGCTTCTTCCTCATCTTCGAGTTTTGCCAGGAACTGATTGGCGATAGGCGAATAGACGCTGAACTCCACCTTCTTGGGGTCAACCATCACCATCTTCAGTTCGCTGGGATGTTTCTTATAGAGTAACGAGGTGATAATGGCGTTCAGACCTACAGACTTACCCTGACCCGTAGCACCTGCGACAAGCATGTGGGGAGCCTTAGCCAGATCAACCATAAAGACTTCGTTGGTGATGGTCTTACCCATCGCACAGGGCAGTTCCATCTTCGATTCCTGAAACGTCTTGCTGTTGAGCACACTCTCCATCGAAACGATGCGCTTGTTTTTGTTCGGCACTTCTATACCGATGGTTCCCTTGCCTGGAATCGGTGCAATGATACGGATGCCTTCAGCGGCAAGACTCAGAGCGATATCGTCTTCCAAGTTGCGGATTCTGTTGATGCGTGTTCCTTCTGCAGGCGTAATCTCATAAAGCGTAATCGTAGGACCGATGGTGGCAGCAATCCGCTGTATCTCAACGCCGAAGGTCTTCAGCACGTGGATAATGCGGTTCTTATTCGCTTCTTGTTCTGCCTTATCGACATTCAGGTTCCCGTCTTCCTTCTTGTCAAGGAGATCCAGCGTTGGATATTTGTAGTTTTCGAGTGCAAGTTTGGGGTCATAAGGGGTCAGGATGTCTCCTCTTTCTATATTGCCGTCACCTTTCTCGGTTTCAACAGGAGTCTCGATGGTAAACTGTGGATCGTTGCCTTCAACTGATTCTTCTTCGTTTTCTTCATGATCATCGTTTTCTTCGATGGATTCGTCAGTTTCTTCTTTTTTCTGTCCACCCTCAACATCGTTAATATCCAGCACAATCTGGGTGGTGTCAACATTGGAAACACTTTGTGTTTCAGCCTCTTCCTCCAACTCGTTCTGCTCACCCACCAGATTGCCTTCTGCGTCATAGACCAATGTTTTCGATTTCTCTGGATCAACAAACGACGTCTCCTCACCTTCTTCCTTCTCTTCTTCCTCATCCTCTTTCTCGTCGGTCTGTTCATTTTCCGTGTTCTTCCGATGAGCCAGACGGGCTGCCAGTTCCTTTGCCTTCTTCAGACGCTTGATGGAGTTGGTGATGTTCTCGATGGTCAGCCAACTGAAATAAATCAGCACAAGGAGTGTGGTCAGAACGACCAGGATAAAGACACCAATCTGTCCCACCACGCTATAAAGTGAGGAATAGAGGTTCTCGCCTATCCTACCGCCCATCGACCAACAGTCGCTGATACGGAACATATCTGGCAGCCAGGCCAATACGAAATGCGCCCAAATCATCAGGATGGCAGTCTTCACAAAGAACTTGAACATTCTGAGACGAATGGAATCAATCAGCCAAAGGGCAAAGATAAAGATGAAGACTGGAACAAAGAAGGAAGCGAGACCGAACGTCTTATAAATAAAGAAATAAGAGGCTTTCAGTCCCAGCTTTCCACAGATATTGTGAACAGGTTCACCCGTCAGCTCGCCTTTTTCGTTGATGGCATGCACGATATCGTGGTCATTGAAAACGAAGGACGTGAACGAGACGATCAGGAAGATTGCCAGAAATATCAGCAACATACTGATCACGAATTTCACCACCTTCGAACGGGGTATAGGCTCTTCTGTCGGAGCCGATTTCTTTGAAGAAGGTTTAGCCGAAGTTTTTCTTGCAGACTTTCCTTTCGAAGCTGACGCGTCTTTTTTAGTAGAAGAGACGCTGGTTTTGGGTTTAGCTGTTGATTTCTTATTTGTTGCCATGAATACTTTCGTTTACATTTTAAGATTGCAAATTTACCATTTTTTTCGCAAAAATCGTTCAAATCGATGAATTTTCGCTGTTTTTTTTCGAAGAATTCGCGTATTTTAAGAAAAAATTGTACTTTTGCACTATGGAGACACGCAAAATTAACATCATATTCACAACAGATGTTCATGGAAACTACTTCCCCTACGACTTCAAACACGATCATTGGGGGAAGGGAAGTTTGCAGCGTGTTCATGCGTTTGTGGCACAACAGGTGAAGCGGTTGTCCGGTTCTACCATCCTCATCGACGGCGGCGATCTCCTTCAAGGTGATCCCACTTCTTATTACTTCAATTGTCTTTGCAGGCCAAACGATGAGGATTTTCCAATGAATATCACGATTCCATCGAAAGAATCGTTTACTCGCCACAAAGTATCGGAAATGTGTAACTTCATCGGTTACGATGTAGGCGTCATTGGTAATCACGACATCGAAACTGGTCACGATGTGTATGACCAGTTTGTTCACGACTGCAATTTCCCCATTCTGGGTGCCAACGCCATCAGCGACGAAACGGGGGAACCCTATTTCGAACCTTATACCATTCTCTATCGTAGTGGCATCCGTATTGCTGTCATCGGCTTCATCACGCCTGCTATCCCCCATTGGGTTCCCCGTAGAGTGTGGGAGGGCATGCATTTCGAGGATATCAAGGAAAGTGCACGCTATTGGGTTCAGTTCGTTAAAGAACATGAGCAGCCGGATTTCATCATCGGACTCTTCCATTCGGGTATGGACGAAGGCATTATAACGCCTGAGTATCACGAGAATGCCACACGAGAGACAGTGGAAAACGTCGATGGATTCGACCTTGTTCTCTATGGACACGACCACGCAAGCCACATGGAAGAAATAGAAAGTCCTTGCGGAAAAAGCGTGCTTTGCGTCAACCCAGGCAGCTATGCATTTTCAGTTGCCGAAATCCGTCTGAAATTTCATGTGGATAGTGAAGGAAAAGTCGGCAAACACGACATTACCAGCCAAATCAGCTATATCGGAACGCTCAACAACACCCATTCATCTGAGTTCAAACGCCATTTCCGTCATGAATTCCAGATGGTAAAGGACTTTGTTCAGCACAAAATCGGCTCATTTGCCAGCGGTGTCGATATCACAGATGCCTATTTCGGCAGTTCTGCCTACATCGACTTCCTCCAACAGCTTCAGTTGCAGGTATCGGGTGCCGACATCAGTTTCTGTGCACCTCTCTTCTTCAACGCCTCCATACAGGCAGGTGAGGTTAAGATTGCCGACCTCTTCAACCTTTATCGTTTTGAGGACCGACTCTATATCCTGCAACTGACAGGACAGGAAATCAAAGACTATCTGGAAATGAGTTATGCCAACTGGACGGGTGTAATGAAATCTAAAGATGATAACATGCTGTTATTAAGTCCAATGAAGAGCAATCCTGAAAGAATCGGTTTTACTAATTTTATCTTTAATTTCGATTCGGCAGCAGGTATTCGCTATGAGGTAGATTTGCGTCGCCAACAGGGTGAAAAGATCAACATCCTCAGTATGGCTGACGGCACACCCTTCCAGTACGATCGTTTCTATAAGGTCTGCATGACAGCTTATCGTGCCAACGGAGGCGGAGAATTGCTGACCAAAGGGGCAGGATTGACAAAGGAAGAGATTGAGCGACGCATTCAGGAAATAACCTCCAATGACGTCCGCCACTACATGATGGATTTTATTAACAAGGAGAAGACGGTCACACCTACCGCACTCCATCACTGGCGTTTCATTCCTGAAGATTGGGCGAAGGCAGCCGAGGTTCGCGAACGTCAATTATTGTTTGGAAGTAAATGATTACCATCTTAGGCCCAACTGCTTGTGGTAAAACCACTTTTGCAACTCAACTTGCATACAAAATCGGAGCAGAAATTATCAGCGCCGATAGTCGACAAGTGTATCGTGGTATGAACCTCGGAACGGGGAAAGATCTGGAGGATTACGTGATTGACGGCAGTCCAATTCCGTATCATCTCATTGATATAGCTGAAGCAGGTGAAAAATATAACGTCTATCGTTTTCAAAAAGATTTTCTCAACGCTTATCGCGACATCGTCAGCAGAGGAAAACAACCGCTCCTTTGTGGCGGCACAGGACTATATATCGAAAGCGTACTGCGAGGTTATCGTATGTCGGAAGTTCCCCAGAATCCAGCCCTGCGAGAAGCCCTTAGCGGCAAGAGTCTTGAGGAACTTACCACACTCCTCGCCTCTTACAAAAAACTCCACAACAAGACGGATGTGGATACCGCCCAACGTGCTATCCGTGCCATCGAGATAGAGCAGTTCTATGTGGACCACCCAGAGGAAGAACTGGTAGCCGATGCCAATAACCGCTCACTTCTCAACGAGATCCAGAAAACGAGTTTGGTCGTCGGACTCCACATCGATCGCGAACTTCGTCGTCAGCGCATCACCCAACGTCTTCACCAACGTCTCGAGGCAGGTATGCTGGACGAGATACGTCGCCTTCTCGAATCTGGAGTAAAGAGTGAAGAACTTATCTATTATGGCTTAGAATACAAATACTTAACACTTAACGTTATAGGACAGTTATCCTATGATGAGATGTTCAGGCAACTGGAGATTGCCATTCACCAATTCGCCAAACGCCAGATGACGTGGTTCCGAGGAATGGAACGACGCGGCATCCACATCCATTGGATCGACGCTTCCCTCCCCACTTCCGATAAAATCAACCAAGTGCTACGTCTTCAAGAAGAATTAACTTCCTCCGCCTCTTAATTCCGATATTCCGTAATTCCGTAATTCCGTTATTCCGATAATCCTCCCATGTACTGGTTCATTTTCCTTTCCAACAACCTGATTGTTCACAAAAATGGCGAATCCATCGAGATTCCTCAGGGCAACGAGCCTCCCACAGAAACAGCTCCTTGGACAACAATCCAGGAATTGCCTGACTGTGAGGGAATTCCCTGTCGCGCATACACACTTCGTACACCACCAAAGGAAGGTTTGCCGGAAGGATTCACCACCATCGACCTCCGTTCGTCCTACTATTCCCTACCCTATACCTTATATAATATGGCTGGCAAGGCAGCGGAACTGCTCTATTGGGACAGTAACACGAAGTACTGCGGCGTGTGTGGTGCACCTATGAAACGACACACAGCTATCTCTAAGCGTTGCACAAATTGCGGAAAGGAGGTGTGGCCGCAAGTATCACCTGCCATCATTGTCCGCATCCTCAAAGCAAAAAAGGTCGATTCCAACGGTCAAATCCTTGAACCTGAGAAGATTCTCCTTGTTCACGCACGAAATTTCCGACGAAGTGATTATTTCGGACTTGTAGCCGGATTCGTAGAGACAGGTGAGACGCTGGAAGAATGTGTACGAAGGGAAGTGCGTGAGGAGGTTCATCTGGAAATCGATAACATCCGTTATTTCGCCTCACAACCCTGGCCCTATCCGTGCGGCATCATGATTGGTTTCACAGCCGACTACAAAAGTGGAACGATGCAGCTGCAAGACGAAGAACTCACTATGGGTGGCTGGTACACCAAAGATTCACTACCCCACATCCCCGACAAAATGTCAATTGCACGCCGACTCATTGACGACTGGGCCTTGAATCATCATTAAACAATAAACTGTGCCTTGCGGTTTTCCGCAAGGATTAACATTAAACATTAAACAGATTAGGGAAATTCCGAAGACATTTAGGGATTTTCGCCTTCATTTTTCGGTAATTCTCTATGCAGTTCTCAACAAAATGCACTAACTTTGCAGCGTCAAATCAAAATAACAACCATTAAAACCCATACGATTATGAAAAAAATTGCCATCTCATCCCTCGCTGCCATCTTTCTTCTGAGCAGCATTACCAGTTGCGAGACGATGGATTCTCGCAGTTATCTTGGCACAATGGCAGGAGCCGAAATCGGTGGAACCATCGGTGAAGCAATTGGTTGGCTCTCTACCAGCCGTCACGACGGACCAGGCAAAGCTATGCTGGGCAGCATTATCGGTACAGTAGCCGGTGCAGCCATCGGCAATGTGTTGACTTCTCCTAAGAGTAAGAAGGAAGCGAAAGCCGAACGCTACAACGACTACAATGATTATAACAACTACTCATCGGGTCGCAGCAACGATTATGGCGACTATCAGACCGGTGGCGGTTATGATTCCTACGACTACAACAACTATTCGAGCCGTCAGTCGAAGAAGAGCCGTAAGTATCAGGACAACTCCTATACATCCAACAATGGAATGCTGACCATCAGCAAGGTATCCTATCAGGATGAGGACGGAGATGGACGCATCTCACGCTATGAAACCGTCAACGTCATCTACGAAGTGACCAATCACGGGCAATCCACAGCCACCGTCACGCTGAGTGTGGACGATCCTGACAACAGCCGCAACTTTGCTTTCTCTCCGTCAAACACCATTGACATGCGCCCAGGTGAGACAGTACGCTACAAAGCCAAAATATTCTGCAAAAGCAAGCCTTCGAGCGGCTTTACCAATGTTCGGGTTTATGCACGCAGCCAGACAGCTGGTGCAGCCTCTTCATCCGTCCGAATCCCCTATCAGAAATAACATCTTGATTATGTCAACATGTTGATTTTCGAACATTTATAAAAAGCCCCAGCACTCGATGAAAGTACTGGGGCTTCAAAAAAATATAGACTAATGAAAAAAAGAATTTATTGACAATTGGAGAGGATTACCAGAGACCCCAGCTGTCGGATTCACCTGAATCGTAGCCGCGAGAGTTGGCTCGACCAGAGCCTGTGCCTGATGAGACAGATTCATTGAACACATCAGACTTAACGCTGGAAGCTTTAGGACCTTGTCCACCACCTTGTGACGTACAGATGATACTTGCTGGTTGCAGGAGAGTTACCTGCATATTGGGAGTTTGATATTGCTTTTTCATATTGTTATTGTTTTATTTGTTATTCTTGTTTGTCTAAGGAATCGGAATTTAGGAATTAATATATCATAACCTTTTTTCCGTTGTGGATATAGAGTCCCTTAGGCAATTTACCATTTACGATTTTGCGTCCGTTGAGGTCGTACCAACCCTCTGCAGATTCTTCACTCTTCACTCTTAACTCTTCACGGATCGAAGTAGTATCGTCGAAGTTCATCGTCATGCTCTTCACTTTCAGGTTGCTGTCTTCGCCATCACCCAACTGGATGTAGGCACGCATCGCACCAAGACTAGCACCAGCTGAGGGCCAGAAAAGTGAGTTGTTGGTTCCAACCATGATAAAGTTGGTCACTTCCTTGTCGAAAGAGCGGTAGTCGAAATTGCCCATGAAGGTCACTTTGCCGTTATCGCAGACAATATCGTGCTTCTCATCCTTGATGGTGACGCCCGTGAACTCAGGATTCTCGATATTCTCATCAGCTGCCCATTTGATCAGGTAGGGTGTGCCTGCCTTGATGGAAGTAACGGCACCGTTATCTGGATTCATTGTGTCGGCAGCAGGTGTGAAGGTAAGTGAAAGTTCTCCTGCGTCGCTGAGAGAAGCATCGCTGAGGGTGCGAATATCTGCTCCTGCCAGTACAGAAGAACTGATATTATCTATATCGAAAGGCAGACAGAGGGTGTTCCAGTCGTTGTCCTTCCAGAGTGTGCGACCAGAAAGGGTCACCTTCGAAGGCGTGCTACCGTTCAGGTCATTGATGACGTTTGTTCCCTTATCAGCAAAATCCAGTTCGAAGGTTCCTTTACCCACATTGAAGAGAGCATTGTTCTTGGTAGTAGTGACATTGTCCTTATAGATACCGCCATTCATGATGTAAGTACCGTCCTTCATGCTTACACAACCACCCACTGGAGATTCGTTTCCTGTGATGGTGCAGTTGTTAGCGGTGAGTGTTCCGTTCAGCACGAAGATACCACCTCCCTCAACTTTCGAGTTGTTGTCTTTGATCACGCAGTTGGTAAGCGTCAAATCGTATTTCTCCATATAGATGCCGGCACCTCTTCCTTGTTCATCGTTGGTCGTGGTGTTGCCAATAATCGTACAGTTAGAGATTACGGCATTTGCCGTATTGGTACGGATGGCACCACCCTTGCTGCCTGCTATGTTGTTGGTGAAGGTACCACCAGTGATGCATAATGTTCCGTTGATGGCATGAACACCACCGCCACCACCTTGTGCATAGTTGTCGGAAAATGTTCCGCCAGTCATGTAGAAGTGTCCACCAGTACTGAAGACACCACCACCGGTACCCCAATATCCATTACCTTCTAAGCTTTTATTGTTGGCAATAGTACCGCCTTGCAGCTTCAGCGTACCTTGTTCGATATAGATACCTCCGCCGTTACCGCTGTTATATCCACCTGTGATGAGACCGTTCTGGCTTTCGCTGGAGTCTGTGATGGTCAGAGATGTGTATTTTTTCACAAGAATGACATATCCGTTTTCCTTTGCTTCACTCAGACCACGACTGATGGTGTGGCCGTTGAGGTCGAGGGTTACATTCTTCTTGATAGTCAGGGCTTCATCATCGGCACCAGCTGTATAATTGCTTGTGATGATAACCACACCACCCTTCTCCAGTTCGGCCTGCAGGTCAGCCCATTCAGCGCCGATCGCTACGACTTCCAACGAAGCAAAATCCTGACCTGCGTAGTTGCCCTGACCTGTTACGATGAGTTGATACTCACCAGCATTCTTGATTTCGTCAACGGCAACGAACTCGTCGTTGTCATTCTTCATCTTGTAGCTAACGATGTAGTCCGTACCCTCTTCGAGTTGTTCGCCAAGATAAGTTACAGAAGGTTCTACAACGATGGTCTTTTCTGTATATGGGAAAGAAGCGGCAACTTCGGAAAGAACGGCAGGAGGAATGAAGTAATCTGTTTCGCCAAACGTATATTTCCTGACAATCTGGTTGTCAGGAGCTGTTGTTGGAGCCTGTTCACCCTGTGATACGTTGCCTGCGACAGCATCTGTGCAATCTGTAATATAATAGGTATTGGTGAAGTTCTCTGGTTTGGAACCTCCTCTGTGGAACGTAGCTGTGTTACCACTGACCTGTACCTTACCAGCCTGCAGACAGTTCGTGTAAGACACCTGTCCAGCATTCCATCCGAGAAAGCCAGCACACTTGATGGTCTTGCGTGCGTCCAGGTCGATGTCACGGATGAGTCCATAGAAGAAGCAGTTCGTGAAGGTAAGAGTTGAACTCTCCATGTTTCTTCCGACCAGACCTCCGTAAGTGGCATCGCCATCCTTCTTGTTGGCGTTCATGTCGATGTCGCTGATGAGTTCCACCTTGCTGACACAGTTCACGAGTTTCGTTTTTCCATAAGCCTTACCCACTATACCGCCGGCAAACTTCTGAGTAGATTGGATCGTTCCCTCAACGGTGAGGTTGCTGATAGTAGCACTGCTGACCACACTGAAGGGTGCTGCATTCTCCTCTGTGTTGTTGATGGCGACAGTCAGTTTGTGTCCCTTGCCATCAAACTGTCCTTTGAAACGATGTTCCACTGTGCCCACCGTTGTGGTGATGCCGTCGAGGTCATCCTCTAATATATAATAAGGTAAAGCCTCGTCGTTCGCCACAGCAGCAGCAAAGTTGTTCCAGTCGTCTACGTTCTTAATCACACCGACGTTTTCGTCAGTATTTTCGGCTTCACTGTCTGAAACCTTTTTCGAACCAGCTGTTACAGCAGATTGAGCGAACACCTGATCCGTTTCTGCCCACAACTCGCTGGTTGTGAGCAATGCGAAGAGCAGTGTGAATACCACCTTCGCAAAAGTCTTTTTTTCTGAAATGATTTCTTTCATAAATACTTATTGAGAAGATTTTTGATTTTCAAAATGAAAACATCCTAAAACACAATACCAAAAATTTACCTGAACATTCCTTTATTCTGACCTGCTTCTTGACGTTCCCCCGAAGGAATCCACTGATTCCGACGGGAGACGCAAGAACTTGTCGTGTTAAAAGGATTGTGTTTGTGTGTAAGTGTGTTTGAACCTAAATCGAGTGCAAAGTTACAAGTTATTTCACAAGTAGGAGTCTGAATTTTGACAAAGGAGTCTGAATTTTAACAATCGGGTGTCTGAATTTTGCGAATTCGGACTGTAACAAAGGGACACAAAACCCCGTTTTTGTTTTCAAATACGTTATATTTCGGGGCAATTTTGATACATTTTGCCCCTTTTCATAAAAAAAACGCGACACTTGATATTATCTTTCAAAAAATATTCATAATTTTGCAGAAAATATAACACGACTAACAAGACACCTAATCAATTTCCAGTTGTAAAACGAAGAAATTGTGCATTGTGTTTAAAAAATACACTTACTGATTAGGATTCTTTTTAGGATAAATTACTATTAGTTGACAAAATGAAAGAGATGCAATTCACATCCATCGTCCTCTCCGCACTTATGGCTATGGCGCTGATCACGATGTTACCACAGCGAGTATCACGCGACCGCGTCCTCAACCACTCACGCAGGATGATGGCCGTCAGCATGCTATTGTTCTGTGCACAATATATACTTCAATATACATTAGACCTCCGTGCAAAAAGCACCACACAGGCCGTAATGGTCAACCTCATCTTCTTTATTCCCATTTCCGCACACATGTCCCTCGGCATACTCAACCTCGAACGGCAGGGACGTCTCAAGTCCATAGAACGAATCGTGGGAATTGTCACCTGGATCTTTGCAGTCGTCATCATCGGCATCGTCGTCTTCCTTAACAAAGCCCAGTCCGCAGAGTTGAGCGACAGGATGCAATGGGCAGAAATCACCGTCAGTTGCGCCTGGGGACTCATGCAGATTTTCTATGCCTACGCTATATTAAAGGAATTAGGGCGTATGGAGCTGGCTCTCGCCGACTACTACGACCACGACCGAGGCGGACTGCTACGCTGGCTGAGAATCACAGTCGGAACGATGGCCACTGTCGCCCTCTTCGCCCCCCTACTCATCTACTCACCCAAATGGGCTTTGGCTATCTATGGCACATTCACCATTATCGGCATCTTCTACATCTGGTTCTGCTTCATCCGCTACGTCATCACCAGCGCATCCAAGAAAGTGAAAGAAGCAGAACTGAATCTCTCCTCACTTTCCTCAGAAGCAGACGGGACAAACCCAGAAGTCGCTACGGCGATGTCCGAAGAAACCATGCAGCATATCAGAAGAACGGTAGAACGCTGGTTGCAGAAAGGATCCTATCTCAAGGCAGGAATCACCAGCCCTGTGGCAGCCACCGAGATGAAGATACCACGCTACCAGCTCTCAACTTGGCTGAAGGTGGCAGAACACACCTCCTTCTCCCGTTGGATTACCAAACTCCGCATCGAGAAAGCCAAGAGCCTCATGAGCGAGAATCCCGAATACAGCATCGACGTGCTGGCAGACCAGTGTGGCATCAGCCGCAGCTACTTCTTCTGCGTCTTCAAGAAAGAAACAGGAATGGCACCCCTCGACTACATCAACAAGATGAAACAGAACAGGAACTAACCATTCTGAAACCAGAACAGGAACTAACCGTTCTGAAACGAAAGAGATTCATTCGCTGTGATTCATTCGCTGTTATTGAAACTATGTTTTTTACATCGGATGAGCACGAATTACAAGGATTTTTTCGTCATATCATTGGGATTTTTTTGGCTGTCTCAAAAGAAATGCGTAACTTTGTGTCGTATTTTCAAACACAATTCTTTAAGGTCTTTCTTTAAGGTTTATTCTTTATTTATTCTATAAGGTAAAAGGACGATGAAAAAAATCGGATTCGACAACGATAAGTATCTGAAGATTCAGTCGGAGCATATCCGCGAACGGATCGCTCAGTTCGACGGCAAGCTCTATCTAGAACTGGGTGGCAAGCTCTTCGACGACCACCATGCCTCGCGTGTGTTGCCTGGCTTCAAACCTGACTCAAAACTGCGTATGTTTGCCCAGCTGCGCGACCAGCTGGAAATCATCATCGTGATCAGCGCTGAGGACATCGAGAAGAACAAGGTTCGTGCGGACTTGGGCATCACCTACGACGAGGATGTGCTGCGTCTGCGCGACGAATTCATGAACCGCGACTTCATGGTGGGCAGCGTGGTGATCACTCACTACAACCACCAGCGGTCTGCCGACCAGTTCCGCAAACGTCTGAAGCGTATGGGCATCCCCTCGTACGTGCACTACCTCATCGACGGCTATCCGCACAACGTGGCGCTTATCGCCTCGGACAAGGGTTTCGGCAAGAACGACTACGTGGAGACGACGCGTCCGTTGGTCATCGTGACGGCTCCTGGTCCTGGCAGTGGCAAGATGGCGACGTGCCTCTCTCAGCTCTACAACGAGAACAAACGGGGTGTGCGTGCGGGCTATGCGAAGTTCGAGACGTTCCCAGTGTGGAGCCTGCCCCTGAAACACCCTGTGAATATCGCCTACGAAGCAGCAACTGCCGACCTCGATGACGTGAACATGATTGACCCGTTCCACTTGGAGGCTTACGGCAAGATTGCCATCAACTATAACCGAGACATCGAGATTTTCCCTGTGCTCAACGCTCTCTTCGAAGGTATCTACGGAGAGAACCCTTACAAATCGCCGACGGATATGGGCGTGAACATGGTGGGATTCTGCATCAGCGACGACGAGGTGTGCTGCCAAGCCAGTCGCGACGAAATCATCCGTCGCTACTACGCTGCCACCAACAAACTGGCTGACGGAGCAGACAACGAGGGTGAGGTGCAGAAACTGCGGATGCTCTTCAATCAGGCTAAAATCTCGACTGCTGACCGACGTACGACTGTTGCTGCGAACGAACGACGAGAGAAGGACGGCGAACCTGCTGCCGCCATCGAGCTGGAGGACGGAACCATCATCACAAGCGGAACGTCTGTGCTGCTGGGATGTAGTGCGGCGCTCATCCTCAACACCATCAAGCATCTGGCTGGCATCGACCACAGACTTCAGCTCATTCCTCAGAGTATGATCGAGCCTATTCAGAAAACGAAGACGGAGTATCTGGGTGGACACAACCCACGTCTGCACACGGACGAGGTGCTGGTGGCGCTGAGTGTGCTCTCGCAATACGACGACCGTTGCCGCCGTGCGCTGGAGAGCCTGCCTCAGATGCGTGGCTGCCAAGTGCACACCACCATCATGCTAGGCGAAGTAGATAGGAAAATTTTCAAGAAACTGGGCTGCGACCTCACTTGCGATCCAGTCAAGAAGAAGTAAACTTCTTAAATTATAAATTGTAAATTATAAATTATAAACGGCTCCTTGCGATGTGCAGGGAGCCGTTTTGCTTACAGCCACTGACGTTTCCGGAACCACATCCAGGAGAGGATGGTGGTGATGATGGACAGGACGATGGCGATGGGGAAGCCTAATGCCCACGACTCCATGCCGTTGATGAGGTTCATGCCGAAGATGGAGGCGATGAGGGTCGGGAACATGATGATCATGTTGAGCGACGTGAGCAGACGCATCACTCGGTTCATATTGTTGTTGATGACGTTGGCGTAGGTGTCCATCGTGGCATTGAGGATGTTGGAGTAGATGGCTGTGGTCTCACGTGCCTGGTTCATCTCGATATTGACGTCCTCGATGAGTTCGGCATCGAGTTCATCGACAGGCAGACGGAACTTCAGCTTAGAGAGCAGGGTCTCGTTACCACGAATGGATGTGGCGAAGTAGGTCAGACTGTCCTGCAGGCGTGAAAGGCTCACGAGGTCTTTGTTGTCAATCTGTCCTTCTATATTCCGCTTGGCTTTCTCGATGAGTCCGCTGACCTGCTTCAGATACTTCAGATACCAGACGGAAGCAGACAGGAAGAGGCGGAAGACGAGGTCGGCTGCATCGCTGAATCCTTCGGCCCGTCGCTGCTGGTGGTTGATAAAGTCAATCATCATGCGGGTTTCCTGATTGCAGATGGTGATGATGACGTCTTTCTTGATGACCACACCCAAGGGGATAGTGGTATAGGGGGCACGGGAGTTCACACTTTTGAGGTGGGGAATACGCAAGATGACCATGAGCCACCCTTCGTCCATATCGTAACGTGCACGCTCGTCGGCATCGGCTACGTCGGAGAGGAAGTAGTCGGGCATGTGAAGTTCGTTCACCAGGTAGTTCACATCGTCCTCCACGGGACAGGTCACCTGCACCCAGCAGTTTGGCTGCCAGGCATCCATAGGCTTAACGCCATTGGTTGTGTTCCAAAATGTACGCATAATGTTCTGTTCTTTGTTTTCCCTGCGACAGTAGGCAGGCACAGTAAATAATCCAGAATAAGCAGCTGGGCTGCGTGGCAAAGAACAGAACTCGGTGGTCCTATCCTAAGCCTTCAACTGAATACTATTCGCCGGATAGTCGTCCATGTTTTTTCTCTATTTATATTTTGTTTATCCCTGCGGTAACCGAAGGGTGTATTGAAAATCGCTGCAAAGTTACGAAAAAAAATTAAATTGACAAAGTATCGAGCACTTTTATCAAGTTTTTATTCATCGGCTTATCGCTGCGGATGGCGTCGGTAAAGGGGATATAGACCACCTGATCGTTGCGAACGCCTATCATCACGTTGCGCTGTCCGTCGATGATGGCGTCGATGACGCCTGAACCCAGACGAGTGGCAAGGATGCGATCGCGTGCCGAGGGGCTACCGCCTCGCTGAAGATGCCCCAGGATGGACACTCGCACATCGTACTGTGGGTATTCCTTCTTGACGCGGTCAGCATAGAACATGGCTCCGCATTTGGGGCTTTCGCTCACGATGACGATGCTGGAGTTCTTGCTCTTGCGTATGCCTCGTCCGATGAAATGCTCCAACTGGTCGGCATCGGTGCTGTCCTCTGGAATGATGGCTGCCTCTGCCCCACTGGCGATGGCGCTGTTCTGAGCGAGGAAACCTGCATCGCGTCCCATCACCTCGACGAAGAAGATGCGCTCGTGGCTGGTGGCTGTATCTCGAATCTTATCGACACACTCGACGATAGTGTTGAGAGTGGTGTCGTAACCGATGGTGAGGTCTGTGCCGTAGAGGTCGTTGTCGATGGTTCCAGGCAGACCGATGCAAGGCACGTTGAACTCCTGCGCAAAGAGATGGGCACCTGTCAGCGATCCGTTTCCGCCAATCACGACCAGAGCATCGATGCCTTCCTTTTTCATCGTCTCGTAGGCCTGTGCTCGTCCTTCGGGCGTCATGAACGCCTTGCTACGGGCACTTTTCAGGATGGTTCCACCACGAGCAATGATGTTGCTCACGCTCTCTGTGGTAAACTCAGCCACCTCGTCGGTCATCAGTCCTTCGTAGCCACGATAGATTCCTTTCACCTTGAAGCCGTGGGCAATGCCTGTGCGTGTGACAGCACGGATGGCTGCGTTCATACCTGGGGAGTCGCCGCCAGAAGTCAAAATACCGATACAGTTGATTTTCATATCTTGGGAACTTGTGATTTTAAGGGATTGAATGTGTGCTTAGGGGGATGGACGGGTGTTTAGTAGAACTGAGTTGCCTGTCAATGGATGGCCCAGAAGACTAGCATACCTACTGCCCAGGCTATGAGTACTCGCCAGAGTATTTTCCTGATGTACCAGCCTGCTCCGATATTCTCCACCTCGACGACTGCATGTCCTGCCAGCGTGCTGGAATAGAGCAGACAGCCACCGATGGCGCTGCAGAAGGAAAGCATCTGCCAATAGGTGCCGTTGAGGACGGTATCTGCCGTAGCATCCAAATCGAACATATTCATACCCGACATCACGAAGGGCACATTATCGACGAACATGGAGACAAAACCTGTGATTACACCATAGGCATAGACGTTGTGGACATATTGCGTCAGCCAGTTGCAGGCTGCATCGAGTGCGCCACATTCCTTCATCGCACCTACGCCAAGGGCAATACCTAAATAATAAAGGATAATCTGAATGCCCACGAACTCTGTGTTGTGGAGTCGTTCGCGTGTGACGAAGAGGACGTTTCCGTTCATTTTAAACGTGAAGACACCTTCGAGCAGCCAAATGAGTGCCAGCACACAGAGTGCGCCGATGAAGGGCTGGAAGTGGGTGACAGCGCTGAACGTAGGGATGAACCATAGTCCCACGATGCCGACAAAAAGCATGACACCTTTCTGCCAGGGACGCAGGAAAGAGTCGTCGCCCTTGTAGCGGTGTAGGAAGGAGATTACTTCCACTTTCCCATGAAGCATGGTGGAAAGGAGGAAGTTGAAAGCTGCAAGTGTGGCGATGGCAGGCAGGAAGAGTCCCTGCGAGAAGGCAGCCGGCGTCACCACCTTATGCACCCAAAGCATCATGGATGACATATCGCCAATGACGGTAAAGGAGCCGCCCAGATGGGCAGCCACAAGTATGGCACTGGCATAGATGACCTTCTGATAGTGGCTGTTGACGATCTTGCTCATGATGCTGAGCATGAGGACCACAGCCGTCAGGTTATCCACATTTGCAGAAATGAAGAAAGTGAGCAGCGTAAGCACCCAGAGGAAGAGCTTGCTGCTGCGCATTCGCAGCCACGAGACAAGGGAATCGAAGACTCCGTTGTTGTTCATCACGCCCACGATGGTGTTGGTGGCAATAAGGAAGAGGATGACGTAACAGGCCTCAGCCACATAACGCATCATCAGGTTGTTGGCGACAAAATCGCCAATCGTTGCCTTCGACTCAGGGTCGCTCAGATAAGCTGCATATTCTGCAGGGTGCATGAGATTCACGAAATCGACGCCGCGAAAAACGTAGAGCACCCACACGATGACACCACTAAACATGGCAACAGCAGCACGGTTCAAGTGGTTTACCTGCATCGTGCTCATCAGCAGATATCCGGTCAGGAGTACTGCCACGATTGTCAGTGTCATCAACAACATAGAGCGGCAAGCGGGACTCGAACCCGTGACCCTCGGCTTGGGAAGCCGATGCTCTACCAACTGAGCTATTGCCGCAATTTTTACAAATCGACTGCAAAATTAGAAAGAAATTCGTAAAAGAAGAAAGTATTTCAACTTTTTTTTGTAATTTTGCCAACAAATTTGCAAAAACCCGTGTTTTTTGCCTTTGAACGACGAAAAAGAAATAAACTATCAACCCAAACTCAGAAACTCAAAAACTTAATAACTCAATATGTTCCTCAAATCGCTGACCATACTTAACTACAAGAACATCGCAGACGCCAACCTGCAGTTCTCGTCGAAAATCAACTGTTTCATCGGCAGCAACGGTGAAGGCAAGACCAATGTGCTCGACGCCATCTATTTCCTGTCGTTCACCAAAAGTGCCACCAACGCCAACGACTCGCTCAACATCCGTCACGGCGAAGAACTCATGATGCTGCAAGGTACCTACGATCTGGAAGGTTCGTTGGAAGACATCAACTGCGGACTGAAGATTCACCAGAAGAAGGTGTTCCGTCGCAACCAGAAAGCGTATAAACGGATGGCTGACCACATCGGCCTGCTTCCGCTCATCATCGTTTCGCCCAACGACAGCGAACTCATTCTGGGTGGCAGCGAACTGCGACGCAAATTCATCGACAGCGTCATTGCCCAGTATAACCCCACTTATCTGCCCCTGCTTGCCCGCTACAACAAAGCCCTGCAACAGCGCAACGTGCTGCTTCGCCAATGCAGCGAAGCCTCTGCCCCACTCTCTTCCGATACGCTGGCTTCTATCGAAGTGCTGGAAGAGATGATGGCACAAAGCGGAGAACAGATCTATGCCGAACGCAACAAGTTTATCGAGGCATTCGGTCCTGTCTTCCAACAGTATTACGCAGAGATCTCAGGCGGACACGAACAGGTAACGCTGACCTTCACCAGTCATTGCCAGCGCGGACCGCTGTTGGATGTCATCCGTCAGGGACGACAGAAAGAACTCATCTTGGGTTATAGTCTTCACGGCATCCATCGCGACGACCTCGACATGCAGCTTTCGGGACACCCCATCCGCTACGAAGCTTCGCAGGGACAGAGCAAGACCTACCTCATCAGCCTGAAACTGGCTCAGTTCGACTTCCTGCTCAACACAGGCAGCCACACCACCCCGATCCTCTTGCTCGACGACATCTTCGACAAGCTGGACACCAGCCGTGTGGAGAACATCGTCAACCTCGTTGCACGTCGTCACTTCGGCCAGATCTTCATCACCGACACCAACCGCGAACACCTCGACCGCATCCTCCAGCAATCGCCATCCGATTACAGGATATTTACCGTTAGGAATGGGGTGATAAATTCGTGAGAGTTTTAGGGAGATTCACTACGTGCTAAGTTCAAGGTTGGTGGGGGATTCACTGCGTGCATCCCCTCGCTCCCGCGGGGTTCCTTGCAAACAACAACAAAACAAGAGAAAGGACGCTACGCTAAATTCTTTTCGCTTGTGTCCAGTCCTGTTTCATGCAAGCATGACCTGTTCTGGGCACAAACGAAAAGAACATCCCCCGTTGGGATGCTCCTTTCTCTTGTTTTGATGTTGTTTGCGGAAGGAGGGGGATTCGAACCCCCGGTACGGTAACCCGTACGTCAGTTTAGCAAACTGGTGGTTTCAGCCACTCACCCATCCTTCCAGAAACCTAAGTTTCAATAGGGCTTTGCTGAAGTTAAACCTTCCATTTCATGGGTCCGTTTTCTCGCCATGACAATGCTCAAACAAGTTTGGTATTGTTCATTTGGCTTAACGAAAACGTTCCTTTAACAGAGAGCTTCTTTTCAAAAGCGGTGCAAAGGTAGGTGTATTTTTTGAACTATGCAAACTTTTTGAGGAAAAATGTACAGAATTTGTAGATAATTTTTCAAAAATGGGGTTCTCGTCAACATTTTATGTTCAAATCCTTGACAATCGCCGAGATTTCACCCATGGTTGTGATGCGAGCCGGAACGAGAGGCAGTCGGAGTTCGTTTTGGATGAGACCCATCGAGTTGAGCATGGCTTTCACGCCTGCTGGGTTGCCATCGACGAAGAGAAGTTTGAAGAGTTCGGTAAAACGATGATGGATATGACGGGCTGCGTCGTATTCGCCATGCAGAGCTAAGCGTACCATTCGGCTGAACTCTTTGGGCAGGGCATTTCCAATCACGCTGATGACACCTACGGCTCCAAGGGTGATGAGAGGGAAAGTGATGCCGTCGTCGCCGCTGATCACATCAAAGCGTTCAGGTTTGTTCTTGATGATGTCGTCGATTTGTGTGAAATTGCCGCTGGCTTCCTTGATTCCTACGATGTTTTCGCAGTCGTTTGCCAGACGGAGAGTGGTTTCGGCAGTCATGTTGACACCTACACGACCTGGTACGTTATAAAGCACGACAGGCATGTCGGTAGATTGGGCAATGGTGCGGAAGTGCTGGTAGAGTCCTTCCTGCGAAGGTTTGTTGTAGTAAGGGCAGACGCTCAGCACACCGTCAATTCCTTTGAAGTCGCCTTGCTGGAGCTGACGCACCACTTCGGCTGTGTTGTTGCCGCCACATCCCATGAGGATGGGCACTTTTCCGTTCACTTTCTCGACGATGAGATCCTTGATGCGTTGCTTCTCGTCGGCTGTGAGGCAAGGTGCCTCGCTGGTAGTGGCAAGAATGCAGAGGAAATCGACTCCTCCCAGGAGTTGGTAGTCGAGTAACCGTCGGAGTGCTGTGTAATCAACTTCGCCTGTTGGCGTGAAGGGTGTGATGAGGGCAATTCCCAGCCCTTTGAACTTATGATAGACCATGTAGGATTTAATTTTCGCGTTTTGTTTCTGAAATCGAGTGCAAAGGTAGCTTATTTCTGCGGAAAATCAAAATAGATGCACCCGAAAATGACATTATAAGGCATATATTCCAACTTTATGCGCTGATTTTTATCATTTTAAGGCAAAAAATTTTTCTATTCATAACTTTTTTACTAACTTTGCACCTCGATTGGCGTTTGGGACATTCCTGAACGGCCAATTCAGTTTGCGCTTGACGGCAACCTCCTATACCTTATTAATATATATAGGGAGCGGCTCAAAGGCATACTTGAGAGAGAGTAAATGTATTACATCATAACAATTTTTTTAAAATATCATTATTATTATGACTAAAGCAGACATCGTAAACGAAATCGCCGGCAAGACTGGCATCGACAAGCAGAGCATCCTCGTCACAGTGGAAGCTTTCATGGAAACAGTAAAAGGCTCACTCGCTAACAACGAAGACGTATTCCTTCGTGGTTTCGGTAGCTTCATCGTGAAGAAGCGTGCTCAGAAGACCGCTCGTAACATCAGCAAGAACACCACGCTCATCATTCCTGAGCACAACATCCCAGCTTTCAAGCCAGCTAAGGTGTTCATGGACCAGCTGAAGAAGTAATACACTCAAGTCATACCGATTACCTTACGGGGTAATACACAGGTGATGCCAACGTGTAATACTGAGCCAACGGCATTGAGTATTCCTTTTATTTCAAACTATTAAATCTTTAGAATTATGCCAAACGGTAAGAAGAAAAAAAGACACAAGATTTCTACTCACAAGCGTAAGAAGAGACTGAGAAAGAATCGTCACAAGAGCAAGTAAGAGTGGAAACCAAAGGTTAAAAGTTAAAAGTGCTTCTTTAACTTTTAACTTTTAACCTCTTCACTTCAAACTCACAAAGAAATGACCAGCGAACTTATCATCGACGCCCAACCGAAAGCCGTCACGATAGCCCTGCTGGAAGACCAACGACTGGTTGAATTCCAGCGCGAGGACAGTGATTCGAAATTCGGCGTAGGCAACATCTACGCTGCCAGGGTGAAGAAAATCATGCCAGCCCTGAACGCGTGCTTTGTCGAAGTCGGTCATGAACGCGAAGCATTTCTACACTACCAAGACTTAGGTATACAGTTTCTGTCGCTTGAGAAATACACCAAGCAAGTTATCAGCGATCGCAAGCGGCTTGCACCTATGGACAAGCTGAAGCGTCAAGCAGATCTGCCCAAAGTGGGCGAAATTCAGAATATTCTGGAAGTTGGACAAGAGGTATTGGTTCAGATCACCAAAGAACCCATCTCCACGAAAGGTCCACGACTGACAGCAGAGATCTCGTTTCCAGGACGTTACTTGGTGCTCATTCCTTTCGACGACAAAGTGTCAGTATCTTCCAAGATCAAGTCATCCGAAGAGCGTGCACGCCTCAAACAGCTCATCCAGAGCATCAAGCCCAAAGGGTTCGGCATCATCGTCCGTACTGTGGCTGAAGGAAAACGCGTGGCAGAGCTTGACAAGGAACTGACGATTCTCATGGAAAACTGGCGAGACTGTCTGACCCGGATGCAACAGGCCACCGATTTGCCCATACTGGTTCACGAAGAGACCAGCCGAGCCGTATCGCTTCTGCGCGACCTCTTCAACCCCTCCTACGAAAGCATCCGCGTCAACGACCCTGACGTCTATCGAGAAGTACAAAAGTACGTATCGCTCATCGCTCCCGACCGCAAAGATATCGTCAAACTCTACAAGGGGAGCACGCCCATCTTCGACAACTACAACATCTCGAAGCAGATAAAGTCGGGATTCGGCAAGACCGTCAGCCTGAAAAAAGGCGCTTACCTTATCATCGAACACACAGAAGCACTCCATGTGGTGGACGTGAACAGCGGAAACCGGAACAGAGGAGTGGAAGGTCAGGAGGCCAATGCGTTCGAAGTGAATATGGGAGCAGCAGAAGAACTGGCAAGGCAATTCCGACTGCGCGATATGGGCGGCATCATCGTCATCGACTTCATCGATATGGACACGGCGGAACACCGCCAGAAACTCTACGAACACATGACCGAACTGATGCGGGGCGACCGCGCAAGGCACAACATCCTGCCACTCTCGAAGTTCGGACTCATGCAAATCACACGACAGCGAGTGCGGCCAGCTATGGACGTAAATGTGGAAGAAAGCTGTCCCACCTGCGGAGGAAAGGGAACCATCAAGTCTTCGTTCCTTTTCACCGACTCGCTTGAGCGCAAGTTAGAGTATGCCTACAACAACCTTGGTGTGAAGAATCTTCGTCTCTACGTACACCCTTACGTCGCAGCCTACATCATGAAGGGAATCTTCTCGATCTACAGGAAGTGGCAAATGAAGTACGGACTTGGGCTGAAGGTCATCCCCAGCCAGCAACTTGCCTTCCTACAATATCAGTTTACAGACAAGAAAGGCAACGAATTGCACATGCAGGAGGAAATTGACACGAAGT
Organism: uncultured Bacteroidaceae bacterium; assembly: GCA_905234555.1. Classification (GTDB taxonomy): domain Bacteria; phylum Bacteroidota; class Bacteroidia; order Bacteroidales; family Bacteroidaceae; genus UBA3839. The sequence goes on from CAJOHO010000003.1 coordinate 122,875, forward strand.
AGCCCACCAGAGTGAACCGACTGACACACCCTGCGAAATGAACTATTCAAAACTCTTGAACCCTCTACACTAAGGGCGAACGGCAGGCACAACCTGCCTTCGCCTTTAGCATTTAAAGAAAATCGTTCTACGTTATTCCGAAATTCCGTTATTCCGAGATTCCGAAATCGTAAATAGTAAATCGTCAAATCGTCAATCCCCTTGGGACGTATCCTCGCCATCGACTACGGTAAGAAACGGACGGGCATCGCCGTCACAGACCCCTTGCAGATCATTGCTGGAGGCCTTTGCACCATTCCTACCGTCGAACTCTTCGCCTTCCTGGAGAAATACCTGAACGACGAAGAAGTGGAAACCGTCGTGGTGGGACTTCCCCGTCAGACCAACGGGGCAGATTCGGAGAACATGGTGCGCATCACACCTTTTGTCAACCGTCTGCGCAAACTCTACCCTGCCCTGCCCGTCGAGATGTACGACGAACGCTTCACCTCCGTGCTGGCTCATCGTGTCATGATCGACAGCGGCATCAATCGCAAAGCCCGTCAGAACAAGGCGCTGGTCGATAAGATAAGTGCCACCATCATCCTTGAAGACTATTTAGAAAGCAAAAGAATATGATTCTCCCTATGTACATCTTCGGACAGCCTGTGCTGCGCAAGCACGCCGAAGACATCCCGACTGACTATCCCAATCTCAAAGAACTCATCGCCAACATGTTCGAGACCCTGAAAGAGGCTGAGGGCGTCGGTTTGGCAGCACCACAGATTGGTCTGCCCATCCGCGTCGTGGTGGTTGACCTCGACTGCGTCAGCGACGACGAACCGCAGTTCAAAGGTTACCTGCGTGCCTTCATCAACGGTCATATTGTGGAAGAAGGCGAAGAAATGAGCGACTTCGAAGAAGGTTGCCTTTCTGTTCCTGGCATCCACGAGAAGGTACGCCGTCCGTCTCGCGTACGCATCCAGTACCTCGATGCCGACCTTCAGCCCCACGACGAATGGCTTGAAGGCTTTGAGGCACGTGTCATCCAGCACGAGTTCGACCACCTGGAAGGAAAGATGTTTGTTGACCGCCTCTCTCCCCTTCGCAAACAGCTCATTAAGAAAAAGCTCGTAGCGATGTCGAAGGGAAAATTTGCCTGCTCCTATAAGGCAAAACCCAACCACGCATAATTCACTTCCTACATCCCCTCATGCGTTTTTTCCTGCTCATAGCGACATTCATGCTGTCCTCGTCGGCTTGGTGCCAACTCAACACCAGCCGAATGATGGACGTAGGAAAGAATGCATTATATTTTGCCGACTATGTGTTGAGTATCAAATACTTCAACGCCGTCATCATGGCAAAGCCCTACCTCTACGAACCTTACTTCTATCGGGCTTTGGCAAAATTCTATCTGGAAGACTTCACAGGTGCCGAACGCGACTGCAACGAGTGCATCGAGCGCAATCCCTACTATCCCAACACCTACGAAGTGCGAGGTCTCTCGCGCATCAATCTCGGCAAGTACGCCTTAGCTGCCGAGGACTACGAAAAAGCTACTGAATATCAGCCCGAAAGCCATGCGTTGTGGCACAACTGGGTGCTCTGCAACATCGAGATGGACAGCCTGACACGTGCTGACAGCATCAGCGACATCATCGTCCGCAAGTGGCCACGTCATGCCGACGGCTACGTCATGAAAGCACAGATCCACCTGGCTGCCAAGGACACGCTGCTGGCTGAAACCTTTGCCGACTCAGCCCTTATCCGCGACCCCTACAACGTGCCGTCGCTTTCCTTCAAGGCCGCCATGCTCTTGGGACGAGAGGAATGGGCAGCTGCCGATACAGTGCTGACGGAAGCCATCCGACTTCAGCCGAAAGATTCACGTAATGTGGTGAACCGCGCCTTGGCACGATACCATCAGAACAACCTGCGCGGAACGATGGAAGACTACGATATGGCCATAGACATCGACCCCACCAACTTCATCGCCCACTACAACCGCGGACTGCTCCGTGCACAGGTAGGCGAAGACAACCTTGCCATCGAGGACTTCGACTTCATCCTGCGTATCGACCCCAATGATGTGATGGTGATCTACAACCGTGCAGAACTCCTTTTCCAGACAGGCGACTACCGAGGTGCCATCCGCGACTACTCCACCCTCATCAAGCAGTTTCCCAATTTCCTGGCAGGCTATGCCAAACGTGCGGAGGCACGACGTCGTATCGGCGACCACCGTGGAGCCAACAGCGACGAAGAACACCTGCTGAAAGAGCAGATAGCACATCGCTACGGCTATGCCACAGCCACCTCACACATGGGCGTGAAGACACGCAAGCGTTCGGACATCAACCTCGATGATTACCAGAAACTTGTCGTCGATGACGAGCTGGTGGAAGAAGAACAATACGAGAGCGAATATCGTGGAAAGATCCAGAACAAGGAAGTGAGTGTGGAACTGCTGGCGCCACTCTCCCTGACCGATTTTCAGGAAGCCGTCATCCATCCCATTCCCGCCTTTAGCGAAGCCCTCGAACATCTCATCATGGGTGAGCTGGACGCTGGACTCACCTTGCTCAACAAAGTGGTGGAGGCACAGCCAGCCTTTGCCGAAGCCTACTACAACCGAGCCTATGCCTTGGGCCGTTTAGGTCGCTACACAGAAGCGCTGAGCGACTTAGACCGAGCCATCAGCCTCCGTCCCAACTTCTCCCAAGCCTATTACAACCGCGCCATTGTCCGCATCTTCATGAAAGCGCCGTTCGAAGACTACTCAGCCGACCTCAGCAAAGCTGGCGAACTCGGCATATATCAAGCCTACAGCATCATGAAGAAAAACCAAAAGAAATAAGATCACCTACAACCCCCTGTGTTTAAACAAAAACCTTACAAACCGTAATTATCCCTGCGCAGTTTTTTTCTTTATTACAATCTGCAAACATAGGGAATTTACTAGTGAGGGCAAAAGGGGTATGCTATTCGATATAGATTTTCTTGCCGTTGATGATGTAGATGCCTGGATTGTCGATACGGGTGACACGCTGACCGGTGAGGGTGTAGATGACCTGTGTACGAGGGATCTCTGTCAGACCAGCGATGCCGTCGGCTGGATCGGCTGTGATGGTGAGGGTGTAGGAAGCGGAACCGGACAGGTAGTTGTCGGTCTGTGCTGTCGTCGCTGTGATGGTGGTGGTGCCGACGCTGTGTCCGTAGGCAACGCCGTCTTCATCCACAGTGGCTACTGTCGGGTCGGACGAAGTGAAGAGGATGTCGCCATCGGAGTCGGTGGTGAAGATGTTGTCGTCCACTACCTTTGCCTGAGACAATGTACGTTCCACAATCAGCATATCCCATTCGCAGAACGGTGTTTCGAGTTCGGGTTCTGGCGGCGTGGTCTGGGTTTCGTCGAAACTATAGAGGATAGCACGAGAGAGGTCGAAGTCGGTGGTGTTCTTCGCTCCCCAGATGTAGTTGGCAAGAGAAGGATAGTCGATGAATGGATTGCGGTTGCCCTGCACCTCAAATGCTCGGTTGTTACGGGTGATTTCCCATTCGCAGACAGGGTCGTTGTTGTGCCATTCGAGGAGCATGGGCAGGATGTCGGACTTGATAGTGGGATAGTCTTCTTTCAAAAATACAACTTCCACATCACTAACTGTTTGCTTCCATGATTCGTCTGGATAACAAACAGCCACATAAAAATAAATACGTGCAAAATCGCCTTTATATTCATCACAAGGTTCGAACACATTTTCACCTTTGGCATCCTTCCCCACTTTCATACGTGTATTGGGACCTGATTTTGTATTAGGATACGTAACATTACCCGTAACTACACCTAATGGATAGTGTGCTTTGGCTCCGTTAGCTTTTTCCTCGGATGGAATAACCTGAATCAAGTCATTACCAACTGGGGTACTGGTTGACCCACCCCACCAACTTTTTGGGACAACGTGTTCCTTATTCATGCCACCTACAGCATCACCGTTGCCATTGAAATAATGTACTTCATCACTATAGTAGTCCATGACTTTGTGCTGCCCTTGTGAATTGGTTTCGGGCAGGTAGTCCACTTTCTCGTATGCGCCCCAGAGTGCGCTATAGCCTAGTTTAGTGTGTGGCGCAATGACATCGTGGAGAGCAGACTTGAGGTCGGCTTGATGTTTTCCGTCGATGCTTTGGTAGTAGGTTTCGGATGGCTGGGCCAGCAACGTGGAGCAGTCCCCTACCCGTCCGAGGGATGGGAGCAGGTAAAGCGTGAAGAGTAAAAGGGTTATTCGTTTCATGTTTGATTCCCTGCGGAAAACCGCAGGGCACTGTGATTATAGAAGAAGAAAGAAACCCATACGCATGCACAGGCACACGTATGGGTTATGATATAAGGATGAATTACTTCACGAGGACTTTCTTGCCACCGATGATGTAGAGACCACCACGAGTGACATTCTCAACACGCTGACCAGCGAGTGTGTAGATGCCCAGAGCGCGAACAGCTTCTGTGTTCACGGTTTCGATACCTACAGATACACCGTCGATGATAGCTTCGCCGAGGTTCTTCATACCTGCAACACTGAAGTACTTTTCGACGGTACCCCAGAGGAGCACTTCCTTTCCGATGTTCTCAACATGATCGACGAGGTTGAGGTTGGTGCGGTAAGCTGTTTCGTTGGGGAGGTTAACTGGAACGCACTTGCCTACAGTGGTTTCACCAGCTACGTCGGCAATCAGGATGTTGGTATTCACGATGTTCTCGTCGCCAGCAGCGAAGGCACACTTAGCGAGTGAACCGTTGGCACAACCGACGATGATACCCTTCACCCAAACGCGTCCGGTAGCCTGATTGGGATCGAAGAGGTGGATAGCGTCAGCAACTGTATAAGGATCATCCTGGGTTCCTTGACCTACGAAGGTGTATTCCTCTTCCCACTCAGCCTTGCTCACAGGATAGAGCTGCACTTTGTCGTCGCGAACAGAAACGATGAAAGTAGCTGTGTAAGCCTTGCTGGTGTTGAACGTAACACTGTTGAGCAGCTTGAACTGGTCGTAGAGGGTTACGCTTTCGCCTTCCTGCAGGAGATTAACAGCCTGTTCGGTGAGTGTCTCAGCTTCTACGTAGAAGTCGGGGATGGTGACCAGCATGCTGGTGAATGGCATAGCCACAGACACGCTGCTTACCTCGCTGAGTTCTTCGAGTGACTTCGGAGTTACCTCGTTGTCAGAAGAAGCAATGGTGAGACCAGATGCATCGGTAATGGCAAGTTCTGGCAGAGCGTGATAGAGATAGAGTTTACCATCAATCTGACCGGAAATCTTGTCACCAACCTTAGCTTCTGTAGTTCCGTAGAGCAGGAAGCCTTCGTTACCGTCGGTCACATAGATGTTAGCGCCATTGATATAAGTAACGAGCAGTTCATCGAACTTCAGTGTCACCAGTACCTCAGCAGCTGTTGCAGCAGCCTTGGCAGCAGCGATAGACTCGTAAGTAGTTTCAGGCTTTGGAAGCTGTCCATTCAGCGAATAAATCTGGCTGCCCTGAGAGAACTCTGGAGTAGTGCCAAACAGCGTAACAACGCCAGTGACAATCACAACGTCACCAACCTTGATATCATCGGCAGAAGCGAATTTCACGCCACCCAGACCATAGCCACGATAAACTTCAAGTTCATCAGTACCGCCATCATCTTTAATGAAATAAGTGGCATTGCCGTGTTCATTACCAGGGAGATCGGTCAAATCACCATCCTTCTCGATACCGATACGGGAAATGACACCCTTCACGAATACAGCATCCTTCGGAGCAAGTCCGGCAGTGATGATTTTCAGGGCTGAAGCTACGTCGTAGGGATCGTCAGCTGTACCAGTACCAGTGAGGTTGCTGACATCCACAATCTTAATATCACTTGTTACCTCACCACTCTTCTGGCCTTCTGCATTCTGCGTGTAAGCCACAACAACTGTAGATTCAGTAACGGTGAAAGGACCGGTGTATTCCTGAACGTCACCACCATTCAGCGTGTAGAAAATCGTCAGACCTTCCTCAGCTGTGATGGTCACAGTCTGTGCTTCGGTATAAGTACCTGAAGCAGGGGTGATGGATGGACGAGTCACAACAACCACATCGCCACCCTTGGAATAAGTGATGGTAATCGTTGCGATACGACGATGTCCGCTGGTTCCCCCAATCGTGAAGGTTACGGCACTGGCAGAACCGCTCCATGCACCATTGGCATAAGTTCCATTGTCAACGGTAATCTCGTTCGTGCCTTCACCCGAACTGAAAGTAAACACCACTTCCAGCAACTGAACACCTTCGACTGCAGTCATGGTCATCGAGTTTGAGCCATACATACGCAAAGCCGTACCAGTATTGTAGTACTTTGGTCCATTGCCGTTAGTACCCTTGTCAAGAGTGGCAGAAACATTGTCATCAAACTGAATCTCAGACACTTCTTGTGCGTTTGCATACCCTTGTTCAGAGGCTGTCCAAGTGATTTCGTCTGCCATAGCTGTCGTTCCCAAAGCGAGGAACAGAGCAGCGAGGGCGAATTTCATTGAAGTAAAAATTTTCATAAGCTGTTAGTTATTTAGGAATGAATTAATTGTTTCAGCTTGCAAATTTACGAACAATATTTCACTCCACCAAAAAAAAAGCGTATTTCTTTCGAAACACGCGATAAAATCTGAAACTATGAAAAATTCCTTGTTTTTATTCACCCGATTTTGAGATGTACTCAAGTGTGTTGAGGTCGAGGAGCGAGATCTGCCGTCCGTCGATTTCGATGAGTCCTTCATCGGCGAAATTGCGAAGCGTACGAATGGCGTTCGAGGTCGTCATGTTGGAGAGAGAAGCAAGATCCTCACGACTGAAACCGACATTCAGGCAGCGTGTATTCTCCATGAATCCATAGTTCTGATGGAGGAAAAGGAGGCTGTCAGCCAATCGTCCGCGGATATGTTTCTGGGTGAGGGTGACGAGTCGCTGGTCGCTGTCGCCAAGAAAGACAGAGAGCAGGTGGACGAAGAAGTTGGAGAGGACGACATTGGTCTGCATCCAATGCTCAATCAGCGGCATGGGAATGAGGCAGATGAGGGAATCCTCGATGGTAGAACCAACGGTGACGTAGTTTTCGTGAGCGAAATAGGCACGATAGCCGAAATAGTCAACCGGCTTCATGGCACGAACGATCTGCGGACGCATACCGATGCCCTGACGAACCACCTTGGCTTTTCCGCGAAGCAGGCAGTACATATATTGCGGCACATCGCCGTAGTCATAGACGACGGTGTTCTTCTTGAAATTCTGCAAAGTGATGTTGGCGCGAAGCTCTTCGGCCTGTTCAGGTTCCAGGAGGCTGACAAAGTCGTGCATCTCCTGCATGGCCTGACTGACGGTCATCGTTTCCTTCTTTACCATAAGGGTGCTATCTTCTTTTTACCTTTAAGAAAAATGTATATGCTTTCTACCTTTAAATCGGTGTTCTGTGAAAAACGGCGCAAAGTTACATGAAATTGCGCAACAGAGCAAACAAATTGGTAAGAAAAATATGCTTTAGAACATAAATTTGACAGAATAGGTAAAGAAATGAGGTGTTGAAAGCATTTTTTCTGCGAAAAGTTTGTAAAATGTCAAAAAAAACATGTAACTTTGGCAGAAGTAACAACCAACTCATGTATTCATACGTGAAAAACGTTATTAAAAACCATAAAAACATATCAACCAACTAAAGTATGAGTTATCTACGTTATGACAAAACCCTGATGACGAACTTGCAGGAATCCCTGCCCAAGGAGATCCTGCGTACCAATCGTTCGGGTGCGTATTCGTGTTCATCCATCGTGGACTGCAATACGCGAAAGTATCACGGTTTGCTGGTCGTACCCGTACCAGAGATTGACGATGAGAACCATGTGCTGCTGTCCTCCCTCGACGAGACAGTCATTCAGCATGGAGCTGAGTTCAACCTGGGACTCCACCGCTATCAAGGCGGCGTTTATTCACCTAACGGACACAAGTACATCCGTGAATGTGAATGGGACAAGGTGCCGACGACCATCTACCGTGTGGGCGGCGTGATTCTGAAGAAAGAGAAAGTGTTCCAGCACTTCCACAACCGCATCCTCATCCGCTACACACTGCTGGATGCCCATTCGGTGACGACCCTGCGTCTGCGTCCGTTCCTTGCCTTCCGCAAGGTGGACGAGATGACCCACGCCAACGGCAAAGCCAGTCAGCACTATGACCTGTGTGACAACGGCATCAAGACGCGTATGTACGACGGCTATCCAGACCTCTACATGCAGGTGAGCAAGAAGTCGGAATGGAAGTTCGAGCCGAACTGGTACAAGGGAATCGAGTACCAGCGCGAACTGGAACTGGGCTACGACTACCTGGAAGACCTCTACGTGCCAGGTTACTTCGAGTTCAACATCAAGAAAGGCGAGAGCGTCGTCTTCTCTGCCGGTGTGGAAGAACTGCAGATGCGTACCGCCAAGAAGCTCTTCGACGAAGAAGTGGAAGTACACACCTCTCGCGACAGCTTCATGCAATGTCTTATCAATGCAGCACACCAGTTCCACTATGAGAAGGACGGCGAACACTACATCATTGCCGGTTATCCGTGGTTCAAGACTCGCGCGCGCGATACCTTTATTTCTCTGCCAGGTCTGACTCTCTCCTGTGGAGAAGTGAAATACTACGAACAGGCCATGCAGACTGCTGAGAAAGCCATCAACGACTTCATGGCTGAGAAGCCTATCTCGGTGAAGATCTATGAGATGGAGCATCCCGACGTCCTGCTGTGGGCTGTGTGGTGCATCCAGCAATATGCCAAGTTCGTATCCACCGAGGCAGCTGCCAAGAAATACGGCAAACTGGTGAAGAAGATCGTGGACTTCATCAAGGACGGCAAGCATCCGAACCTCTTCGTTCACGAGAACGGACTGCTCTACACCAACGGACGCGAGAAGCCTGTGACTTGGATGAACTCCAGCGTGATGGGCAAGCCCGTCGTTCCTCGTTCAGGCTACGTGGTGGAAATCAACGCCTTGTGGTACGACGCCCTCCTCTTCTGTGCCGAGTTGCTCGAACTGGAGAAGCGTGGACGCGAAGCAGAGCCCTATACTCAGCTGGGTGAGAAAGTGGGCATTTCCTTCAAGCAGACGTTCCTCAACGAACATGGTTATCTGCTCGACTATATCGACGGCAACCACATCAGCTGGAGTGTACGTCCTAACATGCTCATCGCAGCATCGCTCCACTACTCTCCCCTGACCAAGCCCGAGAAGAAACGTCTGTTCGACATCTGTACGAAAGAACTGCTCACCCGCAAGGGTATCCGCAGCCTCTCACCCAAGAGCGGTGGCTACAACCCCATCTACGAGGGCGGACAGATGCAACGTGACGCAGCCTACCACCAGGGAACCGTGTGGCCCTGGCTCGCCGGCTTCTATCTGGAGACTTGTATGAGAATTTACGGTAAGACAGCCTTCTCCTTCATGGACCGCATCTTCGTGGGTCTGGAGGAAGAGATGAATTTCCATGCCATCGGCACGCTGCCCGAACTCTTCGACGGCAACCCGCCATTCCATGGACGCGGCGCTCTCTCGTTCGCTATGAACGTAGCCGAAGTGCTGCGCATCTACACGCTGTTCAGTCAATTGTATAATCTATAACACAGGAGGTATATGAAAGTTCTTATGTTCGGTTGGGAGTTTCCTCCCAAAATCTACGGCGGACTCGCCGTTGCTTCCTACGGTATCACCAAAGGACTCAGCCTGCAGAACGACATGGAGACCATCTTCTGCCTCCCCAAACCTTGTGGCGAAGAAGAGCGTTTCCTGAAGATTGTAGGTATGAACCAAGTGCCTATCGTCTATCGCGGACACGACTACAACTACGTGAAGTCGCGCATTCCCGACTATATGACGCCAGAGGACTACTACAACTATCGCGACCATATCTATGCCGACTTCTCCTATATGAACGTGAACGACATGGGTTGCATGGAGTTTGCTGGCGGTTATCCTGGAAACCTGCACGACGAAATCAACAACTTCAGCATCATCGCAGGTGTTGTTGCCCGTGCAGAGCAGTTCGACATCATCCATGCACACGACTGGCTCACCTACCCTGCCGGCGTTCACGCCAAGCTGGTGAGCGGCAAACCACTCTGCATCCACGTTCATGCTACAGACTTCGACCGTTCCCGCGGCAAGGTGAACCCAACGGTTTACAGCATCGAGAAGAACGGAATGGATCATGCCGACTGCATCATGTGTGTGTCGGAACTTACCCGTCGCACCGTCATCAACGAATATCACCAAGACCCGTCGAAGGTGTTTGCCATGCACAACGCCGTGTATCCACTTTCGCAGGATTTGCAGGATCTGCCTCGTCCCGACCACTCCAAGGAGAAAGTGGTGACGTTCCTCGGACGTATCACCATGCAGAAAGGACCTGAGTACTTCGTAGAAGCAGCCAACATGGTGCTCCAGCGTACTCGCAACATCCGCTTCTGTATGGCAGGTTCTGGCGATATGCTCGACGCCATGATCAACCTGGTGGCAGAACGCGGTATAGCCGACCGTTTCCACTTCCCAGGCTTCATGCGTGGCAAACAAGTGTATGAGTGCTACAAGGACAGCGACGTGTTCGTGATGCCTTCGGTATCAGAGCCGTTCGGCATTGCACCGCTCGAAGCCATGCAATGTGGCACACCCAGCATCATATCCAAACAGTCGGGCTGCGGTGAAATCCTCACCAATGTCATCAAGACAGACTACTGGGATATCCACGCTATGGCAGACGCTATCTATGCCATCTGCACCTACCCCAGCCTCTTCAAGTACTTGCAGGAGGAAGGTCTGAAGGAAGTAAACGAAATCACCTGGGAAAAAGTGGGACAGCGCATCCGCCGCCTCTACGACCAGACGATTGAGAAATACTATCGATAACCCAGAATCACTTAGGAAAGCCGAGACAGATCTTGGAAAATCTAAGAAAACAAATACAATAACCCTCAAAAGCATCATAAAAAATGAAAACAATATGTCTATACTTTGAGATGCACCAGATTATCCATCTCAAAAGATACCGTTTCTTCGACATCGGTCGCGACCACTACTACTACGATGACTATGAGAACGAACGGTCCATCACCGATATTGCCGACCGCAGCTATATCCCAGCCCTCAACACGCTCATCGACATGGCACGTGAAAACGGAAAGTTCTTCAAGGTTGCCATCAGCCTTTCGGGTGTAGGACTCGAGCAGCTCGAACTCCATGCACCACAGGTGATCGACCTGCTGCAGGAACTCAACGGAACAGGTTGCGTGGAATTCCTCTGCGAACCCTACAGTCACGGTCTGGCAGCACTCGCCAACGAAGACTGCTTCCGCGAAGAGTCGATGCGCATGCGCGACAAGATCAAGGAACTCTTCGGACAGACGCCAAAGGTGTTCCGCAACTCTTCTCTCATCTACTCTGACGAAATCGGTGCCCAAGTGGCAGCGATGGGCTTCAAGGGAATGCTGACAGAAGGAGCCAAGCACATCCTCGGATGGAAGTCACCCCACTTCATCTACAACTGCGCCCTCAACCCCAACCTCAAGCTGCTGTTGCGCGACTACAAACTCAGCGACGACATCTCGCTGCGCTTCAACAACTCAGAATGGGAAGAGTATCCGCTCTTCGCCGACACCTACATGAACTGGATTGCACAGCTGCCCGAAGAAGAGCAGGTCATCAACATCTTCATGGAACTCTCGGCACTCGGCATCTTCCAGCCGCTCTCCAGCAACATCCTCGAATTCCTGCGTGCCCTGCCCGCTTGCGCCAAGGAACGCGGTATCACCTTCTCCACACCAACCGAACTCTGCACCAAGGGCAAGAGCGTAGGTGCACTCGAAGTGCCTTACAACGTCAGCTGGGTAGATGAAGAACGCGACACCAGCTGCTGGTTAGGCAACTGCATGCAGCGTGAGGCATTCAACAAGCTTTACAGTATTGCCGACAGAGTTCGCATCTGCACCGACCGTCGCATCAAGCAAGACTGGGACTATCTGCAGGCATCCAACAACTTCCGTTTCATGACTACCAAGCCAGCTTCCGTAGGTCTGAACCGAGGCATCTACGACAATCCTTACGATGCCTTCACCAACTACATGAATATCCTGGGCGACTTCATCAACCGCGTCAACACCCTCTACCCTGCCGACATCGACAACGAGGAGCTGAACTCCCTCCTCACCACCATCAAGAACCAAGGTGAAGAGATCGAGAAGAAAGACAAGGAAATTGAAAAGCTCCAGCGTCAGTTGGAAAAACTGAAACCAGCCGAAAAAGCAACGCCAGCCAAGAAAGCTCCAGCAAAAGCAGAGCCAAAGCCAAAAGCTGAGCCGAAGCCAAAGGCTGCTCCTGCTGCCAAAGCTGCACCCGCAGAGAAGAAGGCTCCTGCAAAGAAAGCACCTGCTAAGGCAGAGCCAAAGCCAAAGGCTGCTCCTGCTGCCAAAGCTGCACCTGCAGAGAAGAAGGCTCCTGCTAAGAAGGCAACTCCAAAGAAGAAATAATACTATACCTACTAACTAACCAAAGACCTCGATGGACTTTTCCACCGAGGTCTTTTCTTGTCGAGGTCTTTTCTTTAAGGACAGTTTTTATTTCTCGTGTTATTTCTCGAAATGTTTATTATTTCTCGAAATGCTTATTATTTCTCGAAGTGCTGGTAGTCCTTGAGGGATTTCCAGTTGCCGCCCCAGGTAAAGCCGTGCTGGATGAAGAGGCGGTAGCAGAGGTCGTCCTTTTCTATTTTGTAAGGGAACTTGCGGGCACGATCCACGTAGGCTCCTGCCGTTTCGGGCTGAACATAGAGGGTTCCGTCATTGCGCTTCTTCACATAGGGATTGTAGAGTGTGTTGATATCGACTGCCATTCCACGGGCATGATGGGAAAGGACTTTGCTTCCGGACACGACGCGATAGCAGAAACTGGACGAGTTGTTGGCACGCATCTGCTTCTCGTCGTCGGCATCGTATTCGTCGGGCAGCACCATCCGCTCGATAGGATAACGAGCTTTGTAGAGCTGGTGCAGGATATCCACCACATCGTCGGCGATGGCTTTGTTGCAAATCATTTCGCCAATGAGAATGGCTCCCTCCGCATTACGATGAAGGGCTTTTATGTGGCGCAGGTCGTCGCGACCGATTTGAGGGTTTTCCTTATACGTCTTGCCTTGCATACGCAGCCACACGCAGTCGGGAATGGGTTCTGCCACGAAACAGTATTCCTCTCCTACAAATGCCTGAATTGCCTTCGCATCCACCTGCGTACCTGCCTTCCATTGCCAAAGTGCTTCCTGCATCTGCCGGTCCACCTTTTGCTGAGCTATAGCCGTTATCGCCGTCAGCAACAACGCTACCATGAGTAATAATCTTGTCTTTTTCATTGGATTATTCATTATTTTGTTGGCAAAGTTACGAAAACTTTTGAAATAAACTTCATTCACAATATGACAAATCGTTATTTTGAGGTTAGTTTTCTACTTTTTGCACAAATTGCTTGGCTGTTCAGGTTTTTTGTTCTATCTTTGCATCAGCACACAAAAAGTGTACTGAAAGATGTCACACCTATCCTCCATAGGCATGACAAATGGGAAAAAATAACACTTTCTATTCAAAAAATTTTGCTATTCAAAAAAAAAGCAATATATTTGCAGCGAGTTCTGTTATGAAGTATAACGAATTACATAAAAAGCTCAAGAAATTTGGGTGCTATCCAACTGGAAATTCCATTGCTGGGCATCCAGAGTGGTATAGTCCGATAACAGGTAAATACTTCCCTACCAGCAATCATGGCAGCAAGGAAATAGCTCCAAAAACATTGAAAAATATAATTCGCGATTCAGGTATCGCATAAATAAGAAAGATATGACAAAGCATTACGAAGCACATGTGGAAAGTAATGGCGCTGGTTGGTTCAGCGTTTATTGCAACGAGGAATTTCCCTTTGGCGTTTTCGGAGAAGGCGCAACCATAGAAGAGGCTGAGCGTGATTTCTTAGCTGTTTTTGAAGGAATGCGTGCAAACTACAAGGAACGTACAGGCAAGGATGTGGAAGCCACATTCTCGTTTGTAAAGGATATGTCTGCAGTATTGCAAGAGTGTAAAGAATATATCTCGTTTGCCTATCTTTCACAATTGACGGGTATTAGCAAAGCTATGCTCTCGCAATATGCCTGTGGCACTCGCAAGCCCAAACTAGCTCAGCGTGAACGTATCGTTTGCGGGATTCACAAAATCGGTCAAACGTGTATGCAAGTAGGTGTGTGATAATCGTGGAAGTTAAACAGTCTCAAGAAAGCTTTTACTAGTTCCATTTCATTATTTGAAATCCATGACATTCAGCGAAGAATATACCAAGTTAGCCCTCATAGGGAATGGAGCGTTTTCTACCATTTGGAAAGTACGGCATAACCATTTAGGTTATGTGAGAGCCATGAAGATTTCCAAGGATGACATTGAGAGTGAGGAAGATAATGCTTACCAGACCTTTCTCAATGAATGTCGCTTGTTGCTTCGTGTCGGGAACGGATGTCACCCCAATATAGTTCGCATCTATCAACCACGATTTATAGAGAACAAGGCCATCGTAGAGATGGACTACATACAGGGAGAAACCTTGTCCGAGTATCTCAAACGGGTGAAGTTCGTAGAAATGAACGAATTTATACAGTTCTTCCGTGAGATTGTAGGAGCCTTAGCCTATTGTCATGTGGATATTTATAAGTTCATGATGGATGCCAAGGCCGACCATCTTGAAAGAGACTTACAGGATGCCCGAAAGTATGTGATATCTCCAGAGAAGGAAGCTGAACTCATAGAGAAATACAGCGTTGTTCATAATGATTTGCACAGCAACAACATCATGCGTCGAAGCTATGACGGACAGTTTATCCTGCTGGACTTCGGTCTTGCCATTCAGGACGGACATTCCATCAAATCCAGCTCACGTGCAGATGGAGCTGTAGAATACAAGGCTCCTGAGAAGTGGGACGAAAGAACATATGAATTGACAGCACGTACAGACGTCTATGGGCTGGGGATTCTGCTCTTTGAGATGCTGACTGGACGTCCGCCTTTCCCTTATAAGCCAGAACAATATCCAAACAAGGAAGCTGCCATCTATGCTGTCTATAACGCTCATCTTCACGAAGAACCGCCTTTCATAATGCTTTTACGAAAGCAGGCTTTCGAACAGGCTTATCCAGAAAAGAAATACGTTCGCGATTATCCCGAATGGCTTGAGGATATGATACGGAAGTGTATGGCTAAAGACCCTGCAGACCGCTATGCGAATGCCAAAGAGATGCTGGAGGAATTTGAAGAACGAATCAAGCATTTTACCATTCAGTCGGAAAGTGAAGATGGGGCTATTATCTATAAGGATGAACCATCCTATTTAAAAGAACAAAAATCTTCTTATAAAAAACCAAAGACCTCAAAACCAACTAACAAGAAATCCTCCAATAGAAGTAAGGCCAAGTATTTGATATTTGGGCTATTGATAGTTTTAGCTCTTGTCGGGTCATTTTTCCTATACAAGAGTTGTTCAACGCATCATAATAAGACAACAGCTGTAGCAACTGACTCATTGGCTAAAGATTCTGTAAAAACCGTAAAGAAACCGGAAAAAAGAGAAGTCTTTATCAAAGGTAGCATTAATAATATAGGATTCAGCATGAATCTAACCATAATTGGTGACAAAGTACAGGGTACGGAACATTATGACAAACAACCTCCTTCAAAAACATGTCAGATTTCAGGAAACATCGACAAGGAAGGAAAGATGCAGTTGTTTGAGTATGATAACGGGAAAGAAACTGGAATTTTTTCTGGCACAATGGCGAATGGTAAGTACTCTGGCACTTGGTCATCCTCATCAAATAAAAGCCTCTCTTTTACAGCCAAAGTGATGTCTAAGGAAGAATATGAGGAAGATTTAAAAAAGCCATTTACAACTTATCATCCTATCTTTAAGAAAGGAACATCAGGACGGGAAGTCACTGTCGAGATAGATTATCCATCATCAGGACCAACGTTACTGGTGGAGAACATTCGCAGATATATTGTAAATGTTTTAGAAAAGGATTTTTTGTGGGATGGGAATAATGCACATGGTGCAATTAAAACAAAACCCCAATATACTGGAGATATTGCTGATGGTCAGGCATTGGCAAATTATATTGGGCAGTATAAATTTAATTATTTAATGGAACAATCCGACTATAGTAACTATGGTGAATCTATTTCGATTGATAAACTATATGAAACTGATAAATTTGTCACATATGAAACAAATGCAAGTACTTTGTCTCTATGGATTAAATACTTGGGTCATACTTTTAGTAAAAGTGATGGACATATAGTTAAAATTCTTAAAGACACAAATAATAAAGGTCTTAAACAACTTGTGCACGAAAAAACTATGAATGAGTATGGTGTATACAAAAACGATAAATATTTTTGGGATGGTTATGATGAGTTTTCGTTACCAAAAGCGGATCCATATTTGGTGAAAGAAGGTGTAAAGTTCGTTTATTCAGAATACGAACTTGGTTATTGTTGTGTATCGAGCTTTGTGATATATAAGAGAGAGATACTTCCTTATCTAACAGACGAAGCAAAAGAACTATTAGAATAGAAGAATATCATTCTACAGAATAAAAAAGAAGTATCTACGAGCTTTAAATCCCCTATAAACGAGCATTACAACAATAATCTTTGCATTTTTCCGATTTTCTTCGTAACTTTGCACAAAATTATTCAAAGTGTAGAAAGAATTAATGGAAGATTTTATTGTAAATCTGTTTCAGGGGATGCTCGACAACCTCAATTACGGCTGGATTATCCTGCTGATGGCTATCGAGAGTTCGTTTATTCCCTTCCCCTCAGAAGTTGTGATGATTCCGGCTGCCTATATGGCTGCTGAGACGGGTGAAATGAGTTATCCGATGATTCTCGTCTGCGGCACGTTGGGTGCACTCATCGGAGCGATGATCAACTACGTGCTGGCTCGCTATCTGGGTCGTCCCATCGTTTATGGTTTTGCCAACAGCCGCTTCGGTCATATCTGCCTCATCGACGAGGCGAAGGTGCAGAAGGCAGAGAGCTACTTCGACCAGCACGGAGCTACCTCCACCCTTATCGGTCGTATGATTCCTGCCATCCGCCAGCTCATTTCCATTCCTGCCGGTTTGGCTCGTATGAATGTGGGACGTTTCATCCTCTTCACCTGTCTGGGTGCAGCCCTTTGGAATTCCGTCCTCGTGGGCATCGGCTATTTCTGCCACACACAAATCGGCAAGGACGAACTGGTTTCGAAGATCTCGCATTACAGCCACATCATCGGCATCGTCGCCATCGTACTTGTGGTTGCACTGATTGCATTTTTGATTTATAAGGGAGTGAAAAAGAAGGGGACCCAACCCCAAACCCCTCCCAATGGAGGGGAGTAATTACCTCAATAACGAAATAACGACAGGCGCCTATCGGGATGTCGATATGTCGATATTACGAGATGACGACAAAACAAAGGCGCCTATCGAAATAACGAATAAAAATTAATTCACAATAATGTTTGAGAACTTATCGGAACGCCTCGAACGGTCGTTCAAAATCCTGAAAGGTGAAGGAAGAATCACCGAAATCAACGTAGCGGAGACGCTGAAAGACGTGCGTAAGGCTTTGCTTGAAGCCGACGTCAACTATAAAGTAGCCAAGACGTTCACCGATACTGTGAAGCAGAAGGCGCTGGGTCAGCAGGTGCTGACAGCCGTGCGTCCAGGACAGCTCATGGTTAAGATTGTGCACGACGAACTCACAGCCCTGATGGGTGGAACGGCTTCGGAACTCAATCTCGAAGGACGTCCTGCCATCATCCTGATGGCGGGTCTCAACGGTGCCGGTAAGACCACGCTGAGCGGAAAGCTCGCCCTCCTGCTGAAGTCGAAGATGCACAAGCGTCCGTTGCTGGCAGCCTGCGATACCTTCCGTCCTGCCGCTATGGAGCAGTTGCGTGTGTTGGCTGAGCAGGTCAACGTACCGATTCACTTGGAAATGGGTGCTACAGATCCCATCCAGGTGGCACTCAACGCCATTCAGGAAGCCAAGGCGAACAACAACGACGTGGTGATTGTCGATACAGCCGGTCGTCAGTCCATCGACGAGGAACTCATGCAGCAGATCGAGATGATCAAGGCTGCCATCCATCCTAATGAGACGCTTCTCGTGGTCGATGCGATGACGGGTCAGGATGCAGTCAATACCGCTCAGACTTTCAACGAACGCCTGGAAATCGACGGCGTGGTGCTGACGAAACTCGATGGTGACACTCGTGGTGGTGCTGCCCTTTCTATCCGTACCGTCGTTGACAAACCTATCAAGTTCGTGGGTACGGGCGAGAAGATGGAGGCACTCGATGTGTTCCACCCCGAACGTATGGCTGACCGCATCCTCGGCATGGGTGATATCGTCTCTTTCGTGGAACGTGCCCAGCAGCAGTTCGACGAGGAAGAAGCCAAGAAGCTGGAACGCAAGATTGCGAAGAATAAGTTCGACTATAACGACTTCCTCCACCAGATTCAGCAAATCAAGAAGATGGGTAACGTGAAGGACCTCATCGGCATGATTCCTGGTATCGGCAAAGCCATG
Organism: uncultured Bacteroidaceae bacterium; assembly: GCA_905234555.1. Lineage (GTDB taxonomy): Bacteria > Bacteroidota > Bacteroidia > Bacteroidales > Bacteroidaceae > UBA3839. The sequence goes on from CAJOHO010000003.1 coordinate 141,570, forward strand.
AAGGGTCTCGACATCGACGACAACGCCTTCAAGAGCGTGGAAGCCCTCATCGGTTCCATGACTCCCTACGAACGCGAGCATCCCGAATGTATCGACCTGAGCCGCAAACGCCGTCTGGCAAAGGGAAGCGGCAACAGCATCGACGAAGTGAACCGCATCACCAAGCAGTTTGAACAGATGCGCAAGATGATGCGTCAGTTCACAGGTAAGGGTATGCCCAACATGCCTGGAATGCCTAAGATGCCTGGAATGCCCAAAGGTATGATGGGAAAAAGAAGATAAAGACTCAACTCGACAGAATGATTAGAACCACCCATGCAACTGATTGACGGAAAAGCAACAGCCACTCAGATTAAGGCTGAAATCGCAGAAGAAGTAAAGCAGATCGTAGCCAACGGCGGCAAGCGTCCCCATTTGGCAGCTATCCTCGTGGGTCACGACGGCGGCAGCGAAACGTATGTAAAGAATAAAGTGCTGGCGTGTGAGCAATGTGGATTCACCTCCACCCTCATCCGCTACGAGGCCGACGTGACGGAAGAAGAGCTGCTGCGCAAAGTTGACGAACTGAACAATAACGCCGACATCGACGGCTTCATCGTGCAACTCCCTCTGCCCAAGCATATCAGCGAACAGAAAGTGATTGAGGCCATCGACTACCGCAAGGACGTTGACGGCTTCCATCCCATCAACGTGGGTCGTATGTCCATCGGTCTGCCTTGTTATGTTTCTGCTACACCGAACGGCATCCTCGAACTCCTGCGTCGCTATCACATCGAGACCAGCGGCAAGAAATGTGTGGTTCTGGGACGCAGCAATATCGTCGGCAAGCCTATGGCGCAGCTGATGATGCAGAAACGCACACCTGGCGACGCTACCGTTACCGTCTGCCACAGCCATTCGCAGAACCTGAAGGAAGAATGCCGACAGGCCGACATCATCATTGCAGCCATCGGTATTCCCGAATTTGTGACGGCAGATATGGTGAAGCCTGGTGCTGTCATCATCGACGTTGGTACAACGCGTGTTCCTGACGCCAGCCGTAAGAACGGTTACCGTCTGAGCGGAGACGTCAAATTCGACGAAGTGGCACCTCTCTGTTCTTTCATCACTCCTGTTCCTGGTGGCGTAGGTCCTATGACGATCTGCTCCCTCATGAAGAACACTTTGAGTGCCGGCAAAAAAGAATTCTACAACTAAATTCGTTGGGTGCAAAGATAGTATTTGCGGACATGCTTGGAGAGTGTGTCGATGTTGAGCATATCACTCACTTCGGCAACGTCGCGGATGGTTCCGTCCTTCTCCAGAATCTCGATGCGGTCGTCGTAAATGTTATACATATCCTTGCCTACTTCCTTGAGAGCCAGCAGATATTGGGCTTCCTCCCTGCTTAACTGATAATGACGGGCCAGTTTCTCCACTTTCTGATCCACGTATGTTTCTTCGAATGGTTCTTCGCTGACCTCCACCTTGAAGGTTTTTCGATTGATGAAATCCTGTGAAAGCAAGGATAGAATCTTGTCAGGATGCTGCTGCCATACGCTAAGCGCACACCAGATGTCGTTATCAGAAAGCTGGAGATAATTGTCGAGCGCTTCCCTGCTTTCATCAAAGTCCTGACGGGTCACACGATGATAGATAAAGTAGCGAAGAGCAGGCGAACAGAACAAATCCACTCCTTGTTCAGCCAGTTCCTTGGCACGACGAAGGGCATTAATCATCACGTGCTCAGCTGCCACAGCGGTCTTATGGAGATACACCTGCCAGTACATCAATCGACGTGTAACAAGATAGTTCTCAATGGAATAAATACCTTTCTTCTCCACCACAAGATGGTCGTCAACGACGTTGAGCATGTCAATGATACGAGCAGAACCGATGTTTCCTTCCGTCACTCCCGTAAAGAAAGAGTCGCGACGAAGGTAGTCAAGGCGGTCCATGTCGAGCTGGGAGGAAATGAGCTGATGGAGGAACTGCTTGGGATAGTCGCCCTTGAAAATCTTGATGGCAAGAGTGAGCTGACCACGCATTTCCTCGTTCATGCGTTCCATAATCATCAACGAGATGTCTTCGTGGCTCACGCCCTCGATGAGCGTGTTCTCCAGAACGTGGGAGAACGGACCGTGTCCGATGTCGTGAAGCAGGATGGCTGCCAGTACCGCTTCTTCTTCCGAATCGAAGATGAAATGTCCCTTGCGTTTGAGCGACTCGGTGGCACGGGTCATGAGGTGGAAAGCGCCTAAGGAGTGCTGAAAACGGGTGTGCTGAGCACCAGGATAGACCACATTCGCCATCCCGAGCTGCTTGATGCGGCTCAGACGGTAGAAGGCAGGATGGTTGACGATATTGAGCAACAGTCCGCTGGGAATGCGGATGAAGCCAAATACGGGATCGTTGATGATTTTCAAGGCTATACAGTTTTATGGAAGTGTTATTGTGCTGATTTCTCTTCGAGGAGTACTGCCATCTGTTGTTGTACTTCACGTGCTTTCTGGGCTGCGACGGTAGCGAATTTCTCCGAAGCGTCGGCGTAGATAATGGCTCGGCTGGAGTTTACCAGCAGTCCGCACTCATCGGTCATTCCGTATTTGCAGACCTCTTCCAGACTTCCACCCTGGGCACCAACGCCAGGAACGAGCAGGAAATGGTGGGGAACGATACGGCGGATATCCTCGAACATACGACCTTGGGTGGCTCCCACCACATACATCATGTTGTCGGCATTTCCCCATTGCTGACTGCGACGCAGCACTTTCTCAAACAAGAGTTCTCCGTCGGTATCGGCGGTAAGCTGGAAGTCCTGACTGCCTTTGTTGGAGGTCAAGGCAAGCAAGATGACCCATTTCCCATCGTATTGCAGGAAAGGAGAGACGGAGTCCTCACCCATGTAGGGAGCAACGGTCAGCGAGTCGATATCCAGTTCTTCGAAGAACGTGCGTGCATACATGGCGCTGGTGTTACCGATATCTCCACGTTTGGCGTCGGCAATAATGAAATGGTGGGGATAGTTCTTCTTTAGATACTGAATGGTACGCTCAAACGAAATCCAGCCTTTCACCCCATGCGCCTCGTAGAATGCAAGGTTGGGCTTATAAGCCACACAATAACAGGCTGTTGCATCGACAATGGCTCGGTTGAAGGCAAAGATAGGATCTTCCTCGTTGAGCAGATGCTGAGGAATCTTCTTGATGTCGGTATCAAGACCTACGCAGAGGAAACTGCGCTTGACAAAAATCTGGTCGATGAGTTGTTGGCGAGTCATTTTTATTTACGATTGGACGAATTACGATTTACGATTTATTTTTCGATTTTTTCGGGATTTCGACATGTCGAGATTTCGATATTTCGACTTATAATTTACAATTTATTATTTAAAATTATAACTGCGCTTCTTTCATGCGTTCTGCGTTTTCGGCTACGATGAGGTGGTCGATGCAGTCTTGTATTTCTCCGTCCATGAAGGCAGCAAGGTTATAGATGGTGTAGTTGATGCGATGGTCCGTGATGCGTCCTTGTGGATAGTTGTAGGTACGGATCTTGGCAGAACGGTCGCCTGTCGAAACCATGGTCTTGCGGCGTGAGGCAATATCGTCGATATACTTCTGGTGCTCACGGTCGTAGATGCGTGTACGCAGACGAGCCAACGCACGTTCCTTATTCTTGGGCTGGTCGCGGGTTTCGGTACATTCCACGAGGATTTCCTCTTTCTCGCCTGTGTTGGGATTGGTCCACACATAACGCGCACGCACACCCGATTCCACTTTATTCACGTTCTGACCGCCAGCTCCGCTACTTCGGAAGGTGTCCCACTTGATTTCACCTTCGTTGATCTGCACGTCGAAAGGTTCGGCTTCAGGCAGGACGGCAACTGTTGCGGCACTTGTGTGAACTCGTCCCTGCGTTTCGGTGGCAGGTACACGTTGCACACGATGAACACCCGATTCATACTTCAGGATGCCATAGACACCTTCGCCCGTCACGTTGAAGATGATTTCCTTGTAACCGCCCGAAGCTCCTTCGCTATAGCTGGAGATGGTGACGTGCCAGCCTTTCAGTTCGCAGTATTTCGTGTACATACGGAAGAGGTCGCCGGCAAAGAGTGCAGCTTCGTCGCCACCTGTACCGCCACGAATCTCCATCGTCACGTTCTTGCCGTCCTCAGGATCGGCAGGAATGAGCAGCAGCTTGATTTCCTCTTCCAGCTGGGGAATACGCTGTTCGCAGGCAGCTATTTCCTCGCGGGCCATTTCCTTCATCTCAGGATCGTCCTCAAGAGTGAGCAGTTGTTTGGCTTCCTCCAGTCCGTTCACGGCGTTGATGTACTCCTTGCGGGCTTTCATGATGTCCTCAAGGTTCTTATATTCCTTCGTCAACTGCACATACCGCTTCTGGTCGGCAATCACGTTAGGGTCTGTAATCAGGGTCGAGACTTCCTCGAATCGAGGCACCAGCCCTTCCAGTTTCTCCAGTATTTCCATATAGTTTTTATTGTCTTCTGAATTCTAAAGCGCTAACCCCTTTGGGTTGCGATTATTGTATTTGTTGATGAATAGTCGGAAAGTTAACTGCAAATTTAGCAATAATTCCCGAATTATTAGCCAGTTCGATACAGTTTTTTTAAATTCATAGCGTAAAAATAAGATTTGTCACAAAAATCTAAGATTTTATTTGCGAAAACAGAATAATTGTACTAACTTTGCGCCAAACATACAAAAATGAATACCTTATTTTATAAACCATTAAAATTCAAAACAATGAAAAAGTTTATTTTGCTTGCTCTTGCATCTGTATTCAGCCTTTCGATGTTCGCTCAGACGACAAAGGTAGTTAAAACGAATGGTAAACCTACTATAAAGGTAGCTACAACGAATATTAAACCTAAAAAGGTAGTTAAAATTAAACCTACCACCAAAGTAGTTATAACCCGCCCCAACACTCAGGCAGGAAGTGTTAAGAATGTATTTGGTCAGCTCAATAGCAAGACCGGAACCCAGAAGGAGGTAGAAAAAGCAAAGCGCGAAGCTCAAACGCAATATAATGATGCTAAGCGCGATGTTCAAAATCAATATGATGAAATTAAGAACAAGGCTGCGGAAGCTTTTCAATAATAAACCTATTCGTCAATATTCAAACACCCCGTATTCGCTCTTGATGGTGAGCGACTTCTTACCTTCTTCGATGTGACCGACGATTTGGGCATCGATGTTGAAGGACTTGCTGATGGCGATAACCTTCTCCGCCTGTTCGGGTGCGAGATAGACTTCGAGGCGATGTCCCATGTTGAACACCTTGTACATCTCTGCCCAGTCCGTACCGCTCTGTTCCTGAATGGCGCAGAAAAGTGGCGGAACAGGGAACATATTGTCCTTGATGACGCGGCAGTTGTCGCCAACAAAATGCAGCACCTTCGTCTGCGCTCCACCTGTACAATGAACCATTCCGTGAATCTCCGGACGCAGTTCGTCGAGCAGACGTTTTACGACAGGCGCATACGTACGGGTTGGAGAAAGAACGAGTTTTCCAGCGTTCACAGGTGCGCCATCCACCTCGTCCTGTAAAGCGTACTTGCCGCTATATACCAGATCCTGCGGAACCTGATGGTCGAAGCTCTCGGGATATTTCATTGCGAGATACTTGGCAAACATATCGTGACGGGCTGAGGTCAGTCCGTTGCTGCCCATACCACCGTTGTAGGCAGTTTCGTAGGTGGCCTGACCACATGACGAAAGTCCCACAATCACGTCGCCTGGACGGATATTTGCGTTGTTGATGACGTCGCTTCGCTTCATGCGACAAGTCACCGTGCTATCTACGATGATGGTACGTACCAAGTCGCCCACGTCGGCAGTTTCTCCACCAGTAGCATAGATGCCGATACCTATCTCGCGCATCTGCTGGAGCAGTTCATCGGTTCCGTTGATGATGGCGCTGATAACTTCGCCAGGGATGAGCATCTTGTTGCGACCGATCGTGCTGCTCACAAGGATATTATCTACGGCACCTACACACAGCAGGTCATCGGTATTCATGATGAGGGCATCCTGCGCAATACCTTTCCACACGCTCAGGTCACCCGTCTCACGCCAGTACATATAAGCCAAGCTCGACTTCGTTCCGGCTCCGTCGGCATGCATGATGTTACAATACTCAGGGTCGCCGCCCAGAATGTCTGGAATGATTTTGCAGAATGCCTGCGGATAGAGTCCTTTGTCGATGTTCTTGATGGCGTTGTGCACATCCTCCTTGGCGGCACTCACACCGCGCATCATGTACCTTTGGTTCATATCTTGGAAAGTAGTTTCTGTTAATTTTCTGCAAAGTTAACTAAAAAAACACAGAAAACGGCGATGTCGTCTGCAAAAGTCAAATAAAAAGTGTAATTTTGCAGGAAAATAAACCGTTATGCAACACAAACATACCCGTTTTCTCCTTTTCATGCTGTTTTTAGTCAGTACCGTTTCGATGACGGCACAGGACAAAGAACCGTTCAAGAAGAAGGCGCTTCTTAAGGAAATCAAGACCTACAACAAAGCGAAGAATCCCGCCAAGACTGACGAGACTCTGCGCAAGGCGTTTACCCAATATCCGGAGGCAAAAGCCGACGCGGAACTGATGAACTATGAGGTGAACGCTCAATACGAGTTGATGCTGCAGGAGAACCGCAAAATCTATCTGAAGACCAATCCCGACACCACGAAGTACTTCTCCTACGTATTCCAGACCTACGACTATGCGCTTCGTTGCGACTCACTCGATCAGCTCTCCGTTCGCGGTCCGAAGTTCTCAAGCAACCTTACCGACAAACTCACTTCCCTACGCAACAACCTGCGTAGCGGCGGCAAGTTCCATTACAAGAAAAAGAACTACGCCCAGGCCTGGCCCTTCTTCGATATGTACCTCTCTACCATCGGTCATCCGCTCCTCACGAAGAACGCCAAAGCCACTACCCCACTCGACGTAGATAGTGTGGAAATCGCACAGGCAGCCGTCATCTCAGCCTACGGAGCTTCGCAGTACCAGAATGCCGTGAAGTATCTGCACATCGCCGTACTCGACACCGCCAACCGTTCCCTCATATACGAGCTGGGAGCCAAGAGCTACGAACAGCTCCAGCAGAATCTCGACTATGTGCGCCTCCTCAAGCAAGGACTGGCAGAATACCCACGAACCGAGTATTTTTATGCCTCGCTCATCCAGTACTACAACGAGCAGGAATCCTACCATCAGGCACTCGACATGATCAACGAAGCCCTTGCTGCCGACACACTCAACCACAAGCTCTGGTATCTCAAAGGGCGCCAATGCCAGTTCCTCAGTCAGCAGGACAATGGTCTCAATTGGCAGGATGAAGCCCTTGAGGCCTATCAGCGAGTACTTGCCCTTCAGCCCGAAAACGCAGAAGCCTTTGCTGCCATCGGCGAACTCCATCTCCATCAGGCCCACGAATTCTACGAAAAGACCGACCTCCGCATCGGAGCCGCCAACTATAGCCGTAACCGCAAGAAGCTCAACACCTTCTACCAGCAGGCCCTCGACGCCTACGAGTCCGCCCGTCGCTTGGCCCCCGACAACACCCAACTCTGGCTGGAAGGTCTTCGCGAAGTCTACTACAAATTAGGCGAAGGCAAAAAACTCCGCGAATTGGAGAAATTGTAGAACTAGGATTAGCGGTTGGTGATGGCGTCGCGACATTGCTCCATGAGCCAGGTGGGAGTGGAGGTGGCTCCGCAGATGCCGACAGACTGGGCATCGGAGAACCAAGTGAAGTCAATCTCCGACGGCTCTTCTACCATATAGGTGCGGGGATTGACTTGGAGGCATTCGTTGTAGAGAATCTTGCCATTGCTGCTCTTCTTTCCGCAGACGAAGAGAACGACGTCGTGGCGCTGGGCAAAGGCGCGGATGTTGGGGATTCGGTTGGCTACCTGACGACAGATGGTATCGTGGTAGGAGAAAGCCCCCTCTAACTCGGAATACTCTGAGTTCTCTGAATACTCTGAGGACTCGGAGGATTTGTTTTTTTCAAGGATGGATTGTTGGATGAAGCGGATGATGGTGTGGAAGCCTTCGAGGGGCATCGTGGTCTGGCTATAGAGGGAGATGGGCCGGGTGAAGTCGAGACGGGTGCGTGCATCGTCGATGGATTCGATGACGATGGCGGTTCCGTTGGTCTGTCCGACGAGTCCTACTACTTCAGCGTGTCCGTTCTTGCCATAGATGACAATCTGGCGTTCGTGACGGGTATCGGCATCGTACTCTGCCTTGATGCGTTTCTGCAAATGGAGCACAACGGGACAGGTGGCGTCGATGAGCTGTATGTGGTTTTCTTCTGCCGTGAGATAGGTCTGTGGCGGTTCTCCATGTGCCCGAAGCATGACTTTGCTTCCTTGCTGACGGGTGAGGTCCTGATGGTCCACGGTCTGGAGTCCTAAGCGACGGAGACGTTCGCATTCGCGTCCGTTGTGGACAATATCACCAAGGCAGAAGAGCGTCCCGCTGTTGGCGAGCTGCTCCTCTGCCTTGTGAATGGCTGTGGTCACACCAAAACAAAAGCCTGAGTCTTTGTCTATCTCGATGTGCATGATTGTACTTGTTTCTCGAGGGGGAAACCCTCGAGCACAGTTGGATTATTGGGCGGAAAGGACGGCGTTGAACTTCTCGAGGAGCCAGGCGTTCTGCTGTTCGCGGGTGAGCTGGCTGTTGTCGAGGATGAGGGCGTCGTCGGCTGGACGCAGAGGTGCGACTTCACGATGGGAGTCGATGTAGTCGCGTTCCTGCACGTTCTTCAGGATGTCGTCGAAGCTTACGTTCTTCTCGCCTTTGCCGATGAGTTCGTCGTAGCGACGCTGGGCACGTACCTCGGCGGTGGCTGTGACGAAGATTTTGAGTTCAGCCTGTGGGAAGACCACGGTGCCGATGTCGCGTCCGTCCATCACGATGCCTTTCTCCTGACCCATGAGCTGCTGCTGTTCCACGAGGAAGGTGCGGACAAACGGGAGGGCTGCGATGGGACTGACGTGATTGCTGACTTCCATGCCACGGATTTCGTCCTCTACCACTTCACCGTTGAGACAGGCAAGCGGAAGCTTGGTGGCTGGATCGAGCTGGAACGTCACTTTGACCCATCCGAAGGTGATGTGCTGGAGGAGGGCGTACTCATAGATGCGTCCGTTCTCGATGAGACGGTTGCGCAGAGCATAGAGGGTGACGACACGATACATGGCACCTGTATCTACATATACATATCCTACTGTCTTGGCGAGTGCCTTAGCCATCGTGCTTTTACCGCAGGAAGAATGGCCGTCGATGGCTACAATTATCTTGTTCATTGGACAGTTTACAATAGAAAATGGAAAACTTACAATTTACACGAGTCCGCGTCCGTGACAGTTCTTGAATTTCTTGCCTGATCCGCAGGGGCAGGGGTCGTTACGTCCCACCTTGGGCTGCTGGTTCACGATGGGCTGCTTCACCTGCGGTCCACCGCTGGTGCGCTGAGCAGCTGCCTGCTGCATGGCCTTCTGCGTCTCGGAGAGTTCGTCGAGGTTCTGCTGCAGACGGTTCTCCTTGTATTGCGGACGCTGCTGAGGTACTTCTGCTTGAGCCTGCTGAACCTGTTCGGGGTTCTGCTGAGGCAGGGTCGTACGCATGAGAACGCTGATGGTCTCGTCGTTGATTTCGTTGACCATATTGTCGAAGAGTGTGACGGACTCGAGCTTGAAGATGAGCAGCGGGTCTTTCTGCTCGTAGCTGGCATTCTGCACAGAGTGCTGCAGTTCGTCCAACGCACGGAGGTTCTCCTTCCAAGCATCGTCGATGGTGTGGAGAAGGATGGCTTTCTCGAAACCGAGAATGACGTTCTTGCATTGTGTGTCGTAGGCTTCCTTGAGAGGAACGGCAATCTGATAGACACGACGTCCGTCGGTCAGCGGAACGCGGATGTTCTCGTAGTCCTGGCCACGGGTCTCGAAGACTTCCTTGATGACAGGCCAAGCTGTCTGTGCCACGCGGTCGGCACGTTTCTTGAAGCTGTTGATGACGATAGCGAAGGCTTCTTCCTCAAGGATGTCACGAGAGGTGCTTTCGTGCTTCTCGGCATTGAACGGATATTCGAGCGAGAAGATGCGGATGAACTGTTCCTTACATCCTTCGAAGTCGTTGTTCTCGATGATGTTGACGCAACGGTCCCAGATCATGTTGGAGATATCCATACCGATACGCTGTCCCATGAGGGCGTGACGGCGGCGTTCGTAGATGACCTTACGCTGTTTGTTCATCACATCGTCATACTCGAGCAGACGCTTACGGATACCGAAGTTGTTCTCCTCCACCTTCTTCTGGGCACGTTCGATGGACTTGTTGATCATGGAGTGCTCAATCATTTCTCCGTCCTTGAATCCCAGACGGTCCATGATGGCGGCAATACGTTCGGAAGCGAACAGACGCATGAGCTTGTCCTCCAAAGACACGTAGAAGACAGAAGAACCTGGGTCACCCTGACGTCCGGAACGTCCACGAAGCTGACGATCGACGCGACGGCTCTCATGACGCTCCGTACCGATGATGGCGAGACCTCCGGCGGCTTTCACTTCGTCGGAGAGCTTGATGTCGGTACCACGACCTGCCATGTTGGTGGCGATGGTGACGATGGAACGCTGACCTGCCTGTGCCACGATGTCGGCTTCTTTCTGGTGGAGCTTGGCGTTGAGGACGTTATGCTCAATCTTACGCATGGTGAGCATCTTGGAGAGCATTTCGGAAATCTCCACGGATGTGGTACCAACAAGAACTGGACGTCCTGCCTGAACCATACGTTCGATTTCCTCGATAACTGCCTTGTATTTCTCGCGGTTCGTCTTATAGACGCGGTCGTTCATATCCTTACGCTGCACAGGACGGTTGGTAGGAATCTCCACAACGTCGAGTTTGTAGATATCCCAGAACTCACCTGCCTCTGTGATGGCGGTACCCGTCATACCTGCAAGCTTGTGGTACATACGGAAGTAGTTCTGCAGGGTGATGGTGGCGAAGGTCTGTGTGGCAGCTTCCACCTTCACACGTTCCTTGGCTTCGACAGCCTGGTGCAGACCGTCGCTCCAACGACGTCCTTCCATGATACGTCCTGTCTGCTCGTCCACAATCTTCACCTCTCCGTTGATGACCACATAATCGTCGTCCTTGATGAACATGGTGTAGGCCTTGAGCAGCTGCTGCATGGTGTGGACACGTTCCGACTTCACGGCATAGTCCTGCATGAGCTTGTCCTTCTTTGCCACACGTTCCTCGTCGGAGAGGTTCTCGTTGTCGAGTTCAGCCATCTGGCTGGTGATATCGGGCAGGATGAAGAAGTCGTCGTCGTGAACGATAGAAGCAATAAGTTGGTTACCCTTATCGGTCATTTCCACAGACTTGAGCTTTTCGTCAACAACGAAGAAGAGTGGGTCGGTGGCTTCGGGCATACGGCGGTTGTTCTGCTCCATATACATGGCTTCGGTCTTGAGCAGACCGGTCTTGATGCCGTCTTCGGAAAGGAATTTGATGAGTGCCTTGTTCTTAGGCATACTCTTATAGGCACGGAAGAGCGAAAGGAATCCTTCTTCCACGTCCTTGGAATTATCGCTGTCGATAAGCTTACGGGCATCTGCCAGATACTGAGTGGCTTGCTTACGCTGAGCTTCAACGAGTTTCTCCACGATGGGACAGTATTCGTTGAACATCTGGTCGTCGCCTTTCGGCACAGGACCTGAAATGATGAGTGGCGTACGGGCATCGTCAATCAACACGGAATCGACCTCATCGACGATGGCATAATTGTGAGCACGTTGCACGAGTTCTTCGGGACGCATCACCATGTTGTCGCGCAAGTAGTCGAAACCAAACTCGTTGTTCGTACCGAAGGTGATGTCGGCCTGATAAGCCTTACGACGTGCATCGGAGTGTGGCTGGTGTTTGTCGATACAATCCACACTCAAACCGTGGAACATATAAAGCGGTCCCATCCACTCGGAGTCACGCTTGGCGAGGTAATCGTTCACCGTTACCACATGAACACCGTTGCCTGTGAGGGCGTTGAGGAAGACTGGAAGTGTGGCGACGAGGGTTTTACCTTCACCCGTAGCCATTTCGGCAATCTTACCCTGATGGAGTACCACACCACCGAAGAGCTGAACATCGTAGTGAACCATGTTCCAGACGGTGTCGTTTCCTCCGGCTTCCCAATGGTTGTACCAGATGGCTTTGTCGCCTTCAATCTCCACGAAATCGTGGTTCATGGAGAGTTCGCGGTCGAAGTCGGTGGCGGTCACTTCCACAGTTTCGTTCTCTGAGAAGCGGCGAGCCGTTTCCTTCACAATGGCGAACACCTCGGGCAGAGCCGCAGTCAGTCCTTCCTCAAAGATGTCGAGAATCTCCTCCTCCACCTTGTCGATGGCATCGAAGATAGGCTGACGATGGTCGATTTCTGTTTCTTGAATCTTGGCGTTGAGTTTTGCGATCTCCTCACGCTTTTCTTTAACTAAGTCTTGCAAGTGTGCCTTGATTTCCTTGGTTTTGGCACGCAGCTCATCGTTTGTGAGCTTCTGAATTTCCGGATATACGGCAAGTACCTTATCGACAATCGGCTTGATTTCACGCATATCGCGTGCAGCCTTATTGCCAAAGAACTTGCTCAAAAATCCATTCAAACTAAATCCCATATTCTTGTTTTTGTTACTTTTTTCGTTTTTATGAGGCCAGAGATACTATTGAGACAAGAGTGCTTCCTAATAATATCTGCGGATGTTGCGATTATAGTTGAGACGCACGAGTGAACGTAGCAACAAAGTCAATACCAACGGCAACATGGCAGGGTGAAGCCACTGGATAGGCAGCCAATATAACAGGAAAATGCAGAGCAAACCTGCCAAATTGACAATTTCCAGCCAATCCACGAACTTGCCGTTATATTTTTTCCGTCCGATGAAAGGACGATGCTTCTTCCGAATCATCAACACATCGACAATCATGAAGAACACCAGCGGATTGAAGCCGATGACCAGCCAGTTGCTGCCAACGGCAGGATGTTCGGAGAAGAAGAAGAGGAAGGAAATGAGCAGACCTGCGATTCCCTGAGCCGTGAACAGACAGATGTCGAACCAAAGGCTCAGTACCCGACGACAAATGTCGAGATAGGAAAGCAGGAGTGCCACAACAAAGAGAAGCCAGAAGAAGGCTGTAGGCGAAAGCGGAAAGCTGCTGCCAGTCTGAGGTGCACCAGCTGGTGCATAGATACGCGTCTCACCCACGAAAGGCTGACGGGTCTTAGCTTTGTCTGCCATCCAGATGCTGTCGCCGTTTTCTCCTAGCACCCGCACACTGTCGGCTGTGGCTACGAGCATGGTGGTGCTGTCGGCATCCGCCATATAGATAGAAGGTATAAACTGCTGAGTGGTTGCTGTCACCTTTCTATCCACTTCGCTTCCCAGCAGCATGTCGATACCGAAGGCAGTCCAGGGCGTACGGGCCGTGAACATGTGGAGGATTTCGCGATAAGTCGTGTCAAGCGGTTTACGTTCTACTTTCAGTCCCTTACCAACCACACGCTCAATCATGTCTCTCGCACGCGTGGTACAATTATCGTAAAGAAAATTGTATCGGTATGTTTTGTTTTCGGGAAGCGCGTTGACCAGAAGTTTTTCCAGCAAATCCTTGCGCTGGGCTTTGGAAAGGTTCAGCGGCTGCTCCATGACGGCAATACCTTCAGCAGAATAGCGGGAAAGGAAACGGTCCATCGGCTCGGCTGCCAGCACATAGTCTGTTTCGCCTTTCACAAAACGATAGATGAAGTTCTCGCTGTGGAAGTCGAAGATTCCGTAGTTGAACGAATAGTCCAGACTGTCCGCATCGTTCACACGAACTCGGATGGCGGTATGTCCGAAAAGCTTATAGGCATCCCAGCCTGGATCACAAGTAAGAAGGGCTACATAGATGCTGTCTTCACGTTCACCTGCCACCTTGGCAGTATCGCTTGCCGTCTCCACAGGGAGCGGCTTTGCCATCATAAACAAAGAAATACATGCAAGTATGCAGAAAGAGAGTATTCGCTTCATTTTTTCTTAAAAATGCAATTTTTGTGCAAATTTGGTGCAAAATTACGAAAAAAAATCCATAATTCATAATTCATAATTCATAATTCCATAAAATGCGCAAAAAAACTCTCGTTTTTATAGCCGAACGAGAGTTACTATTCTAATTATGCGAAAAAAAAGCGACATTCACGAATAATCCTAACTTTCAAAGCGGTCACCCCAGCATTGACGCATCCTTTCCTGCAGACGGGCTTCCTGAGCAGTATGAGGCTGTGGATGCCAGAAGCGGGCATCTTGTGCTTCATCGGGCAGGAACTGCTGTCTCACGAAGTGGTCGGGGAAGTCGTGTGCATACTTATAACCATCATGATAGCCCAACTCTTCCATCAGCTTCGTCGGCGCATTTCGCAAATGCAGCGGAACTGGCAGGTTTCCTGTCTGACGGACATAAGCCAAAGCTCCATCCACACCCAGATAAGCGGAATTGCTCTTGGGACTCGTGGCAAGATAGACGGTGGCTTCAGCCAAAGGAATTCGTCCTTCGGGCATACCGATTTTCGTCAGGGTGTCGAAGCAGGCGTTAGCCAGCAGCAGACCGTTAGGATTAGCCAAACCCACATCCTCTGCTGCGAGAATCACCAGCCTCCGTGCAATGAACACAGGGTCTTCGCCAGCTTCTATCATCCGAGCCAGATAGTAAAGTGCTGCGTCAGGATCGCTACCACGAATGCTCTTGATAAAGGCAGAAATCACATCGTAGTGCATCTCCCCGTCTTTGTCGTAAGCCAGCGGGTTCTGTTGGATGGCTTCGAGCACGGAAGCATCGGTCACGACAACCTTCTCACCACCACTCTGCTCTACCACGAGTTCGAGGATGTTCAGCAGTTTTCGGGCATCGCCACCACTCTGACGAAGAAGTGCATTTATTTCTTTAAGTAAAATCTCTTTCTCTTTGAGAACCAAGTCTTTATGAATCGCAGAATCGAGAAGACGAAGGAGCGAATCCTTATCTAAGGATTTCAGCACATAAACCTGACAACGACTCAGCAACGGACGGATTACCTCGAAGGAAGGATTCTCCGTGGTGGCACCAATCAGCGTGACGATTCCCTGCTCCACAGCTCCCAGCAACGAGTCCTGCTGCGACTTGGAAAAACGGTGGATTTCATCGATGAAAAGGATGGGATTGCCCTTGCCGGCGAACAGTCCTGAATGGGAACGTGCTTTATCGATGACTTCGCGCACATCCTTCACGCCACTCGTGACGGCACTCAGCGTATAGAACGGCACTTCCAAGGTTCGTGCGATGATGTTGGCAAGCGTGGTCTTACCCACTCCTGGAGGTCCCCACAGGATAAAGGAAGAAACCCTCCGCTGCTCAATCATACGGCGAATCACAGCACCTGGTCCCACCAAGTGCTCCTGTCCGATATATTCATCCAGCGTCTTCGGACGCATTCTTTCTGCTAAAGGTTGCATAACGTTTCATGTTTACCTTGCGGGGAAACCGCAAGGCACAATTAAAGATTTATGTCTGCAAATTTACGAACTTTCTTGTGTTCTACCAATTTTTCTTCGAAAATAATGCACAAGTGCTGACAGAATGGCAGAGAAGTGACACAAGGATGGCAGTCTGTCGTCAAGTGGCACGATGTTTGCGGAACAAACTATCGTATTAGCTTTGATAATGGAATCAATAAAATAAACAAAATTTATGAAAGAAAAAGGTAACATTGGAGTGACGACTGAGAACATTTTCCCAGTCATCAAGAAATTTCTTTACAGCGACCACGAAATCTTTATTCGTGAAATCGTAAGTAATGCCGTTGATGCCACGCAGAAGCTGCGTACTCTGGCATCGAAGGGCGAACTCAAGGAAGAGGCAGGCGACCTCACCGTTCGTGTCAGCATCGACAAGAAGGCTGGTACGCTGACCGTCAGCGACCGCGGTATCGGTATGACAGCCGAAGAAATCGACAAGTACATCAACCAGATTGCCTTCTCTGGCGCCAACGACTTCCTCGACAAGTACAAAGACGATGCCAACGCCATCATCGGACACTTCGGACTCGGTTTCTACTCTGCGTTCATGGTGTCGAAGAAAGTGGAAATCGTGACGAAGAGTTGGCAGGAAGGTGCTCAGGCTGTGAAGTGGAGCTGCGACGGAAGTCCTGAATACAAGATTGAGGATGCTAAACGCGAAGACCGCGGAACAGACATCATCATGTATATCGACGACGACTGCAAGGACTTCCTTGATGAAAACAAGGTGGAAGGGCTGCTGAAGAAATACTGTCACTTCCTCCCCATCACCGTTGCCTTCGGTAAGAAGAAGGAATGGAAGGACGGCAAGCAGGTGGAGACCGAAGAAGACAACGTGATTAACGACACCACTCCGCTCTGGACCAAGAAGCCCAGCGAGTTGAAGGACGAAGACTACAAGAAGTTCTACCGCGAACTCTACCCTATGGCAGACGAACCGCTCTTCTGGATTCACCTCAACGTCGATTATCCGTTCCACCTCACTGGTGTGCTCTATTTCCCCAAGGTGAAGTCGAACTTCGACCTTCAGAAGAACAAGATCCAGCTCTACTGCAATCAGGTGTTTGTTACCGACTCCGTCGAAGGCATCGTGCCCGACTTCCTCACCCTCCTGCATGGTGTGATTGACTCTCCGGACATTCCGCTGAACGTGAGCCGCAGTTATCTGCAGAGCGACCAGAACGTGAAGAAAATCTCTACCTATATTTCTAAAAAGGTGAGCGACCGCCTTTCTTCACTCTTCAAGAACGACCGCAAAGACTTCGAAGCCAAATGGGACAACATCAAGATCTTTATCCACTACGGAATGCTCTCCGAGAACGACTTCTACGACAAGGCCAACAAGTTCGCACTCTTCAAGGACACAGACGGCAAGTTCTATACTTACGAGGAATACCAGACCCTCATCAAGGACAACCAGACCGACAAGGACGGCAACCTCATCTACCTCTACGCTCAGAACAAGGATGACCAGTTCACCTATATCCAGACCGCTGAAGCCAAGGGTTACAACGTGCTGCTGATGGATGGAGAACTCGATGCCGCTATGGTAGGACTCTTCGAGCAGAAGCTGGAGAAAGCGCGTTTCACCCGTGTAGATAGTGACGTCATCGACCGCCTTATCGTGAAGAAAGACAGCACGAAAGAAGAACTGCCTGAAGCTCAGAAGGAAGTACTGACCAGCGTATTCCAGACTCAGATGCCAAACCTTTCTTCTAACGGAGAAAACGGAAAAGCAGGCTATGAATTCCATGTGGAGGCACAGGCACTTGGAGAAACATCCGCACCTGTTACCATCACCCAGAGCGAATACATGCGACGCATGAAGGATATGGCTCGTCTGCAACCAGGAATGGCTTTCTACGGCGAGATGCCCGATATGCTGAACATCGTGCTGAATACCGACCACAAGCTCGTCAAGAATGTGTTGGAAGAAAGCGAAAAGTCTGTCAGCGAATTCCTCAAACCTATTGATGCTGAAATCGCTGGACTCTCAGCCCGTCGCGATGCCATCAACCAGCAGAACAAAGACCTCAAGTGGGATGAGATTCCGCAGGAGCGTAAGGACGAACTCTCGAAGACAGAAAAGGATATTGAGGAGCAACGTGCCAAGAAGACAACCATCATCGGCAACTACGCCAAGGACAACAAGGTGGTTCACCAGCTCATCGACCTCGCCCTTCTTCAGAACGGACTTCTCCGTGGCGAAGCGCTCAGCCAATTCATCCAGCGCAGCATCGACCTCATCTAAAGACTGGACATAAAATATAAGGTAGGTCCTAAAAACTGAATTTTAGGACCTACCTGTTTTTTTGAACCTACCTCAAAGTGTGGATCTGCCTACAAGTTTAACCTACCTAAAATTAGGAACAGTCTAAAAGTTAGAATCTGCCTAATAAAACTGTATATCGGTTATTACTAAGGCACCCACATGGTCGTTCAAGCGTCGGACGAGACTGGTGCGTGCCATCATCAGGTCTTGCTTCAGCACGGAGGACTTGATCTGCACGAACAAGGTCTGATTCTTGATAAAGATGTTGCCTGTATAGCGGACAATCCCCTGCCCCATTACTTCTGCCCACGAATCAATGAGACGATGCTGATTGAGCGGCGTCTCTAATCCTTCTTCGCGCAAAAATTGACGAATAACGGTACTGATATGTTCGCTGTTGGTTTTTCGCATGAATCCACCTGATGGTTATCAGAAGTTTATTAGAAAAAACTTGCGAAAGTTAAGAGAAATGAAAGAGAATGTGGAATAGACCAAGCCAGGTCTACTCCACATTCTTTCTTACTAATCGTTTTCAGGACGGAGGCGACGAACCACCTCACCTGTACGCCACATTTCGCTATCACGAAGTGCCTTGAGTTCCTTTTCAAGACCCACGCGGTAGTCAGGCTTGGAGTTGGCATCGATGCTAATCTGAGCCTCGTTACCAGATACAACGCTTTGGTAGAGTTTCTGCACAACAGGCTTGATGGCATCGTGGAACGGACCCATCCAGTCGAGGGCACCACGCTGAGCGGTAGTTGAGCAGTTAGCGTACATCCAGTCCATACCGTTCTTGGCGAAGAGAGGCATGAGTGACTGAGTGAGTTCCTCAACGGTCTCGTTGAAAGCCTCAGATGGAGTGTGACCGTTCTCACGCAGCACTTCGTACTGAGCAAGGAGGAGTCCCTGGATAGCACCCATGAGTGAACCGCGCTCACCTGTGAGGTCGGAAGTAGCTTCACGCTTGAAGGTAGTTTCGAACAGATAGCCAGAACCGATACCGATACCGAAAGCAAGCACCTTCTCTGTAGCGTGACCGCTGGCATCCTGATAAACGGCGTAGCTGGAGTTCAGACCGCGTCCTTCGAGGAACATAGTACGGAGGCTGGTACCGCTACCCTTTGGAGCTACCATGATAACGTCGATGTCCTTGGGTGGAACCACACCTGTACGGTCGTTCCAGTTGATTGCAAATCCGTGAGAGAAGTAAAGAGTCTTGCCTGCAGTAAGATAAGGCTTGATGGTTGGCCAGAGTTGCATCTGTGCAGCATCTGAAAGCAACATACAGATAATCGTACCTTTCTCAGCAGCCTCTTCGAGCGAGAAGAGAGTTTCACCTGGTTTCCAACCGTCGGCTATAGCCTTCTCATAGGTCTTACCCTGACGCTGGCCAACAATCACGTTGAAACCGTTGTCACGCAGGTTGCAAGCCTGACCAGGTCCCTGAACGCCATAGCCAAGTACGGCGATCGTTTCGTTCTTCAATACTTCACGAGCTTTCTCGAGTGGGAACTCTTCGCGGGTCATCACTTCTTCGATAACGCCGCCAAAATTCATTTTTGCCATAATGATTTGAAATAAATATAAAATTGAAATTTTATTTATAAAATACTTATCCAAATTTAAGGAGAGCACGTACACATGTCTTTCCCTTGGTATCCGGACCTTCGTAGTCCTTTCGGATCTCAACCTCAAAGGTGTCTTCATCCACTTGTCGGCGGAAGAGAGAGAGACGGTCTCCATAGTAGCTTTCTGCCATGTAGGCAATCTCCAGACGTCGCAGGTTGCGTCCGTTCTGATAGGCTTCCATCGGGAAAAGATCCATCATGTGCTCCACATACTTGATGCTGTTGACATGACTGTTCATGTCGATGTCGCTATAACGGGTGTCGAGTGAGCAGACATAGTTGTCGTCGCTGAGTGGACGAACGCGTCCTGCCTTCTCGATGGGACAGGGCTGTTCAGGGAAGAGGTAAGGCTCGAAAGCCTGTCCCTCCATCTGTTCCAACTGTGCCGGTTGACGTGTTTCGTAGTCAATCATCGCCCACACGCTTCGTGCGTAGCCATATACGGTGCCATCGGCTGCCGTGATACTGAAGTTACGGTTGGTGAACAGGGAGTAGATACTCTCAATCCACGTACTAACATTCAGTTTGGTATAGACCATCGGCATATTAACCATCTCGATGGTCAGACGAGCCAATACCCATGTATAATGGTTTCCGTTCAATTCCATCATGCCGAACCCACGTGCCTTGGCGTGGTTCTCAGCTGCATTCAGCAGAGACTTGCCCAGAGTCGTCCAGTTCCAACGCTGTTGAAAGTCGGTATTGAAAGGATCTACCACAATGGGGGTGACATCAATCTTTCTCACACAGCCTCCTTTCTTGTTCACGCTCGGCCAAATAGTCGTCGAGTTGTTCACGTGTACCGCGCGTAATGCAGATACGTCCTGAACGAGCAAACTGAAGTACGGCACCCATGCTGTTGAGGTTTTCAAACAGGGAGAGAATGTCCTCGGTGGTTCCCGTCTTCTCTACAGCTGCATAGGTGGGATTCACTTCCACGATTCGAGCGCCATGATGACGTACGACACGACAAATCTCCAGATTCTCCAGCATAGTGGACGTGGAGATTTTCAAGAGAGATGACTCCAGCATGAAAATATCCTCATCGTGGTAATAGCGTGCCTGCAGCACGTCGATACGCTTTTCAATCTGCATCTTCAGCATCTTCACCATTTCTTTCGTGCAGTAGCACGTGATGGTGTATTTATGCACACCAGGGGTAGAAGATGCACACACGTTCAGACTCTCAATATTGACCTGACGACGTGTGAACACAGCAGTTATCTGATTGAGTACACCGGCGATATTCTCTGAATAAACGAGAATGGTATATAGTTTCTGTTCTTCCATCTGTCCTATCCTTTAACTTCCAACATCATGTCATCTACATTCTTTCCAGGAGGCGTCATCGGCAGCACGTTGTCGTCCTCGAGGATGGCACATTCCAGCACAAACGGTCCCTTCGTTGCCAGCATCTTCTCGATGGCTGACTTGAGGTCCTTGCGTTCAGTGACACAAGCGTAAGGAATGCCGTAACCTTGTGCGACGAGTTCGTAGCAAGGATTCATCATGCGGGTGAACGACTTGCGACGCTGCCAGAACATATCTTGCCACTGGCGCACATTGCCCAGGTAGTTGTTATTCATGAGGATCATCTTCACAGGCGACTGCTGTTCCATGATGGTGCCCAGTTCCTGGATATTCATCTGAAAACCTCCGTCACCCATGAAGCAGCAAACTGTACGTTCTGGTGCACCGAATGTGGCTCCTATGGCAGCTGGCATACCATACCCCATCGTTCCCAATCCACCGCTGGTACAGATGCTTCGGTTTTTGGGATATTTGAAGTAACGGGTAGCGAAAAGCTGGTTCTGACCAACGTCGGTCACCAGCACGGCATCGCCCTTTGTGGCCTCTGCCACAGCGTTCACCACCTCACCCATGAGCAAAGGACCTTCCGTAGGATGAATTGCGGGTTCTATGACTTTTTGACGTTCCTTCTCGTCGAGTGGTTTGAAGGAATCACGCCATTCTGTATGACTATTCTTCTGTAACAAGGCTGTAATGGCAGGAAGCGATGCTTTGCAGTCACCTACCACAGCTACGTTGCTCTTAATTATCTTGTTGATTTCACTTCGGTCGATATCCAGATGAATCACTTTAGCTTGCTTGGCATAGGTCTTCGGATTTCCTGTCACTCGGTCACTAAAGCGCATACCGATGGCGATAAGCACATCACACTCCTGCTCCTTCAGGTTGACAGCATAGTTACCATGCATACCCAGCATACCGACATTCAAGGGATGGGTGCTGGGCAACGCACTCAGTCCGAGCATCGTACGTCCGGCTGGGATATCTGCCTTCTCGAGGAAAGCAAGTAGCTCCTGCTGAGCATTACCCAGTTCTACACCCTGTCCCACCAATGCCAAAGGTTTCTTGGCGTTGTTGATAAGCTCGGCAGCTTCGCGAACTGCTTCATCGTCTATCTGGGGATAAGGTACGTAGGAACGGACAAAATTCACTTTCTCTGGCTTGAAATCAACCATCTCCAGCTGAGCATTCTTGGGGAAATCGAGCACAACGGGACCTGGACGTCCGCTACGGGCAATATAGAACGCACGGCTCACAGCCCAGGCGATATCCTCTGCATGGCGTATCTGATAGCTCCACTTGGAAATGGGCTGAGCCACACCCACAAGGTCAACCTCTTGGAATGCATCCGTTCCCAGAGCTGCGATGGGAACCTGTCCGGCAATCACTACGATAGGAGTTGAATCCAGCATGGCATCAGCCACACCCGTCAGCGTGTTGGTTGCACCAGGACCGCTGGTCACGATGGCACAACCTACTTCTCCACTCACGCGGGCATAGCCTTCAGCGGCATGAGTTGCACCCTGTTCGTGGCGAACAAGGATATGGTCGAACGCTTTCTTCTCTCCACGAGTATAGTCGTAAAGCGCATCATACACAGGCATGATGGAGCCGCCAGGATAGCCGAAGATGGTTTTCACCCCTTCATGCTGCAAGGCACGCATCAACGCTTCACTTCCTGTTATCTTAGACATTATTATAAATGAAATGAGTTTTTAATTGTGACTGACTATCTACGTCCCTCTACATCGGGATTACTGGACGTTTAATCTATGATTCTCACACCACCTTTATCGGCAGAACTTACACTTTGAGCGTAGGCACGCAAGGCTTTACTAATCACACGGTTACGTTTCAACGGTTGTTGTGGACGTGCAGCCAGTTCTTCATCTGAGAGCTTGACGTTAATGCTACGGTTGGGAATATCAATCACGATGATGTCGCCATCCTTAATCTTGCCGATATTGCCGCCGTTGGCTGCTTCTGGAGAGATGTGGCCGATAGAGAGTCCGCTGGTACCGCCCGAGAAGCGTCCGTCAGTAATCAAGGCACACTCCTTACCCATGTGCATACTCTTGATATAAGAGGTGGGATAGAGCATCTCCTGCATACCAGGACCGCCCTTTGGACCTTCGTGCGTGATGACCACACAATCCCCTTTCTTCACTTTGCCGCCAAGGATTC
>CAJOHO010000003.1:164596-188907 GCA_905234555.1 uncultured Bacteroidaceae bacterium
AGTGCCAAAGCTCAGGAGCCACACCAGCGGTCTTCACCACGCAACCGTCTTTTGCGATGTTACCAAAGAGCACAGCCATACCGCCGTCTTTGGTGTAAGCATGTTCGATGTCGCGGATGCAACCGTTTTCACGGTCTGTGTCAAGACTTTCCCAACGTGTGTCCTGAGAACCCATCTTGGTAGAGAACTTACCTGCTGGAGCACTATGATAGATGCGGTCTGCCTCTAGGTCAATCGTCTCACCTGTGATAGAATACTTCTTGATATCCTCACCCAGCGTAGCACCATTCACACGTTTGCAGCTGAGGTCGAGCAAGTTGCCCTTTGCCAACTCACCCAGGATACCCAGGATGCCGCCAGCACGGTTCTCTTCCTGAATGCTGTATTTCTGCCAGTTGGGAGCCAGCTTGCAGAGGAACGGCACCTTGCGGGAAAGCGCATCGATATCGCTCATCTTGAAATCTACGCCACCCTCTTGAGCCACAGCCAGCAGGTGAAGCACGGTATTGGTAGAAGCACCCATCGCGATATCCAACGTCATCGCATTGAGGAAAGCCTGACGGGTAGCGATACTGCGAGGCAGAACGCTGTCGTCGCCATCCTCATAATAGGCAAAGGCATTCTTCACAATCAGTTTGGCTGCGTCGCGAAAGAGCTGCACGCGGTTTACGTGGGTTGCCAGAATACTTCCGTTGCCTGGAAGCGAGAAACCAAGTGCCTCTGTCAACGAGTTCATGGAGTTTGCTGTGAACATGCCAGAGCAGGCACCACAACCAGGACAGGCACTATGTTCCACAACCTCCAGTTCCTCGTCGCTTACCGTCGGGTCACCACCTTTTACCATTGCTGTAATCAGGTCGGCATTTTCTCCGTTCACTTTTCCAGCTTCCATCGGTCCGCCACTCACAAAGACGGCAGGGATATTCAGACGCATGGCAGCCATCAGCATACCTGGCGTCACCTTGTCGCAGTTGCTGATGCAGACCATCGCATCAGCCTTGTGTGCGTTGACCATATATTCCACAGAGTCGGCAATGATGTCGCGTGAAGGCAGGGAATAGAGCATACCGTCGTGACCCATAGCGATACCATCGTCCACAGCGATAGTGTTGAACTCAGCTGCATAGCAGCCCAGCGCTTCAATCTCTGCTTTCACAATCTGACCAATCTCATGAAGATGGGTATGACCAGGAACGAACTGCGTAAATGAGTTGACAATGGCGATAATGGGTTTGCCAAACTGCTCTCTCTTCATGCCGTTGGCCACCCAGAGCGCTCTTGCTCCAGCCATACGGCGTCCTTCTGTGCAAACAGCACTTCTCAACTGATGCTTCATGATGTTTCTATCTTGTCTTTTGTTTCTTTCAATTATGAATTATGCATTATGAATTATGAATTAAAAAAACCTCCCCTGCTCATCGCAAGAAAGGCTTTTCGCTTTACATAATTCTGTTATATGCAAGCACGCACATTCTTGCGACAAGATTGTTTCTTGACGACCACTCGGCTCACAGCCACGATTAGAATGTTTGTGCGTTGATGCATGTTTGTTTTTGTTTGATGATGCAAAGTTACGGTTTTTTACGCAACCCACCAATAATTTTGCAGAAAAACTGCAATTTTACTTACAATTTGTAAGAAAACTACTTCTTTTTATGCTCTGAGTAGTACTTCAGACCCAGTTTCACGTTTTCCTTGATGGCATTGGAAGTATAGGTAGCGCCACTCACAGCATCCACGTTCAGATCCTGTGCGGCTTTCACCTTCAGACCGTTCCATTTGTCCATGATGCCCTTGCGCACCATATTCATGTACTTAGGTCCTTCGCGATTCTCCAACGCTTCCACTTTCACCACCTTGTCGCTCTTGATGGTAATCTCAACAGGCGTAGCGGCCTTGTAGCCTTTCACATCCTTGCCGAGTGTTGTTGTGTTCACTACAAAGGAACCATCCTTTTGCTTTGTCATCACGTCTTGGGCTGCTGCAGTCTGAGCACCCAGGGCAATCAATGCCAGTAAAATTAGCTTTTTCATGTGTGTCAGTTGTGTTTGATTGTAACAAAACTTTGGCAAAATTACATAAAAAAGATGAATTATACAAATTCAGAGTGTTTTTTCCGTACAAAATGAATGAATATTCGTGATAATAACTTATTTTTGCAAAAAAATAACAGTTGCAAAGACAGTTTCTGCCAATTCTTCTGGCAGGCAAAAGAGAAAAAATGAAACTCGGAATCATACAACAGGCATGCAGCGCCGACATCGCTGCCAACAAACAGAAACTCGCTGAAGCCATCCGCCAGGCTACCGGTCAGGGAGCCGAACTGGTGGTATTGCAGGAACTCCACAATTCCCTGTATTTCTGTCAGGTAGAATCCACCGACAACTTCAATCTCGCTGAACCTATCCCTGGACCCTCTACCGACTTCTATGGGGCTTTGGCAAAGGAACTGGGTATCGTCCTGGTCGTTTCCCTCTTCGAGAAACGGGCTGTCGGTCTCTGCCACAACACAGCTGTGGTTCTGGAACGCGACGGCTTCATTGCCGGTATCTATCGGAAGATGCATATTCCTGACGATCCGGCTTATTACGAGAAATTCTACTTCACACCAGGCGACCTCGGTTTCCGACCCATCCAGACGTCGGTAGGTCGGCTCGGCGTACAGGTTTGCTGGGACCAGTGGTATCCGGAAGGAGCACGGCTCATGGCGCTGCAAGGGGCAGAACTCCTCATCTACCCCACTGCCATCGGTTACGAATCCACCGACAGCGAAGACGAACAGGAACGTCAGCGAGAAGCCTGGACCACAGTTCAACGAGGACACGCCGTAGCCAACGGACTTCCCGTCATTGCTGTCAATCGTACTGGTTTTGAGCCGGATCCGTCGGGACAGACCAACGGCATCCGCTTCTGGGGTAGCAGCTTCGTAGCTGGTCCACAAGGCGAAATCCTCTATCGTGCACCCAAGGATGAAGAAGTCGTTCAGGTCATTGACATCGACCTAAAGCGTTCGGAGCAGGTTCGTCGCTGGTGGCCTTTCCTTCGCGATCGGCGAATCGATCAGTTTGCACCCCTTCAGCAGCGTTTCATCGACTGAAACCCAACAAGTTCTCAACCCACTATTTGAGTTTAATAATATCGCTCCAACGGGTTGTCGGGTTGGAACTGCGAAAATCATGTTTGATGGCATTGGCAAAGACATCGGCTTTTCCTTTGCCATCTTTCTTTGAATATTGTTGCGAACCAATCACGATGGTCTCAGAACCGTTCATCCGATTAATACGATCTACCACTTCGACCAGACGTCGCATTTTCTGAATTTGTTCAGCACTCTGGTCGAAGAGGTCTTGCTGAATGGGGAAATCCGAAGTGATTCCCATCACGATGACACCAGCCTTCTTGTATTGGTAGTCAGGACGGTAAATCGCCTGAAGCGCTTCACTTGCAGCCTGAACAATGGGAATGGTGCTGTTCGTCGGAGTAATCAGTCGCATTTCCTGAAAGATCCAGTATTGGGGAAGATCCTCTCGGAACATATTCGTATGAATCATCACGCCGACGATGCTGGCAACTGTCTGCTGCATCCTCAGTTTTTTCGCACAACGTGAGGCGTAGTTCGCCACATGAGTCCTCAGCGTTTCAAAATCGGAAATCATGCCGTTGAACGAACGGCTGGTGATGATACTCTTCTTTTTCGCCAGTTGCTCGTTGGGCACCACATCCTCTCCGTTCAGTTCCTGCCACGTACGAACGATATTGATATTGTTGAATGTCAGCCTCACCCAGTCCTTGTGGTGACGGGCAAAGTCCAGTGCTGTCTTGCAGCCCAAAGCCTGTAACTTCGCTGCATAACGACGGCCTATTCCCCACACATCCTCTATCGCACACCATTCCAGCGCCTTCTCCCGTTTGTAGTCGTTGTCTATCATGCAGCAATGATGATAAACCTCGAACTTTTTCGCCAACCGTGCAGCAATCTTTGCCAACGTCTTGTTAGGAGCAATACCGATGCTGACAGGCATTCCCACCGATTTCCAGATAAGCTGGTGCAGATGACGGCCCCATTCCTGCCAATCCTTCGCATCCTGCTTCGGAAGACTGAACGCCGCAGCGTCGATTCCTCCGCTTTTCCCTTGAATGGAAGTGTGGCTCGTAGGCAGATACACGAAACACTCATCGATGGAATATCTGAAATAGGCTGGAGATTCCCGACGGATAAGGCTCATCACCCTGCCCGTCAGTTCGCCGTATAGCTCATAGTTCGACGAAAAGACAGTGATGTTGTGATTGGGAAAGAGCTGCTCCAGCTGATAATAAGGCGTTCCCTCCTTCACACCCATCAGCTTCGCTTCATTGCTTCGAGCCACCACACATCCATCGTTGTTCGACAGCACCACCACAGGCTTTCCGACCAAATCTGGCCGGAACACCCGTTCGCAGGAAACGTAGCAATTGTCGCAGTCAATTATTCCATACATATGTAATAGGGGGGGACTCTAAACATTCATGCGTATGCGCCATTCCGATGGATAGAGGTTGTTGGAACGGTTGCCCAGATGTTTGACGAAGCCAAGCGGACAGTTCTGATAGGTCACGAGAAAAAAGCCACGAGGTGTGGAAGGAGCAAGAGTGAGACTTTGGAGACGCAGATAGTCGAGGGCTTCCTCACGTGTGAGTTCCACCTCAGCGAAAGCTCCACGATTCAGGAAACTGCTCAGCGCAAGGGGATGAAGAGGTTGCCAGCTGCTACCTTTGTGAGCATTCCCTTTATCCACAGCCAGAGGGATGCCGGCATGAAGGATTTGGATATGCTGACGCTGTAAAGCCTCTTGTATATATAAATAAGGTATAGGGAAAGCTGACAGCGTTCGCGTCTTCTCATCCAATGCAAACGAAAATTGCTCTGCTTCCACCAGCCAGTCCTTGACCTCAGTTGGCACTTTGACAGATTTTTCCCCTTTCATATGATTCCGTGAGTCCTTATTTCTGTTATTCCGTGAATCCGCAATTCCATCATTCCGTGAATCCATCATTCCGTCATTCCGTGAATCCATCATTCCGTCATTCCGTGAATCCGAAGATCCGTCATTCCGTTTCAGCACAGCCATAAACAGACCTTCGCCTCTCGTAACATGAGGCATAAAGCGTCGCGACTCCAGACATTCAGCACCGAAGGAGTCAACCAGCCAATCCACATTCTCTTCGTTTTCGTGGCGGTTGAAGGTGCAGGTGCTATACACCAACAAGCCTCCAGGCTTCAGACAAGTCCACGCATTCTGAAGAATCTCACGCTGTCGCTCCACACACATCTCCACATTCTGCAAGCTCCATTCAGCGATGGCGTTGGCATCCTTTCTGAACATTCCTTCACCTGAACAAGGGGCGTCACAGACAATTAAATCAAAGGTTTCACCAAGTGGTGTAAACTGTTTTGAGTCACAAGAGGTTACAATACTGAATCCGCTACCCCACTTCACCATATTCTCTCGCAGGATCTGAGCACGTTGCCACACGATTTCATTGCTGACCAGCAGCGAACCTTCAGGCATAGCGTCGAGCGTCAGCGTCGTTTTTCCACCAGGGGCAGCACAGAGGTCAAGTGCCACCAGCGGATGCTGAGGCAGGTACGTACGCAACACCTTCCACAGATACATGGAAGAAGCTTCCTGCACATAATAGGCACCAGCATGGAACAGCGGATCGAGGGTGAACACAGGGCGTTCACGCAGATACCAGCCTCGTTCACACCAAGGCACACGTTCCTCTAAAGGAAAATCGGGCATTTCTTTTCTGCTGCTGAGGTCAGCATCAGGGACGAGACGTGGATTGAGGCGAACCGACACGCTTGCCTCACCGCTGAGTGACGCCACCAGTTGTTCTGCTTCGTCTTTTCCCAACTGCTTTTCAATCTCCGACAAGAAATCCTCTGGTAATTGCATGTGCAAATAATTCTGTCAAGTTGATTTTTCTTTTGCAAAGTTACAGTTTTTTTGCGATGATTCACCTATTTTTGTCCTACAACTTTCAAAAAACATCTTTCTCACCGCTTTTTTCAACAATTTTTTGTATCTTTGCACCTCAAATAATGAAATTGTAACCATGGGACAGACAAATTTAGACAAATTAGACCTGAAGATTATGGAGATGATTGCCGACGACGCAAGAATCCCCTTCCTGGAAGTGGCACGAGCCTGTAACGTCTCAGGAGCCGCCATCCATCAGCGCATCCAGAAACTCACCAGCATGGGTGTGATTCGAGGAGCCAAGTTCGAGTTCGACCCACAGAAAATGGGCTACGAAACCTGTGCATTCATTGGACTTTACCTCAAGGACCCCAGCAGCTTCGACAATGTGGTGGCTGAACTCGAGAAGATTCCTGAAGTAGTGGAATGCCACTATACCACAGGCGGTTACGATATGTTTATCAAAATCTACGCCACCACCAACCATCATCTGCTCTCCATCATCCACGACAAGCTGCAGCCACTGGGACTCAGCCGTTCGGAGACCCTCATCTCCTTCAACGAAGCCATTCGTCGCAGCATCTCTCCCGCCCTTGTCGATCAGGAGTCATAATCCTACAGTCCTTCTTTTCGTTTCATCCTCAAATCCCTCATTCAGATGGAATGGCTAACTAACCTCCTCACTAACAGCGGTTCAGTGGCACATATCGTGCTGCTCTACGCTTCCGTCATCTCACTCGGCATCCTGCTGGGCAAGATGAAGTTCGGTGGTATTTCCTTGGGAGTCACCTTCGTGCTGTTCGTCGGTATCCTGGCAGGACATCTGCTCCACATCGCCAACATCGACGAGACGGCAAACATGAACGTCCTCAACTTCATTCAGGATTTCGGACTCATCCTCTTCGTCTATTCCATAGGCCTTCAGGTCGGTCCCTCGTTCTTCACATCCCTGAAGGGTAACGGCGTGAAGCTCAACATCGCGGCAGCAATGGTAGTCTTTCTAAACATCGCTGTCATGCTCGTGCTCTACTATTGTTTCATGGATACCAGCAACAAGAACAACCTACCCATGATGGTAGGTGTGCTCTGCGGAGCTGTCACCAACACCCCTGGACTTGGTGCCGCCAACGCCGCACTCGACCAGATCGGAGCCGCCAACTTCGGTGGACAAATGCCTGTGATTGCCAACGGCTACGCCTGTGCTTATCCACTCGGCGTCATTGGCATCATCGGCAGCATCATCCTCATTCGCTACATCTTCAAGGTCAACTTCCAGAAGGAAGAAGAAAAGTTCCAGCAGCAAAACAGTTCGCAGGCTGCGCTGAAACCCCACCTCATGCACCTCAAAGTAGCTAACCCGTCGATGAGTGGAAAGACCATCCTGCAAGTTCGCAACTATCTGGCACGAGATTTTGTCTGCTCACGCCTCCTCCACGAGGGGCACGTCATCCTTCCCAATAAGGACACCACCCTCTCCAACGGCGACATCATGTTCATCGTCTGTGCCGAAGACGACAGCGAAGCCATCGTTGCCTTCATCGGCGAACAAGTCTATGACATCGAGTGGGACAAGCAGGACTTCCCCATGATCTCCAAGCGACTCCTCGTCACCAAGGACAGCATCAACGGCAAGACCCTCGGTTCGCTCCATTCCAGCAGTATGTTCGGTGTGAACGTCACCCGTCTCTACCGTTCAGGTATCGAGCTGTTCGCCTCTCCCAACGTAACCCTGCAGGTAGGCGACCGCCTCACCGTCGTAGGTCCGCAGGATGCTGTTGACCGCTTCGAGAACAAAATCGGAAACAACGCCAACCGTCTGGAGAAGCCCAACCTCCTGAGCATCTTCTTCGGCATCCTCGTCGGAGTGGTGTTCGGTTGCATGGAATTCAACGTCGGTATGTCCGTACCCGTGAAGCTCGGACTGGCTGGCGGACCTCTCATCATCGCCATCCTCGTGGGACGCTTCGGCTATAAGCTCAAACTCGTTGCCTACACCACCAACTCCGCCTCGCTTATGATTCGAGACATCGGACTGGTGCTGTTCCTTGCGAGTGTAGGTATCAAGGCAGGCGACAACTTCGTCGATACCGTGATGGCAGGCGGTCTGATGTACGTCCTCTACGGATTCCTCATCACCACCATCCCGCTCATCATCGTCGGCATCTTCGTCCGCATGCACTACAAGCAGAACTATTTCCTCATCATGGGAATGATGGCTGGAGCCACCACCGATCCACCAGCACTCGCCTACTCCACCGCGACAGCCAACAACGACATCCCCTCCGTCGGTTACTCCACCGTCTATCCATTGTCAATGTTCCTGCGCATCATCACCGCCCAGATCCTCATCCTCCTCCTCTGCGCATAGCTCAGCGAAGCCACCGTGCCCGCGGCGTCAGCCGTGGGTCCAGCAACGGTGCCTCGCGTTCTCCGTGAGGCCCAACAACAGTGCCTCGCGTTCTCCGTGAGGTCAAAACCGTGCCTCGCGCTTCTCCGCGAGGCCCACATCAATGGAAGAACTCCTCACCTATATCCACAACAGCCAAGCCCCCTTCTTCGCGGTGCTTGTCATAGGATTGCTGATAGCCCTGAATCCCTGTCAGTTGGCAATCAGCTTTTCGGCGTTGACCTACCTCTACCACCACGAAGGACGCAAGGCTGCTCTCCTGAAAGGACTCGTCTTCGCTCTGGGGAAAGCCGCCACCTACAGCCTCCTCGGACTGGTGCTCATGATGCTCATCCATCTCGGCATCGGCACAGAGCGGCTCCTCCAGTTCCGCCACTGGGAAGGCCTCGAAACCCTCGAACGCATCCTTCCCTACCTCCTGGTGCTCATCGCCCTCTTTTTCCTCTATCGCGCCTTTTCCCACCATCACCACCACAACGACTCCTGCCACAACAGCGGCACCGTCATCCATCGGCGCGGACACAGCGGAGCCTTCTTCCTCGGCATGCTTCTCGCCCTCCTCTTCTGTCCTGAGAGTGCAGTCATGTATTTCGGCATCACTATCCCCCTCTGCCTCACCTCCTCCCAAGGCTGGCTGCTGATGCTCCTGTTTGCGCTGGCCACCACCCTGCCCGTTCTCCTTCTCACCTACCTCATGGTGGCGACACGACAGGGGGCACACCGGTTCAGTCATCGTATGGAACACCTGCAACAATGGCTCAACATCCTCTCAGCACTCCTTTTCATCGCCTTCGCCATCTACCTTTGGGTAGAATGAATTCCTTAACAGCCTTTTCTGTAAGATTTCTATAGATTGACGTGTTCTCATTAAAAAAAATCCACTTTTTCTTTCTCCTTTCAACGAAAATACCTATCTTTGCAGCGTGATTAGCTTAGCACGACATATCGAAATCCTGCTCCTGGAACACGAATGTGTCATCATTCCAGGGTTTGGCGGCTTCCTTACCAAGTATATGGAAGCCCAGATTCCGTGTGCAGACAACGCTACGCTCACTCCCCCCTATCGCACCATCACCTTCAACCAGTCCCTCCAGAGCAACGACGGCCTGTTGATCCAGTCCTACATGCAAGCCTACGACGCTGCCTATCCACAGGCATCCAAGCAGATGCAGATGGACATCGAAGAGATGGACGCCGAACTCAAGATCAATGGCAGCTACATCCTCAGCAACATCGGAAAGCTCACCATCGACCTCAACCACCGCATCACCTTCAAACCTGCCATTGCCACCCTGGCAACGCCCCAGCTCTACTCCCTGCCATCCGTTCCGATGCTTTCCCTTGAACAGGCAGAGAAAGAGGCAGAACTGAAGCAGGCACTCCAGCAGACCGCTGGATCCACCCTCGTGATGATGGGCAAGCCCAAGGCAGAAAAACCACAGACAGACAACGACAGCAGCAAGGATCGCCAGAGCAACGTCGTCGCCATCCAGCGCCGCTGGGTCGATATCGCCATCTCAGCAGCTGCCGCCGTGGTACTCTTCTTTGCCATCGCCTATTCATCCCTCCATCAGAACGCCACCAACACACCCGTCGTCGTTTCCTCCGCCTCCATCAAGGTGCCCGACTCCGTCTCAGCCTGCTCCGTCAGCGGAAAGGACAACGGGAAAAAAGCCGACACTCTGCCTGCAACCCTCGATACATCCGCAACACCCGATAACACAGGCAACGTCAGTCAGGCATCGTCTGCCAAGACCTTCACCATCGTGTTGGCATCAGGAGTAAAGAAAGTCAATGCAGAAGACTATATCGGCTGGCTCAGCCGCAACGACCTCAAGGAAGCCCGTTTCGTCAACGACGGCAAGATGAACCGCGTCGTCTATGGTTCATACGCCACACAGGAAGCAGCCATCGAAGCACTCATCCAGCTCCGCAAGCAAAGCAGCGAGTTCAAATCCTCCTGGGTCATCGAACTGCCAGAAACCAACAATTGATTTATCCTTTCCCCTAATCCTACTCAGCGGCATCCCCGCTGTTTTTTTTACTGTGCAGCGCGGTTTCCCCGCGCTGAAAACCGTAAACAGGAACATTTTGGAACAGCGAGAGCAATAACAAGCTTGCTTGATTATTGCCGAGTCGTGACAAAATAGACTGAATGTAATTCAGTAAACTGTAAACTATATGAAACGAGTAAAGTGTCCCAAGTGCGACAATTACATTGTATTCGATGAAACCCAGTATGCCGACGGGCAGTCCCTGGTGTTTCAGTGTACCCATTGCAAGAAAGAATTCTCCATCCGCATCGGACGCTCCAAACTTGCGGGCATCCATCAGGAGCGCCATCTCGACGAACACAGCTACGACGAAGACTGCGGCAGCATCGTCGTTGTGGAGAATAAGTTCGCCTTCAAACAAGTCATTCCCCTGAAGATGGGTGACAACCTCATAGGGCGTTACCTCAAGGGGACCGACATCAACACCCCCATCATCACTCGCGATCCCAGTGTCGACACCTTTCATTGTGCCATTCAGGTCACCCGCACCAAGCAAGGGAAGCTGCGCTACATCCTGCGTGATGCACCCAGCAACACCGGCACTTTCCTGAATATGGAGATACTTGGCGACAAGGATCGCGTCATCATCGACGACGGCGCCATCATCACCCTCGGTGCCACCACCCTCATCCTCCGCACCGCAAACAACTCCCTGTAGGAGTTCTTCCGCCAAGGCGTTAGGGGAGCTTTTTTACCTTTGGCGTTAGGGGACTTTTGAGAAGGAAACTCCAAGGGTTCATACAAATAAGCGGCACATCCTGTTTGGTGTGTCGCTTATTCTTATATACCTCAATGTCAACGGGTCGGTTATACCAATAATGTATGCCCTATACTAATAATGGATGCACTATACCAATGAGAAGGCTACATCCATCATGTGGGTGAAGGTGGTTTGGCGCTCTTCGGCAGAGGAGGATTCTCCGGTGAGAATGTGGTCGGAGATGGTGCAGATGGCGAGGGCACGGTTGCCGCTGCGGGCTGCATTCATATAGAGGGCTGCTACCTCCATCTCGACGGCGAGGACTCCCATATTGATCCAGCGTTCGTTGTGGGCGTTCTCGGTGTAGAAGGTGTCGGAAGACAGGAGGTTTCCCACTTTGTAGTTGTAGCCACGTCGTTCACATTCCTCGACGGCTCCACGCAGGAGGTCGAAGTCAGCTATGGGTGCGTAGGTGCCTGGCAGTTCGTACTGTGAGGCGTAGTTGGAGTTGGTGCAGGCGCCCATCGCAATGGCGAGGTCTCCGAGGTGGAGGTCTTTATGGATGGAGCCGGCAGAACCTACACGGATGATGGTCTTGACGCCGTAGAAGTTATACAGCTCGTAGGTATAGATGCCGAGTGAGGGCATTCCCATTCCGTGTCCCATGACGCTGACCCGCTTGCCGTCGTGGGTGCCGGTGAAGCCGAGCATTCCACGGATGTTATTGAACTGGACAGGGTTCTCGAGGAAGTTCTCTGCCATGAATTTCGCACGTAGCGGATCGCCCGCCATAATGACTGTCTCGGCTATTTCGCCGTACTTTGCCCCAATGTGGGGTGTTGGTGTTTTGCTCATGGATTCTTTCTTTTTATTTAACGATGTTGTTATTTCACGAGTACTTTGGCTACACGTCCGTTGGCATGAACGAAGTAGATGCCTGGGTTGAGGACTGTGTAGGGAAGAACACGGGCACCGCTGGCTGTGAAGATGTCGGGGTTGACAACACCTGGCACAGTGATGCAGCGGTTAGCGACGCGAACCTCAAGCTGCTGCTTGTCGGATGACTGAAGCGTGAAGATAGCGTCAGGATCGAGCCAACGTTCTTTGAAGATTGTCACCCACCCTGCCTGGTCGGCCTGTGCTTCGCCATCCACATTCGTGGTGGTGACGCTCTTATCGGTGAGACGATAGACGCGGACGCCTGTCTGGTAACGCACATTGTCGATACTGGTTTGTGACTTCAAGCCTGCTTTCAGTTCGGTTGGCACGGGTGTGTTCTTTGTCTGGAGATCGACAAAGACGAAGGGATCGACGAGTTTCAGCGTTTCTGTGCCGACATCGAAGGTGATGGGTCGTGGTGAAGTGCCATAGAGGGTGTTCTCGGCAATACCTGCTGCAATATAGATTTTGTTGTCGGTATCGATGCAGGCCACACCTGGTGTTACAGCCATATAAGCCAGCATGGGCGAAGCGAAGTTGTTGGTAACGGCTTCCTCGTAGGAGACGCTGCACTTGAAGCCTGTGTTGGTGACGTTCCAGATCTTATGCATCATGGCGTTGGTGCTGGGTGCACGGTTGATGGTGGCGATAACCACTGGTGTCACTCCTTCGGGGAAGGGCTGACTGAAGGTCACATCCATCTCAACACCTTTGCGCAGACCAGTGCTGACGCCACCCACTTCGACATCGACACCGTTGTTAGAATAATGTCCTTCGGGGATGATCAAGTAGGGCATTTCTTCCACTTTGGTAAACTCGCTGCCACCTGTGGTCTGTTTGAGCCAAGGCGAGAGTCCGATTGTCATCTGCTGAGCAGTGATGGCGGTACGTGAGAAGTAGGGAACGGTGACTGGTCCGTTCTTTGCGCTGTTATAGGACATCAGTCCGGTGAACACCATCGGGTTCTGGTCGAAAGTGGAAATGAAGGGTACACCAGGTGTGTTGGCAATGCTGTTGAACTTTATCGATCCATACTGAACGGTGGAGGATCCTGCCGGTACGGAAGTGTAAGTCTCGTTGCTGAAGCGTTCCTTGTTGTTCACGTCGATGATACGTACGCGATAGACGAAGTTGCCCAGTTTGTCGTCGGTATAGGTGTAGTTGGAGGGTCCTTCGTTGGGTGTGATGTCGGCAATGGTTTCCCAAGTTCCATCAACTTCCTTGCGCTGCAACTGCATGAGTTTGTTGAATTCTCCGTTGTCGTCGTGCCAAGTAATGACGAAGGCTCCGCTCTTCACGGAAGTGGCGCAGTTGCTGGGACTGTACTGACGGGGATTCTTCGGCACGAAGTCGTACTTGCCGTTATAGCCCAAACCGGAATTCATGCTGGCATAGTATTCACCTGCAGGTGTGAGGCTGCCGCCTGTATAGAGACGGGAGATTTCGCGTTCGTTGTTCCAATAGAAGTAGCGTTCCACGCAGTCCCAGCTATTGAGGTTTGAGCAGATGCGCTGAAGAGCATTCTTCACATCTGTCTTAGTAACACCATCGGCGAAAGCTCCGTTACCGTCCCACGATGCTCCCCAGCACCACTCGGAAATCCAGATGGGACGCTGGTATTTGTTTGCCCAGTTGCGGACGTTGCCGAAGTTGTTTTCATGCCAGTAGCAGTGGAGGTCGATGATGTCGCAACGCCAGCCACGTGCATCGATGGAGTCGAGGAAGTCGGCGAGGAAACCTGTAGCGTTCCAGTAGTCGCTACCGTCCCAAGAAGACGGCGAACAAAGGCGCATACCTGTACGCATCATGTTTTCCCAGTTGCCAAGGATGGTTTCGAGATCCTGAGGGGTGTCGTCAGATTTGTTACGCGGCTCATTGTTGTTCTTGGTGTGAGGCGACTGTGAAGTGCCACCGATGGTGGCTGAAGATGGCCAGTCCTCGTAGATGTGGTTGGGCACCCATTCGAAGTCGGGCAAGAAGGAGCTGTTGCCCTGTCCCCAGTCGTAGCTGCTCTGCACATTGAGTGCGGTGAGTGCCTCCTTATTCATATAGTTAGCCAACTGCTTCTTACCAGCATCGTACCATTTGAAGACACGATAGGAGGAGATGGTCTTGTCGAGGATCATGGGCAGTTCTGCCATTTCCACATCTTTGTCGGCAGCGATGAAGCAACGACTGTAACCACGACCTGAAGGTTGGGTGGAAAAAGTGACCATGTAGCCGCGTTTGAGCTTGAAGCTGCGGATCTTGTTGTTGAGTTTGGCAGCAGAGAGGGTGTTCATGTAGCCACCAGAGTTCTCTGTTCCAAAGTTGTTGACTGACTCACCGCCGAAGTTCTGCTCCGAATAGACGGTCAGAGGTTTGAAGTCGCTGCCGTAAGGCAAAACGATAGCTCCGAGGTTGTAGAGCTTCACCTGGCAGTTCGTTCCGTCAACGGCTTTTTCTCCGTTGATCTTGACGTGAGCAGCCAGCTGGTTGATCAGAGCGGAGGGTCGCATCTGATTGACAATCAGCACAGCGTGTTCAGTGTTGACGAGATTGACCACACCAGCATCGCCGAAAGGAGTGGCGCCGCTGATGATGTAATCAACGTCATCAGTTACGTCAACTGTTGTTGTTACCTGAGACACCGTTTTCTTGGTGTTTTGTGCCCAAAGTGGCATTGCGCCTAATGAGAGAAGAGAGACGCAGAAAAATCTTGTCAGTTTATTCATTTGAGGTTATTGTTAGTTTTCGAATCAATGGATGATTGTGGATGATAAATAAGAGAATTTAGGTGAATGGTGATTGTCCTTAATTTTTTATAAGGTACGCACGTAAGCACGCATTCTTTTTGCAATATTACGAATTGTTTTTAGAAAAACACTTCCCTTGAGGCGGAAATTATCAATTTGTTAAATGTTTTTAACAAATGAAGGTCTTTTAGAAGCAAAACGGAGGTTGGGAAATGAACTTCGTTGTTTGAAACGTGTTGCTCATTAACGTACAAAAAGAATAGTCTATTTGTACGAAAAACCCGTCAAATTGGAGCGAATCTTCAAAAAATGATGAAAAAATGGACAAAAATTCTGATATGTCAAAATTCTTTACTAAATTTGCAAACTAAAAATAAACTCAGAGTTTTATTACACGATGACATTTACTGCCGAACAAATAGCTTCATACATTGGAGGAACCATCGAAGGAGACTCAAAAGCGACAATCAGCACCTTCGCAAAAATCGAGGAAGGTGTTCCAGGCGCCCTCTCTTTTCTCGCCAATGCCAAGTATGAGAACTATCTATATCAGACCCTATCGAGCATCGTACTCGTCAACCGCGACTTCACTCCGTCGCAACCAGTAAGCGCCACCTTGATTCGTGTGGAGAACGCCTACGAAGCGGTTGCCCGTCTGTTGCAGCTTTACGAGAGTATGCAGCAGAAGCGAGTGGGCATCCATTCCTTAGCGTTTATCGACCCTTCTGCCAAAGTGGGCAAGGACTGCTACATCGGTCCGTTCGTTGCCATCGGCGAGAACGTGGAAATCGGCGACGGTGTGGTGCTTCACCCTCATGTCACCATCGGACGCAACGCCAAAGTGGGTAACGACACAGAGATTTACAGCAATGCCGTGATTTATCACGACTGCATCGTTGGCAACCGCTGCGTTCTCCATGCAGGATGTGTGATTGGTGCAGATGGATTCGGTTTTGCTCCCACAGCCAACGGCTACGAGAAGATTCCGCAGATCGGTATTGTGAAGGTGGAAGACGACGTGGAAATCGGTGCCAACACCTGTGTGGACCGCTCTACGATGGGTGCTACGGTGATTCATCGTGGCGTGAAGCTCGACAATCTCGTCCAAATTGCCCACAACGTGGAAGTGGGACAACACACGGTGATGTCCTCGCAGACAGGTGTGGCAGGAAGTGCGAAGGTAGGCGAATGGTGTATGTTTGGCGGACAGGTCGGCATTGCCGGACACATCCAGATTGGCGACCACACCAGCATCGGTGCCCAGTCGGGCGTAAGCGGTGGCAACATATCTCGCCGAGGCGGAGCCATCCTGATGGGTTATCCTGCCATCGACCACAAGGTTTGGGCACGTCAGGCCGCAGCGATGAAGCAACTGCCTGAAATGGTAAAGGAAATCGCTCAACTGAAAAAAGAACTCGAAGAACTCAAAAATAAATGAAAAAGCAATTAACCCTCAAAGAGAGTTTTACGCTCAAAGGAAAAGGACTGCACACAGGCCAGTTTATCACTGCCACTTTCAACCCCGCACCTGAGAACCACGGTTACAAGATTCAGCGTACCGATGTGGAAGGTCAGCCCATCATTGAATGTCTGGCTGAGAACGTGGGTAACACCCAACGCGGCACAGTCCTCGTGAAAGACGACATCAAAATCAGCACAATAGAACATGCGATGGCTGCGCTCTATGCCCTTCGCGTAGATAACTGCCTCATACAGCTGGACGGACCTGAGATGCCTATTCTCGATGGTTCGGCCTTGCCGTTTGTAGAGGAGATCCAGCGTGTGGGTACGGTGGAACAGAACGCCAACAAGGACTACTACATCGTGAAGCACAAGATTGAGGTGAAGGGCGAGAACGGAGAACACCTCCTCATCGTTCCTGACAACGAATTCTGTGTGAACGTGATGATTGCCTTCAACTCCAGGGTTCTTGCCAGTCAGTTCGCCACCTTAGACCATGTGGAGGATTTCCCCACCGAAGTGGCTTCGGCACGTACCTTCGTCTTTGTCCGCGAGATTGAGCCGCTCATGCAGATGGGACTCATCAAGGGCGGCGACCTGGATAACGCTGTCGTGATCTACGAAAACGAACTACCACAGGAACGCTACGACGCACTTGCCGACCAGATCGGTATTCCCCATAAAGATGCTCATCATCTGGGTTACATCCAGAACAAACCGCTGACTTGGCCCAACGAGACAGCCCGTCACAAGCTGCTCGACATCATCGGCGACCTTGCCCTCGTGGGTAAACCCATCAAGGGACGTATCATCGCCACCAAGCCTGGTCACAGCATCAATAACAAATTTGCACGTGAGATCCGTCGCGACATCCGCAAGCACGAAGTGCAGTGTCCGATCTACGATCCCAACCAGCAACCTGTGATGGATGTGAACCGCATCCGCGAACTGCTCCCCCACCGCTACCCCATGCAGCTCGTCGATAAGATCATCGACATTGACGAAAACTACATCGTGGGTGTCAAGAACGTCACCACCAACGAACCCTTCTTCATGGGTCACTTCCCTGAAGAGCCGGTGATGCCTGGTGTTCTGTTGGTAGAGGCAATGGCTCAGGCTGGCGGTCTGCTCGTGCTGAACACGCTGGACGAACCCGAACGCTGGTCCTCCTATTTCATGAAGATCGACAACGTGAAGTTCCGCCGCAAGGTGGTTCCTGGCGACACCCTCATCTTCAAAGTAAAACTGCTGGCACCTGTACGCCGAGGCATCTCGTCGATGCGCGGACTCATCTTCGTGGGTGAGAACCTGGTGGCAGAAGCTGAATTCACCGCACAAATCATTAAGAACAAGTAATATGTCAAAAATCAGCCCTTTAGCTTACATCGACCCAGAAGCAGAGATTGGTGCAAACTGTGAGATTGGTCCGTTTTGTTTCATCGACAAGAATGTTGTCATCGGCAACAACAACGTGCTGATGAACAGCGTCACCCTGCTGGACGGTACACGTATCGGCAACGGCAACACCATCTTCCCTGGTGCTGTCATCGGAGCCATTCCCCAAGACCTGAAGTTCAAAGGCGAAGAGACCACCGTGCAGATCGGTGACAATAACCGCATCCGTGAAAATGTGACGATTCATCGTGGTACAGCCTCCAAAGGTACTACCCTCGTGGGTAGCAACAACCTCATCATGGAGAATGCACACATTGCCCACGACTGCGTTTTCGGCAACGGCATCATCATGGGAAACTCGTCGAAACTGGCAGGTGAAGTGATTGTGGACGACAACGCCATCATCAGCGGTGTCGTACTGGTTCACCAGTTCTGCCACATCGCTGGCTACACGATGGTTCAGGGCGGATGCCGCACCAGTCAGGATATTCCTCCTTTCGTCATTGCTGCACGCGAACCCATTGCCTACGCCGGACTCAACATCGTAGGCTTGCGCCGTCGCAAGTTCGATCCGGAGATTATCCGTCAGATTCACGATGCCTACCGTCTCATCTATAACAGCAACCTCACCATCAAAGAGGCAGTAGAGCAGATCTCCTACAGCATCCCGATGGGTAAGGAAATCCAGTATATCGTTGACTTTGTCAGCAGCTCACAACGAGGTATCATCCGATGACAGATTTATTTCAAGAATGAATATTGAAATCATCAAATCATTCAATCGAAAAATAAATAGTAAATAAGTCGTAAATAGTAAATCGTCAAATCGTAAATAATCATTATGGTTTACAGATTTATCCTTATTTCCGATGAAGCAGAAGACTTCATGCGTGAAATCAAAATAGACTCCGACGCCACGTTCCTCGACTTCCACAAGACCATCCTCAAGACTTGTGGCTACAAGGACGATCAGCTCACCTCGTTCACTATCTGCGAAGACGGATGGGTGAAGGGACAGGAAATCACCCTTGAAGATATGGGCAGCAGCAGCGACGAAGACTCCTACATCATGGCAAGAACTCGTCTCAGCGACTTCCTGGAAGACGAGAAGCAACACCTGCTCTACACCTTCGATCCGCTGGGCGACCGCGTGTTCTTCATTGAGCTGTCGGAAATCATCATGGGTAAAACGCTGAAGGAACCAATCGTGTCGCGTCAGCAGGGAGAAGCACCTAAGCAGGTGCTCGACTTCGACGAACTCTTTGCACGCAACCCCATCGTTTCCACCAAAGCTGACAGCGACCTCGACAACGACGAAGATATGTTCGGAGACGGCATCAGCGAGGAAGACATCGACCTCGAAGGACTCGACATCAGCGACGGACAACCGTATTAATGCATAATGCATAATTCATAATTCATAATTATGCAAGTGTTGGTCGTTTTATTGGGTCCTACCGCTGTAGGTAAAACAGAGCTTAGCCTCCAACTGGCTAAGCTCTTGTCTTGTCCTATCATCTCTGCCGACTCCCGTCAGATCTACAAAGACATCAGTATCGGCACAGCAGCTCCTACAGAGGCGGAAATGGCACAAGTGAAGCACTATTTCGTCCACACCCTCGACCTCGACCAATACTACAGCGCAGCACAATACGAAACCGATGTCTTACAGTTGTTAGACACAACCATTTGGAATACTCCTAATGAGGAGAGATGGGCTATTCTCTCT
This sequence comes from uncultured Bacteroidaceae bacterium, assembly GCA_905234555.1. Lineage (GTDB taxonomy): Bacteria > Bacteroidota > Bacteroidia > Bacteroidales > Bacteroidaceae > UBA3839. The sequence goes on from CAJOHO010000003.1 coordinate 183,980, forward strand.
GGCGGCAGCATGATGTATATTGATGCAGTCTGCAAAGGGATTGACGACATCCCTACCATCGATGAAGAGACTCGTTCTTTGCTGCATCATCGCTTAGAAACCGAAGGACTTGATACCCTTGCCAACGAACTGCGACTGCTCGATCCTGAATACTACGAAACGGTTGACCGCAAGAATCCCAAACGGATTGTTCACGCTTTGGAAATCTGCTATATGACAGGACGAACCTTCACGTCGTTCCGTCAAGGAATGGTGAAACAACGTCCCTTCCGCATCGTGAAGATTGGTCTGACCCGCAGCCGTGAACACCTCTTTGCACGCATCAACCAACGGGTAGATCAGATGATGGCTGACGGACTGATGGAGGAAGTACGTCGCGTCTATCCGCTTCGTCACCTCAACTCCCTCAACACCGTGGGTTACAAAGAACTCTTCAACGTGCTCGACGGCACTTGGGAACTGCCGATGGCTGTGGAACGCATCAAGAAAAACACACGCGTCTATGCCAAGAAACAGATGACTTGGTTCCAACACGACAAGGACATCCATTGGCTCAACCTCGACGAACTCAGCACAGAACAGGCGCTACAGGAAATCAAAAAACTGATTGGTTGCGAATAAAGTACACCAAAAGTACATCAAATTTTTAATCATAAAGACAAAGCAAAAGGGTTAAGTCCTGATTCCTCAGAAACTTAACCCTTGGGGTGGATGGTGGGACTCGAACCCACGACATTCAGAACCACAATCTGACGCTCTAACCGACTGAACTACATCCACCATGTAAGGTAAAGCTGAACGCTTCCCTTGCTTCGTCAACGAAGGCTGAAAACCTATCGCTTTCCGAAAGCGAGTGCAAAGGTACGTATAATTTTTGAACTGGCAAATTTTTTTAGCGAAAAACTACCTCTACAGCGAATTTTTCTGCCATTTACTGCTTACAGGGCCTTCTGAAGTTCCGATTTCAATCCTTTTATGGTCAGAATTCAAATGTTTTCTTGTTCCGATTTCAGACCTTTTCTTGTTCCGATTTCAAGCTTTTCAGAGCGCATAGCTGGCATTCACGATGACAGAGGAGGAAGAGGCGTGATACTTGCCGTAGGCCACACCCACCTTGAACTTCTTGATACTGATGCCGCCACCCAGCGAGAAACCTGCCCAGTGACTGGAGTCCAAAACCTTCATCTCGTTCGCACGTCGGAAGTTATAGCCCAGCGCCACCCATATCTGATCAGAAGGAAAGATATCGGCACCCAGCGCAAAGTGGTTGATGAATCGTTTACCGGCACTCAACTTCTTGTCGTTCACCGTGTAGTAGTCGCTGTCCCAATGCGTCAGGTCCTGGAACGTAAACGATAGACGAATAGGAGCGTTGGCAAAATCTTTGCTCACACCCATCGCCAGATTAAAAGGTATTTTCTCTGTCTTGTCGTAAAGCGCATCCACCTGTCCGCCAACGTTTTGTGCCACCAAACCAAAGGAAAAGCCTTTGTCCACATCGTAGTAATTGACGCCAAGATCGACAGCAAGACCCGTCGATTTGAATTCGCCGTAGTTCGACATGATGACTTTTCCCTGCACTCCTCCACTCCATCTGTCCGTCAGCATATAGGTGTAACCGCCCTGAATGGCGATATCGGATGCCGAGAACTCGCCGATCTGCTCGAAGTTGGCTGTCGTTTCCTTCATCTTTCCATAACTGACCACCTGTCCGCCCAATGCCCACGTTCCACGTTCGCCTGCCGCTTTCACGAAGGACGCAGAGAGTTTCGTCGAACTGCTCATGTAGGACATATAGTTGAAGTTGAGGGTTTTATCCGCCACATTGGCAATCAGCGCCGGATTGGTAAACAGGAACGTAGCGTCGTCCTCGACGGCAGAGACGTTATTGCCACCGAGTGCTGCCGAATGGGCAGAGGTAGGGATATTGAGAAACTCATAGGCTGTGGTTCCTGTCTGGGCACTGACAGTTGCGGCAGATTTCCGCAGGACAGGCAGCAGACAAGAGCACAAAGCGCAGAGGAGAGTGAAGAGTCTTTTCATCATTTCAGGATTCAGAGTGCCACTTCGTATGAAGCGTGCATCTTTAGAATTAAGAGTTACCACGCAATTCGTTCAGATAGCTGTCGATGAGTCGGTTGGCAGCCACGAAAGAAGTGACCTTTCCACCCAGCACATCCTGCTCAGCCTGAGAAATCTTGGCTTTCACCACAGGATTGTAGTAGAACGAATTTCGGAGTTGTTCGTTAATACTTTCATACATCCAGTACTTCGCCTGTTCGTTGCGACGATACTGGAAATAGCCGTTCGCCTTCACATGATCGATAAAGTGGAAAATCATTTGAAGTACTTCATCAATTCCAATACCATAAAATCCTGAGTAACAACGAACTTCAGGAATCAATCCACTTTCAGGCATAGGGAAGAGATGAAGGGCGTTTCGGAACTGAGTTGCTGCCAGGTTGGCACGGTCTATGTTGTCGCCGTCGGCTTTGTTGATGACGATACCGTCAGAGATTTCCATGATGCCTCGTTTGATTCCTTGCAGCTCATCACCCGTACCTGCCAGCTGAATCAGCAGGAAGTAGTCCACCATCGAGTGGCAGGCAGTTTCGCTCTGCCCCACTCCCACGGTTTCCACGAAGATATTGTTGTAGCCGGCTGCTTCACAGAGGATGATGGTTTCACGGGTCTTGCGAGCCACACCACCCAGACTTCCAGCGGTGGGCGAAGGACGGATAAAAGACTTGGGATGGACGGAGAGTTTCTCCATACGGGTTTTGTCGCCCAGGATACTGCCTTTGGTCTTTTCGCTGCTGGGGTCGATGGCAAGAACTGCCAGCTTACCGCCATAGTTATCGAGAAGGTGTACGCCAAAAGCGTCGATGCTGGTACTCTTACCAGCTCCAGGCACACCGCTGATACCCACACGGATGGAGTTTCCGCTGAACGGCAGGCACTTCTCAATCACTTCCTGAGCCACAGTCTGATGTTCGGGCAAAGTGCTCTCAACCAGCGTCACAGCCTGACTGAGACGGGTCACGTCGCCCTTGAGGATTCCCTCCACGTATTCGCTGACGGTGAAGAGCACCTGACGTCTTTTCCTCATCTTGTTGAGATAAGGATTCACAATCGTTGGCTGAGCCACACCAGCGTTCACCTGCAAGCCTGCATATTCTGAACTGTTTTCCGGATGTTCCATTTCTTTTTCTTTTAAGATAGGCACAAAAAGTCCGTTTTTCAGACTTCCTACCGATTCAATTAACGTCGGGTACACCTTATTATTATATAGAATACCCTAAATTGATGATTTTAGGGGGCAAAGTTACAAAAAATTCCGCTGAATCAAGCGCAAAAGTGAAAATAATGTAAAAAAAGAAAGATTTCTGCTAACTCGACTTTGCAATTTGAATATTTTTGCGTAAATTTGCAAAAATTTTCGAAAATTCTACCAAATCTTAAGATTCAGAAGAAAAAATGGAGTCGTTTTTTCGCACACACAGGTATTTGGTCGAGCATTTGCAAGCTCCCGTACGCCGCGATTTAATGGATGAAATCAATTGGAAGGACCGAATGATTGGCATCAAAGGTGCGCGTGGAGTTGGAAAGACTACGTTCTTGCTGCAATATGCGAAGGAGAATTTCTCCCCTTCCGACCATTCGTGTCTTTACATCAACACCAACAACTTTTACATTCAGAACATCGGAATCACCGAATTTGCTGGTGAGTTCTACCACGATGGCGGAAAGGTGCTGCTCATCGACCAGGTGTTCAAACAACCTGATTGGAGCCACCAGCTGCGTGAATGTTATGAACGTTATCCTGGTCTGAAAATCATCTTCACAGGCTCAAGCGTGATGCGTCTGAAAGAAGAGAACCCAGAGCTGAACGGCATTGTGAAATCCTACAATCTGCGTGGATTCTCGTTCCGCGAGTATCTCAACCTGCAGACAGGACACCGCTATCGTCCTTACACGCTGGAGGAAATCATCAAGAACCACCACCTCATCGCCACAGAGATTCTGAAGGAGGTACAGCCTCGCGACTATTTCAAGGATTATCTCCATCACGGCTACTATCCCTTCTTCCTGGAGAAGTCGAACTACAGCGAGAATCTGCTGAAAACCATGAACATGATGATTGAGGTGGACATCCTGCTCATCAAGCAGATTGAGTTGAAGTATCTCACCAAGATCAAGCAGCTCTTCTATCTGCTCACCATGAGCGGAAGCACCGTTCCCAACGTCAGCCAGTTGGCGCAGGAACTGGGTATGAGTCGTGCCACAGTGATGCACTACATCAAGTATCTGATGGAAGCGCGTCTCGTCAACATGATCTATGCCAAGGGCGACGAGTTCCCCAAGAAGCCGGCACGTGTGTTGCTTCACAACCCCAACCTCATGTTCAGCTTCTATCCCAAGCGGTTCGACGACCACGACGTGCAGGAAACCTTCTTCTGCAACTCCGTTTGGCGCGACCATCTCGTGAACAAGGTAGGCAACATCGGTTCCTTCCTGCTCGACGGACAGCATGAGTTCCGCATCATCGAACACGCCACTCGTCTGAAGAGCAAGTCGAAGACCCTCTTCGCTGTCAACCAGTGCGACGTAGGCGAAGGCAACCAGATTCCGCTCTGGCTCTTCGGCTTCATGTACTAACAGCCTGCTGGTCACAGATAAAAAAGCAAAACAACAAACATTCTATATCATTTATGGCAAAAGAAAAGAAATTTATCACTTGTGATGGTAACACCGCTGCGGCTCATGTAGCTTACATGTTCTCCGAAGTGGCTGCCATCTACCCCATCACTCCATCGTCTCCAATGGCTGAGCACGTGGACGAGTGGGCAGTTGCAGGTCGCAAGAATCTCTTCGGCGACACAGTTCTCGTACAGGAAATGCAGTCTGAGGCTGGTGCAGCAGGTGCT
>CAJOHO010000004.1 GCA_905234555.1 uncultured Bacteroidaceae bacterium
GAAGAAAACATGAAGAAAGTATGAAGTTTCTCCCCGTTTTTATGAAGAAACTATGAAGTTAAATTTGACTCAACTCGCTAATAACCTGCAAGTTGAGCCTAAAAATATGAAGTTTCTTGCAAATAATCATTTTTTCGAAGAAAAATATGAGTCGTAAAAGGCTTTCGAAAGGAAATAGAGGGAACGGAGCCTTAAGCTTACTTCTTTGAGGCGGCTGATCGGTATTCGGAGGGAATCATGCCGAACTTGTCGCGGAAACATTTGCTGAAATAGCGGGAAGTGCTGAATCCGACGCGAATGCTGATTTCCACAATGGTCATATTGGTGCCTAAGAGCAGTTTGGCAGCCAGGTTCAGGCGTGCGTTCCGGATATACTCCATGGGCTTCTCTTTCATGACACGTTCGAAGCGTCGGTAGAAATTGATGCGGCTCATCATCAAAGCTCCGCTTAATTCCTCTACATTAAACTCTGGCTCACCCAGATGTTTCCGCACGGCTTCTGCTACCAGTTTGGCGAATTCTTTGTCGGTCATCGCTCGTGAAGGAGCAGCTTCCGTGGTGTCGTCAACAGGCTCGGAAGCCTTTTGGGCGTGGGGTGATGCAACTGCTGTCTTACGAGTGGATGCTGTAGGTTGAGTGACAGCTGGTGTTTGAACGTTCTTGTCTGTTGCGTGAACGTTCTTCTTTTTTGCGGTTTGTTTCTCTTTCTTCTGCGATTTACGTTTCTGGATGAACGCTTTCAAGGAAGGAATCGTCAGTTTTCCTTTCTTATAAAGGTAGAAGGCGTATGCACCTACGCCCAGCAACGCTAAGATGATGATAATGGCTGCGACATTGATGCCAGAGGAATCCTCGGTCTGGTTGCGGGTAATCAGATAACTGGTGGGTTCGCTCCATTTTTCCTGAGCGTTGCAGGCCCGTATCTGTAAGGTGAGGTTACCGCTGTCCTCGAAGGTGAGGTTGATGCGGTTCGTGCCTTTGGGGATGGTGATCCAGTCGCCATCTTCAGACAAACGGTAGGCATACTGAATCTTGTCGGTATGAAGAAAATCGAAGGAAGAAACGAAGAGCGTAACCTCGTTGAAATCGGGGGAAATGTTCAGGGTGTCGTCCTGTTCGGCAAAATAGTCGATTCCATCGGCAGTGAAGAACGAAACATGCGGTGAATTGGAGGGTTCCGTGAAGGCAATCCCTGTGATGGAAAGGAGTGAAATGTCGATGGAATCGCCATAAAGCCAGCAAGTGCCCCGCTTATCCGTAAAGGTGAGCGGTGCCCGTTGTCGAATGGCGGAATCAACGGCAGAAATGTCGAAAGCATAGAGCGAATCGTCTTCGTGCTGGTAGGCATATAGGTTCTCGCGTGTGGTTACCCAGAGCGTGTTTCGCAGGGCGTCTAACGACATATGAACCACCTCACCCATGTTGCCGTCCGTGTCTCTGTCGTCAACGGTGCTGAAGAGCCGTTCGTAATCCTGACGGAACCGCACTACACCCAAACCGTCGGTTCCGATCCACCAACATTTGTTCTGGCTGTCTGCCACCACGCTGGTGGGATCGATGGAGTAGGGCCAGTCCAAAGTGGTGAGACGTCCGCCTTCATTCTCCAGACGGTATAACCCGCCTCCTGCGAGTGCCAGCATGACTGCATGGCTCTCGTTCTCGGCAATGCTGGCAATGGTGAGCAATCCGTTGTCGTTCTGCAGGTCGTAGGTGAATTCTGGCTGATCGGTTTCCTTGTATTGGTGGAGGATGTGGTTGGCACCCACGAACATCACCCCGTCGGAACGTGTGAAGAGATAGGTCACCGTCAGGCCTTTGGTTGCTTCCATCATCTGGATGGATCTGTTGTGACGGTTAAAGAGGTAGCATCCTCTATCCGTTCCAATCCAGATGTTGTGACGGAGGTCTTCAGCCAAGGCGGTGATATGGGCGTTTTTCAGCAGTTGAGGCTGTTGTTCGTCACCCGCAATCGTCACGACGCGGTAACCGTCATCACAGCAAAGTCCTGTCCCATCAACCGCATACCACATCAGCCCGAAGTGGTCCTGCAGGAGGACTCTCACGTGGGTGTTGGCGATTTGCTTCTGCGTGGGAAGGGGACGACAAGCAAACTCCTGTGCCACTACACAGAGGCAGCAGCACAAAAGCGTGATGAATATGGTGACGGTCCGCTTCACAATGATCTATCCGTTCTCAGCTTTTCTGCTTTTTGAACATTTTTATCACGTTCACTCCCAGCCAAACGGTTGCCAACAGGAAGATGGCGATGGAGGCATAGAAGAAGGAATCGTGGGTGTAGAGTGCCAGCCAGATGCTAAGCCCGAGGCAGAGAACACAAGCCACGAGCGAGCACAGCATGACGATTTTATTTGCTTTTTCCATTTTGCTGATTTCTTTTCGGTATTCCGTAATTCCGTAATTCCGGCATAATGAGGGAGCCTTACTTGTTCAGTTTCCAGGTGAAGCCGTCGGAGGTGTCTTTCACCTCAAAGCCTAATGCTGCCATCTGGTTGCGGATGAGGTCGCTGGTTGCCCAGTCCTTATTCTTTTTGGCAATGAGGCGTTGTTCGAGCAACATATCTACGACTTTGCCAAAGGCTTCTTCGCGAGCCTCGTTTCCACCTTCGCCTTTGGCTGCAGCACCTTTGCGCAAACCGAGCAGATCGAAGGCAAAAAGCTCGAAAACTTCGGTCAGTTTTGCCAAAACCTCCGATGAAATCGACATTTTCTTGTCAACAATGGAGTTGATGACACGTGTGGCATCGAAGAGCTGGCTGATGACGTTGGGTGTGGCGAAGTCGTCGTTCATGGCGTCGTAGCATTTCTGACGAAGTTCATCTACATACGCCATTTTTACTTCTTCTCCCTTGCCGGTTGTGTCATGGGTGATGGACTTGAGTGCCTTGTGGGCATCGAGCAGACGCTCCAGTCCCTTCTCGGCAGCCTGCAGGGCTTCGTTGCTGAAATCCACCGTGCTGCGGTAGTGAGCCTGAAGGATGAAGAAACGGATGGTCATGGGTGAGTAGGCACGTTCCAGTTTCTTGTGTGTTCCTGCGAAGAACTCCGGCAGGGTGATGAAGTTGCCGAGGCTCTTACCCATTTTCTGTCCGTTGATGGTAATCATGTTGTTATGAATCCAGTAGGTCACCATCTGGTCCCCCTGACTAGCTACGGCCTGCGCAATCTCGCACTCGTGGTGAGGGAAGATCAAGTCCATACCGCCTCCGTGGATGTCGAAGTGGCTACCCAGATACTTACGTCCCATCGCCGTACATTCGCAATGCCAGCCAGGGAAACCGTCGCTCCAAGGACTGGGCCAACGCATGATGTGTTCGGGCTGGGCTTTCTTCCAGAGGGCAAAGTCAGCCTGGTTGTGCTTCTCATCTACACCTGCTAATTCGCGGCTGTTGTTGATGATGTCGTCGAGGTTTCTGCCAGAGAGCACTCCGTAGTGGTGATCCTTGTTGTATTTCTCCACATCGAAATAGACGGAACCCTGACTTTCGTAGGCATAACCGTTCTTCAGGATTTCCTTGACCAGTTCAATCTGTTCGATGATGTGTCCTGTGGCGTGTGGTTCGATGCTGGGTGGTAATACATTCAGCGCAGCCATTGCCTCATGGTAGCGGTTGGTGTAGTACTGTGCCACTTCCATCGGCTCCAGCTGTTCCAGACGCGCCTTCTTGGCAATCTTGTCCTCACCTTCGTCAGCATCGTGCTCCAAGTGACCCACATCCGTGATGTTGCGGACATAGCGCACCTTGTATCCGAGGTGTTTGAGGTAGCGGAAAACGATGTCGAACGTGATGGCTGGACGAGCATGACCCAGGTGGGCATCGCCATATACGGTAGGTCCGCAAACATACATTCCCACAAAGGGTGCATGCAGCGGTTTGAAAGCTTCTTTTTGTCGCGTCAGCGAGTTGTAAACCAATAGTGTCTGTTCCATAAATCGTCGGATATTGTAGGTTTTAAGGGGATTTAAGGGGGCAAAGTTACGATTATACGGGCAAAAAACCAAATAAAAACAAGATTTTTCGAGCGTGAGCAACTGCAACAGAGTGAAAGATGCGAAAAATGCGATTAACTGGGAGCGTTTGCGAGGTCATGTTCGATGAAACGGATGAGGCGCTCTACGGCTTCCGCTTCAGGGATGTTCTTCTCAATACAGACCTTCTGCTTGTAGAGGCTGACCTTCCCTGCCGCAGCTCCCACATAACCGTAGTCGGCATCTGCCATTTCACCAGGACCATTCACGATACAGCCCATGATTCCAATCTTCAAGGTGCGGAAACGAGGATTCTCTGCGGCTCTCGACAGGATGGCTGTCTTGATGCGGGCGATGGTGTCCTCCAAATTGTATAAGGTACGTCCGCATCCAGGACAGGAGATGAACTCCGGTTTGGTAAACTTGATACGAGCTGCCTGTAGGATGGCGTCGGCAAGCAGTTGGAGCTGGTCAGCGGAAAACCCTTCGTTGCGGATTACCAGCCGATGTGCCAGCTGGTCGATGAAGAGTGCTCCTACCGTCATCGCTGCCTTGAGTTGAAGGGTCTCCCAGTCAGTCTCATGCAGTTCCAAGGTTACGGTGTCATCGGAGATTTTCTCCTTGGCGATGGCTCTCAGACGGGCACATTCTTCGATGAATTCGACCATTTTCTTCGCTACGGGGATTTCGTGCTCAGGTGCTTCACTCAGCGAAACGCGGATGGTATCGCCGATCCCTTCGCACAACAAAGCTCCGATGCCGACAGCCGATTTGATACGTCCGTCTTCCCCTTCACCAGCTTCTGTCACACCTAAGTGCAGTGGAAAGTCCATCCCTTCTTGTTCCATCTGCTTTACCAACAGGCGGACGGTACGAACCATCACAACGGTGTTGCTCGCCTTGATGGAGATGACGACATCAGGGAAGTCCTCTCGCACGCAGATTCTTAGGAACTCCATACAGGACTCCACCATTCCTTCGGGTGTGTCGCCATAACGTGACATGATGCGGTCGGACAGCGAACCGTGGTTCACACCGATACGTACTGCCACATGGTGCTCTTTGCAGATGTTGAGGAAGGGAATGAATTTCTGCTCAATCTTGGAAATCTCTTCAGCGTATTCCTCAGCGGTGTAGTCAATATGCTTGAACTTACGGGCAGGATCCACATAATTACCAGGATTGACGCGTACCTTTTGGGCATGAAGAGCTGCTTCGTCAGCTACGTATGCGTTGAAGTGAACATCTGCCACCAATGGTACATCGCAGCCTTGCTGACGCAGCTTTTCTGCGATGAATTCGAGGTTTTTCGCTTCTTTCACTCCTTGTGTGGTTAGACGTACATACTCTCCACCAGCTTCTACGATTCTCAGGGTCTGTGCCACGCAGGCATCGGTATCCATCGTCGAAGTGTTGGTCATGGATTGCACGCGGATGGGGTAGTCCCCACCCATCGGAACGTTCCCTATATGAACGACGTGGGTTTTGCGTCGATGAAATTCAGACATACGGCTAATGGTGTTAGAGTTATCGCCAAACTTGGCGATAACTGGCGATAAGTTAATTGGTTTTGAAGGTATAGTGAATCTCTTTCAGGTCGGCGTTGGCCTTTTCGATCTTCTGCTTGAGATTCGCTTTGTAGGCTTCGTTCTTTGCGGCCAGCTGGGGGTCAGACAGCGCCAGCATCTGGAGTGCCAGGATGGCAGCGTTGAGTGCGCCGTTGATGGCAACGGTAGCCACAGGAATACCTGGAGGCATCTGAAGAATGGAATAAAGGGCATCTACGCCGTCGAGAACGCTTCCCTTGATGGGAACGCCAATGACAGGCAGGGTGGTGCTGGCTGCGATGACGCCAGGGAGTGCAGCAGCCATTCCGGCACCGGCAATAATCACTTTGATGCCACGTTCTTTGGCGGTGTGTGCAAATTCTTCTACTGCGGCAGGAGTTCTGTGGGCAGAAAGCGCCACCAATTCGAAAGGAATCTCCATTTCATCGAAGAATTTTGCTGCTTTCTCCATGATGGGCATATCGCTGGTGCTGCCCATGATAATGCTTACGATAGGGTTCATGTTATGATGTTTTTGGGTTAATTGAAGTTAGGACACAGCACGCCTCGGAAGGAGATGATGAGTGCTGTGACGATGACGCCAAGCAGAAATCCTGCACCAATCTGTGCCAATGAATGTTGGCGGAGCGTCATTCGTGCCGTTCCCACAGATCCTGCCAGTAGGAAGAGTATGCTGAGCGGGAACAGAGGATTGAAACGCAATGCGATGCTACAAGCTATGAGCATTCCTGTCAGACCGCCCATACCCACCATGTGTGTGCTGATTTTCCATCTGAAGTTAATGGCAAAACTGAGAATCATGCAAGCCAACGATGCCAGAACGATACTTCTGAAGAACATCCATGTATGGGTCTGGGTGAGCAGGAGCAGACAGGCTGCATAGCTGAGAATGGCGATGATATAGGGCACATGCCTGTGTTCACGATGGCTGATCTGCCAACCACTCCATTTGTTCAGACGACGGAAGAAATAGATGCTGGCATAAGGGATGATGACAGTGAAGATCAGGACAATCGCCAACAGGTAGTTGCGATAGGTGGTGGTGAGCTGGTAGGAGTTGTTAAAGAGGAACACCTTATAGGATATATCTAGTGTCTGCGCTTGTGCAAACATGTGATGCCACACGAACAGGAACGCCCAAAACGTAGAGAGGAAGGGCGAGAAGATGATGGAGAGCATCTTGGAGAGATATATGACTGCTTTGTTCATGTGGAGAAGGATTCTGTTCTATATTATTAAAGGTGTTTCGGAAATCACAGGCGCATTCGGAAATCACAGGCGCTTTCGGAAGGCAGCGGTAGGAATGCCCATTTCATCGCGGTATTTGGCTACTGTGCGGCGGCTGATGGATTCGCCACGTTGCGACAGAAGTTCGGACAGTTGGGCATCCGACCACGGTTCGTTCTTGTTCTCTGTGTCGATGAGTTCCTGAAGGATGGGATAGACGCGGTTTCGCAGGACGGCTTCCCCTTTGGCGTTGGCTTTGGTTCGCAAGAAGAAGTACTTCAGCGGGTAGAGCACTCCGTCGAGCAACGCATATTTGCTGTTGATGACGCGCGAGACAGTGGATATGTTCAGACCCGTATGTTCTGCCACATCAGCCAGTCGTAAAGGCTTTAACAGCTGGTCGTCCTGCGTCAGCATGAAGGGACGCTGTGCCTCGATGATGGCACGCATGGTGCTGGTCAGGGTGTGTTGACGCTGCTTGATGGCGCTGATGAACATCTGTGCTGCCTCTACTTTCTGCTTCGTATAGATGAACGCATCGCGTTGGGAACGCGATAGTTGTTGGGCGTTCTGGTGCTGATAATGCTTCAGCTGGTCGAGGTATTCACGGCTGACATGCAAGGCAGGAATTTCACCATTGTTGAGGGAGAAGCTGATGCTGCTCTCGTGGTCGGTTTCTATGATGAAATCGGGAATAATGGTCTGTGCACGGTCGTCTGCCGCTTCGTGTAGGGAGCGTCCTGGCGTCGGGTTCAGTTTGCTGATTCCTTTGAGTGCATGACGCAGTCGGTCAGGACTGACCTTGAGTGCCGCCACCAGACGTTCCACATCGTTGTGCTCAAAGAGTCCGAAGTAATCCGTGAGGATTTTTGCTTCCAGCTGTAAGAGAGAACGTCGACGTTCGTATTGCTCTTCGTCTAAAGATGTGTCAGCTTCCAGCAGTTCTTGTTGGTGATGGAGTTGCAGCAAGAGACATTCCTGCAAGTTGCGTGCACCGATTCCTACGGGGTCGAACCGCTGGAGAATATGCAGCGCTTCTTCCAGTTCCTGTTCGTTGGTGTCGATGTTGTGGTTGAAGAGCAGGTCGTCGACGATGTTGCGCAGAGGACGATCCAAAAAGCCGCGATCGTCGAGCGAACCAATGAGATAGTCGATGAGCATACGTTGGTGCTCATCCACCTCATAGTCAGCTATCTGCGCATGCAGATCTTCGATGAAACTGCGTGTGTCGCCAATAGGTACCTCCGTGTTGGTTTCGTTGCCGGAACGGCTGGTATAGGTGGGCAGGTCGTCTTCGTCGTAGAGCGAAGAACTGCCGCTTTCCTCCCAACTGTCTTCGTTGTGACTGTCCTCAGGAGTGAATTCATCAGGCACATCAAGGTCTTGGTCGCGATTCTCATCCGTTTCGTCAGCAGAATCACGTCCTTCCTCCAGCGCAATATTCTCATAGACCTCGTCGCGTACACGCTGCTCAAGGTCCGTGATGGGCAATTCAAGCAGGTTCGCCAGCAAATACTGCTGTGGCGAGAGCTTCTGAACCTGCACCTCACGTTGCAGCTGGAACTGTCCTTGATTTGAACGGTTCACCAAATAAGTGAAGAGTTAAGAATGAAGAGTGAAGAATACAATTAACATTGTTGTGCATGATGCATTAAGCCTCTTCCTCTTCCTGCATTTCTGCGTATTCGGATTCAGCCTGCACCACGAACAGGATGTCATCGTGTTCGAATTCACCCATGTTCTCTTTCTTTGCCTTTTTGATGACGTAATCGACCACGCGGTCCAGGTCTATCTCCACATAGCCTTCCTCGTCGGGTTCGGCTTCGAGGATGTCGGTCTCGGTGTAGCATTCCCAGATGACATCGAGGAAATAGAACAGGTCGTCGTCGCTGAATTTCTCCTTCAACTCCTGTGGCAGGTAGTTGCGGATAAACTCCACTTCACGCACATCGTCCTGGGCATCTTTCAAAAGTTCGTCTTCCAGAGTCATGATAAAAAGCCTCCCCCCAACCCCCTCCGAAAGAGGGGGAGAGGGTAGAGAGTTAAAAGTTAAGAATGATTAGAATAATGCTTTTAGTTTCTCTTCGTAGGCGTCTTTTGTGGTGGCACCCACGATCTTGTCAACCACTTCGCCGTCCTTGATAAAGAGGACAGTAGGGATGTTGCGGATGCCGAACTTGAAGGCCAGTTCGTCCTGCTCTTCCACATCCACCTTTCCGATGATGGCTTTGCCTTCGTATTCCTCTGCCAGTTCCTCGATGATGGGAGCCACGCGTTTGCAGGGACCACACCAAGTTGCCCAGAAGTCAATCACTACGGGCTTGCCCGCATTTACGATCTCGTTGAAATTCTCAGTTGTAATTACCATAATTGTATTTTTTTAGTTTAACTTGTAGTCATTGGATGTGCAAAGTTAAGTTTTTTCTTTGAAGTACAAGCATTTTTTGATGTGAATGTGGCGAAAAGTCGAAAAAAAACAGTACTTTTGCAAAGTAAAATAGTAAAAAATGCTGATGAATGAACGCAAATGCGTGAAGTGAGCAGTAAAAAACAATAAGGTATGATGCTGAAGAAAATTGTCAAAAATCTGTGTGCATGGACAGTCTGTCTCTTGCCGATGAGTGTTCAAGCTCAAAGTGAAATCTATCCCCAGCACTTCAATCTGGAAGAAGTGACGCTGCTGGACGGTCCGATGAAGACGGCGCTGGATGTCAACAACAAGTTGCTGCTGCAATACGATGTGGATCGTCTGCTCACTCCGTTTATACGTCAGGCAGGTCTCAAGACCGGTAAGTACAAGAACTGGGTGACGCAACATCCTTCGTTCTCCAACTGGGGTCTTTCCGACTGGTCTCTCGAAGGACATGTGGGCGGTCACTACCTCACAGCCTTGGCGTTGGCTTACGCAGCCACTGAGGATGCGGATGTGAAGTCGCAGATGAAAACGCGTCTTGACTATATGCTCGACATCCTGAAAGACTGTCAGGATGCCTACGACAGCAATACCGAAGGCCTTTATGGCTTTATCGGCGGACAGCCCATCAACCAGATTTGGACAGGACTTTATAAGGGCGACCTGGCTCCGTTCAAGCAGTATGGCGGTTGGGTGCCGTTCTATTGCCAGCATAAGGTGTTGGCAGGTTTGCGCGATGCCTGGCTTTATACCGACAGCGACCTCGCCAAGGAACTCTTCCGCAAGATGTGCGACTGGAGCGTGAACGTGGTAAAAAACCTGACTACCGATCAGATTCAGGACATTCTGGGTTGGGAACATGGTGGTATGAACGAACCACTGGCTGATGCTTACCTGCTTTTTGGCGACCAGAAATATCTCACGGCAGCCAAGAAGTACAGCCACCAGACCATGATCAGCAACATGCAAACCCTCAACACCACCTTCCTCGATGGCAAACACGCTAACACGCAGGTACCTAAGTACATAGGTTTTGAGCGCATTTATCAGGTGGACAGCCGAGTGACTTCCTACCAGAAGGCTGCCCATAACTTCTGGCAGGACGTAGCCCAGAACCGCACCGTCTGCATTGGCGGCAACAGCGTGAGCGAACATTTCCTGTCTGCTTCACGCGGTTCGCAGTATATTGAGAACCTCGAAGGGCCAGAGAGCTGTAACACCAACAACATGCTCAAACTCTCCGAAGACCTCTTCGACGAAACCCACGATGCACGCTATGTGGATTTCTATGAAGCTGCCACCTGGAACCACATTCTCTCCACCCAAGATCCCAACACGGGCGGTTATGTCTATTTCACGACCCTCCGTCCACAGGGTTACCGCATTTATTCGCAAGTGAATCAGGGAATGTGGTGCTGCGTGGGAACAGGTATGGAGAATCACAGTAAATACGGTCACTTCATCTATACGCATAGTGAAGACAACCAAACCCTCTACATCAATCTCTTTACTGCCTCCAAACTTAGTTCGGAACATTTCGCCCTAACTCAGGAGACACAGTTCCCCTATCAGGCAGCTTCGAAGATCACGATTGACAAAGCTGGTACCTACACGCTGGCAGTTCGCCATCCTGCATGGGTGGCCGACGGATTTGCCGTCAGCGTCAACGGAGCAGCTGTGAATGCTGCTGTCCAGAAAGGAACGGCCTCGTATGTGGAGATTCAGCGTGAGTGGAACGTAGGTGATGTGGTGGATATCCTTCTGCCGATGGAACTGCGCTATGAGGTGTGTCCTAACTATACCGACTACATTGCTTTCAAGTATGGTCCTATCCTTCTGGCTGCACAGACCACAGCGGTTTCGAAAGCTGAGGAAGCCAGCACCGGACTGACTTACGAAGCGCTTCAGAACGAATACGGAGGTGAGGGACGTATGGACCACTCACCTGGTGCACGTGCCAAGTCGCTCAAGCTTTCGTCTGCTCCTCTGCTCATCGGTGAACGCAGCGAGGTGCTCAGTCGTGTGGAACGCAATCGCGACGCACTCTCCTTTACCCTTCGTGTCAATCAAGGCAAGTGGACCACCCTGAAGCTCGTGCCTTTCTACGAGATTCAGCATGCCCGCTATTGCTGCTATTTCTACCAGCAGACACAGGAGAACTACGAGAAATCCGATATGGGACGTGCCGATGCTGAGGCTGCAGCCCTCGAAACTCGTACACTCGACTTCGTGGCGACAGGTGAACAGCAGAGTGAGGCAGGACACGCAGGTCGTTATTCCAGCAATTCGGGTAAAGGCTCCTACAACGGCGAGTTCTACCGTGATGCACAAAGTGGTGGCTGGTTTGAATATACCCTCGATACCAAGGGACAGACCGACAGCATCGCTGTGATGATGCGATTCACCACAGCCGACAAGGGACGTGTGGGTACCCTTTATGTGGATAGCAAACAACTGGCGAGAATCACCATTCCTTCCTCTCATGTCAACGCTGACGATAACGGCTTCTTCAACGAAGAATATCCTATTCCCTCCGACTGGCTCCTGCAGAGCGACGGAACACCCAAGCAGAGCATCGTTGTTCGCTTTGTGGCTTCTGGCACTACGCCCATCCCTGGTCTCTATTACCTGCGACTGGTTAATGGCTACGGACGTTACAACTACCGTTTCGTCTGCACGGACTGGACCACAGGTGATGCCAATCGTGTGGCTGCCAGTAAGTTTTCTTATGACGCTGATGCCAACACCATCCGCATCAATGCCGGCACAGGCAACAACAACGTCTGCCTCATGATGAAGACGGAAGGGAAGAAATATCTGGTGCGTGAGGAACAGAAATACCTGGTGGTGAAAGGAAAGAACCTCAATACCGCTTCCGGCAAGAGTTACCTGTGGTGGCTCAACGGTGTGAATCGCGGATCCAGCGTGGCTCCGTCTGTGGTTACGACGGCTTCGGACGGTGAAATTGTTGTTGCTTGGGATATCACCCAAAGCGGCATCGACGATAACTGCAAGGGCAGTTCGTGGGATTTTGCTACGGGTCAGACCATCTTCGGCTTGACCGCCACTCGTACGCCTGCCACCATCTCCTATATCGGGTTCCAAGCGTCCGTTGATGATTTCCTGGAGGCTGTCGGCATCCGCAGTGTGTCGGCAGAAGAGAAGAATGCGACCTCGGGAAAAGGTAAAGATGCTGGCGTCTATGACCTCTCAGGCCGCAAACTTAAAGACTCAGAAACTTCACTCCCCTCTTTCGGAGGGGCTGGGGGAGGCTTCAAAAGCTCAATCGTGATTGCCAGCGGCAAGAAAATCCTGAAATGATGGAAATACGAATTAACTCCCTCGACGATATCAATGCAGCGGCACAGCAGTTCGTTGCTGCTATGCGTGGACGCCGCATCTTTGCCTTCTACGGCAAGATGGGCGCAGGCAAGACCACCTTCATCAAAGCCGTTTGTGAGGAACTGGGTGTGAAAGACGTCATCAATTCCCCTACTTTCGCCATCGTCAACGAATATCTGGATGGTCGTGGAGAGACCATCTACCATTTCGATTTCTACCGATTCCGTCGTGCCAGCGAAGCCTACGACATCGGTTTCGACGATTATGTCTATAGCGGAAACCTCTGCTTCATGGAGTGGCCCGAACTCATCGAGGAACTCCTACCCGACGAAACCGTTCGCGTCACCATCGAGGAACTGCCCGACGGCAGTCGCCTCGTCTGTTTCCCCGACTGATTGCTGTTAATTCTAAAGGTAATTCCGTGATTCCTAAATCGTAAATAAACAGAAAATCGAAAATAAATAGTAAATCGTAAATCGCCAATTCGTAAATACATTTTGGGTTTAAAACTGAAGATCACAGAGATGGGTCGCTTGAGTGTGGAGGCATTCAGGCAGAGCCGTAAGATGCCGCTGGTCGTGGTGTTGGACAATGTGCGGTCTATGTATAACGTGGGCAGCGTGTTCCGCACCAGCGACGCCTACCGTGTGGAGCGTATTCTGCTGTGTGGCATCACGGCAACTCCCCCTCATGTGGAAATCCATAAGACAGCGTTAGGGGCAGAAGAAAGTGTGGCGTGGGAACACTACGTCTCAACGGAAGAGGCTGTTCGTCAGCTCAAAGCAGAGGGCTACACCTTGCTCGCCGTTGAACAAGCTCACGACAGCATTTCCCTGCAGTCGTTTAGTCCTCAGCCAGATACTAAATACGCCATCGTTCTGGGCAACGAGGTGAAGGGTGTGCAGCAGTCTGTCGTTGACCTCTGCGACTATTGTCTCGAACTCCCTCAGTTCGGTACCAAGCATTCCCTCAATGTCTCCACCACAGCTGGCATCGTCATCTGGGAAATGGCCAAAAGTTTTTTAATTCATAATTAACTACGTTGAATCTTGTCGCGACTCAGCAATCATCAATCAAGCTTGTGATTGCGTTCGCTGCTCCAAGAATTCATAATTCATAATTCATAATTCATAATGCATAATTCATAATTCATAATTGATAATTTGAATCATGACCTTTCATATAAAAAGGACGGATCAGGCATTTGGCATCATCCAGGAGCCGGTAACGCTTCCTTGGTCGAAAAGCATGAGCAACCGTGTGTTGGCGGTCAATGCTTTGTGTCATATCAAAGATGGACGCATAGACCCAGAGTGGTGTCGTCGGTTGGGTGCAGGACTGGAGGGCATCAATCCCCAGTCGTCGTTTATCTGCGACGATACGCAGGCAATGCTCAACTGGCTTTCCGACGAAGAATTATTCAATGGCCAATCGGTAAATCGTAAATCGTCCAATTGTAAATCAATAGATGTTGGAGCTGCAGGAACGGCAATGCGTTTCTCTGCAGCCATCTTGTCGATGCTCCGAGGCACATACGTCCTGACCGGTTCTGCCCGCATGAAGGAGCGTCCCATCGGTGTGTTGGTAGATGCCCTGCGCAGCCTGGGTGCCAAAATCGACTATTTAGAAAAAGAAGGTTTCCCACCCATACAAATAACAGGAATTGGAGAAAAAATTCTTCATTCTTCACTCTTCACTCTTCACTCTTCACTCTTAACCCTCCCTGGCTCCGTCAGTTCCCAGTATGTCTCTGCATTGCTGATGATTGGACCGTTGCTGCCGCAGGGATTGACGTTGACGCTGACAGGCGAGGTGGTGTCACGTCCGTATATTGATATGACATTGGGAGTAATGCGGCATACAGGTGCTGAGGCCGACTGGACAGACGACCACACCATCGAGGTGAAGCCCGTTCCCTATAACCCATTGCAGGGTATGGCCATCGAGAACGACTGGAGCGCAGCCAGCTACTGGTATGAAGTGCTGGCGCTCAACGGACAGCCAGGCAGCGAGATTCGCCTGCGCAATTTGTGGCAGGGAAGTATGCAGGGAGATTCCACCGTTCAGGAAATCTTTAAGCATTTAGGCGTAGAGACCGAGCATCTGCTTGACGACCACGACACAGTGGTCCTGCGTGCCACAGGGAAGGTGTGCGAACGTCTCGACTGGGACTTTGTTACCACTCCCGACTTGGCACAGACCGTCGTCGTCACCTGCTGTATGTTAGGCGTTCCCTTCCGATTTACAGGCCTCCAGAGCCTGAAAATCAAGGAGACAGACCGCATTGTCGCCCTCCAGACCGAACTACGCAAATTTGGATTTGAAGTGGGTGGAGATGAAAAGTCAATGTGGTGGGATTCTTCACTTTCTCCCCTCCCTCGGGAGGGCAGGGGAGGGGTCGATACCTACAAGGATCACCGCATGGCGATGTCCTTTGCCCCTTGCGCTTTGAAGCTGGGCGAAATTGCCATCAACGATCCGATGGTTGTGACGAAGTCCTATCCCTCCTATTGGGAGCAATTAGCGAAGCTGGGTTTTCGCATTATTCAACGAAGCTAATTATGCATTATGAATTCTGAATTAAACAAAGACTTCACTTGCTGCGGACAACATGAGGTATGCGAGAAAACCCGCTACCTCACGCAGCCCGACATAGAATATTTTGAGGATGAGGAACTGGACCGCTTCAGAGGGTTCAGCTCGGATGCTTATTCTGAAGAAGAGACAGACGAGTTCCGTGAAGTGCTCTACAC
The DNA here is from genome assembly GCA_905234555.1 of uncultured Bacteroidaceae bacterium. GTDB lineage: Bacteria > Bacteroidota > Bacteroidia > Bacteroidales > Bacteroidaceae > UBA3839. Next base: position 15,292 of record CAJOHO010000004.1, read on the forward strand.
GATGCGCGAAACCGAAGTGTCAGACTGGCTGCACAGCCTCCAGTTGCGTGGTGTAGAACTCCCCGACGGCCTAAAAGATGAAGTCCTGATGATTGTCGGCGAACAACGGAGTTAAGGACCTCAGAATACTCGGAGTACTCAGAAATCGGAGTGCTTGGAATACAGTTGTAGGAAGGGTTTCAGAACATGCCTAAGTAACTTTTAGAACATGTGTTAAGGCAAAGGTTCAGTTTGTGTTAAGGGTTAGTAAATTTAGAGTTAAGAGTTACGGGATTTGGAGTTAAGGGAAAAAATCGTAAGTGTTAAGGCAAACTGCGAAAATGGTTAACAGAGGGAATGCTTGATGAAGACATTTTGACATGTAACGCTGTAACGCTTTGCTGTCTTTTCCTAGTTTTGGTTGACAGTTTTTTGCTTATTTCCTGATGTGGTTGACAGGCAGTCTTTTTTTGTTTTTTTTAGAAAATGTAAAGTCTGTTTGCCATTTTTTTGTTGGCGCTGTACTTTTTTACGTTTTTTTAATTTTTTTTCTCGATTTTTTTGCTTATCACAAAATAAAGATGTATATTTGTAAGTCAAATGACTTAACGACTAAATACATCGATTCCTAATTATCAAAAACTAATAAAAACAGCTAAATGATTATGAAACGTTTCTTGTTTTGTATGGTGTCCTTGCTGCTGAGCATGAGTGCTTGGGCACAGAACTGGCAAGCTCCGAGTGCGAATGACTATCCGGAGTCAACCCCAATTTACGTGGGTTTGGTGATTGACGGACAAGCGTATGTCCCACAGACCCAAATGCTTGATGAATATGAAGTAGCAGCTTTCATCCGTGGCGATCAGGGTGAGGAATGCCGTGCTGACGCACAATTTTGTAGTGTGTCGAACAATGTCTATTACTACCAGCTGAACGTTAGAGGTACGAGCATCGAAAAGGGGAAAGCCAAGATTACCTTTAAGATTTATGCCCAAAACTCAGGCGTGGTGTTTCTGCCCTCGGAGAAAGTAACCTTCGATGGTGAGACGCACGGAACCCTTTCGAGCCTGTTCAACATCAGCCTCACTTCAGTGCAGTCGGTTAAGCCAGGAGAAATCAATCTGTCGGTTGGACAGACGGCGAACGTGGCTGATTATCTGGTGATTCAGCCTGATAATGCCACTCCGTTCGTTATAGAGTGGGATTATGCTTCGAAGGTTTCAGCACAGTATTTCACATTGGCTGACGGTCAGGTTACAGCCGAAGCCGCCACTCCTGCTCAGGGTGAATCGCCCGTGGAGATTGGTGTCAGTGCCATCGTAGGTCATGATCCCAACGGAGGTCCCATCTCTTTTACCATTCCTGTAAACATCATCGACCAGGTAGGCATTCAGAATGTGGGTGACATAACGTCGTTTACGATTAATAAGGGTGACAACCTGATGGATTATCTCCCCCAGTATTATGTAATCACTCCTGATAATGCACCCGACAAGACTGTCAGCTGGACCAGCAGCGACCAGACGGTGATTAACGCTCAGGGTACTGCGCTGAAAGCCGGTACGACGACCATCACGGTGACAGCCAATGCCAATCAGCAGGCAAGTATCTCGTTCACAGTGAACGTTGTGGTTCCTGTGACGGGTCTGGAAGTGAGCCAGAACGCTATTACGGTAGTCAAAGGCGATAACGCTTATGCTGCCATTAGCAACCTTGTCACTATCCTGCCAGCCGATGCTACCTACGACAAGAAGGATCTGATCTTTGAGCAGGAGGGTGATCCTGCCGCTGGTCCGACTTACGATGTGGTGGACGCTCAGGGTGTTGCCATTGCCAACGGAACAGTCGTTGTATGGGTGACCGATCAGCAGGGTTCCAACTATAGAGAGCAAGTCACCGTGACCGTTGTGACACCTGTCACTTCCATTTCTGTGAGTCAGCAGAGCGTGACGGTGAACAAGGGTACTCACGACATCTTCAACACCGTGATTGCACCCTTGGTGACTGTGCTTCCAGACGGTGCATCCGATCCAGGCTTGACTTACAACTCTTCGAACACAGCAGTGGTTGATGAACAAGGTGATGCCAAGTTAGGAGGTCAGTCGGTGATTACCATCAATTCGATGAATTATCCCGATGTAGCACCTGCCACAATCACCGTGGTGGTTCAAACTCCTCTTGAGGGCTTCACCATCGCTCCTCCTATGGAGGTGGTTCGTAACCAGAAGTTCACGGTTCAGCTGACACCTGTTCCTGCTGATGCTACGGTGGACGAACAATCCGTTTCGCTGGAGTGCACTTCTCCTACGACAGCCAACAGCCAGTGGGTACCTGCGATTGTAGGTGCTGCCGATGTACTCGAACCCACTCCGCTTGCCTTTGGTGTGACGCCTTTGGTGATTGGTGACCTGACGATCGAGGTATATTATAATGGTAAGCCAGTAGGTGAGGCAGCTCCTTGCGAAGCTACCGTGAATGTAGCTGCTGACTACTCGCTGACTTCGGGCTGGAACTGGTGGTCGGTATATATGAATAATGATCCGGACTACCCGTTGGTTCGTGGCAGACTGAACAACACTGAATACTTCGACGACAAGTTGCAGGATATGCGTTCGATGAATGAACTGCTCTACAACGACCCAGTCTATGGTCTCTTTGGCGACATCACTGCGATTGACGAGAACAAGATGTATAAGGTGAAGTTAACAAGCGACGTGGAATTCGCTCTGCGCAAGGGTGCTACGCCATCGCTCAACCAGAACTTGTCGTATAAGTGGAACTGGCTGGTTTATCCTTACCAGTACAACCATTCGTTCGACGAGGTGAAGGCATTCTTCGACGGACCCAGCGAGGGTGACATGATTGTTTCGAAGTCAGGCGGTTTCGCTGAATTCAGCAACGGCAGCTGGGTTTCTTCGCTCAACACCTTCAACTACGGCGAAGGCTACATGTATTATTCCGAGTCGCCCAACGGTATGGTGATCGACTGGGCACCTGAGACCAGTCTTTCACAGGGATCTACAGGCGGCAATGGCGGTCAGGGAAATGCGCCTGCCCGTCTCACTTCGCACTGGCGTTATGACAGCTCACGCTTCATGAACAACATGGCGATGATTGCTCAGATGGACAATGTAGATAATCCCGAGCGCTTCTCCATCGGTGCCTTCGTAGGCGATGAGTGCCGCGGAGAGAGCAAGGTGGCAGGTGGTTGCTACTTCATCACCATCCATGCTGATGCTAAGGAGCAGATTTCCTTCCGTGCTTACGACAACGAGACTGGTGAGGAATTCGACCTCAACGAGCAGGTTCAGTTCAAGAGCAAGCTCGGTTCTGTGAACGCCCCTGTGATGCTGACCACCAATCATGCCGCTACCGGCATCGCCGACACCGTGATGGGCAGTCGTGCTGCTGCGGTTGAAGGCATCTACGACCTGAACGGTCGTCGCGTCAGCCAGATGACTCATGGTGTTTATATCATGAAGACCCTGGTGAACGGAAAGATTGTTTCCAAGAAAATCACGAAGTAATCCCTAAAACCATCATGGTAGCCGTGTGCACACCCGCACACGGCTCCATGTATTATTATTCTTCCCATGAAAGAGGATAAGAAACGGCTTCTGTTACCACTTCTGTTGCTGCTGTCAGGTGTGGTTCATGGTCAGAACATATCCGAGATAGCCAAGAGTGACCCGCTGATCATAACGGGTGCTGTCGGTACGCAGAATACCTACCGCTACTCCTCTGTCGGCAACGGGTACAGTTCGCCTCTGAACAACACCGTTTATGCCAACTTGAACATCAGTCTGTACGGGATTAGCATGCCCTTCTCGTTCATCTACAGCAACGACAACCTCGATTTCAACTATCCGCACATCTCCTTCAACATCAGTCCTACCTATAAGAACTGGACGGGTCACTTCGGTCAGGCTTCTATGGGGTTCAGCAACTATGTGATGAACATGTCGTTCAACGGTGTCGGGTTGGAGTATAACGACAAGAAACTGCGTGCAGGCATCTTCTATGGTCGCCTACGTTCGGCCATCAATCCCGATCCCACCGATCCGTTCGCCCGTACGCCCCAGTATAAACGTATGGGATGGGGATTCAAAGTGGGTTACGGAACCGCCAAGAACTATGTTGACCTCTATCTGCTGAGAGCCTACGACCGCATCAACTCCCTCGATCCGCAATGGCGTAGCCAGGTTTCTCCACAGGAGAACGTCGTGGTGGGTCTGAAAGGGTGTGTCACTCCTACCGGCTGGCTCTCCCTCACAGCCAATGCAGCTACATCCATTTTCAACACCGACAAGAATGCGGATAAACTGCCCACCACCAATTCCTTCGACAAAGTGTTTGACACCCGTTACAGCACGCTTGCCCGCTTTGCCGGAGACATCAACGCTAACCTTACCCTGCCAGGGTTCAACACAACGGTCAGCTACAAGCTCATTCAGCCTGACTATACCTCCCTCGGCACCTATTACATGACAAACAACTACCACAGTCTCGGCATCACAGCCAGCACTCACCTCTTCAAGAAAGTGGCGCTTTCAGCCACCTTCTCAGGTCAGGAAGACAACCTGTCCGACAAGCAGCTCTTCACCACCTGTGGTTACATCTATGCTGCCAGTGCTTCTACTCGTCTGGGGCAGCATTTCAATGTGAATTTGAACTATAACGGCTATCTCCAAACCCAACGCGACGGTACAGCCCACGTGAACGACACGACGAAAGTGCACCGACGCATGAACAGCTTCAGTCTCACACCTACCTACATGCTCGAAACTGAGACCTTCGGTCACAGCGTGAGCCTTTCAGCCAACTATACAGAAAATAAGGATCTTAATAAGTTTTCCAGTGGAGAGAGCGATGTGAAGACCATCGCTCTGGGTGCTTCCTACGGATTGAACGTCAAGCCGTGGAGCACGGACTTCACTGCCACTTTGAGCCACCAGCGCTCCAAAGGCTATAAGACAACATACACCAGCGACATCGCTTCGATCACAGCCAGTCGCTCCTTCTTAGAGAACAACAACCTGAACGTCTCTGCCACTGTTTCCCTGTGCTACAACGAGGTGGAGCGTCAGAGCAAGAACCTCTCCATCGGTACCGACCTCTCAGCCAGCTATACGCTGAAGAAAGTACACGTGTTTTCAGCCAGTGTCGGTTTCAACAAATATGGCGATGTGAATGTGACGAAACTTCGCAGCGAACTCGACTGCACCGACATCACAGCCAGTCTGAACTATGCCTACACCTTCAGCCTGTTCAGCATCAAGAGCAAGGCCACCAAGGAAGCTGAGAAACAGGCCAAAAAAATGCAGTAAGAACCATACATATATATAATAATGTATATGAGCAGAAAGATATATAAGTCGATAGCGACTCTGATAATATTCGTACTGGGTACACTTCGTGTGGTGGCTCAGGACGTGATTGTGACAGTGACTCCTGTCCAGCAGATATTGCCTCCACAGATATTGTTGTATGTTTCCGACCCAGGGAAGTTCTTCAATATCACCCTGACGAATACGACTTCCGAAGCACAGGAAGTGTATCTCGGCTTGCAGCTGGAGCAGACGATGCCTGCCTCGGATCTTAGCATCTCCACACCGCCCAAGCGTCAACCCAAAGCACCGTTCGTGGTGCCGGGCAATTCGTCGTATCAGCTGACGACCCTGGAGATGAAGCACCTGTTCGACCACATCCCTGCATCGGAAATCAGCTGTCCTTCCAACCTCTTCGACAACTACACGAACGGATCGTTCGGACTTCTGCCCGAAGGTCAGTATCAGATACATATCACCGCTTATAAGTGGAGCTTACCCCAGCTTTCCACCCCTGTGGTGGTGAGCAACCCCGCCGGTGGCCTGGCTTATTTCCAAGTATGCTATCAGGCGCAGGCGCCTCAGTTCCTGGTGCCGATGCTCATCGGTACGGCTGACCCCGAAGTGGCAGAAATCGACCCGCTGAACGCACAGTTCACCTGGACACAGCCTGTTATTACCTGTGGTTCCACTTTCTCGTCCTATCAGTACGACTTCAGAGTGGTGGAACTGCTTCCTGGTCAGCAGCCCGACGACGCTATGGACCGCAACCCGACGGTCTATCAGTCGTCCTCTCTGATGGCTCCGCTCTGTATGATTCCTACCAATATCATCACCCATCAGTTCTACACCAACAAGAAGTATCTGGCTCAGGTAACAGCCCACAGCACCAGTACCAACGTGCTAAACTATGTGATGATTGCGAACAACGGAAAGAGCACCTATCGCACCTTCCGCATCAAGACCAGCGATGAACCTACGCCTCCAACTGACGACAAGACAGAAGGAAAGACCGACGAAAAGACGGAAGGCAAGACCGACGGAGGTACCGGCGGCAAGGAAGAAGGTGAAGGAGAAGATGACGAAGATGACATAGACTATTTTGCCCTGTGGGGACATACGGAGATGAAGGACAGTCTGAATACAGACTCTCTCTATACCTTCCGCAATCCTACCATTACCTCTCCTACATTCCTCGACATTGCAGCTCGCAAAGTCTTCATTAATAACCCCATCACCACTGAGTGGCGTACTGTATTCCATTTAGGAGGTGAGGGTCTGCAGGCTGACACCATTCAATTCAGCTATGAAGTGCAGCTGTTCAACGGAGGTGGTGAAGCGGACAAAGAGGCTGCTCTCCAGACACAGCCTATCTACACCAAAACGGTGAAGGAGACCGACGAGCTAAAAGATAGTATTTCGTGGGATTTCCTGAAGGAAAAAGTGAAGGTAGGCGACTACCTTGTACTCCGTATCAAGCCGACTTGTATTCATGGTTCGTCTGTTGCGTTTACCAACGATAGTGTAAACGTGATAGATTTCGCCATGACGGAACCCATTAGCAAGAAGTACTTCCAATGTTCCAACATGGTGGTCATCAACAACGAAACTCCCACGGAGAAGACTGCTGCTGACTTGAAGGGAAAGACCGTCATGCTGGGCGAATATCCTTTGCTGATCGATGAAATAAAAGAAGGAAAGGAAGCGAATACCTGGCAGGGTAAAGGTCGTGTGGAATGGCAGCCGTTGGGTTTCAAGGTGATGGTGTGTGTTCAGTTTGATAATCTGAAGATTAACACCGAGGACGTTGTCTATGACGGTATAGCCAAAACATACGCCGAGAATGAAAGTCTCAGCGACATGCAGGTGGTGGACAAGCTCTTCTCCGACTGGGGTATTGACAACCTGATCGGCGACACAGGGCTTCCATACGCTGACTACTTGCAAACGCAGGCGACAAACGGAGTGAAGGACCTTGCCAAGAAGATCAACCTCAGCAAGTATTATGGCTATGTGAAAAAAGGTCAGGCGGTTTGGAACACCTTCCTCAAGGGTGAGGTGGAGCGTCTCTATATGCCGCTAGCGCTGCCGAAGAGCGTGAACAGCAGTCCGGTGGATATCCAGATTGTAGCGATGAAGTTCGCTGCCACCTACGCCACGATGGACGTGCTGGGTGAGTTCACGCTGCCTGACTCGAAATATACAGACAACGACATCCTCGTGCTGGGTGCACCCCGTCTGTGTATCTCGCCTGATAAGGTGATTCCTGAATCGGGAACGGTGGCGCTGCTCAGCAACTTCACCATCAAAGACCCGAAATCATCCTACACGATGACCTTCAAGGCGCCGACCGATGTGACCAAGCCGACCGACGGCTGTTATATCGCTTGGCACGACTATAAGTTCGAGATCCTGGGTATCGACATGGATATGAAGATTCCAGGTCTGAAGAAGGATGTGGGTGGAAAGGCTACGAATGAGAATCCTACGCTGACTGTGACGGCAAGCATCAGCGACTGGGATGACTGGATGGTGGATAACATCTCCATCGATCCCTTCCAGGCCGAAGACCTCCCAGGCTGGACCTTCACCGCCCAGAATATCGTCTATGACCACTCCATCTATCGTAACTCCAATAAGATGGGTTCGTTCCCCTCTGGTTACGACAAGAGCAAGGTGCTGACGAACAACCAGACCATCACTTGGCAGGGACTTTACATCAAAGAGATTTCGGTGAAGATGCCGAAGACGCTGGAATTCGGCACTTCGGGCGACAAACGCCTCTCGATTTCTGCCAAGAACATGTTCTTCGACAAGTCGGGTGCCACTCTTACCCTCTCCGCTTCCGACATCCTGTCTGCCAAGACCGGAAAGATGGGCGGATGGTCGTTCTCCCTCGATAATGTCACACTTAAGTTCATCCAGGATAACTTCAACCAGTGTAAGTTCAACGGTAAGTTCAGCGTGCCGCTGCTCGAAGGCGACATCGCCTACAACTGCCAGATACTGAAACTCAACAACCAGCAGAACGCAGGCGGTGGCAACTATGCCTATATCTTCAAGACACAGCAGGTTGACAAACTTAGCCTCGACTTCTTCCTGGCGAAGGCGACATTCGACAAGAATCTGACTTACTGCCTCGTAGAGGCTGTACCAGAAAACAACCAGCTCAAGACCCGAGTCGAGCTGGTAATGGGTGGCGACATCACCATCGGTGGTACCGAATACCTGCAGCAGAAGGCGAACAACCTGCCCATCAAGTTCAATATCCCTGGCGTCCACTTCGCCAAGATGCGTATTGCCAACTGCGACCGATGGACTTCGAAGTACGAGAAATCGCTGCAGAACGGTAAGGACAACAAGAAAATCATCAAGAAACTCTATAACGACAAGCAGTTCAAGTTCGGCAACAGCTGCTATTTCAACACAGGAGACTGGTCGCTGGCATCACCTTCGAAGACGATTGGTCCGTTCACCTTCACGCTTGATGATTATAAGTTCGGATATTCGGGCAGCAACCTGACCATGTACCTCGAAGGTAGCATCAAACTGGTCAGCAGCCTCGACATCAGCGCAGGAGCTGGATTCACAGTCTATGCTACGGTGAAGAATCCGACGGATCTCTCGAAGATCTCCATCAAATACAACAAAACCACCTTCGATAAGGCAAAACTGGAGACCAGCTTTGCCGGTATGACACTCAAGGGCGAACTGACCGTCGTCAGAGGCGACGCGCAGAAGGGCGACGGCTATCAGGGCAGCATCAAGTTCACGATGCCTGGCGACCTCTTCACCGTTCAATCGAGTGGTGGATACTACGAGAAGAAGGAGACGAACAACAACTATACGTGGGGCTTCTTCAATATCAAACTGGGTAGCGCCACCGGCTTGCGACTCGATCCCGTTGTCATCAACAGTATCAAGGGTGGATTCTACTTCAACTGTAAGAAGAAAGGTGATAACGATGCTACGCCTGAGAAGGGCATCATCGGTGTCATCGCCGGAATGGGTCTCAGTACCACAGCAGGCAAGGAAGTGCTCAACGGTGACTTCGAGATGACGGTGGTCTATGACTCGAAGTATAAACGTCTCACCACCTTCATGTTCGACGGAACCCTGAAAGCTGTGTCGGGCATGATTAACGCCAAGGCAAGTATCGTCTATCAACACGACAACACCGACCAGTACTTCGCCCTCAACATCACCGTCGATGCAAGTGCCGACGGAGCGGTGGCATCGAAACTCTATGCCTCGGAATATAGCCGGTTGTCGAACACGATGAAGAAACTCAACGCCGGCTACACCAAGGCATTGAGTGATGCCACAGGAGGACTCAGCGACAAACTCAACGACTCCTCCAACTCGCATGCCAATAACAATACGAATGCCAAGAACTCTAATAGTTGCAAGGCGGCCAGTGCCCACGTCAGCCTCGACTTCAAGGTGACGATGAAGGAGAAGGGCAAGAAGCTCAGCTCCGTCAAGTGGCACGTGTATCTGGGAGAACCAGACTACGACAAACGTTGTAACTTCACACTCATCGACTTCAAGTCGAGCATCGTGAGTGTTAAAATCGGTGCCAACGCCTACCTCTGCGTGGGTAACGAACTGCCCAACGACGGACAGCTGCCGCCTATTCCACCAGAAGTGGCCAACTTCCTCGACGGAAGTACCAAGGGTGCAGGTATGGTGTCCGACGATCTGGGACAAGCCAACCGTGCACGCAGCCGTGCGCTTCAGGACTTCAAGGCCGACGTGCTGGGAGGTGTGATGCTCGGTGCTCAGGTCTACGGTTATCTCGATGTTGACCTCGGCATCATCTATGGTAGCATGGGTGCGACGGCAGGTTTCGACCTCTCACTCCGCAAACTCGACAATGCCAACTGTATGAACCTCAGCAAGAAGCCAGGTTGGAACGGATGGTATGGCGAAGGACAGCTCTATGCTTACCTGTATGCGAAGTTCGGTATTCAGATCAACCTCGGATTCTGGAAGAAACGTTTCGACATCGTCGATGCCGGTATCGGCGGTGTGCTCAATATGGGTGGTCCTAATCCCACTTACTTCACGGGTAAGGCACGTGTGAAGCTGAGACTGCTGGCAGGTCTGATTAATATCAACCGTAAGTTCGAATTCGAGTGTGGTGACCGCTGCGACCTCTTCTTAGGGAATGCCCTCGACAACTTCGAACTCTTCGGCAACTGCTCATTGGGCGACACCCTCAGATCGGTGGGCTGGGACAAGAAGAACCGCATTTCTCCCAAACTCTCCATGCGCCCGACCTTCGACACCCAGGCTCCGCTCGATGAACACTTCCGTGTGCTCGACGAGACAGAACTCAACAAGCTAGCAAAGGACTATGACGGCGATAAGGAAGACCTGAAGGCTCAGGCAAGCCGTACGTTTGTGTTCCACGGTGACACTTATGTGACGCTTTATGAGTACAACTATGCAAACCCAGTTTTAGTCCCCAAGAAGAGACAGTTCTACCTCAAGGGCAAACAGCGTATTACCCACCTGATCGACATGCTTGAACTCAGTCCGAACAAATTCTACAAGTTGCGAGTTTCTGGCTGGGCAAAGGAAATCGTGAAGGGTGTGGAAGTCGATCCGGAGACCTATAACGAGAGCAAGCGCAAGTATGAGAACAAAGCTTGGAAGCAGACTAAGGACTATTACTTCTGCACAGGTCCGAACGAGTCGTTGCCCGACTGTCCCGAAGACCTGCAGCCTTACGTAGCTATCGCTTATCCATCGAACTACAACCAGGTGAAGGATCCTGAGGAGTACCAGTACTATACTTGGGCTTACGTGAGCGACATTCAGGCTCCAACTATTGCCCTGCTCACCGACCTCAATAACAAGTGTTTCAAGAAGGGTACACTCAAGTGGCGTCTCTGTAGCAGTAATGGTAAGGTGCTCGACGAAGTGAACAACTCCTACGTGACCACCAACCATTCTTGCAACTTGCAACCAAGCAGAAAATTCAGGAACGTGGCGGCGGAACAGTACTACCTGCTGAAACTTGACTATGTGGTTTCGAAGACCGTCAATGGCAAGGTAACAACGGAAACCACCAACCTGGTACATCTGAAGCTCTATTCCAAGAACGGAAGCTGGCGCGAGGGTGTTGCCAATGGTGGCTACTCACTGTCATACGAGAAACCGTTCATCGGTCAGCGAATCAATTCTGTGACATTCAAAGACTCAGGTATTCCGCGCGTATCAGATAGGACGATTGCACAGGCCGATGGTCAGACAGCCAAGAAGACCGGTTCGGGCAAAGCGCCATTAGCTCGTCTCTACGACCCGTATTGGTACATCAGCTACTTGTCGAACTTCGCTTTGGTGGGAGGTTGGCGCATCACGACTCCGCGTCTGTCCATCAATGCCACCACATCGCAGTCCCTCATCTACACGGACAAGGGTGGTGTGTATGAAGGCTCGACTGGTAAGGGCGTTTCCTACCGTATTTACGATGAGTATTCGAAAATCCGCAAACTCTCTATCTACGATCAGACTCAATGGCAAAACACCTATAACTTCCCGTTGCCGATGTTGGATGATGGTCGCTACGAGTATGTGCTGGGCGGTATGGAACGAGTGCCTGCATTTACGCCAGGTAAGACAAATGCCGCTCGTGTCAAGGGACTGATCACCGACATGAAGGATGTATATTATATGGCTGCAGACATTTCAGATAAGCTCTCTGCTGCCTCGAAGCAGGTGCAGGATATTGGTAGCGACAACTTCGAAACCAAGAAGGTGAACAAAGTGGAGGCGTGGTCTGTAGCTCGTACAGGTGTCTATTTCTCTGTTGCCAGAAATGGAAAGCGGTTGGAATTCCCAGCCTATCAGGTTCCTATCCTCTGGGGTTCTCAGTTCGAAAACAAGGATTCCCGTAAGAAGGTAACCATGTGGGGTAGCTTCGACGACTTCAAAAAGTCGGATGAGCGTCCGCACGAGAATATCTGTGAGGAAATCTGGTATAGTTTCATGGGCGGAAATATGGATCATAAGGTCAACAATTCCAAGTATCGTTCAAAGGAGAATTTCATATGCTCGAGGGATGTATTAAAACTGATGACGAAAGCCAACTTCTCCATCTATCGAGTGAATGAATACGACTATGTGAATTGCGAATATCGTGTGTTGACCGACCTGCTGAACGGTTCAGCTATGGATTCCTTCACGCTCGACGATCCATTATTACAGTAATGGCTCCCTCAAAACATTTATAATTTATAATTTTGAATTTATAATTTATTATATAGATGATACGCATAACAAAAATATTAGCAGGAATCTTGGTCACAGGAATTGTGACAGGAAGTCTGTTGGCACGTGGTCCGATGGGATTTTCCTATTCTCCATCAGCAACCCCCGACGATACGATTGGGGTGGATCGTCCTGATGGGGAAGGGGTAAGCAATTCTGACTGGGAGACAAAGTACCTGCCAGGGGAAATTCGTGATACTTCCATGTTGGCAGCCGACACCGTGAGGACTGGAAACTACGACACGCATATCCAGCTGCTGGCACGTAGTTATGGAGACAGCATCGTTCTTCGATGGGGAGCTGAGGACTTTGTGACTTGGCAGTATCTGAACAGCGTAGGTGTCAATATCCTCCGTACTTGCTTGAGCGATAAGGACTACGAGACGGATACGCTAGCTTACGCTCTGAAACCTGCCTCGCTGGAAGAATGGCGAAGCCTCTATTCGGAGGACGATTCTATCGCAGGAATGGCGATTGGTGCCCTCTATGGCGAAGGCAAAATGACCCAAGACCAGTCGAAACATGGTGCTGGTACGTTCGGTGCTTTGCTCGATGTCTATGACGACCAGCAGATGACCTACGCTGTGGCGTTGATGGCAAGTGAGTGGAGTCGCGATGTGGCTGACCATCTGGCTATGCGTTTCGTCGATACAAATGTGAAGAAGGGAAAGGAGTACGAGTATATCGTGCAACCAACAGAGTTCGATAGCACGAAGCACCTCATCTTCCGTGTTGGCTATATCGAGAATATCAAGAACGAGAAGTATGTGCCTGAGAAGTTCGATGTGGAAATCGGTGATTCCCTCGTGGGTATCAACAGCCTGTACCTGTGGTGGGAGAACAAAGAAGCCTACTCTACCTACGAGATTGAACGTCGCAAGGTGGGTGAGACGAAGTGGCAGCGTGTGAACGAACACCCCTTCATCATGATGCAGGACATACGAGGTGATAACCCCGACTGTCACATTCAGGAACTGGTACCCGCACCAGGTGACTATGAATACCGAATCCTGGCTCACGATGCCTTTGGCGACTTGACAGAACCGAGTCATGTCCACACAGCCCATGTGCGTGATGTAGAGCCGCCTTTGGCACCAGAAATCACCTTCATCGAGATAGAGCGTCCAGACACTACTGACCTCAGCGCAAAGGTGAAGGCTCACATCTGGTTCCGCAAGGACACCATTGAGCAGGATCTGGTAGGCTACAAGCCTCTTTTCTACAAGAAAACGGATGACGGCGGCAAGTGGGTATCGCTGGTGGAAAATATGATTCCTGTGGGCGATACGCTCTGTGTGGCTGATGTCACAGGACTGTCCTCTGGACAGATTGTGATGGCGGCTTACGACACCGCTCAGAATGTGGGCTATTCGATGCAACATATTGTCCGCATCACCGACCTCAAGGCTCCTGATGCTCCTGCCAACTTCCGCTATGAGATTGTCAGCAACGATGAGGGTACCGTCCGCCTGATGTGGGATGCACCCTGTGACGATGTAGATTACTACGAGATAGCCTACGCCAACGATACGACTCACGAGTTCGTGCAACTGCGTACCCTCTCACCAGACAGCGTTCTGCTGCGAGAGACGGAGTGGGTGGATACTTTGGCGTTGGATGTCAACCAGAAATACATCTATTATAAGGTACGAGCCGTCGATTATGCTACGAACGAAGGTGCTTACACCGAACCCCTCCAGGTAATTCGTCCCAGTTTGGTCATTCCTGCGGAACCGCACATTGATTCAGTTTGGGTGGATCAGACGAAGGGCATCAATATGCGATGGGTGTGCAGCGATGAAGTTCAGATTTCCCACCATGTGCTGAAACGTCGTTTGGCAGATGGTAAGAAGGAGTGGACAACGATTCGCCGTTTCGAAGCAGACTCAGTACGTGCAGCTGGTAACATCGTGGATATCTGCGATATTCCTGAGCACAACCGCGAAAACCGTTACGAATATGTGATGGAGTCGTTTACCTACGCTGGTATCTCCAGCGGACCGAGTCTGATTTATTCAGCCCGATTTGCAGGTGAGGCTGTGTTCGAGTGGCCCATTCAGCTTGCTGGTTCTTACGAGGAAAGCAAGGGTGAAACCCGACTGGCTTGGGAAACGCAGAGCAATCTTCCTTACAAGGGTGACTGGTATTTCTGTGTGTATCGCAAAGGACCAGAGGACAAGATGGCGAAGTTCCTGATGTCGGCAGAACCTGCTGACCGGTTCTTCAACGACTTCCTGCTCCAACCTGGTGAAGAAGCAGAATACTATATCTTCATTCAGTATAAGGACGGACGTAAGAGTACCCCTTCGAATACGGTTACCGTGAAGGCTCCTAAGAAGAATTGAAAATTGATAATTCATAATTCACAATTCACAATTCACAAATTAGAAATTCTTGATAGTTCTCAATGATAAAGAAAGGTTTTTACATAATGCTGGCGGTGGCTTCGCAGCTTTTTATGGCTTGCGGACTGGTTGATTTTGACCTGGACGACGAGACACCAGAGGCTGTTGAGATGCACCTCAACTTCGACACCGTCTATGTGATGGTGGGTGACGAGTTTGCCCTCTCACCTGAGTTTACGCCCGATTCTGTGAGCAATCACGAGATTTACTGGACGAGCAGTGCTGACTCTGTGGTAACAGCCTTCAACAATACCCTCTACGCACTCAGCGAGGGTGAGGCAATGGTGTCTGCTCTGTCGGTACAGAACCGCATTTCTGATTCCTGCTATGTCTATGTGATGCCTCGCTGGGAAGTTGCCAGTGGCGACTATCCTCACGATATGGTGGTCTATGCACATGTGACGGTACATGGACAAGAACCAAACGAGAATATGCTGATTGGTGCTTTCAGAGGTTTGGAATGTCGAGGAATAGGAGAATGGAAAGAATGGCAGGGAAAGCGATATATGCAAATAAGGGTATATAGCGAAATGATGGATGATGAAGATGGTGTCGAAGAACGTATCCGTTTCCTTTGCTACGACAGAACAATCCTTCAGGTCGAGACTTTTCCGCAACGTATCAATTACGATGGAGGTACCCATGGGAGTCTCAGTAGCCTTTTTGAATTGACCATACCATAATCCCTATATCATCATGAAGAAAAGTTCTTACATATTATTCTCTGTTTTCGTAATAGCCATCCTTGGTGGCTGTACGTTGTCGATGGAAGATCTCAGCATTCCTGAAGAGCAGCGTGGTGTGAATGAACCCTACACAGAGCAGAATGACAGCTTTACTGTCACTTATAAGTATAACGATGGCGTAAGACCTGTTACTTCCAATATGTTAGATTATTTAGCAACAGTGGAACACGACACCATCCTGTATTTCATGGACAACATCCCAAAGAAGTGGTTGCCCAAGGTTGGAGAGTATGTGGCAGCTGGCTGTTCGCGCACTCTTCCTCATGGACTGAACGACAAGGTGCTGTCCGTTGAGAATGTGGGTGGTATGTACAAAGTAGTAGTGACACGTGCGACCCTTGATGAAGTGTATGACGATTTGGTGGTGGAGGTGGATTTCGATTATCAGGCACCTTTCCAGGAAGAAACCACAGACAGCGCCTATTTGGATAGTCTTGGCTTGACCGAAGAAGATGTGGCGATGACGGATTGGTCTGTCTATGATGGAACCAATGATCGCGCCTCGGCTGCCAAGACCAGAGCGAGTGGCGATGTGACCGAAGAAGTGAAGACTCAATCCGATACCTGGGGCATGAAAATCGACACGCGTTATCCTGATAAAGCCTATGGATTTTTAGCAAAGTCCCTGTTGAAAGGGTTAGCAGCATGGAATGAGAAAAATAAGTCACGAGAACTGAAAACCTATGCGGCACTGACTCTGTCGGTCAACACCACAAAGCGTATTTATACAAAAATTGATAAAAAGAAAAAATACGAGAAATCCTATACGAATACTGAGACTCAGAAATACCTGGCTTTGGAAGCAGGTGTGGATTTCTGGGCAGGTAAGAGGATTGGTGGTGATGACGGTGAATTCAATATCACAGAATATGCCAAGAGAATCAAGGATGACAAACTGACTTCCAAAATTCAGGAAGCTTCAGAGAGAATTGCAAATCTCAAAGACTATAAGGTGAAGGATCCAAAGCCGGAAATCAGTGTACCGATTCCCTGCACTGTCCCTTTGGAGTTTGTAATCCGTTTCAACTATGACTTAGGAGTGACCATCAATGGTTGCGTAGGAGTCTCTATGGTACATAATAATACTACCAAATATGAGGGCTATGAAATTGTCAATGGTGGTGACCCCGTAGAACTCAAGAAAGAGGTGGTAAAGGATGATTTTTCGGGACCATCCTTGTTCTTGTCTGGCTCCGCTGCTGTGGCTCTCGACGTGAACGTGGGAGTGGGTATTCGTGTGGCAAAGAGCTTGGGTTGTGAAATTGGTGGAGGCTTTAAGACAGGAATAGAAGGGAAATGCACCTTCGCACCTTTCTCTGATGATAAACAATATGCTGACGGCAACACATATTTTAAGTTCTATGGCAAGGTATATGGTTTTATTAACTTCTATCTCAGTCCATTGGGACTTGATTTGTGGGACAAAAAAATTACTTTCATCGAAAAGTACTTATGGGATTCCAGCTGGCCTATTATACCTACGTTCACCACATCCGCAGTTCCAGGTTCAATCGGAGTTGGCAAAAGCACAACGACGCTCAACTATGGCTACAAGGTGAAAAACTTAGGCATCATGGCTGGAAGTTCCTATTATGAGCCTCGTTTGGAAATCTATAAGGGTTCCTTGGACGATAGATCGAGAATTGCCACAGTAGAAACAACAAGTTCAAACAAGACGCTTCGTAAGGATAAGGAATACAAATTTTCTTACGAAATCGATAATGCCCTTTTCGATAAACAAGATGCTTATTATGTAGTGCCAGTTATTTACAACGAGAAGACAGGTCAGACACTTGCGTATAAGGAAATGGGTTATATGATGGAAGAACCCTATCCAAAGATTACTGTGAAGGAATGTGTTCAAAAATCGGCACAAGAACTCAATCCTTACGATTTCTCCGATTATGAAGATCAGTTCTATAAAGATGATAGTAGTGGAAAGGGTTACGACTTTGGTGCCATGACTTCTGATTTGGCTAAATATGAGTTTGTCATAAAGATGGATGTGGCGAGTCCCGGACTGATGAAGGAGTGGGGTGTGAATATGCTGGCTTATATTAAAGGCAAATCAGGATATCTGATTAAACAGCAAGATTTCCCTGTCAAGAAGTTCAAATCGGGAACTTATACGCTGACCTATAGTTTCGTCACAAATTACAAGGGTGATTCTGGCCCGATTAATTTGGCGATTCTTCCCTATTATATAGACCAAGATGGTGTTCGACATGATGTCTATAAAGTCTTAGATGGCGAGAACTATAAGTATTATCTGGAATTGGAATATCCTTACTCGAAATCCGTTTATACGGATGGAACGAAGGTTCAAATAGATTTGTAAGTATAGTACATGAGTGTTTCAAAACTGTTAATAGTGTGCCTGCATTTGTGCTGGACTTGTAGCCTGTCCGCACAGGAGCAGGAAACGAAAGCAGTTGCAGGGCAGGTGTCGGCACAAATAACTTTTGACGAACAGACGTTTGACTTCGGGGAGTTTTCCATCTCGAAGTCTCCTGAACACGAGCATACGTTTGAGTTCACCAATACGGGTGGCAGCGATTTGTATATCCTTCAGGCGGTAAGTGGTTGCGGCTGTACCACGCCTGTCTATACGAAAGTTCCCGTGAAATCAGGTGAGAAGGGCAAGGTAGTGGTGAAGTACAATGCGAAAGGGCAGAATCCGGGTCCTTTCCGTAAGTCTGTGACCATTTACACAAACGATCCACGTTCCTATACGCGCCTTTTTGTGAAAGGAGTGAAGAAGGAGTGACCTTCTTCGGTGATGCCTTTGTTTTCCCTGATAGGAATGCAATAAATCGGGAAGCTTTGCGTTAATATAGAAACGGACGGATGACCGTATTGTATTCGTATTAGGTGAAGAAGTACAGGATAAATGGGGCTGGAGCACTGAAAATGACAGTTATAGCGGTGCTCACAGCAGTGCTGATGGCTGCGTGTTTGACGAATAAGAACACGGGGCTGAGTCGGCGTGTGCAGGCGTTGAAGGCGCTTTACAACACCTATTACAACGGACATGTGGCATTCAGGGAAGGACAACTGGCGCAAACGACCGGCAACAAGGATAACTACACGGAGATGCTGCCGTTCTACATCACAGCCAACAAGGCGACGGTGGCGATGGGTAAATCGAACTATGACCGAGCCATCGAGAAATGCCAGAAGGCCATCAAGCAACATAGCATCACGAAACGACCTGAGCGGAAAAGCAACAAACCGAAGTCGCAGAAGGAGAAAATATGGCTGACCCAGAAGGAATATAACCCGTTCCTCTACAAAGCGTGGTTCCTGATGGGCGAAGCGCAGTTCCGCAAGGGCGAATATATGGAGGCAGCCTCTACGTTTGCCTATATGCAACGCCTGTATTTTTCGAAACCGGACATCGTGGCGAAAGCCCGTCTGCAGGAAGCCAAATGTTATGCGGAGTTGGAGTGGTTCTACGATGCGGAGAATCTGGTGAACCAGGCTGCGCGCGACAGCTTCCCTTCGAACCTCGAACCCTTGAAGGCTGCTGTGCTGGCTGACTGCCAGGTGCGTCAGGAACTGTACGAAGAGGCTATCCCCAATGTACGCAAGGCGCTGAAGCAGACCAAAGGCACATTGCAGAAAGCCCGTTTGCATTTCCTCTTGGGACAGCTGTGTCATGCGGCGGGTTAGGATAAACAGGCATACAAGGAATTCAAGAAGGTGTATGCCATGAATCCGCCTTACGAACTGGCGTTCAACGCTCGCATCCAGCAGACGGAAGTGATGTCGAAGGGGCAGAGCAAGGCGATGATCCGCAAGCTGCAGTCGATGGCTCGCAACTCCAAGAATAAGGACTATCTGGATCAGGTGTATTATGCCATCGGCAATATCTATCTCGCTAACGGTGACACGTTGCATGCCATCTGGGCTTACAACGATGGTGTGGAGAAAAGTACACGCAACGGACTGGAGAAGGGGGTGGTGTGGCTCCACCTGGGACAGCTCTACTGGGAACGCGAGGAGTTTGTGAAGGCGCAAGCCTGCTATGCCGGAGCCTTGGGACTGTTCGACAAGGAACGCGACGACTATAAGGAGATTGACCAACGTGCCAAGATACTGGAAGAACTGCTGCCTCACGCCCAGGCGGTGGAACTGCAAGACAGTCTGCAGGCGTTGGCGCGGATGGATTCGCTGGATCGTCTGAAAGTGATTGATAAGATCATAGAGGAGGTGAAGAAGACGGAGAAGGAGGAAGCACGAAAGAACGCTGAGGCTCAGAACGCTACGGGAAACAACGCAAACCGCAACCAGCAAGCCGCTAATGCAGCTGCCAATACTCAGAACCGTGGAGGACAACCGACGACGGGTGTGTGGTACTTCTATAACCCAGCGACGGTGGAGGCCGGCAAGAAAGAGTTCCAGAAGAAATGGGGACAGATTGAACTGGCCGACGACTGGCGACGTAAGAACAAGACGGTGTTGGCTGACTTCAACGACGAAAACGCGGAAGCCAACGACTCTGTGAGTGTGGACAAACCCGACGGCACCGGTGAGGTGAAGGATGCGCAGGGCGGAAACGGAAATGGCGAAGGAGAAGACGGCGAACTGAGTGAAGAGGAAAAGAAACGGCAGGAATACGAGAGTAATCCTCACCGTCGTGAATATTACCTGAAGGATATCCCCTTCACCGACGAACAGATGGCGGCTTCGAACGCTGCACTGGTGGACGGTCTCTACAACTCAGCCATTATCTATAAGGACCGCATGGAGAACTTCCCGTTGGCAGAACGTACGTTCCAGCGGGTGCTGCTCGACTTCCCCGAATACGAACATATTGACGAGACGTACTACAACCTCTTCCAGCTCTATTCTCGCATCGGACGCACGGCTGACGCAGCCGATTACAAGAAGTTGCTGATTGACGGGTTCCCTGAGAACGAACACGCCATCCTTGTGTCCGACCCTAACTTTGAGTTCAAGGGACGCTACGGAAAGCAGATTGAGGATTCGCTCTATCAGGAGGCTTACGACGCCTTCCAGACAGGCAATTATGACAAAGTGATAGCCAACAACACTTATACGGAGAAAGAATATCCCAAAGGTGACAACCGTGCTCGCTTCATGTTCCTCGATGCGATGAGCCGACTGGAGAAAGGTGAACGTCAGCAGTTCCTGGGTAGCATGAAGGCCATCGTGGAGAAATATCCCAAGAGTACGGTGAGCGAATTGGCTGGCCTCTATGTGAAGGGCTTGCAGGAAGGACGTATCCTCGCCAGCGGTAAGATGGACATGGGCTCCATCTGGGACCGCCGTATGGGTGGACTGCTGGCAGCAGGCGATTCGCTTTCTGCCGACACGATCTTCCTTCCAGAGCGAAACACCAACTTCCTCTTTATCATTGCTTACGAGCACGACTCCATCAACGAGAACCAGCTGCTCTTCGAAGTGGCTCGCTATAACTTTACCAGCTTTGCTGTCCGCAACTTCGATATCTCCATAGACCGAACCGACGGCATCGACATGCTGCAAGTGCGCACGTTCAACAACTACGAAGAGGCTTACGTCTATCTCCACCGCCTGCTCAACGACGAGGATATGGCTTACAAGCTCGAAGGTCTCCATCCGTTCATCATCAGCGAGGAGAACCTCAAACTGCTGTTGCGCGGCAAGAGTTTTGGCGAGTATTTCGACTTCTACGACGAGCACTTCGACCGTGTGGGTCTTCTCCGTGTGGATGACAACAGTCTGGACGAACCCACCGAAATCCTCACGCCCGACGAGCTGGAGGAACTGGAAGAAACGGACGAAGAGGAATACGAAGACGAATACGACGAAGTGTTCTGACGGGACTCGGAGTACTCGGAAATCGGAATACTCGGAGTACTCCGAGTACTCAGAAATCGAAAAAAAACAAAGGCTTATGAATACGCTGCTATGGGTTGACGACGAGATTGAACTTCTGAAACCCTACATCATCTTTCTGGAGAAAAAAGACTATCAGGTGCTGACCGCCACCAACGGGCAGGACGCCCTTGATCTGTGCCAGTCCTCACCCATCGACCTCATCTTCCTCGATGAGAATATGCCTGGTCTGAGCGGACTGGAAACCCTCTCTCGTATCAAGGAAATCAACAGCTCCATCCCTGTGGTGATGGTGACGAAGAGTGAGGAGGAGAACATCATGGATCAGGCCATCGGCTCGAAGATTGCCGACTATCTCATCAAGCCCGTAAACCCCAGCCAGATATTGCTGACATTGAAGAAACACCTGCACAAACGTGCTATCGAGACGGAGGTGACCAACACCAGCTACCAGCAGAACTTCTCGAAGATTGGTATGCAGATCAACGACAGCTATAGTCTGGAAGAATGGGTGGAGGTGTATAAGCGGCTGGTTTATTGGGAACTGGAACTGGCGGAGACCAACAGCTCGATGACGGAGATGCTGCAGATGCAGAAAGCAGAAGCCAATCAGGAGTTTGCAAAATTTGTCACCAAGAACTATATGGGTTGGCTCAACGACCCAGAGCACCGTCCGATGATGAGTCCGGACATTTTCAAACGCAAGGTGTTCCCGTTACTCAATCAGGGTGAGCAGGTCTATCTCGTTGTCTTCGACAACCTGCGCTACGACCAATGGCGTATCATCAGCCAGCAGCTTACCGACGACTTCACCATCGACGAAGAGCTTTATCTTTCAATCCTGCCTACAGCGACACAGTATGCCCGCAACGCCATCTTCTCGGGTCTGCTGCCCAGCCAGATTGCCTCGATGTACCCCAGCCTGTGGGTGGATGAAGACGAGGAGGAAGGTAAGAACCTGAACGAGGAACCGCTTATCCAGACACAGCTCGACCGCTACCGCCGTCGCGAGCAGTTCTCCTATTCCAAGCTCAATCACTCAGCCGATACGGAGAAGCTCGTGGGGCAGTTCCGCCAACTCTCTTCCAAGCAGCTCAACGTCATCGTCGTGAACTTCATCGATATGCTTTCTCATGCCCGTACGGAATCGACGATGGTGCGCGAACTGGCCAGCGACGAGATTGCCTACCGCAGCATCACGGCTTCGTGGTTCCGCCACAGCCCCGTCCGCGAACTCTTCAGCGCCTTGGCTCACACCAATGCACGCATCATCATTACCACGGACCACGGATCCATCCGCGTGAACACGCCGACCAAGGTGATTGGCGACCGCAATACGAATACGAATCTGCGCTATAAGCTGGGCAAGAATCTCTCCTACAACGCCAAGGATGTCTATGCCATGAAGAATCCGAAGGAGGCGTTTCTGCCTGCCCCCAACCTTTCCACTTCGTATATCTTTGCGAAGAACGACACCTTCTTCGCCTATCCCAACAATTACAACTATTACGTTTCTTATTACCGTAACACGTTCCAGCACGGCGGCATCTCAATGGAGGAAATGCTCATTCCGCTCGTCACCCTCCAAAGCAAACAACGATAATTCAGACTTCTGAAGCTATTCTTTTTTTAACAGCTTCACGAATTATTTTTGTTCTGCCAGAGGATGCGGTTGGTGACGCGTTCGGCTGAGATGAGGCGACCGTCCTCACCCAAAATCTCCACGTTCCATACGTGGGTGCTGTGTGCTGCATGAAGCAGACGGGCGCGTCCATAGACTTTCCCCTCGGTATCAGACATCTGGAGGTGGGTGCCGCTGACTTCCGTCCCACAAATCAGTCCGTCGGGATTGAAACCGATGACGTGGAGTGAACCCACGCCGGCAAGTGTCTCCGCCAAAGCCAGAGAGGCTCCACCGTGAAGGATTCCGAAGTACTGACGAACGGTAGGGGTAATGGGCATTTCGCAACGGGCATATTCGTCGTCGCTGGGAAGGAAGCGCATCTGCATGGCTTCCACCATCGTTCCGTGCATCCTTTCATGCACGATGTCACATTCTTGTTGAGTTAACACTGGATAATTTACGGATTTACGATTTACGATTTACAAATTCGTGTTTCTGTGCTTGATATTCGCAGAAAACAATGCAAAGTTACGAAAAAAAATCCATTTATCAGATTTTTATTTTGTATTGTGCTCATTTATCCTTACCTTTGCAACGATTTTTGTTAAATTAGGGTAAGAATGCGCCTGATTTAACGTCTGTTGTTTCAAGAAATTGGTTGAACATTGAAGAAACTTTACATAGAGACATACGGTTGTCAGATGAACGTGGCAGACAGCGAGGTGATTGCGTCTGTCATGAAGATGGCTGGTTACGAGACCTGTGAAGGGCTGGACGAAGCAGATGCCGTCTTGCTGAACACTTGTTCCGTTCGCGATAATGCCGAACAGAAGATTCTGCACAGGTTGGAAGCCCTCCATGCAGAACAGGAGAAGCGCAAGAAGGACAACCGCAGACTGATTATCGGTGTGGTGGGCTGTATGGCAGAACGTGTGCAGGACGACCTCATCGATCATCATCATGCTGACATCGTGGCTGGTCCCGACGCCTATCTCTCGCTGCCAGAACTGTTTGCTGCCGCTGAGGTGGGTGAACGTGCCATCAATGTGCAGCTCTCCACTACGGAGACCTACCGTGATGTGTTGCCACAACGCATCCACGCCAATCATATCAGCGGCTTCGTCAGCATCATGCGTGGCTGCAACAACTTCTGTCATTACTGCATCGTGCCCTACACCCGCGGACGTGAACGCAGTCGTGATGTGGAGAGCATCCTGGCTGAAGTGCGTGACTTGAGTGAACGTGGATTCAAGGAAGTGACGCTGCTGGGACAGAATGTGAATTCGTACAAAAGCCTCCTTCCCTCCGAAAAAGGGGGAGAAGTTACGTTCCCTGTGCTCCTAAAGACCGTGGCTGAGGCTTTTCCGAAGATGCGTATCCGTTTCACGACGTCGCATCCAAAGGATATGAGTGACGAGACGTTGCAAGTGATTGCCGATTGCCCCAACGTGTGCAAACATATCCATCTGCCTGTGCAGAGCGGCAGCGACCGCATCCTGCAGCTGATGAACCGCAAGTACACCCGTGAATGGTACTTGGACCGAGTAGCAGCCATACGTCGTATTGTTCCGGATTGTGGACTTACTACCGACATCTTCGTGGGTTATCACTCTGAGACGGAAGAAGACCACCAACTCTCGCTTTCGCTGATGCGTGAGGTGGGTTACGACTCCGCCTTTATGTTCAAGTATTCGGAACGTCCTGGTACCTACGCGTCGAAGCACCTGCCCGACGATGTGCCTGAAGAGGTGAAGCTACGTCGTCTGAACGAGATGATTGCCTTGCAGAACGAACTTTCGGCAGAGAGTTATCGTCGCGACATCGGCAAAGAGTTCGAGGTGTTGGTCGAAGGGGTGAGCAAACGCTCCCGTGAGCAGTTGTTCGGACGTACGGAGCAGAACAAAGTCGTGGTGTTCGACAGAGGCAAGTATCGCATCGGCGACTTCGTGAGAGTCCGCATCACCGATGCCTCTTCCGCCACGTTGAAAGGCGAAACGATTTGAAATCGAAAAAATCAAAACAAAGTGCATAAGAAATCAAAACTTTTGAGTACGCAGTTCCTGACCTCCCTCATCAGCACGACGCTGGTGTTGGTGCTGTTGGGAACAGTTGTGTTTTTTGTGCTGCTGGCCCCACGTTTGGCAAACAGCCTTCGTGAGAACACGAATATGACGGTTTATCTGGCAGAAACAGCCGATTCCGCCCATTCCGTTCAGTTGGCAGACCGATTGAAGACAGCTCCTTACGTGAGGCAGCTGGAATATATCTCTAAGGAGAGTGCGATGGAAGCTATTGCTGCGGAACTAGGTTCCGACTCGCTGACGTTTGCCGACTACAATCCCTTGTCGGATGTCTTCGTGCTGAATGTGGTGGCTGACTATGCCAACAACGACAGCATGGAGATGGTTTCGGCACAACTGCGGCAGGAAAAGCTGGTGGATGAGGTGGTGTATGAGAAGGATGTGACAGCGTCGGTGAACCGTGTGCTGCATAGGGTGAACCTCGTTCTGCTCGTTGTCGCAGTGCTGTTCCTGCTGATTTCCTTCCAACTCATCAAAGACACGGTGAGCCTGACGATTTTCGCACAACGCTTCACGCTGAACACGATGAAGCTGGTGGGAGCCTCGTGGGGATTTATTCGTCGTCCCTTCCTTAATAAGGCTTTGTTGCTCGGACTGATCGCCTCAGTCGTTGCTGCTGGCATCATCTATGTAGGTATGCAGCAACTGATGCGTTTCGTTCCTGAGCTGGAAGGAGTGACCGACCTGCAGCTTTGGCTGATGGTGGGTGGGGCAGTGTTGCTGTTCGGACTCCTCATCACGTTCGTCTGCACTTTCCTCTCGCTGCGCAAATACCTCAAGATGAGCAGTAATGCGCTGTATCATGTGTAACACAATAATAAGATATAACAATGAAGAAAAATTTTGCATTTGAAAAGATGAACTACATCCTGTTGATAGCTGGTGTGGTTGTCATTATTCTGGGTTTTATCCTGATGACGGGTGCTCCCACGACGGAGCAGGCCTACAATCCCGACATTTTCAGTACTCGCCGCATTGTCATCGGTCCGATGGTGGCTCTCTTGGGTTTCATCTCCATCATCGTTGCCATCCTGTGGAGAACTCCCTCCAAGTCTGCTGACAAAGAAGAGGATACGGTTCCTTTCTACAAGAGAGAAAGGTGAGATTAATTCATAATTTATAATGCATAATGCATAATTCATAATGGATTGGTTACAGGCCCTGTTGATGGGCATTTTTCAAGGACTGACGGAGTATCTGCCCGTCAGCAGTAGCGGTCACTTGGCGATTGCCGGTGAGTTGCTGGGTGTGCAAGACCCCGATAAAGTGTTGGTGTTCACCATTGCCGTTCATGTAGCGACGGTGTTGAGCACATTGGTGATTCTCTGGAAAGAAGTATCATGGATTTTCTGCGGACTGTTCAAGACGGGAAAGTCCATCGTGCCTAGTCCTTACGGCGTCCGTTGCTTAAACCGTGAACAGAACTACGTACTCTGCATCCTCGTCTCCATGATTCCTGTGGCGATCGTCGGCTTCTTCTTCAAGGATCAGCTGGAGGCAGCTTTCTCCAGTCTGATGGTGGTGGGTGTCTGTTTGATGGTGACAGCAGCCTTGCTGAGTTTTGCCCACTACGCAAGACCTCGCATCAAGGAACATATCTCGATGGGTCACTCCTTCGTCATCGGTATCGCACAGGCTGTGGCTGTGTTGCCAGGCATTTCGCGATCTGGTTCCACCATCGCCACAGGTCTGCTTTTAGGCAATAAGAAAGAAGAGCTGGCTAAGTTCTCTTTTCTCATGGTGATTCCTCCCATTTTGGGTGAAGCTTTGCTCAACGTGAAGGACATCATGGAGGTGGGCGTAGAGAAGGCGATGAGTGGCATCAGCACGATGGCGCTGGTTGTCGGTTTCCTGGCTGCCTTCATCACAGGCTGTATCGCCTGTCGCTGGATGATCAGCATCGTGAAGCGAGGCAAACTCATCTATTTCGCTGTCTATTGCGCCATTGTTGGTTTGGCAACCATCATCTGGCAACTTTTTTAATCATTACTCATCATCATTTCCGTGTTCAATCCTCAAGAAGGCATCATTCTCTGTTTCGACAAACCCTACACGATGACCTCGTTCCGTGTGGTGTCGAAAGTGCGTGGCATCCTTAACAACCGTCTGGGCATCAAAAGTCTGAAGGTGGGACATGCTGGCACGCTCGACCCTTTGGCTACGGGCGTTCTGATTGTCTGTACGGGTAAAGCTACCAAACAGATTGACGAACTGCAGGCTGGCACCAAGGAATATATCGCTACCCTCCGACTGGGAGCCACCACCCCTTCCTTCGACCGGGAAACTGCTGAGGATGCCGTTTACCCGACAGCTCACATCACTCGTGAACTGGTGGAACAGACCTTGCCGAGGTTCATTGGACGCATTGAGCAAATCCCGCCCCGATTCTCTGCTGTGAAGGTAGATGGGAAACGGGCTTTCAAGCTGGCTCGCAAGGGTGAGGACATTGAGCTGAAACCCAAAGTGCTGGTGATTGACGAGATGGAACTGCTCAGTTGTCATCTGGAGCCATCGGAACAGACGGCAAGTGCCGCAGAAGCCATCAACATCAAGAAAATGACCCCCGAACGGCTGGAGGCCCTGCTGACACAACCAGCCGACGCAGCTCCTTCCATCACCATTCGCGTGGTGTGCAGTAAAGGTACCTATATCCGTGCTTTGGCTCGTGACATTGGAGAAGCGTTGGGTAGTGGAGCTTACCTCACTGCCCTTCAGCGTACCCGTGTTGGCGACTATACCCTTGACCGCTGCCTCCGCATCGACGACTTCGAACAATGGGCAGACCAGAATGTCCTCAATCCCTCAAATTAACTTTGAAACTTCGAAATATCGAAATGTCGAAATCTCGGAGTACTCGAAATAACGAAAAAACGAAGAATCCTTTAAATCATTATAGATATGAAACTTTCCCAATTCAAATTCAAGCTTCCTGACGACAAGATTGCCTTGTATCCACCTCTGAACCGCGATGAGGCAAAACTCATGGTGTTGCATCGCGACAATGGCGAGATTGAGCATGTGCTGTTTAAGGACATCATTAACTATTTCGATGATGGCGATGCTTTCATCTTCAACGACACTCGTGTGTTCCCAGCCCGTCTCTATGGCAATAAGGAGAAGACGGGTGCCAAGATTGAGGTGTTCCTGTTGCGTGAGCTGAACGAAAAGCTGCGTCTGTGGGATGTGCTAGTCGATCCAGCACGCAAAATTCGTATTGGCAACAAACTGTATTTTGGTGACGACAACTCGCTGGTGGCAGAAGTGATAGACAACACCACTTCGCGTGGACGCACCCTACGTTTCCTTTACGACGGTCCGCACGACGAGTTCAAGGAAACCCTCTATGCGCTGGGAGAGGCTCCGCTGCCCGATGATGTTCGTCGTCAGCGCAAGGCTGAACCTGAAGACATGGAACGCTTCCAAACCATCTATGCACGTGTGGAAGGAGCTGTGACAGCGCCACAGACGGGTCTTCACTTCTCCCGTGAGCTGATGAAGCGTTTGGAAATTAAGGGCGTCAGTCAGGCTTTCATCACCCTTCATGCAGGTTTGGGCAACTTCCGCACCATCGATGTGGAGGATCTCACCAAGCACAAGGTGGATTCAGAGCAGATGTTCGTGCCAGCCGAAGCCTGTCAGATTGTGAACAAAGCCAAAGAGGGTGGTCATCGCGTCTGTGCCACAGGCTTCACGGTACTGCGTGCATCTGAGGCTGCTGCCGGTCCAGGTGGTATGCTCAAGGAGTTCGAAGGCTGGACGGGTAAGTTCATCTTCCCACCTTACGACTTCACGGTCTGCGATGCCTACGTGTCCAACTTCCAGCTCCCGCTCTCCACGATGCTGATGCTGGCTTGTGCCTTCGGTGGCTACGACTACGTCATGAACGCCTACAACGAAGCACTCAAGGGCGACTATAAATTCGGCACCTACGGCGACGCCCTGCTGATTATTTAATGTAAACTGTAAATCCGGAACATTTTGGAACAGCGAGAGCAGAGCCATGCTCGCATGAGCTTTGCCGAGTCGTGACAAAATTGACTGAATGTAATTCAGTAAATCCCTTGGTTTATCTTTCTTTAGGCACGAATTTGGGCGATAAGCAGCAGAATTTGCTGACCGCCATCGAGAAAATTGAAACGCAGGTTGGGCACGTGGTGGCTCAATCTGCGTTCTATGCTACCCAACCGTGGGGCTTCGAGAGTGATAACGGTTTCCTGAATGCCTGTCTGGCTGTAGAGACTCGCCTCATGCCTCGTCAGTTGCTTCGTGTCACTCAGCGTATCGAGCGGGCGATGGGACGCACGAAGAAATCGGATGGAACATATCACGACCGCATCATCGATATCGACATCCTTCTCTATGATGAAATCATCGTCAACCAGCCAGACCTGAAGATTCCCCATCCGCTCATGCACCAGCGTCTGTTTGTCTTGCAGCCATTGGCAGAAATCGCTCAGAACGTGATGGTACCAGGCAGTAATATCTCTGTTGGCGAGATGCTTAAGACTTTGGAAGCTGCTTCATAGACTTCCTCGATGCTGACGTCTGCATCGTCCGTCTCCAGCCACATCTTTCGTTGACTGTAAGCCAGCCGCAAACTCTCTTCATTGAATTTCTCCCCAAACGACAAATCAAATCCTTGTCGCAGCAACTGTGCGGCCAGTTGCGGCTTCCCCCTGAATCCGTGAATGATGAGGGGAACGTCGTTTCTTATTTCCGTAATTCCGTAATTCCGTGATTCCGTGATTCCGTAATTCCGTAATTCCGTAATTCCGAGCAGCTCTTCCCACGCCTTCACACAATGAATAATGACTGGCAGGCCGAATTGCGAAGCCAGGCCTACTTGTGCTTTGAAGCAAGCCATCTGCACCTCCATCTCTGGCCCTCGCAGCTTGTCCAGCCCACATTCCCCTATCGCCACAATCTTCCGTTCTCCAGCCCGGTCTTGCTTTACCGCTTGTTCCAGACGGGCAAACTCAGTTGGCCATTCATGCGTTACGTTCCAGGGATGAATGCCCAGTGAACAATAGCGCAGCACAGACAAATCGCTGCCTGCCTCCGCTGCCACCACAGCCAGAACATCTGCCTTCTGACTGTCAACTGAACTGTGCGTATGAATGTCTATCCTCATAACTTTGTGCAAAAATACAAAAAAAAGGAGAATGCAGCATGAAGAATGCAGATTTTTTTGCTAATTTTGCAAAGAATTATGAGTAAGCACCGCAATAACTACGAATTCCTAACTTCCGCTCCGATACCACGAGTTATCGGAACACTGTCGGTGCCTACCATCATCTCCATGCTCACTTCCAGCCTTTACAGCATAGCCGACACCTACTTCGTGAGCCAGATCGACACACAGGCAACGGCGGCAGTAGGTATCGTCTTTGCCGTGATGGCCATCTTGCAGGCCGTCGGTTTCCTCTTCGGACACGGTAGCGGCAACTACATCTCTCGCTGCTTAGGCGCCAAAGACAGGGCTTCAGCCACACGTATGGCTTCCACAGGTTTCTTCTGGTCACTCATCGTGGGCATCATCCTGGGAGCGTTGGGACTGCTTCTGCTCACACCGCTCTCGCGAAGTCTTGGCTCCACCCCCACCATCCTTCCCTACACAGAGACCTACATGAGCATCATCCTTCTGGGTGCACCCTTCCAGATTGGTTCCATGGTGCTCAACAACCAGCTTCGCTTCCAGGGTAACGCAGCTTCAGCCATGTATGGAACCGTCAGCGGCACCATCCTCAACGTCCTCCTCGATCCGCTGCTCATCCTGGTTCTCCACATGGGAGTGAGTGGCGCAGCCATCGCCACTGTCGCTGGTCATCTGTGCAGTTTTCTCCTGCTCCTGCGAATGAGTTACCGAGGTGAGAACATAGGCATCCGCTTCCGCCATTTCCGTCCTTCGTGGAAATTGGCAAAGCAGGTCGTTTCAGGCGGCACCCCCTCGCTCACCCGTCAGGGACTGGGCAGTATCGCCACCATCCTCCTCAACGTGATGGCAGCTCCTTATGGCGACGCAGCTATCGCCGCCATGAGCATCGTCGGACGCCTCTCCTTCGTCATCAACTCCATCATCATCGGTCTGGGACAAGGTTTTCAGCCCCTCTGCGGATTCAGCTATGGTGCCAAACTCTATGCCCGTGTCCGTCAGGCTTATTGGTTTACTGTCCGTATCGGCACCCTCTTCCTCATCCTCTGCGCCGTTCTCTGCTCCGTTTTCTCAGAAGAAATCATCAGCTGTTTCCGCGACGACCCCGATGTTATCAGCATCGGCACCCTCGCCCTCCGCATCCAGCTCCTCACCATTCCCCTCTGTGCATTCATCATGCACTCCAACATGCTCATGCAGACCCTCAACATGCCTCTGCGTGCTAACATCCTCGCCTCAGCCCGTCGCGGTCTGTTCTTCATCCCGCTAATATTGATATTGCCCCATTTTTACGGACTCCTCGGCGTTCAGATGTGTCAGGCTGTCAGCGACGTCCTCTCCTTCCTCCTCGCCGTCCCCATCATCTATTCCGTCTTCCGAGACATGAACACCCCTCAACCCGCTCATTAATCAACAGTGCCCTGCGCTTCTCCGCAGGGCTAAAAAAACTAATTCCCATGAATTGAAGAACCTACACCCTGTTGCTGGTCCTCTTGGGCTGTATCACAGTATCGGCACAGACCGATATGACTGGAGAGGCCTCTGCTCAAAATCTCCCCTCTTTCGGAGGGGCTGGGGGAGGCTTCTGGGGTGACTGGCAGTCGTGGGGCGAACAGACTGACGGCACCTATCGCAATCCCGTTGTTCCTGCCGATTACAGTGACCTCGACTGCATTCGTGTGGGGATCGACTACTATGCCATCTCCTCCACCATGCAGTTCTCGCCTGGTATGACCATCTTGCACTCGCGCGACCTGGTGAACTGGGAGATTGCCGGCAATGCCGTCAGCGACCTCTCGCAGATTTCCGAAGCCATGACCTGGCGACAGATGGACCGTTACGGACGGGGACTGGAGACCTCGGGACCGCCCGTGGTGTGGAAGTCGAAGGATTTTGTTCACTGGAGCTTCGAAGATACTTACTTCCCTTCAGCCAGCGAAGAGAAATACTGGGCACCGAGCAAGGTGGTACAGGGCAAGAACGGACGGTGGTACATCTATCCGACCGTCAACGGCTACATGCACGTGGGTGTTGCCGACAGTCCCGACGGACCTTTCCGCCTCGTACAGGGTGAGGATAAATTTGCTATGCCTTATGCCGAAGCTGTCACCTTGCTGAAGGATGGCGATCGTGGTGGCATCGATGCCGAAGTGTTTATGGATGACGACGGACAGGCATACGTTTTCTGGGGACGGCGCTTTGTGGCAAAGTTGGCAGATGATATGATGACTGTCAGCGACATCCGTCAGATTGAGACCCGACGCAAGGAATACTCCGAAGGTCCCATCTTTTCAAGCGCAAGGGCATCTACTACTATCTCTACACCATCGGCGGCGACGAAAACTACGAATACTATTACCAGATGAGCCGCACCTCGCCCTTCGGTCCTTGGGAAACTCCGGCGCACGACCTTGTTTCGACCACCTGTGTGGAACGTGGCGTCTTCGGTCCTGGTCACGGTTGTGTATTCAATGTTGGCGATGACTATTACTTCGCTTTCCTGGAGTTCGGTCGCAATAGCACCAACCGCCAGACCTATGTCAACCGACTGGAGTTCAACGACGATGGCACCATCCGACCAGTCGATGTGTCGCTCGACGGCGTGGGTGCGATAGCAATGAAGAATGAAGAATTAAGCATGAAGAATGAGGAATTGTGTGTCGCCAACGTCACCGCTTCAAGCACGATGTCTCCGAAAAAGATTCGCTACTTCAACGACCGGCGCTGCCAGCGCACAGAATACTTCGATGCCGCCTTCGCCATTGATGGCGCCAACGGGTCACGATGGATGGCAGAAGAAAACGATTCCACCTGCTGGCTCCAGATAGACCTTGGACAGCGCATGGCTATCGGTCAGAGCGAACTCTGCTTCGTGCGCCCCACAGCAGGACATGCCTATGTGCTCGAAGGTTCTGTCGACGGAAAAAAGTGGAAACCCTGCGGTGGTCATGCCGACATACAGAAACGCTCACCCCACATCGACACCATCAACGCTTCCTTCCGCTATCTGCGTGTCCGCATTACCGAGGGCATCCGTGGTGTGTGGGAGTGGCGAATCCATCGAGCGTTCGAAATAATCAAATAAATATTTGTTTTTTCGCTCACTTAATTGTAACTTTGCTGCAATTATGATAAACAACCCATACAAACAGGAAAAAGTATATGGCATTTTTAGATTTAGTAAAGCAGAGATATAGCTGTAGGAGCTATCAGGAAAAGAGTGTGGAACAGGAGAAACTGGGCTACGTAATGGAATGTGTCCGCTTCGCCCCGTCGGCAGTCAACAAGCAACCGTGGATCTTCCGCATAGTCAAGGACGCAGCCAACAAGGCAAAGCTGCAGGAGTGCTACAACCGCGAGTGGTTTGCGACAGCTCCGATGTACATCATCTGCTCCATCCTGCACGACGAGGAATGGGTGCGCGCTGACGGCAAGCATCATGGCGACATCGACATCGCCATTGCTGTGGAGCATCTGTGTCTGGCTGCTACGGAGCAGGGTCTCGCCACTTGTTGGGTCTGCAATTTCGATGTCCAGAAATGCAAGCAGCTCTTCGCCATCGCTGACAACGAAGAGCCTGCCGTATTGATTCCCATCGGCTATGCTGCTGACGAACCGAAGGAGAAGAAACGCAAGGAGATTGAGGAAATAACGAAGTAAGGGATCGTATCACTTTGCACCAAACAAAAATAATTATGATGAAGAAACTGATTCTATGCCTTTTGGCGATGATGGGCGTGTTAATCGTCGCAGCTCAAGGGAAAACGCATGCCGGCATCCGTCATAACGCCGAAGAGCCTGTCACAGTCATGTGTTCTGTTCTGGATATGCAGGCTCAGAGTCAGACCCTCATCCGTCGCAATCAAGTTGGCTGCTATCCTCAGCAGGAAAAAGTAATCGTGGTTGAGGGAATGAATCCACGTAAGATAAGAGTGAAGAAGCCTGACGGAAAGACCGTGAAGCCAAAAGCCAGCGTACGAAAGGCTCTCTCTCCTTGGTCAGGAAAGACCCGTTACGTGGTTGATCTTGGCGAGCTGTCAGATGTGGGTCGCTATGAGGTGAGTGTGGATCAACAAAAATGCAACCTCGTAGTGTCAGAACGTCCGTATCAGGACATCGCAAAGGCTTCGTTGCGCCTCTTCTATCTTATCCGTTCCGGCATTCCCATCGAACTCGGCGGTGAATACAACCGACCACTTGGACATCCCGACACTTGCGTGTTTGTTCACCCGTCGGCGGCTTCTGAACTGCGTCCTGCAGGTACAGTCATCAGCTCTCCATACGGCTGGTACGACGCTGGCGACTATAATAAATATGTGGTAAACTCGGCATTCAGCATAGGACTGATGTTTGCAGCATACGAGCAGCAGACAGACTATTTTGCCTGCTTGCAGACCGATATCCCAGAGAGCAATAACCAGACACCTGACCTGCTCGACGAGATGATGTTCAACCTGCGTTGGCTTCTCACTATGCAGGATCCTCAGGATGGAGGCGTATATCATAAGCTGACCACACCTCGTTTCGAGGGTTTTGTCATGCCTGCAGAATGTAAGCAGAAACGCTATGTGGTGGCAAAGAGCGTTACGGCAACACTCGATTTTGCAGCTGTGATGGCAGACGCAGCCCGCCTCTTCAAACCCTACCAGAAGGATTATCCTGGCTTCTCCGCTTTGGCAGCAGCAGCGGCTGTACGAGCCTACCAGTGGGCTAAGAAGCACCCCACGGCATTCTATCGTCAGAACGAACTGAAAGACCCCGATGTTTCCACAGGAACATACAGCGACGGCAATGCTCGCGATGAGTTCTTCTGGGCCGCATCGGCCCTCTATCGTCTGACAGGCAATCAGCAATATTTAGACGATGCGCTCCAATATCAGCCACAACGATTCACCACACCTTCGTGGGGTAATGTGTCCCCGCTTGGTGCCTTCGAGTGGCTCGCCATCGAGGGAAAAGAGTTGCAGGCTCAGACGAAAGAATTTAGGGAGAAGCAACTCGACCAACTCTTGGCTTACTCCGAAAATGCCGTGAAGTCTGTCCCGTCGTCTTCCTTCCTTTCGCCATACGGTAACGATGCGCGTGATTTCGGCTGGGGCTGCCTGGCTGAGAAGTGTTGCTGTCAGGGATTCGCTTTGCTCTATGCCGACAAGTTGCTCAACACCACGACGTATCGACGTTTTGCACTACAGAACGCAGATTATCTGTTAGGGCGCAATGCCACAGGTTACTGTTATGTGACAGGATTCGGAGATCTCAGTCCCATGCATCCGCACCATCGCATATCTGCTGCCGACGGCATCGAAAAACCATTCCCTGGGATGCTCATTGGCGGACCCAATCCTGGTCAGCAAGATAAACGCGACATGAAAGTTCCTTATCCCTCAAACTACCCCGACGAGTCGTATATCGACAATGAGGAATCATACGCCAGCAATGAGGTAGCCATCAACTGGAATGCTTCGCTTGTTGCTTTCCTCTGTTGGTTGGATGCTGGTGCCTTGTCTTCAACCGATAACAGCGAACTGTTTATCCCGCAGGCACCCGACTACGACAACCCGACGATGTGGGTGACAGCTGATGCCGATTCCGATGACACAGGAGCCGACATTTTCTATGTGGTATCAACGTGGGAAGAAGACTGGACGACCGACGATGGGCGAACGAGCCACTATGCCGACGTGTGGAACCCTAAGCACCGCCAGCACATGGCAACAGAGATCAACAAAGTGGCAGCATATATGGCTTCAGGCAGCTCGGCAACCAGTGAGGGTAACGTTGGCGTTGGTAAGAACCGCTTCTTTGCTCCGTTCTACCGCCATACGACGATAGAGACATTCTTGACACAGAACGAGGACACCATTTACCGCCGTTCCCGTCTGGCGATGAATGATGTCTGCACGGCCTTCGATCACTTTCAGTCTCATCGTGACAAGAGTCGTCCGCTCATCATCGCGGGCTTCAGTCAAGGCGGTCTTGCCGTTGTGGAACTGCTCAAGCATATCGACGATGAGACTTATGATCAGTTAGCCGCCGCCTACGTGCTTGGCTATAAGGTAACACCGGCGGACACCGTTGAGTGCAAACATATCAAGGCGGCGCAGGGTGAGACAGATACGGGCGTGACCATCTGCTACAACACCGTGAAGGACGTGAAATACATCCAGCCCGTCATCGCAGCTACCTGCATGGGCATCAACCCAGTGAACTGGCGTACCGATGCCACACCCGCCACACTTCACGACACCATCACC
The DNA here is from genome assembly GCA_905234555.1 of uncultured Bacteroidaceae bacterium. Taxonomy (GTDB): domain Bacteria; phylum Bacteroidota; class Bacteroidia; order Bacteroidales; family Bacteroidaceae; genus UBA3839. The sequence continues at coordinate 51,982 of CAJOHO010000004.1, forward strand.
GTCACGCTCTCGCCACCGTATCATGTCCTCGTGGTCAACGGCTACAGCGGCTCGGAATACCGTCCCTACAAAGGCTTCCTCAACGTGGGCGACATCCACAGCTGTGAGCCGTGGCTCTATAGTGAGTGTCTGGCGAAGAATATCGCCGTTCGTGCCAACGCATGGCGTGAACAAAAAAATCGCTTCAGCGGACACGTTTACGACCTGCAAGGTCGAAAAATCGTCAAAGGTAAAACCGTAAATAGTAAATCCGTAAATACCAGATCTTTTGGTATTTACATTCAGGATGGAAAGAAAATTCAAGCTCACTTGTAATTTCCTGTGTTTGCTTACAGATTGTAATAAAGAAAAAAAAGAAAACTAATCATAATCAAAACTACAGCGATATGAAAAAGCATTATGTAAAGCCTGTGATGCAGGCAACAGAGATTGAAGGTACTTGCATCCTTACTGGTAGTCCAGTTCAACAGATCTCTGGCAACCTTACTGGTTCGGACAAGATCAATTTGGGTAGCGGCAGCACAACTACCGCTCGTTCCAAGGATCGTGGCTACTGGGACGACGAAGAAGACTGGGAAGAGGACTGGTGATGAAGAAAACAGTAATGACCATACTCCTCGCCCTCGTTATGTTGACGGGATGGGCGAAGAACGACCTCAAACCGCGACTCGTGGTATGTACCGACATCGCACCAGCCGATGTGGAACCTGACGACATGGAGTCGATGGTAAGGCTGATGGCGTATGCCGACTGTTTTGAGATCGAAGCGCTGATCACGTCGGTGGGGTGGAACTGCGACCCTTACCCGATGGAGTGGCAGCAGTTTCTGTTTCGCGTGATTGCTGCCTATGCCAAAGACGTGCCTAACCTCATGCGGCGCTCCGGTCAGAAGAAGTTCCTGCCGATAAGGAAGGAAAACGCCAGTCAGGAACTTGGCTATTGGCCGAGTGCGGAGTACATCACGAGTCGTGCCGTCATGGGCAGCATGTATGGCGGCATCAAGTCCATCGGCGAGCGCAACGATTCGCCAGGCAGCGAACTGCTCATCCGACTGGCAGACGAGGACGACCCACGTCCCATCTATGTGGCCGCATGGGGTGGTGCCAACACGTTGGCTCAGGCCATCTGGCGTGTGAAACAAACTCGTTCGGCTGACGAAGTGAAGAACTTTGTCCGCAAGTTCCGCCTCTTTACGATCACTGACCAAGACATGCAGTACAGCATGAGGATGAACCGCGCCTACAGTTCGCACCTTTGGTTGAGACAGGATTTTTCTGACGACTTGCAGTTTATCTGGGACGAAGGAGCTTGGCAGGAGCAATGCGAACTGGGTAAGCAACACTGGACTCAGCATCAGCAGTACATTCAGGGAAAGGGTGCGCTGGGCAAGGAATACCCTACGTACAAATGGGGAGTCGAGGGCGATACGCCGAGCTTCCTCTACGTGATGCCCAACGGACTGAACAACCCCGAAGATCCGCATCAATGCGGTTGGGCAGGCTATCATGAGCGCGGTCTCTGTGCCGACTCGCTCACTACGGCCTGGACCTCCTGGCAGGACCCCGTGCGCAGCATCAGCGTCGCCTATAAACAGCGCTTCTACCCTGACGAACTTAACGACTTCTGCGCCCGTATGCAATGGGCTGCCGAGGGTAAGGGCAACCGCAATCCGCAGGTCCTCATCAGGGTTCTTGACGGGAAAACCGTCAAGCGTGACCATTCCGTCGCCCCTCTCCGCCTCACAGTCAAGGCTGGTGAGACCATCCGCCTCGACGCTTCGAAATCCTTTGATCCTGACAGTGACGGTCTCAGTTTCCGTTGGTGGCAGCAGCCGGAGATTGGCACAACGAAAGTGACGATAGATCAACCCGACCAGGCAATCGCAATCCTTCGTTTCCCCACAGACGCAAAGTGCGATACCGTCCACCTCGTCTGCGAGGTCCACGACAACGGTCCCTTCCATCTCGTCGCCTACCGCCGCATCATCATCGCTATTGAGAGGTAGAGTGTTTGCCCAAAAGTGTTCATCAAGATTAACAAGAGCTACAAGGACGGACAAAGAATCATTCGGCCATGAGACTGTCCGACGGATCAAAATTGCCCTGTGTTTTATTTTTAAAAAAGTTTTTCGCGGTTATCCTACATTAAATCGACTCAATTCTCTGATACACAGAAGATTGAGCCGATTTATCCTACACTTATCCTACACTTATCCTTCACTTATCCTACACCTATCCTACACTCAACGGTCCTTTCCAGCACCTTTTTTGTACAAACTGTAAACTGTAAACAGTAAACTGTAAACTTTACTCTATTATTCTCTGGATGCGGTAATGCATGCCGGTGCCTTGGCGGGAGGGCTGGTAGCCCATGTTGCGGAGGTTCAGACCCAGCTGACGGATGGAGCCGTTGTTGACGCTGAAGGTCGGGAAGTTTTCATGCAGCAAGGTGGCGATGTCGAGGATGGAGAGTGGGGATGCGTTCTGACAGAGGGAAGCAGGCAGGAAGAGTCTGGTAATCATCGTCGGAAGGTCCAGCACACGCATGAACTGCTCGTTGTCCCTCATGATGCGACGGTTGTCCTTGTCGCCAAAGAAGTAAGGTTTTCCCTGACGTATCTCCGTCTTCACCTGCGCATAGAGCTGGTCGTAGTTCACCCGTGAAGTGAAGTCGATGTCGTCGGTCTTCACGCAGATGAAACGGCGGCTGCCGCTCGTGTCGGTCAGCGGACGCGGGTTGTTCGTCGTGGCGATGAAGCTCGCCATACGACGACGCTGCACATACGCCTTGCCGTAGGGCGGACGCATCTTTACGTCACTCTTCGAGAGGAGGTATTTCAGCAACGGGTGCTTGGTGGGTGAGAGCGCATCGAACTCGTCGATGTTGATGAGGGCGAAGCTCGTCAGACCCAGGTTCAGGTCGGTATCGGTCTTGAAGGAGATGTTGTCGTTGTAGTAGTCGCTCAGCTCCGGCGGAAGAATCATGGCAGCGAAGGAAGTCTTGCCGCCGCCTTGTCTGCCGATGAGCACAGGCACGATGGCGTTGCCGTGCAGCGCATCCTTTCCCATCCAATGAGCCACCATCGAACGCATCCACACCTTGAAGTCCTCCACCCAATGAGGCGCATCGGTCTTGACCCGTTGGGCAAAGGCGGTCAGACGATCCTTCCCGTCCCATCGAGGCAGGTTGTCGAGGTAGTCGTTCACGGGATCGTACTCCGGCAGCAGGTCGCTGTTGAGGTAGCGGTCCACGTCACGGTCCCAGATGCCCAGGCCAGCCAGAGCCGCCCTGTGTTTCAGCGTGCTGATGACCTTCGGCGTCAGGTCCCTGAAATCCATTTGCGAGGCGTTTCGCCATCTGTACTGGCACACGCCCGTCATCGAGTTGATACGCAGTTGGCAGTGGTGGTTCAGGAAATGCTCTGCGTTCTGCGGACCCATCTCTTTCACCTTCATCAGTTCGCCTGTCGTCGAGGCCGGTTTCATACGCATACGGGCATAGTAGCTCTCAAAGACCACCCTGCCTTGTTCCTTGAAAGGAGCTAGGTCGGGGCTGTATGTCAGTTGGTTGATGCAGTATTCGATGGGCAGTCGTGCCTTGCGGCAGTTGCAGGCCAACTGCGCGAGCATGGCGTCAGCCCATTGGTCCGTCCCGTCCAGTCCGGCACAGGCGGTGTAGGCTTCTGCCAGGATCTGGTGATAGCGACGGCGACAGGCTTCAGCAAAGGTCATGTCCAGCTGTTCATCACCTTCTTCTTCGGCAAATCCGTCCGTCTCTATGTCTTGACTGCCCCTTTCGGTCACGTAAGCTGTGGCTTCTGGACAGAAGTAAGCATCTGCGTCGGCACTCATCTGGCAGAACACATCGAGCGTAGGGTTGACCAGATCGACGCTCACGCCCAGCTGGTCGGAATAGATTTTGCGCAAGTGGCGGTAGGCGTTGGCGTGGAAACGCTGAAGGCGCTCCGACTTCCAACCGCGTCCGCTGACTTCTGCGTCCAGGTCGGCATCCAGCTCACGACTGGCAGCCTGCACTTGGCAGACAATCTTGACGGAAGTTCCTTCCCCGCCTACAAACGACAGGAGGGTATAGGGCAGTGACGTTGTTGCGTTGCGCAATTCCCTCGCCGTTTCCATATCAGGCAGATTGTTGATTTCCAGCAAGACAAGTCGGTTGTAACTTTTCAGTTTCTTGTCGCCACCCGTCTTAACAATACTCGACGTGAAGCAGACACAGGGAACGCCCCTCAAGGTATAACCTTCCGTCTCACCTTCGTAGTCTGTCATCAACTCATACTCGCCTGTGCTGAACATCGAACGCAGCTCCTGCAACTGAACTGCATAGCGACCGGTTCGCAGTTCATCCACCATCTGTTCGAGGGAGATGCGACGGTAGTTCGTCTGTCTTCCCCTGAACGAAATCATTGTAATCGTCATCGACTTTTCCATAGTTCAATCATTTTTTTTAAAAGGAGTTTGAAACTATTGTTATCTTTATAATTACTTTTTTAATTTGTTGCAAAGTTACGAAAATAATCTGATATATCCAAACAAATTTGCAAAAAAATGACAGAGTTTTCTCATTATTTGTACAAAAATCGGAGCAAAAGTGTAGGATAGGTGTAGGATAAGTGAAGGATAAGTGAAGGATAAGTGTAGGATAAATTCGGTTATATATCTATTTGCCAGATGATTAACCTGTTTTTGTGTAGGATGACCCAAAAAAGAAAATTAAAATGATGAAACAGACAGAAAACAAAGCGAATCCAAAGTGTTAACACACGCGAATTTTTATGTTAACACTTTGTACTCTGAGTGCGTGCACACTGGCTTCTGAGTGCGTGCACTCCGTGTTCTGAGTGTTAACACGCTGAGTTCCGAGTGCGTGCACTCAGAATCGTGAGTGTTAACACGCGGCGCCGTTTGTGCGTGCACGAACGAAATTTTGAGCGTGCTTGAACTACCCACTCGTGCACGCTCAAAATTTCAACAGAGCACGCTCAAAATGTCATCAGAGCGTGCACGAATGACCCCCCCAAACCCCCGAGGGGGTGAACTAAAGCACGCCCCCCCCTCTACCTCCCCCGAGGGGAAGAATCCAGATGAACGTACTCCGCGATCAGGATGTGTGCACTCCATTTTGACTTTGTCTTTAGACAAAAGCAGGGGCATTTTTTGCAAAATAATGCTTTTTTGACTGCATTTCCTTGATTTGTTGTCACTTTTTCCGTGCATCTGTCGTTTTTTTTGGTAAATAATTTGTAAATTTGCAGCTATGGCTGCTAAACTGCTCACGCTCGGCAATCGATGCGAGCATCATTGCTCTCGCTTAATCGCAGTTTTGTCATCGTAAACGTTGCGAAAACAACGAATCATACAAGAGATTATCTAACAAACAATAACAAAGGAAAGAATATGGAAGCAACGACGACAAGAAAAAGACGTGCTTCGACACCTTTCACAAGGGCATGGAGCCAGGTGAAGAAACTCGACGACGGCCAGAAGCTGGAACTTGTTACGATGCTCATCGACAGCATCAAACCCTTAAAGACGAGGCCGCTGCTTGACATGCCTCTGGATGAGGAGTTCGCCGACATGGACAAGGAACTATATACGCCCGAAGAGGCCTACGAACTGACGATGAAGGACATCAAGACCATATATGCCGATGCAGCAGTATAAGTACCTATACAACAAGCGCACCGCTGCCAAGATAAGGTCGTTCTACAAGAACGTTGCCAAGAAGTACCACCACACCTACTCGTATGAGGACATGGAACGGAACGTGCGCGACGCCTTTTTCGCCATCTACGCCATCGAGCGCTCGTTGCCGCACCGCAAGCCGACCCTTAGCCGATGTGCAGGCTACCACATGGCGAATACCGACAAATGGTACTACGCTTACATCAGCGAGGAGCGCATCAACCAGAGCGTACGACGCATCCTGAGACTCCGATTGGAAAACCAGAAACAACATAACTCCTAAATTCATTAGACAACAAGAAAATAGAGTCATCTGGTTATCGACCTCAAAATTTTGAAGAGACCCCAATACTTCTCCTCTAAAAAGTACATATCAACTAACAAATTTATACGATGATGAAGAAAATGATTTTATGCCTTTTGGCAATGATGGGCGTGATGACTGTCGCAGCCCAAGAGAAATCGAACAGCGATGCGCAAATCGCTATCAATAACATTATGACGCGTACCAGCATCCGTCAATACACCGATGAGGCTGTCTCAAAGGCAGACATCGAGACGATGCTTCGTGCCGGTATGGCTGCACCAACAGCCGTCAATAAGCAGCCTTGGCATTTTGTGGCTGTCACCGACAAGGCGAAGCTGGCTGAACTTTCCGGTCGCAGAGGCATGATCGCAAAGGCTGGTGTTGCCATTGTGGTTTGCGGAAATCTGGACAAGGCTTTGCAGGGCAAGGCGCAAGAATACTGGATTCAGGACTGCTCGGCAGCTACAGAGAATATCCTGCTGGCAGCCAACGCCCTCGGACTGGGTGCTGTGTGGACTGGCTGCTATCCGATGGACGACCGTGTAGCTGAAGTTTCAAAGGTATTGAAGTTGCCTGAGACCATCGTGCCTATGTGCGTCATCGCCATCGGTCATCCTGCTGAACAGCCTACACCCAAGGACAAGTGGAAACCCGAAAACGTGTCGTACAACGAGTTTGGCGGCAAAGCCGAATAGGTACAGAGCTTCAGAGTTTCTGATCAAGAACGCTACGAATGAGAAAAGTCTGTGATTTCATAGCCAGATGGATGGGAGTGCTGGTGCTGCTGGTGGCAGCATTGGCACTGCTGGTGCCGGCATCGTTTGTGTGGATTGATACGTGGGCAATCAATCCCATGCTGGGCGTCATCATGTTCGGAATGGGACTGACGCTTTCGCCGCAGGATTTCAAGGTTGTGCTGAGCCGTCCGAAGGACATCCTCATCGGCTGCCTGACACAGTTTACGGTGATGCCGTTGCTGGCGCTGGGACTGACGTGGGCTTTCGCTCTGCCCAAGGAACTGGCAATCGGCGTCATCCTTGTGGGCTGTTGTCCTGGAGGAACGGCGTCGAACGTCATCACCTATCTGGCAAAGGGCGACCTGGCGTTGTCCGTCGGTATGACTGCTGCCTCGACCTTGCTGGCACCCCTGCTGACACCCTTGCTGGTGTGGGTGCTTGCCGGTACGATGGTAGAAGTCGATACGTTGGGTATGCTGTTGAGTATTGTCTATGTGGTGATTGCACCCATTGTTTGCGGATTGCTCTGCCAACGTTTCCTGCCCAGATTGACCAAACGTGTCACTCCTTATCTGCCTGCGTTCTCGTCGGTGGTGATCACGCTGGTGGTCGGCATCATCGTATCGCATAATGCTGACAGTCTGATGACCACAGGCCTACTCATCATGGCGGTCATCATAATTCATAATCTTCTCGGGCTGGGCATCGGCTTTCTCGTAGGTCGCCTGCTGCATCTGCCAAAGCCCAAGTCTGTGGCACTCAGTATCGAGGTAGGCATGCAGAACTCAGGGCTTGCCTCTTCGTTGGCCACTCAGCATTTCGCTGCCTATCCGCTTGCCACCATCCCTGGTGCCCTATTCAGCGTGTGGCATAACATCAGCGGCGCTTTGGTTGCCAAGTACTACTCCCTGCATAACAGGACGTAAGCAGAAAAACATAGCGATTTAAAAAGAAAAAGGCTCCCATGCATCGTAAGGTGCTGGGAGCCGTCGGTAAAAAGATATATTTAGATTGGTGTTATGCTCTGAAGATTGAGCGCAAAGAGTTATGCGTCGATGTTGGCGTAGGTGGCGTTGCGCTCGATGAACTCGCGACGAGGTGCTACGTCTTCACCCATCAGCATGGAGAAGGTGTAGTCGGCTTCGGCTGCATCTTCGATGGTGACCTGGGTGAGGAGGCGTGTCTCAGGGTTCATGGTGGTTTCCCACAGCTGCTCTGGGTTCATTTCACCCAAACCTTTGTATCGCTGGATGTGAACACCTGCACCGGTCTCTGTGCCGTCGCCGTACTGGTCGAGGAAACGCTGCTTGGCTACGTCGTCGTAGCAGTATTCGCTAATCTTACCCTTCGTGCACTTGTAGAGTGGGGGATTGGCGATGTAGAGGCGTCCGTCGCGAATGAGCTGCGGCATGAAGCGGAAGAATAGGGTCATGATGAGGGTTGCGATGTGTGCACCATCGACATCGGCATCCGCCATGATGATGGTCTTGTAGTAACGCAACTTCTCGTAGTTGGCTTCTTTGTTGTCTTCGGGGTTGAGACCGAAACGAACACCCAGTGCCTGGATGATGTTGTTCACTTCTTCGTGTTCGAAGGCTTTGTGCCACATCACACGTTCCACATTGAAGATCTTACCACGGATCGGCAGAATGGCCTGGAAGTGACGGTCGCGTCCCTGCTTGGCTGAACCGCCTGCAGAGTCTCCCTCGACAATGAACATCTCGCAGTTAGCAGGATCGCGGTCGGAGCAGTCGGCAAGCTTGCCTGGCAGTCCGCCACCCGTCATCGGGTTCTTGCGTTGCACGCTCTCACGAGCCTTACGGGCTGCCACACGTGCGGTGGCTGCAAGTACCACCTTATCGACGATGAGCTTGGCTTCCTTGGGGTGTTCCTCCAGATAGTAGCTCAGCGCCTCACCTACAGCCTGCTGCACAGCACCAGCGACTTCGGAGTTACCCAACTTGGTCTTGGTCTGTCCTTCGAACTGAGGCTCAGCCACTTTCACAGAGATAACAGCTGTGAGTCCTTCGCGGAAGTCCTCACCAGAGATTTCGATATGCTGCTTTTCCAGCTTCTCGGTAATCTTGTTGTCGTCGGCATATTTCTTCAGCACGCGGGTCAAGGCTGTGCGGAAACCCTGAAGGTGGGTACCACCCTCAATGGTGTTGATATTGTTGACGTAGGAGTGGAGGTTCTCAGAATAAGAGGTGTTGTACATGATGGCCACCTCGATAGGTGTACCTTGCTTCTCGGTGTTGAGATAGACCACATCGTCGAAGAGGTGGGTGCGTGTAGAGTCCAGATAGCGGACGAAGTCGCGCAGACCTCCTTCGGAGTAGAACTTGTCCTGACGGATGCCTTCGATGCCTGCCTCTGCGTTCTTGTCCAGACGCAGGTCGGTGAGCGTGATGGTGATGCCGGCATTGAGGAACGCCAGTTCACGCATACGGTTGGCAAGGATGTCGTACTTATAAGTAGTGGTGATGAAGATGGTGTTGTCGGGCCAGAACTGCTGACGTGTTCCGCGCAGTTCGGTTTCGCCCACCACCTTGACGTCGTACTGGGGCTTACCCTGACGGTATTCCTGCTGATAAATCTTTCCGTCGCGGAACACCTGTGAGATCATCTTCGTGGACAGACCGTTCACACAGCTTACACCTACACCGTGCAGACCACCGCTGACCTTGTAGGAGCCTTTGTCGAACTTACCGCCGGCGTGGAGCACAGTCATCACGACTTCGAGAGCGGAACGGTGTTCCTTCTCGTGCATATCGACAGGAATACCACGACCGTTGTCCTGTACGGTGATGGAGTTATCCTCATTAATAGTTACTTCGATGTGGGTACAGAAACCAGCCAGCGCCTCGTCGATGGAGTTATCCACCACCTCATAAACCAGGTGGTGAAGACCTTTCTCGCTGATGTCTCCGATATACATAGCCGGGCGTTTGCGCACAGCTTCGAGTCCCTCTAATACCTGAATATTACTCGCAGAATAATCTGCGGCTTCGCCCAGGATTTCCTCAGATTCGTCGTTATAACGATTCTCGTTCAATTCGTTCATCTTGTTTCTTTGGTTTTACGTTACAAAGGTACGAAAAAATCCTGAATTGAAGAAATGTTTTGCCAGAAAAATGCCCTGTTGAACCACTATTTTTCCCAACTTTGCGAGTTTGTCTTAAAAACCTGGTTTTTTATCTGTGTTTTTGCTTCTTTTTCGTAGAAAAAGGATTACAAAAAACCTCGATTCCAAACAGGGGAACCGAGGGTTAAGTTTTTAAGTTTTTGAGTTTTGTCTCTTCACGCTTCAATGATGCTGATGGGCACCTCTTTCTTGATGCTTTGTTCGAGGGAGATGAGGGTTTCTGTGGAGTCAACACCTTGAATGCCCTGAATCTTGTTGTTCAGCAGATCCATCAGCTGTTCGTTGTCGCGTGCATACAGCTTGATAAGCATGGAGTAGGGACCAGTGGTGTAGTGGCACTCCACGATTTCGGGGATTCCCTTCATCTCATCTACCACACGCTTGTACATGGAGCCTTTCTCCAGTCGGATTCCGACATAGGTGCAGGTGTTGTAGCCCAGACTTTTGGGATTTACATGATAGCCGGAACCCACGATGACGTTCATGTCGATGAGTCGCTGAACACGTTGGTGGATGGCAGCACGTGATACGCCACAGGCTGTCGCTACGTCTTTAAAAGGAATACGGGCATTATTGGCGATAATGTCCATGATTTGCTTATCCAGTTTGTCTATTTTTTCCATATTTTGTTGCTTTTTGCTCGAAATGAGTAGCAAATTTACAACTTTTTTTATTTAATCGTGCATTTTTTGTCAAAAAAAGCACCATTTGGATAACATTTGTTCAAAAAAACGAAAAAGAGAGTGTCAAAAAGCACATTTTGACACTCTCTGATGACAAATTTCCAAACTGGAACGGTTATTTCACGATGTCGAGAAGTTCAACGGTGAAAATCAGGGTAGAGTAGGGAGGGATGTTGCCTGTTTTGCGTGAGCCGTAGGCGAGTTCCTGAGGGATGTAGAGTTCCCACTTGGAACCGACGGGCATGAGGCAGAGGGCTTCTGTCCAACCCTTGATTACCTGGTTCACACCAAAGGTGGCAGGTTCGTTGCGCTTGTAGGAGCTGTCGAACTCTGTGCCGTCGATGAGGTGACCTTCGTAGTTCACCTTCACACGATCCGTTGCTTTCGGAGTGGCACCCTTACCCTTGGTCAGCACTTTGTACTGCAGTCCGCTGGGCAGCGTCACTACACCGTCCTTGCTCTTGTTCTGAGCCAGGAACTCTTCGCCGGCTTTTCGGTTCGGACCGTTCTCGATTTCGTCCTTCTCGGCACGACGCTTCTCAGCAATCTGGTTGAACTTGGTCATAGCGTCCTGAGAACTGATGGCGTTGGTGCCGGTCAGTCCCTCGACGATACCTGCCGTGAGGAGACGCACGTCGGCTTTCTCGCCCTTGTCGGCAAAGAGAATATCCTTGGAGACGTTCTCGGCCATCTGCTGAATCTGCTGTCCTACCTGCATACCAGCCTGACGGGCATGGAAGGCTTTGTCGGCTGGATCCACATCGAGCTGTGCATAGATGCCCTCGATGAAGTCAGCCATATAGGTCGTATCCACACCCAGTTGCTGCTGCATGTAGGGTTTCAGACCGGAAGACTGATAGATGCCGAGGAAGTAGGCAACGGTGTCAGCCGTGTTGCTAATGCTGGGTGTCGGCTTCCTTATTGGAGTTTTTTTTTGCTCTGAAGGAGTGGCACCAGTGGTTCCGTCGGTCTTCGGCTGAATGGCAGGAACGGTGGGAACGGGCACGATCTGCTTGGCAGCTTTCTCTGCCTTCTCCGTAGCTTTGTTCAGCTTGTCGGCAGCCTTCTCCATCTTCTTGGCATTCTTCTCAGTAGCCTTCAGCGCCTCTTTCTCAGCCTTCTTAGCAGCCTTTTCAGCTTCCTTCTCGGCTTTCTTAGCAGCTTTCTCAGCTTCTTTTACAGCCTTCTTCTCAGCTTCCTTGGCAGCCTTCTTGGCTTCCTTTTCAGCTTTGGCAGCAGCCTTTTCAGCTTGCTTCTTAGCTTCCTTCTCAACCTTTTCAGCTTGCTTCTTAGCAGCCTTTTCAGCGTCCTTGGTTGCCTGCTTGTTGATCTTCTCAGTTTCCTTTGCAGCCTTGGCAGCTACCTTGTCGGCTTCTTTCTGGGCCTTCTGAGCAATCTTGGCCTGTTCTTTCTCAAGGGCTTTCTGTGACTTGGTGAGTGTCTGCGCCATAGCTGGAGCTGCGACGAAGAACGCTAACGCCAGTGAAGCCAATGCAATGAACTTTCTCATAGGGTTAAGTTTTTTGAAGCCTCCCCCATCCCCTCCGAAAGAGGGGAGAGAGATGACTTAGTTATAAGTTCTTAATTATTTAAGTACTTCGATGGTGAACACGAGTGTAGAGAATGGCTTGATGTCGGGACTTGGCTGACGAGAACCGTAAGCCTGATCCTGAGGAATGGTTACTTCCCACTTCGAACCTGCTGGCATCAGTTTCAGAACCTCTACCCAACCTGGGATAACAGATGGGTTCTTCATGCTGATTTCGAATGGTTCGTTGTTGTGCTTCTCAGAGCTGTCGAACACATTGCCGTCGATGGTCTTTCCTTCATAGAGAACCTTCACGGTTGTAGAGTCGGTTGGCAGGGCACCGTCACCAGCAGTCAGCACCTTGTACTGCACACCGCTCTTGAGGGTTGTCACACCTTCCTTCTTGCCATTCTCCTTGAGGTAAGCTTCGTTCTGCTTCTTGTAGTCGCCAAATTCCTTCTCCATCTTAGCGTCCTGAACGGCCTGCATGCGAGCGTTGAAACGCTGGTTGAATGCTTCCATTGCCTTCTGGTGCTCTTCAGGCTTCTCGTTAGTAGGCTGCAGAGACTCGATGAATCCGGCAAAGATATTTTCAGCACGCAGCATCTTGGTGGAGTCGTCAGCGAATACTTCACGAGACAGACCTTCGCTCATGTTGTTGATGAGCTGAGCCAGGAGATAACCCTTGGCGTATGCGAGTTCAGCGGAGTCGAGGTTTGCAGTCGTACCGCTATTCAGACCACGGATGAAGTCATTCATGTAGATAGAGTCGATCTTGCAATCGAACTGCAGAGGCTGACCCATCTGCATCACGTATGTGCGGAAACCGTCACCCTGGAGACGTCCGAAGATGTAAGCCAGAGAGTCGTCTTCCATTGTTTTCTCTTCAAACACAGCTTCAGATGAAGCGCTGCTTTTCTTTCCGCAAGAAACCATCATTACTGCAGCCAGAGCGACTGCAAAGAATGCAATTTTTTTCATTTTTGTTTTGATTGTTTTTAGTTGGTTATAGTTGTTGTTAATGTTTTCGGGATTCCTCGTGGAAAACCACGAGGTACACTCAAGTTTAAAGCACTTCGAGCAGTTCTACATCGAAGATGAGGGTAGCGTAGGGAGGAATCATATCGCCTGCACCGCTTTCACCGTAACCTAAAAGATAAGGAATATAGAAGCGGTATTTGGCACCTTCGCTCATGAGCTGAACACCTTCCGTCCAGCCGGCAATAACCTGATTCAAACCGAACACAGCTGGTTCGTTGCGCTTGTAGCTGGAGTCGAACACCTGTCCGTTGATCAGCGTACCTTCGTAGTGGCAACGCACCTTATCGGTTGCCTTTGGCTTCTTGCCCGTACCTTCGTTCAGCACTTCATACTGCAGACCGCTCTTGGTGGTGATGATACCAGGACGGTTGGCGTTGTTGGCAAGGAACACACGACCTTCTTCCAAGGCTTGCTTACCCTGTTTTGCCTTTTCGGAACGCAGTTTCTTTTCCTGTTCCGCAAAGAAGGCACTCACGATTCCCTGCGCTTCCGAACTTTTTACTTTCAGTTCGTTGCCTTCCAGCATATCTTTTACTGACTGTGCGAAGTCTTCGATGACCAGCGTATCTTTCAATCCCATTTGACGCAGCTGCTGACCGATTCCCAGTCCCAGCGCATAGCTCAATTTATCCATTGGTGAGTTTTTAAGTTTTTAAATTTTGAGTTTTTATTCAAAAACTTTGCAAAGTTACGGTTTATTTCGCTGATTCTCCGTACGGGAAGCGTGAAAAATTGTTATAAAGCCCAAAGAATGCCCGAAAAAGTGGAAAAAGAGGGTCAGAGAAGACGTTTGGAAGCCTCGTCGAGGACAGCAAACAACTCATCCATGCTTTCTGCTCTCAACATCCGGATGCGGGTCTGGCGGAAATCGGGAATACCCTTGAACAAGGGTGAAGAAGCCAGATGACGACGCACATGGATGATGCCACCCAACTCTGTTGCCTTGCGTGGGCAGTCTGTCCGGTTCATGGAGCAAGCCACACTCTCGCGAATCTGACGACGAAGCACATCGAGCTTCCAGGCGTTGTCCATATCGTCGGGCATCCGTCCTGTATCGAGATAAGTGCGGATTTCGCGGAAGATCCAAGGCTGTCCGAAGGTAGCTCTGCCCACCATCACGGCATCCACTCCGTAGCGTTCGAAGGCGTCGGCAGCACGCCGGGGAGAGTCGATGTCGCCATTCCCTATAATAGGAATATGAATACGCGGATTGTGTTTCACTTCGCCAATGAGCGTCCAGTCGGCACAGCCTGTGTACATCTGGCTGCGAGTACGTCCGTGAATGGTTAAGGCTTCGATGCCGCAGTCTTGCAGTTGTTCTGCCAGATCGGTGATGATGAGGTTGTTGCAATCCCATCCCAGGCGTGTCTTGACGGTGACAGGAATCCGAACTGCTTGTACCACGGCTCGTGTAATCTCCAGCATCAGCTCCGGATTGCGCAGCATACCGGCACCAGCACCTTTGCCTGCCACTTTCTTGACAGGGCAGCCAAAATTGATGTCCAGCACATCGGGACGGGCTTCTGCCTCCACAATTCGTGCTGCCTCCACCATCGACTCTACGTCGCGTCCGTAAATCTGGACTGCCACCGGACGTTCGGTATCGTTCACACGGATTTTCTCCAGCGAACGGTTCACGCTCCTGATGAGCGCATCGGCACTCACAAATTCGCTATAGACCATCGAGGCCCCAAACTCCTTGCAGAGCAGTCGGAACGCAGGGTCGGTCACGTCTTCCATGGGTGCCAGGAAAACGGGTCGGTTGCCAAAATCTATATCACGTATCTTCATCGTTCAGAGTCTTGTTCGTTACGCTTCATCGTCGAATTCTTTGTTAATTGCTTTCTTTAGGCAGCGTTGCACTTGTTCGGAGGTGAAACCACGCTGAGCCGCAAACCGCAGGAGTTTCATCATCAGTTCGTAGTCGTTGCGGGCTTTGACGGTTTTTGCTTTCTGACGCAGCAGAGCGATGAGGCGTTCGTCGTTTTCTTCGTCATCCTGCAGTTCTGTGAGCGCATCCTTGATATCCTCGTTGCTGATGCCTTTCTTGCGCAGTTCAAACTCGATGCGCCGTTCGCCCCAGCGGTTGTAGCGGGACTTGTCGCGAACAAAGGCGTGGGCATAACGGCTCTCATCCACGAACCGTTCGTCCTGCAGCCGTTGCAGGATGCGCTCTTCTGCCCCTTCGGGCAAGAGCCACCGCTGCATCTTCCTGCGTATGTCCGACAAGCAGTATTCTGTTGTCACGCATTTCGTCGAGAGTCGCACCAAGGCAGCTTCTTCGGTCATTGGTTTTCGCTGTGGTTCCATGTGGCAGAGATCATTCTTTGTTTGCCAAAAGCGTCTTGGCGGATGATGATATCGGAATAACCGGATTGTTCCAGGAGGTTGGCAGTTTCGTCGGCAAAGCGTGGATTCAGTTCCAGCATGAGCCTTCCTCCCTGCTTCAATAACCGTTGTCCGTGACGGGCGATGGCTTTGTAGAAGCGAAGCGGATCGTCGTCAGGAACAAAGAGTGCGAGGTGAGGTTCGTGTTCCAGCACATTCGGTTCCATCTGCTCCTCCTCACTCTGACAGACGTAAGGCGGATTGGAAACGATGAGGTCTAAAAACGCCTTCGTTTCATCGCCAGCTGAAGGTTGCAGCACATCAGTCTGCAGGAAAGTGACATCCAGTCCGAGTAGTTTGGCGTTACTACTGGCAATTCTCAGCGCTTCTTCCGACACATCTACCGCCAGAACTTCTGCTTGTGGGAACAGGCTTTTCAGCGCTAACGCAATACATCCGCTGCCTGTGCACAGATCCAGCATCCGCAGAGCGGTCGGTTCTCCTGTTTGTTCAGAAGCTTCCTGTATCTGTTTCGCCGCCCACCTCACCAGTTCTTCTGTTTCAGGACGGGGAATCAGGACACCAGGTTCCACACCTATTCGTAACCCACAGAACTGCGTTTCGCCCAGCACATACTGGATGGGTTCGCCGTCTGCCACTCGTCTGGCTTTGGCTTCAAGGGCTGTCTTCACCTTAGGCGACAGACCATCGGCTTCTCCCATCAACACCTGTGTGGTGGTCAGACCCGCCTCATGCTCCAGCAAGAGAAGCATCAGGACTTTCGCCTCACCGGTAGGCGCCAGCAGCGTTTGTATGTCGCGATGAAAAGGCACTGGGTGTGAAAGGTGTTAGTGATGTATGGATTGTCAGTTCTTCAGTCGGAACGCGTTTTTGGCGTAAGGATAGAGCCATTGCGTCAGGAAGAAGAAGGCAAAGCCGACGAAGAGGCCTGTGACGGTGTCGATGGCATAGTGAGCTTTCACATAGACGGTAGCGAAGAACAGCAGAATCCAGAATGGTATGCAGATCCAGAACAGCAGGCGGTTGCGCGTCTGCCAAGCCAGAATCATGCAGATGGTGGACATACCGACGTGACTGCTGGGGAAAGCTGCCGTCGGACGTTCGCCTGTCTCCTGAGCCATCAGCACCAGCTTGCTGAAGATGCCTCTCACGTCGATGGGCAGAATTTCTGTATGGTCGCGGAAATAATGATGCATTTCAGGGAATACGGGGTTCTTGGCTGCTTCTTCTCCCAAGGCGCAATAATAGTATTGAGGACCTGCCACAGGGAAGAACTCAAAGATGAAGTAGAACAGGAAGAAGCTGGCAAGGAAGATGAAGGAAGCCCGTTGGAAATCGCTGTAACGTGCCACGAAGTAGAACAACAGCACGGCAATCATCATATAGAAATAGGAATAGTAGCCCAGATTGAAGGCTTCGCTCCAGAAGACTGACGACATATTCCTGCTGAACTCGATGCTGGGCTGGCAACCAAAGATGCTCCAGTCAATCTTCGCAAACACATGGTCCTGATAATCAAACTGCTTACAGAACTCGTAGGTCTCTGGATACCAGTTGATGAGGCATAGCAGTAGCGGCACCATACGCATCAGCATCATGGCTCGGCTGGGTCGGAAATGATAGATGTAGTTGGCAAGCACGATATACGCCACAACACCAATTCGCCAGGCAATCATGTCGCGAGGGTTATTGATACCGTCCCACCAGATGATGGTCATCACCGTCGTAATCGCCACATAGATCAGCGTAATCACTTCCACGCTGAGCATACCGTTTTCGCTCTCTCTCTCAAATAGTTTCTTAATGTATTGCATTGATTCTTAAAATCCAATAAATCTTCTTTAACCTCAGAATCTTTGATTCCGCAAATCCGTAAATTCTTAAATCCGTAAATCCGGACTAGATCCACCCTTCCTTCTTGTACCACTCGATGGCAGCTCGTGTACCACGTTCAAGAGGCCACTGAGGCTCGTAGCCCAGTTCCTGACGCAGAGGCGTGATGTCGCAGTTCCAGTTCCGCTGACTCAGAATCTTGTATTTGTCGCCGTTGAGCGTAGAGGGTTTCTTCGTCAGCTTGGCAATTCCACCCGAAACGGCACAGACGCAACGCAGGAACCACAGCGGAGCCTTGATGTGCAGCACGTGCTTCACGCCCAGGAACTCCTGAATGTAGTCGCTGAAAGCCCGTGAAGAATATGACTGTCCGTCGCTCACATGATAGATATGTTGCAGAATCTGAGCCTCCTCGCCTTTCTGAGCTTTTTCGATGGCGGCATAGATGGCACCCACCAGGTCTGCCACATACACGAAGGTGATTTCCTGCTTCTTGTAACCTACCGCAAAGTCGATATGCTGCTTCACGCTCTTCACTTGCAGGAAATAATCCCGTTCACGAGGCCCATAGACGCCTGTCGGACGGAAGATGACGTAGGGGAAGGTCGTTCCCAAAGAACGCAGGTATTCTTCGCTCTTCACTTTGCTACGTCCGTAGGCGGTGTTGGGCTGGGGTGTGTCTTCAGCCACCATCTCCGAATAGTCCTTCTCGCGGATGGCACCCAGCACACTCAGACTGCTGACATAGACGAACAGCTGGGGTTGCATGTCTGTTTCGCGCAGCGTTTCCACCAGATTCACCGTACAGTCGAAGTTGTTGCGGTCGAAATCACGCTGTTTCAGACATTTGGTCGCACCGGCAGCATGAATCACGATATCCCATGCACCGTGTTCCTTGCGGAAAGCCTCCAACTGCGAACGCAAAACCTCACGTTGGGTCAGGTCGAGGGTCTGGAACTGAAGGCGTTCGTCTTTCAGCCAACGGCTCGACGAAGTGCCTCGCATGCCAGCCCATATCTGAAAGCCTCGGTTCAGACCTTCTTCACACAGAAAACTGCCAATGAAACCACTGGCGCCTGTAATCAATATTTTGATGGGTTTTTCCATTTCTGCTTGACAAAATATCTAATTTTTGTGCAAAGATAGCAATTTTTCGCCACTTTTCTCTATTTTCTCTTTCAGGAAACACATTTTATCAGGAAAAATGCCTAAATTAGCAGGCAAACATTAACAATACAATACCAAAACAAAACATATAAATCAACTTTCGTAAGTTAATCTAATAGTGAAAAAAACAATAAAAACACCACCATGACGGCTGTGGCCTTCGGCCCAACGTTCTGTTCTTCCGTCCTTGTGCCTAAGAGCAAGCTCTCGCACAGTCCAGAAGCCCAGTACGGTTTTGTTCCAAAACACAGCCTTCATGCTGGCAAAAACATCGCCCTTCGGGCTAAAAAACCGATTTCTCACAATGCGCAGCCATTTTTTAGTGGAGCGTAGCGTAACGGTGTTTTTGCTTTCATTGATTTCAAAGCATGTAATGCTGCGTATGGGGCTGGTGATGGCTGACTTAAGTTTACTTACAGGCAGACAGCATCAGCAGCAGACGCAAATCTTGTAAAGATTGAAAACAATGAAAGGGTTTTTGATGTTTTTGTTAACATCCGAAACTTGTACATATTACAAAACATATACACCTGTTATCTGATGGCTAAATCGAAAAAAGAAAAATCGCGTTCGCATCTTACAAAAGCTGACCTGCGACTGACCATTGAGACCTATCTGAGCAACCGACCAGGCGAATATTTCGCCCTGCGTACGCTGTTCAAGTCACTCAAACTCAATACCCATCCGCTGAAAATGCTCTGCATCGACGTGCTGAACGAGATGCTGGCGAACGATGAGATTGTGCGCAACGAAGACGGCGACATTTCTTACAACGGACACGAGCAGCTCTGTGAAGGTATCTTCAACCGCACCAGCGGTGGACGCAACTTCGTGGATCTTCCCGATGGCGTGGGCATCAGCGTCTATGACGAAGACACGCTTCATGCTCTGCCAGGCGATAAAGTTCGTGTCAGTCTCTTTGCCAAACGTCGTGGTTCGCAGAAGCTGCACGGACAGGTGGTGGAGATTCTTCAGCGCAACGAGAAACCCTACATTGGTGTCATCCAGATAGCTAAGGAAGCGGCTTTCCTGATTTCGCCCGAAGGTACGCTGCCTCATGACATCCTCATCCCGCTCAACCAACTTAAAGGAGCCAAGAACGGCGACAAGGTGACGGTGAAGGTCACTTCGTGGCCCGAACGTGCCCGTAACCCCATCGGACAGGTGGTGGAGGTGCTGGGTGCCAGCGGTGAGAACGAGACGGAGATGCATGCCATCCTGGCTGAGTTCGGCCTTCCTTATAAATACCCGAAGAACGTGGAGGCAGCTGCCAACAACATTGATCCTGGTATCACACCCGAGGAGATTGCCCGTCGTGAGGATTATCGCGATGTTACCACCTTCACCATCGACCCTCGTGATGCCAAGGACTTCGATGATGCCCTTTCCATCCGTGAGATTCCTGGGAAGAAGTCTGCGAACAGCAAGCTCTACGAGGTAGGTGTGCATATCGCCGATGTGTCGCACTATGTGACAGAAGGCAGCGTCATCGACAAAGAGGCGCAGTCGCGTGCCACGTCCGTTTATCTGGTCGATCGCACCGTACCGATGTTGCCCGAACGACTCTGCAACTATATCTGCTCCCTGCGTCCCGACGAGGACAAACTGGCTTTCTCCGTCATCTTTGAGATGAACGAGGACGCTGAGGTGCTGCGTCATCGCATTGTCCACACCGTCATTCGCAGCAATCGCCGCTTTGTTTACGAGGAAGTGCAGACATTGTTTGAGCAGTTGGGCGAAGCCTCTCCCGAAGATTTACTGACCCCCTCCCAACCTCCCCACAAGGGGGAGGAGTATATACCTTCTCAGTCTGAATCTCAATCCATTGATGGAGTAACTACTCCCCTCCCTTGTGGAGGGGTCGGGGGAGGGTCCGTGCCGCCCCCTGTTGAGGCTTTCAAGGAGGATTTAGTGGTGCTGAACCGTATGGCGAAGAAGTTGCGTGCCGCTCGTTTCAAGGATGGAGCCATCGATTTCGATCACGAAGAAGTGCGTTTTGAAATTGATGAGAAAGGCAAGCCGCTGAGTGTTTACTTCAAGCGTCAGAAAGATGCCAACAAACTCGTCGAGGAGTTCATGCTGCTGGCAAACCGAACGGTGGCTGAGAGTGTGGGCAGAGTGAAGAAAGGTGAGAAGGCAAAGGTGCTGCCTTATCGTGTACACGACCTGCCAGACCCCAACAAACTGGAGAACCTCAGCAAGTACGTATCGCGTTTCGGCCACTTGGTTCGCACCACAGGTTCGAAGAAAGATGTGGCGAAGAGCATCAACAAGATGTTGGGCGAAGTAAAGGGAAAGCCCTACGAGGAACTGGTGCAGATGGTTTCTGTTCGTGCCATGATGAAGGCACGATACAGCACTTTCAATATTGGGCACTACGGACTTGCCTTCGACTACTACACCCATTTCACCTCACCCATCCGTCGTTATCCCGACCTGATGGTTCACCGTCTGCTCACCCGTTATGCGCAGGGTGGAAAGAGTGCCAGTCAACAGAAGTATGAAGCGCTTTGCGACCACTCCTCCGATATGGAACAGGTGGCTGCCAATGCGGAGCGAGCCAGCATCAAGTACAAGCAGGTGGAGTTTATGGCAGACAAGATAGGGCAGGAGTTCGATGCCAAAGTCAGTGGCGTGACCGATATGGGCATTTATGCTGAAATTGAGGAGAACCGCTGCGAAGGATTCATTGCTGTGCGTTTCCTGGCTGACGAACCTTTCGACTTCGATGATCGCAACTTCTGTCTGGTGGGACGCAAGACCCATCACAAGTTTACGCTGGGCGACCGCATCCGCATCCGTGTGGCACATGCAAACCTCTATCGGAAGCAGCTTGACTTCGATTTCGTCCGCAAGTATGCCGCAACCCCAACAGAGGCGCCCGCCAAGCGTTTCTTCGAAGAAATCGACACCACACCTCGCAAAAAACGAAAAAAATAAAAGGGTCACCTACAAACCCCTGTGTTTACACAAAAACCATAAAAACACTCACGTCAGTATGTGTCGGACTTTCAGTCCTTATAAGATTCAAGGTGGATAATTTTTCCTTGTGAGCACGCTCCCAGATAAAATTATCCACCTCGAATCTTTGTCTCTTAGTAGAGCCATCACATACTTTTGTGAGCAAAAACCCCGGCTTTTCAAGCCTAAAAACCTTGTATTGTCACAATAATAATATCTGATTCTGCGTTTTGTCAATAAAGATTTGCTGTTATGAATTACAATATCTCAAAACTTGCAGACATCAACCCTAATCTGGCCACA
>CAJOHO010000005.1 GCA_905234555.1 uncultured Bacteroidaceae bacterium
GTATGTTCAACAGGGCTAAGGCCGATGTCCTGAGAGCAAAACTTCTTTATAGTGGCATGAAGTGGAACTGGAATTACCACCCAAATTGACGCAGAACCTAACTTTTGGGGATTTTGCTTTGCAAGTTTATTCAAGTTGAGCAACTTCCATTGCACAGATGGATAATCCTTGAAATAATCAAATTCATATCCGTCCCATTCCGGCTGTCCTGATTCGAAACTAATCAGAAACTTCTTATCTTCTTCTGTCACGAGAGACTTGACATCCGAAATGAGTTTTGCACGAGTTTCTTCAAATTCTTCGTAAGTAAATGGGATTTCTGTCATTCCAGAGAATTGATTCTTCATCGCCTCTCGTTGGTCAATCAGACTTGGTGCAAATGATTCATAAATACTCCTTCTTCCATAATAATCGGAATCAGGCGTAGGAGCAATTCCACCTTTTGAGCATAAACGTTTGATTTTAGTTTCTCATTCATATTCTGCAAGTTCTTTAGAGATGGTCATGTTGTACTTTTTTATGTTTTTTCCTGTCGGCGTGATCATAAGCCTTGATGTCCCAATGTCTATGTTTTCTTTTTTTAGAGCTTTCAACCAGGGATGGTTTGCTTTCTCTGCCATATAGAGGAATAAACGTTTTACTTTATGAGAAGAGCAAACTTCCAACAAAACCTGTAGCAATTCAGGTCGCAAAGTCGTCAGCCCCTCCATGATGTAATAAAGGTCTAACAGGAAAGAAGAAGCGTCTGGTAAGTTCAAGCACTCAAGAAATGCACGTTCTGGCGATGATACGAGTAAGTCATGCTGCTCTACACTCATTGTCTCAACGCCTATCAGTTCATCTCCTAAAAACGAAGTTGTCATATATCTCACCATCATATTCCAGTTTGCTTTTACCAGCCATTGGGGTAGCTTATTGTTTTTATCGGTGAAAAGATATGCTGTTGGTTTCCCCATTGATAAATAATGTGAAGTTTGTAAGTGCGTTGGAAACACAAACGCAAATTGCAAATGAAAGGGTGAAAGGTGAAAGGTCAAGTGTGTCTTGTAGAAAAAGGAAAAGCCAAATGTCGGTGTGTCGGTGCGTGCTAAGCAGCCCCCTGAATCAGGGTTGTGGTTTAATATTCTCTGTTAACTGCTATCTCCACCTTGCATAACCGAAAATAAATTTTGCCTTAAGACTTACGAAATTTTGCCTTAAGAGAAAGTTGGCTAAGTCTTAACACAAACTGGACTTTTGCCTTAACACTACTTTTTAAAGGCCTATATTTAACATTAAGTGTTAAATTCTGCGCCCGACAAAAACTTTCTTTATAATTGTTTGCATATTACAAAATAAATTCGTAACTTTGTGCACATATTCGAACAGCATACTATAAATAAAAGCATCACTTCCCTGAAAAAAGTTAGATGATTTTTCTTTAAGCCAACAGACGACATATATAAATTAAGGTAGAGAGGAGTCCCCACGCTGGGATTCCTCTCTGCTTCTTACCCCTCAATTCACCAAATTTATATGAAATTTAGTGAGTTCATTCACCAAATTTGGTATAAATTTAGGGATTTGGCTACAAAATCCTCAACATCTGAATACACGAAAGGTGATCCAAATCGGCTCACCTGCAAAGCCCTGTGTTTAGATTTAAACAAAAACCTCAAAAACCAATTTTCTCCATGCGCAGCCTTTTTTAGTGAAGCGCAGCGGAACGGTGTTTTTGCTTTTTGATGTTTGTAATAACGAAGTTATGTGATAAGGACTATGGCTTGACGTAGGAGCTTGCTCTTAAAGGCAAGGCATCGTACTTAGCACACAAGGCTCTGAAAGAACTGCAAACATCAAAAAGTGTTTTTCCTGTTTTTTTCTTTATTACAATCTGCAAGCAAACACAGGAATTTACAAGTGAGACTTTTTTTGTCGTTTTTTTGTGGTTTCAAAAAAAATACTTAACTTTGCAGCACTAAATAACAACAATATGTCTGAATTATCATATAGAGGTGGGGGCGAGATGACTCGCCGAGGACGCGTGGAGGTGATCTGCGGGTCGATGTTCTCTGGAAAGACGGAGGAACTGATTCGACGGATGCGACGTGCCCAGTTTGCCAAACAGAAAGTGGAAATCTTCAAGCCAAGCATCGACGTACGCTACAGCGAGGAGGAGGTGGTGTCGCACGAAGGCAACTCCATCGTCTCGACGCCTGTGGATTCGTCGCAGAGCATCCTCCTGCTGGCTGGTGACAGCGACGTCATCGGTGTGGATGAGGCGCAGTTCTTCGACGAAGGTATCGTGGGTGTGTGCAACGAACTGGCACAGCGTGGTGTGCGTGTCATCGTGGCTGGACTGGACCTGGACTTCAAAGGGGTGCCGTTCGGACCGATGCCGAAACTGCTGGCTATCGCAGACGATGTGACGAAGGTGCACGCCATCTGTGTGCGCTGTGGCTCGCTGGCATACGTGAGCCACCGCATCGTGGAAGGAGACCGCCAGGTGATGCTGGGCGAGACGAAGGAATATGAACCGCTGTGTCGCGAATGCTACGCACGTGCCTTGCAAAACGACCAATCCTCGAAGGAATAAACGATATGGCAAATCCAGAGACAGCACAACGAATGAGGGAGTTGGTGGACGGACTGAACCGAGCCGCCGACGCCTATTACAACGGGCAGGGCGAACTGATGAGCGACTACGAATGGGACGCTCAGTTCGATGAACTGAAACGGCTGGAGGAAGAGACTGGCGTGGTGCTGGAGGACAGTCCTACGCAGAAGGTGTCGGAAGACCAGATTGCCGGACAGCGTGAGGCCCACGAGTTTGCAGCACTCTCGCTGGCAAAGACCAAACAGCCAGCTGAGCTGGTGAAATGGGCAGAAGGACGACCTATCTGGATTTCGTGGAAACTGGACGGCCTGACGCTGGTAGTGACCTACGACGGAGGTAAGCTGACGAAGGTGGTGACACGTGGCAACGGACACGAAGGCACGAATATCACCCACCTGTCTCGTGCCATCGAGGGAATTCCCCAACGCATCCCCTACAGCGGACATGTAGTGATTCGTGGCGAGGCTGTCATCTCCTACGATGACTTCAACCAGTTCCTCATGGAGACGGATTCGGACTTTGCCAACCCACGCAACTTGGCGTCAGGATCGCTGTCGCTGAAGGACGTGAACGAAGTGAAAACACGCCATATCCAATGGATTCCCTTTACCTTAGTATATATAGAGAACGACATCCCGACGTGGGGCGCACGCATGGACTGGCTGCAGCAGCAGGGCATGAAGAGCGTGGAACACGAATGCATCGAACATCCTACGCTGGAAAATGTGAACCAAAGCATAGACCGCTGGACGGAGAAGGTGACTTCGCGCCAAAATCCCTTCCCTGTGGATGGACTCGTCATTTGCTACGACGATACTGCCTACGCCCAGACGGGTTCTGTGACGGGCCATCATGCCACCCGTGCAGGCTACGCTTTCAAGTGGCAGGACGAGGCTGCCCAGACAGAGCTGGAAGAGGTGGAGTGGTCGTGTGCTGCCAGCACCATCTCGCCAGTCGCCATCTTCCGTCCTGTTGAACTGGAAGGAACGACCGTCCGTCGTGCTTCTCTCTGTAACATCAGCGAATGTGAACGGTTAGGTATGGGCGGTCCAGGCACACGCCTCTCTGTCATCAAAGCCAATAAGATCATCCCTAAAGTCATCAAGGTGGAGCAGACGGTGGGCGACTTCGTGATTCCCACCCATTGTCCGGTCTGTGGCAGTGAGACGGAAGTAACCACCAGCGAAAGCGGCACCCGTTCGCTCCATTGCACGAACGACGCCTGTCCTGCCAAGCAACTGAAGAAATTCGCCCGTTTCGTCTCGAAAGAGGCACTTGATATCGACGGTATCTCAGAACAAACACTCTCGAAGTTCATCAATCAGGGCTGGATCAGCGAGTATGCCGACATCATGGATTTGGGCAAATACGCCCTTCAGATAGCAGCTTTAGAAGGTTTCGGCGAGAAATCTGCTCGTAACCTGATGCAAGCCATAGAACAGGCACGTACTGTTGAGGCCCAGAAGCTGATGTACGGACTGAGTATTCCACTATGCGGCATTGATGTATGCAAACGTCTGCTGGCTGCCTATCCTTTCCGCGAATTGATGGAGAAAGCAGCAACGGTGGAAGATCCTGCGTTCTTCTCCCATATCCCCAATATCGGTCCAGAGAAATCGTCGGCTGTGGTCGGTTGGTTCCGTCAGGAAGCGAACTACAAAGCCACAGAACACCTGCTGGAACGCCTGCACCTGCAGGAAAGCAGACAGGAGGCGGCTGGACAGCTGTGCGAAGGACTGACGTTCGTGGTGACAGGCGACGTTCACCATTTCAAGAATCGCAAAGAACTGCAGACGTATATCGAGTCGCAAGGCGGCAAAGTGACGGGCAGCGTGAGCAACGCCACCCATTACCTTATTAATAATGATGTGCAGTCCACATCCACAAAGAACCAGAAGGCTCGTGAACTGAATATCCCCATCCTGTCGGAAGAGGACTTCATCGAACGGTTCATGCGGAAAGAAGAGAATGCTGACACTTCTACCCCACCCACAGCTGACACCAACACTCCACCTCAGCGACCAGCTTCAGAACCCCTGATGGGGGACTTATTCGGGGCTTTTTGAGAAATGCATAAAAACAGCAAAAAACAACGATTTTTGGTGTGTGCGCGCACACAACCCTTGATTTTAGTCAATAAAATAGGCTTTTTTTGAGAAAAGTAGGTAAGAAATGATGCGTAGTTCAAAAAGTCGTCGTAACTTTGCAGCGTCAAAAGGAAAAAAGGGTGACAGAGGTTACCCACCGTCAACCAAAAATGACGGTATCATAAGATTAGTTTTTTAGGTTTTAATAAATTGGTAAAAAGATTGAGATTATGGAAACTATGACAGTGTTGGTAGCTGCCGTTATGGTAATTGCAGCAATCGTCAGCAATATTTCCATTATGAAATGAGCTGACCGTTCGGCACCAATGACCTCCGCCAACGAGGTGTCAAGCCGAACCAAAGAATCGCAACCAGTGCAGGGTTCTAAACCCTGCCATCCAGAGTGGAAATTAAACCATTTGAACTGGAAGCGGTCATAATTGAGAGAATTAGTTAGTTAATATTAGTTAGGTTGATAAAATTAGGTGTTATTTAGTTAGAACGTTAGGTGGATGCCATCCGTGAAGGACAGCATCCACCGTTTTTTTGTTACTAACTATGCTTGATGCATGAAAAACGGGCCGTTTAATCATTTTTGACGTAGAATTGATGGCGGAATAAAATTAAATGATTATATTTGCAGCCTAAATCCAATGCATAATTGAAATTCTTAATTGATAATCTAAAAACCTCAGACTTATGAAAAGACTACTGATTTTGTTGGCTGTGCTGACGATGGGGCTTCAAGGAGCTTCTGCACAGAGTGACTACTACATGAGGCAGGCGCAGAGTTATCAGCGTGATGCCGAGTACTATATGAAACAGGCGCAGGGCTACGACCGTGATGTTGAGTATTATCAGCGTCAGGCACAGGGCTATATGCGTGATGCTGAATACTATACGCGTCAGAACAACACAGATAAGGCGAGAACTTATCAGCGCTGGGCGAGTGAGGCGATGGACAAAGCTAACTTGCGGATGCGCTGGGCGAACGAAGCACGTGAGAAGGCTCAGCTGCGGATGAAGTGGGCACAAGACGCGATGGAGAAAGCAAGGAGGTAAAAAGCCTCACCCCCGACCCCTCTCCGAAAGAGAGGAGAGAAACAAACTCGCAGAAAAGTTAAAACTAAAGAGAAATGATTATGGATGAGCAATATGGGCTGAATGGGCAGCTTGATGGACCTATTGGGCTGAATGTGGCTGAGGCGGACGATAATGCCTGGGCGATGTCGCAGTTCATGGGGCTGAACGGGCAGATGGAGGCTTTCCGTCTGTATCTGGCCCAGTATCCAGACGGAAGGCATGTAGAGGAATGTCGGGCCTTGCTGGATGATCCAGCTTGGTTCTTGGCTCGTAAGACCAATTCTGTCGCTGCTTTCAGCGAATATATGACAAATTTCCCTGGTCGGCACGATCAAGAGTGTCAGGAGTATATTGATCTGCTGAAGGCGGAGGAAGAGCGGCGTAGGGAGGAAACCAAGAAGCAGCGTGAGGTGGTTATTCGCCAACTTCTGACCCAACGAGACTCTTATTCCAGCATCGAACTTCGTAACTTCTTAGAGAACGCTGTGCTGTCGGAGGATGATCTGAAATCCTGCGGCTATACGGACGATATGATTGCTTCTATCCGTCTTTATCAGCAACCCACTCGTCTGCCAGAGAACCTGCCCGACGAGAACCTGCCGAGTGGTGCTACGGAGTTTTATTTCTGGGGAACGCCAGGTAGCGGCAAGACCTGTACGCTGGGTGCTGTGCTCAGTACGGCAAGCCGAATGGGTATGATGGGTAACATCCTGGAGGGTGGAGGCCAGCATTATTTCAATATGCTCAAGGGCATCTTCAAGAAAAACAGTCCCTGCATCCTGCCAGAAGGCACTTCACACTCGAATATCGCCAGCGCCAAGATTGAATTCCGCGACGAACAGAACCACATCCATCAGGCGACGTTGGTGGATCTGGCAGGAGAGGTGTTCCGCAGTATGCTGGACAAGAAACATGGTGTGATGAC
Organism: uncultured Bacteroidaceae bacterium; assembly: GCA_905234555.1. Lineage (GTDB taxonomy): Bacteria > Bacteroidota > Bacteroidia > Bacteroidales > Bacteroidaceae > UBA3839. Next base: position 6,692 of record CAJOHO010000005.1, read on the forward strand.
GGGTAGTCCGGAAGCGGCTCGCAGTCTGGATTTCACCCTAAAATATCTGAAAAACACCCGTAACCACAAGGTGCATTTCTTCCTGATTCCCTACGGAGAGGAAGAACTGGACTGGGACGGTATGTATATAGACTCCTACCTGTCGGAAGGTGCTACCTTCTTGGAACAACAAGGGGTGTTTAACAGCAGCACGGACGGCGTGTATATCCTGCTCACGAAGTGCGACCGAATGCCTCAGCATACCACTCGTGGTGAGGAGGCTCGTCGCTATATCCAGGAGAACTATCTTTCATTCTTGCGAAACCTGGAATCTTACTGTAAGAAGCACAAAATCAAAGGATTCAGCGTCATCTCTTTCTCTATCGGCGACGTGTTTGCCAAGCAGAACTGCTGTTTCGACGAAACTGATTCGTTGAAGGTGCTCAAGAAGATACTGGAAAAGACATAGAATTTAATGCATAATTCATAATTCATAATGCATAATGATGAATGGGTTTAATGGGCAATACGGGCAGAATGGACAGCTGAATGGTTTTCATGCGATTCGGCTTCGGATCAGTTTGCAATACGGAGAGAAGGGATCGGTCAACTATTTGCTGACACCCGACTGTGGTGACCGCTGGGAACAGGTGGTGCCGCAAGATAGTCGCACGACGATGCGTCAGTTGTTCGAATCTCCTGTCTCAGCCTATCAGCTGGGCAACTACGCCCAACTGGGTGGCTTGGTCTATACCCACATCATTCCCAATCCTGTGGATTTCAGGGGTGGGTTCATACAGACTTCGCTCTATGTGGATCGTCGTTACCAACTGGCTGCGCCAACGATTCTTGAGGCGTTGGGTAAGACGGAACACCTGCTGTTGGCGCAACAGGAGCGGTTCCACGCATCCATCAAAGGTCAGGACTATGCCTATAAGCAACAGGTGCAGGCTGCAGCCGATGCTATGCTGCAGGAACTCACGAGACACCTGAAGCCGGCATTGGGTAAGGGTGTTGCGAAACAAGCACCTGTCTCTACGATGACTTATTACCGTGTGGTGACGAATCGTCAACAGCTGGAAGAAATCTTCAGTTATCCAGATCAAGGTATCTTTACGAAAACGCCTCTCCTGACGATTGTGGAATCAGCACCTTATCCTGCCTCTCCCCTTGGTCATTCCTTTGTTCCCTACGACCGAACGGGCAAGTGTGTGGAGGTGCGCGAACCTATTGTCAAGCCTTCTGAGTTTGTTCCTGCCACCAACGGAAAGATGTACGGACTGAATAATGCTGTCAACTACCCCAACCAAACTGAAAAAAAATCTTTCTTCAAGAAAAACTGGCCATTGCTGGTTGCGTTCTGCTTTGGTGTGCTGTTCGCCTATCTGGTTTATTGTGTTGCCAGCGTGATGAACGATCACAATCCTTGGCCATTCCAAGGTGAAGAAGCCTCCCCCCTGCCCCCTCCGATAGAGGGGGAGAGCGATGATGAGTATGAGTGGGAGGATGATGAGTTCATGGAAGAAGATTCCCTCTATGAACAAGATTATGACCTTGACTATGAGTCAGATAAGATACCTCCTGCTATCGAGGGAGAACAACCACTTCCGATTGAGAAGGAGCGCACCTCTCTGATAGAGGAGAAGGAAAAAGCCTCGCGAGAGTCCTTCGATTATCGTAGGAATCAACACGAGGCTGTAAAAAAAGCCTCGCGACAAAATCGCGAGGCTAAGTATCAAGATTAGAAACCTTTAGATGTCAGTACGGGTGCCTAAGCGTGCTTCAACTACGTTGACAATGTAGTCGCCCAGTTTCTCGCACTCGCTGATGAGGTCGGTGTACATAGTGCCGACGGCGTAATCGTACTTGTGCTCGTCGATGGATTGGATGTTCTCACGCTTCAGACGGTCACGAGTCTGGTTGATTTTCTCCTCAATGCGGATGGTCTCGTCCATATTGAAGTCTTCGCGATGACCTGCCATCACACGATCCATCTGCGTAAGTGCATCGTCGGTGAGTTGCAGCATTCCCTTGAGTTCTGTTTCCTGATTTTCAGTAAACTGCTTGCCTGACTGATGCTTGCGATTGAGAGTGCGAGCGAGGTTGAAGCAGGAGTCGCCAATACTTTCTATCTCGCTGATTTGACGCATCATCTGGCGGATCTTACCCTTGGTTTCGTCGCTGAGGTGGGCATCGCTGACTTGCTCCAGATAGTTGGCGATTTCAATCTCCATGTTGTCGCTGATGCCTTCGTATTTCTCAATACGTGTATAGAGCTTCACGAAATCCTGTTCGTCGGTCTTGCTGTTCATCGTCATTTCGTGGAGGTCGCGTACCATACCATACATACGGTGCATACGTACACAGAAGAGCACAATCTCCTTCTGAGCCATATAGACGGAGATTTCGGGCGTCTTCATCAGACCAGAGCTGATATAATGCAGACGCGTATCTTCTTCCTCGTCCTCCTTCTTCGACTTGATGACCTTGCAGACGAGCTTCTCAATCTGCGGAATGAACCAGATGAGGATGAGGGTGTTGATAATATTGAAGCAGGTATGGAAGGCTGCCAGCACGAAGTTCAGTTTGGCAGCATTGGCAGCAAATCCTTCGCTTCCCTTGGTCATTTCTGCGTCGTAACCCACCAATGAGCAGACGCCATTGACAAAGGGTCTGAACACGATGAGAATCCATACCACGCCAAAGAGGTTGAAGAACATGTGGGCAAAGGCTGCACGACGTGCCTGAGTTCCTGCTGAGAGTGCCACGATGTTGGAGGTCACCGTCGTACCGATGTTCTCACCCATTACCAGCGCAATACCTTGATGGATGGGTAGCGCTCCACTGGAACAGAGAATCATGGTGATGGCCATAACGGCAGCAGAAGACTGCACACACATGGTGAGCACACCACCGATAAGGAGGAAGATGATGGTGGTGAGGAAGCTGTGGGGGTCGAAGCTGGAGAAGAAGTTGAGCAATGCTTCGTTCTCGCCCAAGTTCATATCCACACCCGTCTGACGCAGGGTGCCCAATCCGAGGAACATAAATGCCACACCAAAAATGAAGTCTCCGAGTGTGCGACGTTTCTTGTTGTAAATCAGCACGATGGCTGCAATAAATGCAGGATAGACCAATGTGGTAACATTGAAGGATGCTCCTGCGGAAATGATCCACGCCGTGAGGGTGGTTCCGATGTTCGCACCCATGATGACAGAAATGGCCTGAGCCAGTGTGAGCAGTCCGGCACTGACGAAAGAAACGGTCATCACCGTTGTTGCCGTAGATGACTGGACGGCTGCCGTCACGCCTACACCTGTCAGCATTCCTGTGACGCGGTTGGTGGTCATAGCGCCGAGCACGTGGCGCAACTGTGGTCCTGCCATCTTCTGGAGGGCATCACTCATGGTTTTCATACCAAACATCAGCAATGCCAGCGAACCAAACAGCCGGAATGCCAATACTACATAATCTTGTTCCATTTTGATAGTTGTTAGTTTGACAGCTAAGTGGAAAATAATGGATTATTCATCCGTGATAAGTGCTGCAAAGTTACGATTAAGTGAGCACAATACAAAATGAAAACAAAATTTTTTCATTTTTTATTGTCAAACCGACGCCAAACCGAACGAAATTAAACTTGTTTGGGTTTTCTGAGGTGCGAAGGAGGAAGACGTAGTCAAACGTGAGTAACTTCTGTGAATTTATGAGCAAAAGATATGAAGAATAATTGTAACGAGCAAAAAAAAAGAAAAAAATGTCTTTGTCATTTGTTTATCCCATGAATTCTTATTAACTTTGCTCGCAGTTTAGACGAAATGTATCGTCATTAGTCGTAGAACTCATTTTGAAAAAGAAGAAATGAAACATAGTTTTAAGGATTATGTGCTGGCTACTCGTCCTTGGTCGTTTCCTGCGAGTGCCATGCCTGTTGTTGTGACGCTGGCTTGTATGTTTGCCGTAAAAGGAAGTATCAATTGGTGGATGGGCTTATGGACGCTGCTCACAATTGTTGTGGTGCATGCTGCCGGCAACACGTGGAGCGACTATTTCGACTACAAAAAGAAGGTGGATCGTCCTGACGCTTTTGCCGTACCGACTTTGGTCAGCGGTCAGTTCCAGCCGAAGGAAATCATGCGTTTGTCCTTATTCCTTCAGACGATAGCGCTGCTTTCAGGCGTGGGTTTGGTATTGGCAACGGGTCTTCCGCTGTTGTGGATCGGACTGGCAGGCATTGCCTTGTCCTTGCTCTATCCGCCTCTCAAATACATGGCGCTGGGTGATGTAGTCATCTATTTCTGCTATGCCTTCCTGCCCATGCTGGGAACGTCGTTCATCGTGACGGGAGTGGTGGTGTGGCCTATGTTGTGGTTGAGCGTCCCTGTGGGACTCATCACGATATCCATCCTTCATGCCAACAACACTCGCGACATCGAGACTGACGGAGAAGCTCACATCAAGACCTTTGCTATGATTCTCAGTCGTCCGGTGGCTGCTGTACTCTACTGCGCAGAAGTGATTGTCCCCTTCCTGTGGATGACGGCTTTGGTGATCTTTGGCGTATGTCCGTGGTGGACGCTGCTGGTGTGGCTGGTCTTCCCAATGGCGATGAAGAACTCGGTGGTGATGATGGGCTACAAGAAGAACGGAGTGGCCTCGTTTGCGGCTCTCGACCAAGCTTCTGCCCAATTGCAGCTGGCATTCAGCCTTTTGCTTTCCATCGGCTTCATTCTCTACCATTTCGTAGGATAACACACGCCCATTTAATCCATACACCCCATTAACCTCATCAAAACAATCGTGAAACGCCTGATTCTATCTGTACTGATTGCCTTCGTGCTGTGGACGCTGATGTTCTCGCCGTGGACAGCCCACCTGTTCAAATTCTGGACAGGTATGACGGTGGCTGCCTTGGTGCTAACCACTTTGGTCTGCTGCTTTGCTCGCGACACCTGGCGATTGGTGCGATTGAACGTGGGTGACGTGTTGCTGGGCATCAGCATCGCTGTGGTGCTGTGGTGCGTGTTCTGGTTAGGCGATGTGGTGTCATCGTGGATACTACCCTTTGCCCGTGAACAGGTCAACAGCATCTATGGTTTGAAGACGGGTGAGTCACCCTGGTTGGTGTCAGCCCTGTTGTTGTTCATTATCGGACCGGCAGAAGAGCTGTTCTGGCGAGGTTATGTACAGCGTGAGCTGTCTGCCCATTGGAACCCCAACCGAGGATACCTCGTAGCCACCCTACTCTACACCTTGGTGCATATCACTTCGTTCAACTTCATGCTGATGATGTCGGCATTGGTGTGTGGACTGGCGTGGGGTGGTCTCTTCCGACTCGTTCCCCATCGTTTCGGAGCCATCCTCCTGTCTCATGCTCTGTGGGATGCAGCCGTCTTCATCTGGTTCCCCATCTCATAATTCGTGTTCAGCGGTTCTCCCTCGAGAAAATCTTTAAACTGTAAACTGTAAACCGTAAAACAATACCAACATGGCACATTACATCAGAAAAAACTTGGAGAAAGGCGAGAAGATCGTCTTTCGTGGTCGTCTGCACTGGACCTACATTTACAAGTATTTATTTGCTTCCATCTTTGGCGTAATCTTAGCCATCGCAGCAGCTATAACAGCTTGTAAGACAGACAACAAAATTTGGTACTACGTGGGAGGCGGTATCTTATTCGTGGCACTGGTGATTTATATCATCGGTCGCATCATCCGCACCCGTACTGAGTTTGTGGTCACCAACAGCCGCTTCATCCAGAAAGACGGTATCTTTAACATCAAGATGACGGAGATTCCGCTGTTCAAGATCGAAACGGTGAATTTCGAGCAGACCTTCTGGCAGCGTATTCTGGGAACAGGCAGCGTGGAACTGGTAGGCAGCGGTGGCACTTTCCATCGTGTTCACTACATCAAGAAGCCACAACTGGTGCGCAAGACCATCGTCAGCACGATCAACCAATACAGCCTTGCCAGCGCTTCCAACGAAAAGAAGATGGATTAAGGTTAATTCATAATTGAGATTAGATAATTATGGATAAGATAGGTGTTTTTTGCTCATCCAATAATCAGGTGAGCCAAGTGTTTAAGGATGCTGCCCGTGAGTTGGGGCTGTGGTTAGGCGAGAACAAGAAAACCCTCGTCTATGGCGGCAACGCCAGTGGACTGATGGAAGAATTGGCTCAGGCTGCCCATCAGGCTGGTGCTCAGGTTTATGGCGTCATTCCTCGTAAGCTTATGGAGGAAGGAAGGGTGAGCGACGCTGTCGATATCTCCTTCCATTGTGAAGACCTTAACGACCGTAAGGAGTGGCTCATCAGCGAAAGTGAGATCATGGTGGCAATGCCAGGTAGTGTGGGTACGCTTGATGAAGCTTTCTCGGCTATGGCTCAGAACACCTTCGGTATGCACGACAAACTGCTGGTGTTCTACAATGTGGACGGTTTCTACGACGCCCTCTTTGCCTTCCTCGACTCCCTCGACGCTCGTGGTGTGGTCAATAAACCCTGGTCGCTCGTCTATCGTCGTGCCAACACCTTCGACGAACTCATCCAAATCCTCAATCCGTAAACTGTAAACTGTAAATGGCCCGTAAAATCATAGGTATCGGAGAGACCATCATGGACATTATCTTCAAGGATGGTCAGCCCACGGCAGCTGTGCCGGGAGGGAGTGTGTTCAACGGAATGGTGTCGCTGGGGCGTCTGGGCGAAGACGTCACCATGATCACAGAAATCGGTAACGACCGTGTGGGGCGCATCATTCTCGACTTCATGACGGAGAACGGAGTGAACAATCACCATGTAGCCACCTACGACAACAGTAAGAGTGCCATTTCGCTGGCTTGGCTCAATGAACGGAACGATGCCGAATATATGTTCTACAAGGATTATCCGGCTGCCCGTCTCGAAGTGCAGTTCCCAGAAGTTCATGCTGACGACATCGTGATGATGGGTTCCTACTTTGTACTCAACCCTGTGCTTCGTCCACGTGTGAAAGAATTCCTGCAATATGCACGCAGTCAGGGTGCACTCATCTACTACGACCTGAACTTCCGCAGCAGTCATCGTCACGAACGCATTAAGATCTATGCCGACATGCTGGAGAACCTGGAGTTTGCTGATATCGTCCGTGGTTCGACCGAAGATCTTGAAAACCTCTTTGAGAACAACAATCCGCAGGATATCTACCAGCGCGAAATCTCGTTTTATTGCAAACAGATGCTCTGTACCGATGCCGACGGTGACATCCAGCTGATTACGCCTGGCATCCGAAAGAGCTACCAGGTAGAACGCATCCCTACGGTCAGCACCATCGGTGCAGGCGATAATTTCAATGCCGGCATTGTTTATGGACTGATGCGTTACGATGTGCGACGCGACCAACTTACTTCGTTGCCTGTCTCCACATGGGATGCCATTATCCGCTGTGGAACTGACCTCGCAGCCCAAGTCTGCCAGACCTTCGACAACAGCATCTCTCGAGAATTTGCCACTTCCTATCGAAAATCCGATTTCTGAGTACTCAGATTCCCTTAAATCCCTAATTATATGAGCACTATTCAACTGGTTGAACCCAGCCAAGGAAAAGACGCCCTACGCATTGGTGACAGCAATGGGCTGGTGGTTGTGGATAAATCTGAAGGATTTCCCAAGGGTGACTTTGCGGTTGCCAAGCATGCCCACGTTTTGATATGTACCAACGGTCAGGCTCAGTTCGAGTATAACGGAAAAACCATCCAACTCCGCAAAAACGACCTGTTCCTCTATATTATGCTCAACAGCGTCATCAGTAATTTTACGTGCTCACCCGATTTCAACTGCCATAAGATTTGGTTTACGAGAGAGGAAGCATGGAACATGAACATGTATGGGAATGTCAATCTCTCGAATATGGTCGTCTCCATGAAGCAGCACCCAAAGATAACGCTCTCCGACGATGAGGCCGACTTGCTTGAAAGCTACTTCCAGGTGCTCTGCCAACAGATGCGAGACCAAGATGCTTTTCTTTATAACGATATCGTGCGTTCGCTGATTGGTACGTTCCTGCTGAGAATTCTCTCCTACTATCGAACCAAAAACGAACAAGAGGAGGACGCCCAAGAAAATCCCGTTCTCAGCGGAAAACAACTGGCTGACCGTTTTGTGGCAATGGTGGAAAAGAGTGAGGGGCGCATCCGACGAGTCGATGACTTTGCCAGAAAGCTTAACGTCTCTCCGAAGTACCTCTCCACTGTACTTCAGGACACCATCAACCGTCGTCCAAGCGAAATTATTGCCATCTTCACCATGAAGGCGATAGAACAACGCCTTCGCTTCACCAACCAGACCATGCAGGAGATAGCCTACGACATGAACTTTCCTAACGCTTCCTTCTTTGGGAAATATGTGAAAGCACACCTGGGTATGACTCCGATGGGTTTTCGCAGAAAATATGCTAATACTAATTCATAATTAACTATGTTGAATCTTGTCGCGACTCAGCAATCATTAAGCAAGCTTATGATTGCGTTCGCTGCTCCAAGATTTCACAATTCATAATTCATAATTGTAAATCCAAATGGTAAAGCAAGCTAAATTATGGATACTTGCTGCTATGGCGGTGATGTCGATGGCAGTGAAAGCGCAGGTAAACATCGACGACAGCCTAGCAGGAAAGGATGAAGCAACGGAAACGACCGGTCCTGCACCAACGGCTCGCAAGAAAGTTGCCGTCGTGCTGAGTGGCGGTGGTGCGAAAGGTATGGCACATATCGGTGTGCTGAAGGTGTTGGAACGTGCTGGCATCCCCATCGACATCGTTACCGGCACATCCATAGGAAGCATCGTCGGCGGACTCTACTCCATCGGCTACAACGCCCATTCGCTCGACTCTATGGTGAGGGCACAGGACTGGAGTTATGTCATTACCGACAAGGAAGACTTGCGCCGTCAGAGCCTTAGCGACCGCAAGAAGCAGAACACCTATTTATTTACCACGGGCTTGACCATTGGCAAGAAGGATATGAACGCCGGTGGCCTCATCAAGGGCAAAAACCTGGCAGAGCTGTTCCAGCAGTTATGTGTGGGTTATACCGATTCACTCGACTTCTCTCGTGACCTTCGCATCCCGTTTGCCTGTGTAGCCACGAATATCATGGACAACAGCGAAGTGGTGTTCCATAGTGGACGACTGCCGCAGGCCATGCGTGCCTCAATGGCGATTCCTGCCGCTTTCTCACCCGTGAGAGTTGGGGATATGGTGCTGGTCGATGGTGGTTTGAAGAATAATTTCCCTGTGGATGTGGCTCGTGAGATGGGTGCAGATATCGTCATCGGCATCACTCTGTCAGGCAAGCCGAAGAAAGCAGAAAACATCGGAGGCACCATGAGTATCGTGGGTCAGATTATCGATGTAAACTGTGTCAATAAATACGATGAGAACAAAGCTCTCACCGATCTTTACATGAATGTGGATCCTCACGGACTTTCTACCGCCAGTTTTACAGCAACAGCCATCGATTCGCTGATACGCTATGGTGAGGAGGAAGCTATGCGCCATTGGGACGAAATCATCGCTCTCAAGCAGCGCATCGGCATCGACGAGTCGTTCCGCCCTACCATCTATCATCCGCTGCGTCCACAGGTAATGACAGAGAAACAGAAGGTGACGGGATATACATTCGAGAATATGACTCCGCAGGCAGAGAAATTCCTTCGTCAGAAGTTCCACCTGAACCGAATCGACAGTATCGATGCGACAATGGAACAGGAACTGACCACTTCCATGCGTATAGATCTGTTCTACCAAACCGCAGAGTGCCGACTGGTACCCAATGGGGACGGAGTGCGTGTGGTTTTGTCAGCTGGTAACCGCAAGTCGATGCAGCTCCATGCAGGTGTGCGTTACGACACAGAGGAATATGCTGCCGTGCAGGTTGGACTGGACATCCCACTCAAAACAGCGATGCCCGTCAGCACCGACATTACCGTTCGACTGGGAAAGCGCATGAAGACACGTGCCGAACTGACTGCCCATCCACGCAGTTTCACCAGACCTACACTCAGTTATGAATTCCGTCGAAGTGATGTGGATGTTTATCGAAAGGGTGACCGTTCCTACAACATCCTCTTCAACCAGTTCCAGGGAGAGCTGATGCCGTTCAACTACGACTTCCGCCACCTTAACATCCAGCTTGGTCTTCGCTGGGACTATTTACACTATCGTAACGCACTGGGTGCAAATACAGCCCGTCAGGTGACGCTCAAGAACGAGCATTTCATCAGCTACCGTGCCCGCTTCAAGTACAACAGCGAGGACAACTGGAACTTTCCCACACGAGGTGCCCGCTTCAATGCCGAGTATGCCTACCTCACCAACAATTTCACCAAGCTCAACAACCGTGCTGCCGACGGTTCAGTCCTCGGAAAGAAACCTGGTATGAGCGATGTCAGTGCCGATTGGCGCATGTCGTTCACCATCGGCAGTCGCTTCACACTTCAGCCCATGCTCTATGGCCGTATGCTCTTCGGTGCGGTCGTTCCTCCAGTCTTTGGCAATACTGTCGGTGGCGAGTGGTTCGGCCACTATATTGAGCAGCAGATGCCCTTTGTCGGCATCGGCAACTTGGAGTCTGTAGACCATCAGTTCGTGGCTGCCCAACTACAGGCCCAGCAGCGCATTGGCAATAACAACTATGCGCTGATCCGTCTGGTGGCAGGTCAGCAGTCCGACAAACTCAAGAGCCTCTTCGACCGCCGCACCCTCTATGGTATTCAAGCCGTATATTATTACAACACCATATTCGGACCCATTGGTGCATCCGTCGGCTACAGCAACCGTACGGAGAAACCTTACTTCTATTTAAATATCGGTTATGAATTCTAAACTTAATCCTGCCCCCTGGAACCCATAAAACTGACACAAAAATTTCTGTTATAAAACGCCCGTAAGTTCACAATGAAGCATAACTTGTGAAAGTACGGGCGCTTTGTAGTTAGTGCAAAAGAAAGATTGGTTGTTAGGAGGGAATGAGTTGGATTAGGATGCCGGCGAGGAAACTGGTGGCATTGCACAGGAGGCTGTAGATGCAGGCCTGGCTCCACTTGCGGACAAACCAGAAATACCACAGGGCTTCGACGATGAGCACCAACACCTCACCCACGATGACAGCCTCTGTGCTGATTCCGTTGGTCAGCAGGTAGATATTCAGCGGCACGTTGGTCAGGATATTCACGAAGATGGCGCCTACCAGCACCTTCTTCCGCTTCTCGCCCATCAGCATCAACATGCCCAGTTCTACTGCGATGGTGAGGAGTAGGGCCGACAACATGAAATGGTGGTTGGGAGTGAGGTGGAGGTTGGTGGCCAACAGGTAGCCTGGAATCAGGACTGCTGCCAACAAACCAAAAGCCAATCCTTCGCATCTGGGCAACAGGCGGTTCGCCAGACAGAGCGTCATCGGCATCGTGCAGTTGATGGCAAAGATGCCTAAAAGCACAGGCAGGAGCTGGGGAGCGTTTCCTGTTCTCAGCATCATGCAGGCAGCTGTGATGCCCACACAGAGCACGAGTGCCTGACGGATGTTCCAGGCACGTGCCACCCATCCGCCGCCAGCCTTTCCAATCATTGCCGTTGCTGCCATGAGGAGCAGGACTTCAGATGGTTTCTCCAACCCAGCAGAGATTGCTTCGCCTACGAACGCACGCAGCATAACAAAGAGAAGGATGAGGAGAAGAAAGAAAAGAGTGAAGAGTGAAGAGTGAAGTGTGAAGAATGGAGAGGAAGGAAGGCTGAGGGAAGATTCAGCGGGGAAACCGCTGGAGGCTGTGGCTAAGGGCTGAGGGGTGAGGGATTGAGGCTGAGGAAAGCGGGAAAGATAGAGAATGCCTAAGAGGTTGATGAGCAACAACATACCCGCCAGCATCCACCAGGAGGCATAGAGCACGCCGAGAGTCAGACCCATAACGCCAGACGATACAAATACGCCCAGGAACCTCATATCGTTGCCAGCCACGAGAACGGTGGTTTTTCCGCCCCATACATGGAAAAGGGAGTTGCCCAGCCCCAGCAGGACAGCGATGGTGAGCATAGAGAGGAAGTTGAATCCCCACCACGCTGTGGCAGCCAACTGAAGGATAACGGCTGTGGTGAGCAGTCCAATGGCGATGAGCAGAGCCGGTTGTTTCTGGTTCAGCCGATCCACCCACCAACCCGTCAGGGGCTGTGACATAAACGCCAATATATTATAGGTAAGGAAGAGCGCCAGCAGATTGCTTGTTCCGCTTGCGTCAGCCATCTGATACAGACTGCACGCACAAAGTCCGTCCACCAAGAGGTGGAGAGCTGTGGCGATGCCTACCGAAAAATATTTGGTACAGCCTGTTTTTTTATTCATGGCAAACCAGTATTCTTGATAAAAATCAAGAAAAACGAGGTTTTGGCATTTTTTTCTCAACAATACTTGCAAAAGAGGTGAAAAGCCACTAACTTTGCAACGTGTTTTTCATAGTATTAGATTTAAGGTTAACAAGATTGGGGTAAGGCGTTACCCCTTTTTTTATGTCCGTAGGTCTCGTGGAGACCTTTTTTTGTGCCTAATCGGAAATCGGTTAATCCGAAAATCCGTAGATCCGTAAATCCGTCTTATGCTTCCCCTGGATTGATATTGAACGGAGCAATCGTGCTGCCTGGACGAGGACCCTGACGCTGCTGGACGCGAATTTCACCAAACTGCTGTTCGTATTTCCGTATGTTATCCTGAAGTGCGAGGAGAAGACGCTTGGCGTGTTCGGGTGCCATGATGATACGACTGCGTACTTCTGCTTTCTGAAGACCAGGCAGCAAGGAAGCCATATCAATGATAAACTCTGAGGAAGAATGAGTAAGAATTGCCAAATTGGCATATACTCCCTGTGCCACTTCTGGCTTCAGCTCAATCTGGAGCTGTTGTTGGTTTTGTTCGTTTGCCATTTTTATCTGATTTTTAGTTATGTGATTTATTTACGGTGCAAAGATACGATTTTTAATTCATAATTCATAATTCATAATTCATAATTCATAAAAAACGCATTGATTATTTCGTATTTACGAAAAAACCTATTAACTTTGCACCCACTTCTCACTTCCTTTCTCTCCCCCTGGGGGCGACTGGGGACTTTAGAGGAGGCACTGAATGTGGCTCCGACCCCACAAAGGGTTGCAAGTCCCCACTTGCAACGGTGGCAAGGGAGGGGGCTACTCTTCACTCTCATGACTACAGCACTTTCACCCATTGGCGTTTTCGATTCAGGCTACGGCGGACTGACCATCCTTGACGGGATTCGTCGGCTGATGCCGCAGTTCGACTATGCCTATCTGGGAGATAACGCTCGTGCGCCCTACGGCACACGTTCTTTCGACGTGGTCTATCAGTTCACACTCCAAGGTGTGGAAGCCCTTTTCGACTTAGGTTGTCCGCTGGTGGTGCTGGGATGTAACACCGCTTCAGCGAAAGCCCTCCGAAGCATTCAGCAGAACTATATTGCCCTGAAGATGCCCGACCGCCGTGTGTTGGGTGTCATTCGTCCTACAACAGAAGTGGTGGGTTCGCTGTCACGCAATCTGCATATCGGCGTATTGGCAACCGAAGGTACCATCCGCAGCGAGAGTTACAAACTGGAGATCGAACGCCTGCATCCTGGTTCTGTGGTCACAGGATTGGCCTGTCCCATGTGGGTTCCGCTGATTGAGAACGGCGAATACGACCAGCCAGGAGCTGACTATTTCGTGCAGAAATACATCGATCAGCTATTGACGAAAGATCCTCAGATTGATACCATTATCCTGGGTTGCACCCACTATCCGCTGCTTATGGAGAAGATTCGCCAATACACGCCTCTGGGCATTACATTGGTTCCACAGGGACGTTATGTGGCTGCCAGCCTTCACGACTACCTGCATCGCCACCCCGATATGCGTGCTCGTATTTCCACAGGTGGCACCTGTCGCTACCTAACAACGGAATCAGCTGAAAAATTCCGCGAATCTGCCTCCGTCTTCCTCCACGAAGACGTAGAAGTGGAACATATTACTCTCTGAATCAACTTTTTTCCAGAAAATATTTTGTGGTTCGGAAAATAATCCGTACCTTTGCAGCCGCAATTAAAAATTGCACCATCCGCTTTGCGAAAAAATCTTCGGATTAGTATGCCGTGACGACGGTCGCGAAGCAAAAATTCATTATTTATCATCATCATTTAAAATTTATCATTATGTACTTAGATTCAGCAAAGAAGCAAGAAATCTTTAGCAAGTACGGAAAGTCTAACACGGATACTGGTTCTTGCGAAAGCCAGATTGCCCTGTTTTCCTACCGTATTAGCCGTTTGACCGAACACATGAAGGCCAATCACAAAGATCATAGCACGAATCGAGCACTTGTTCACCTCGTAGGTCAGCGTCGTCGACTGCTCTCTTACTTGAAGGACAAGGACATTGAGCGCTACCGCGCCATTGTGAAGGCTCTCGGTCTGCGTAAGTAATCTTGCAGGAGCTAAAAGCGAAAACGCAACGTTCATCATCTGGACGTTGCGTTTTTTTGTATGTTTCGTTATTCTCGTTGTCGAAAAAAGTATCTTTCTGAGTACCTAATAGATGATGAGGCCGGCGATGCCACAGAGGAGAATCATCAGGATGGGGTGAATCTTGTAGAGTCTCGTTCCCACAAAGGCAAAGCAGAACAGCAGGATGCTCACGATAAACTGGAACCAGCTTTCTTGTGGACTGCTGAAATTCTCCTTCGACATCAGCAACAACGCAGCTGCGGCAATCAGTCCGACGATGGCTGGACGCAACACGCTGAACACATCGTTCACAGGCTTCGACTTGCCGTGTTTCAGCAGGAAACGGCTGATGGTCAGCATCAGGATGAACGGAAGCCAGATGACGGACAACGAAGCCAGCACAGCACCCAGAACAGCTGCCCATTGGGGATAGCCCTCGTTCATCACAGCCGTATAACCCACATAGGTGGCGCTGTTGATTCCGATAGGACCAGGCGTGCTCTGCGAGATAGCCACGATATCAGCAAACTCGCTGTTGGTCAGCCACGAGTTCTTCACCACCACCTCGTTGTGAATCAGCGAAAGCATGGCGTAGCCGCCACCAAAGTTAAAAATACCGATTTTCGAGAAAACCAGGAATAGTTTCAAAAAGATCATCGTACGCCTCCTTTCCTGCTTTTCACTTTATCTTCAAAGAAACGGCCATAGACATAGCCTCCCACTCCTGCCAGAAGAATAATCCAGATAGGCGATACACCAAAGGCAGCAATCAGCAGACACGCCACGATGGGAATCCACATATTATATAAGGTAATATGGGCTGACTTCGCCATCGAGAAGCAGGGAGCAGCTATGAGTGCTACCACAGCTGGACGGACACCTCGGAAGAACTTCTCCACATAGATGTTATCCTTGAAGGTCTGGAAGAACATCGCAATGAGCAGAATGGCAATGATGGAAGGACCTGCCACACCCAATGCGCTCACGATGCCTCCCTTCACTCCACACAGCTTATGACCAATGTGCGAAGCCATATTCATGGCGAACAGACCTGGAGTTGCCTGCGCCACCGCCAGGATGTTCAGAAACTCCTCACGGTCAATCCATCCGTGCTTATCCACCACTTCCTTCTCCAGTATGGGTACCATCGCATAGCCTCCACCCAGCGTGAAGGCTCCGACTTTAGAGAAAGTGGTGAATAATTCTAATAACATTGGTTTCGATTCGCGATGATTCTTTTCGGTTTTTCGGTATTCCGGTATTCCGTAATTCCGGCATTCCGTGATTCCGTGGCTCCGTCTTATTTCTGGCTTTCCACCCACTTCCGGGCATTCACGAAGGCTTCCATCCAAGGAGTGATTTCGTCCTTGCCCAGACGGTCGAGCGGATAGTTGGCTTCCTGCCAGGGGAAGATGGCACGTTCGAGGTGAGGCATCATCGCCAGATGGCGTCCGTCGGCACTTGCCAACGCTGCCACGTCATAGTCGCTGCCGTTGGGATTGCCTGGATAACCAGAATAGCTGTATTTCGCCACGATGTTGTAGTTGTCTTCTGCCTGAGGCAGCGAGAAGCGTCCTTCGCCGTGAGCCACCCAGATGCCCAGTCGGCTGCCGCTCAGCGAGCCGAACAGCACGCTGTCGTTCTGAGGGATGCTGACGGTGAGGAAACCACTCTCAAACTTATGGGAGATATTATGCTGCATGGTGGCAGTCTTGGGCTTAGCTCCTTCTCCACGATTCAGCAAGCCCAGTTCTACCATCAGCTGGCAACCGTTACAGATACCCAGCGAGAGGGTGTCCTTGCGGGCATAGAAGGCGTCGAGGGCAGCCTTGGCCTTGGGGTTGTAGAGGAACGCACCAGCCCAGCCCTTCGCACTTCCCAGCACGTCGCTGTTCGAGAAGCCGCCGCAGAACACAATGAACGAGATGTCTTCCAGCGTCTCGCGTCCACTTACCAAGTCGGTCATCATCACGTCCTTCACCTCAAAGCCTGCCAGCCATAGCGAGTAGGCCATTTCACGTTCACCGTTCGTACCTTTCTCACGTATAATCGCTGCCTTGGGACGTGAAGATTGGTGGGCAGAGAGGGAAGCGTCCTTCCAGCGGTCTGGGTCCAGACCGTACTGGCTCAGCTTGCCCGTGAAGTCCTTGTTGAACACCTGCTGGATGGGCTGTGACTTATAGTTCTTAAAACGCTCGTCTGCCATTCCGTTGAAGCTCTGCTTCTGATCCAGGCGGGCCGATGTGCTGTACCACACATCACGCAGATAGTCTATGTCGTAAGTCAGCGCCTTGTGCTCCTGCTTCAGAATCAGCTTGCGTTCAGCGATGGGATGGCCCAGCGGCACGAAGCCGACACCTTCATTTTCGAGCAGGTTTTCCACAGCGGCCTTGTTCTTGTTGGCAACCTGAATCACCACACCAGGGTTCTCAGCAAACAGAACCTTTACCATATCTTCCTCTGCAAAGCCCTTCAGCGAGATATTCAATCCGCCTTTCGTGTTGGCAAAGGTCATTTCGAGCAGGGTGGTCACCAGACCGCCTGCGCTGATATCGTGTCCTGCCAGCAGCAGACCGTCGTTCACCAGCGTCTGGATGGCATTGAAAGCATCTGCGAAATACTCAGCATTCTTCACCGTCGGCACATCGCTGCCCACATAGCCCAGACTCTGGGCAAAGGCGCTACCACCCAAGTGCAGGGAGTCGAAGGAGAAGTCGATATGATAAAGCGTAGAGTCAGGAGTGTTGACGATGACCGGACTGACCACCTTCTTCACATCGCTCACCTCTCCGCCAGAGCTGACAATTACGGTTCCTGGGCTAATCACCTTGCTGCCGTCAGGATATTTCTGCGTCATAGAGAGCGAATCCTTACCCGTCGGCACATTCACGCCCAACGCAACACAGAACTCACTCAGCGCCTCCACACCCTGATACAGACGGGCATCCTCGCCTTTCTGCGAACGGCAAGGCCACATCCAGTTGGCACTCAGCGACACGCTGTCCAATCCTTCTGCCAAGGGTGCCCAAACGAGGTTCGTCAGCGACTCTGCCACACTCAGCACACTACCTGCAGCAGGATCGGCAAGACCTGCCTGCGGCGCATGACCGATGGCGGTGGCAATACCTTTCTCGCCACGATAGTCGAGAGCCACCACACCACAGTCGCTCAACGGCAACTGCAGTTCACCCACACACTGCTGACGTGCAATCTTACCCGTCACGCTGCGGTCCACCTTGTTGGTCAGCCAGTCCTTGCAAGCCACACTTTCCAGCTTCAGCACACCTTCAAGGTAAGCATCTGTCTTTGTACTGTCGTATTCCACATCCTGATAAGTACGCACCACCGTCTCGTCCTTCATCACCGTCTTGGGCGAATGGCCGAACATCTGTGCCACCTCCAGGTCGAAGGGACGCACACCGTCACCTTGCTCAAAGGCAAAATGGGCATCACCAGTTGTCTCACCCACCACATACAGCGGGGCACGTTCGCGTTCAGCCACTTGACGCACATGTTCGATGTGCTCCTCCTGTATCAGCAGTCCCATGCGTTCCTGGCTCTCGTTGGCGATGATTTCCTTCGACGACAGCGTCTGGTCGCCAATAGGCAACTTGGTCATGTCGATAAGACCGCCACACTCCTCCACCAGTTCACTCAGGCAGTTCACATGACCTGCGCTACCGTGGTCGTGGATAGATACCACAGGATTCACATCCTCTTCACACAGCGAACGCACCAGGTTGTAGGCACGCTTCTGCATCTCAGGATTGGCACGCTGTACGGCGTTCAGCTCAATTCCGCTGCTGTAGCGGCCTGTGTCAACCGACGACACAGAGCCTCCACCCAGACCGATGCGGTAGTTATCACCACCCACCACAACAATCTTGTTGCCCTTCTCAGGAGTGCCCTTCAAGCAGTCGCGCTTAGTGCCGTAGCCCACACCACCAGCCAGCATGATGACCTTGTCGTAGCCATACTGCTCACCGTTTTCTTCGTGGTCGAAAGTCAGCACCGAACCCGTAATCAGCGGTTGACCGAACTTGTTGCCGAAGTCGCTGGCTCCGTTCGAAGCCTTGATCAGAATCTGTTCTGGAGTCTGGTAGAGCCAGGGACGGTCTGCTGTTGTCGGACTGGTCATATACACAGCCGTTCCGGCAATCGGCCAGGAGCCAACGCCACCGCCCATACGGTCGCGGATTTCACCGCCCGTACCAGTGGCAGCGCCGTTGAACGGCTCCACCGTCGTTGGGAAGTTGTGAGTTTCTGCCTTCAGCGAGATGACGGATTCAATCTCCTTCACCTCGAAGTAATCGCTGGTGGCATGATCCTTCGGCGAGAACTGCTCCACCATCGGACCCTGTGCAAACGCCACATTATCCTTATAGGCAGATATGATTTGGTTGGGATTCTCCTGCGTTGTCCGCTTAATCATCTGGAAGAGAGAGGATTCCTTCTCCACGCCGTCAATCACGAATGTACCGCCGAAAATCTTGTGGCGGCAGTGCTCCGAGTTGATTTGGGCAAAACCGAACACCTCAGAGTCCGTCAACTTGCGTCCCAGCTGACCCTCCACCTTGTGCAGATACTCAAT
This sequence comes from uncultured Bacteroidaceae bacterium, assembly GCA_905234555.1. Lineage (GTDB taxonomy): Bacteria > Bacteroidota > Bacteroidia > Bacteroidales > Bacteroidaceae > UBA3839. Next base: position 25,784 of record CAJOHO010000005.1, read on the forward strand.
CTCCTCAGGGCTGAGTGCCAGACCTTCCTGTTCGTTGTAAGCCTCCAAGTCCTCGATGTGGAGAATGGGGGCAGGTTCGATATTCACCGTGAAGATATCCTGGTCCAACCCCTTGTAGCGGCGTTGCAGCATCGGATCGAAGTCCGCAGCAGCAGGGAAATACTCTTCAATGCGATCTATGCCCTGCATAGCCATGTTCTGCGTGATTTCCACCGCGTTTGTGCTCCAGGGAGTCACCATTTCGCGACGAGGGCCAATCCATTCGCCCTCCATCGTCTCACTCTCTACCTGTTGTGCTTCGCCAAACAACCAGCAAAGCTTGTCCGTCTCCTGCTGCGTCAATGCATGGTTCGCACTGACAGCAACAACAGTTTCGGATTTAGTCCTAAAAAAATAAATCATACCTTAATGAGTATCTTATACAAATTTTGTACAAAGTTAGTGCAAATCAAGCGAAGAACAAAATAAAGTGCACAAAACTTTCATTTTTATGAACGAACAAGTGTAACTTCGGCGGATTTTGAACTAAAGTTACTCTGTTTTTCGTTCGTACACATAAAATTGCCCAAATAATTGCGCAATTAATGCTGTTTTTTGCTCGAAAAATTCGTAATTTCAGGAAAAACACCCTGCCAAACAGCCCTCCAACAAGAACACATTATATTGCAGAAATGGCGCCACACCACTGATAATCAATATATTAACGTGGATACCACATCTTCATTAGGGGGATAAATCGTGACAATGACAAAATGACAAAATGACATTAAGGTGTTTTCAATGTGCAGATAAACGAACGGGGTAACAATCAAGCACGAAACAGCCCCCAAAAGTAACAGATTGTAAGTATAGAAATTTTATAATATTATAACTCATAGCATGTGCACACTTAGAAAGTGCTTATTGTCATTTTGTCATTCTGTCATTTGTCACTTTTGGGAGTGTTTAAAAAGCTATGTGCTTGATTGAAAGCTAATTAGCATTCAGCTCGGTAAACCTCAAAAACAAAATGTAGGTAAAAGTAGCAAAATTAGGGCTATTTTCTGGTTCAAATTTGTGCTATTTTTAGCACATTTCTGACTTTTTTCGTACGTTTTGTGAACAAATCACGCTTTTTCATGAGAAACTTGTATATCTTAACGTTAACCTTACCTTTGACTTTATCTTTTTCCCTGAATACACCAGTCAATGGCGGACTATATACTCCCCTCCCTCTACGGGAGGGGTTTCTGTCCCCCGATTAACGGGGGTCGACTGGGGTCTTTAGAGGAGGCACTGAATGTGGCTCCGACCCCACAAAGGGTTGCAAGTCCCCCACTTGCGACGGTGGGCGCGAAGGGGGTGTAAAGACCATTGAGATGACATAACTGAAAATAAATTTTGCCTTAAGAGAAAATAATTTTTGCCTTAAGAGAAAAATTGCTAAGTCTTAACACAAACTGGACCTTTGCCTTAACACTACTTTTTGAGGACCTTTTTTTTAACACTTAATGTTAAATTCTGCGACAGATAAAAAGTTCCCAGCGATTTACTTGCGTGTTTCAAAAATATTTCGTAACTTTGCGTAGTGTTTAAAAACAGCGCGATTGGCTTGAAATAGGATAACAAGGGGCGTTGAAGACGCTGATTTACGGCTGTCAAAGAACAAAAATGAGGGTGTGTCTAAACAGGCACATCCTCATTTTTTATCCGATTACACCGACGATCGCGGTTAATATTCTTCTTCATCCCACAGAAAATCTTCTTTTGAAGGGTAGTCGGGCCAAATCTCTTCGATTGACTCATACACATCGCCTTCATCTTCAATTTCCTGAAGATTCTCTATTACTTCCATCGGCGCACCGCTTCGGGTTGCATAGTCGATGAGTTCTTCTTTGGTGGCCGGCCAAGGTGCATCTTCCAGTGAGATAGCCAATTCCAATGTCCAATACATAATATTTAGTTTAAGGCCCCCACCTACTCCCCAAGGGGGAGAGATTTGATGATGAAAATGGGGCTAAAGATGAGAATTTTTGAAAAATGTGCGCAAAATTAGTGCAAAGTGTTGAATTGGCAAAATATTAAGATTAAAAAAATGTTAAACCTAAGTCGGTTTTTAGGATTTATGACAGATTGGGCGTTTTATTGAACGGATGCTCATTTTTTACGGGGTTGCCAGAGGATTTCTTCTTTCCCTGCCTCGACATTGAGTTTGCGTGAGAGTGCGAAGAAATAATCGGACAGGCGGTTGACGTAGGCAAGGACCTGCGGATCGAGTGGGAAGCCGAGTTCTTCCTGTAAAGCGAGGATTCGCCGTTCTGCCCTGCGACAGACGGTGCGGCAGACGTGGGCAACACTGGCGCCACGCGTTCCGCCTGGCAAGATAAACAGGCGAAGTGGGGGCAGAGAGGCATCGAGGAGGTCGATGGTGTGTTCGAGCTGGGTCACCATCTCTTCGGTCACGATGCTCTGCTCACGCAATTCACGCTGGGTGGTGTCGGTGGCGAGATAGGAACCGACCACGAACAGTTTCGACTGGATGTCGATGAGTTGCTGACGGTCTTCCTCGCCGGTATAGGTGGCAAGGAGTCCAATCTGGGCGTTGAGTTCGTCGATGGTGCCATAGGATTCCAGACGTGCGCTGTTCTTGCGAACTCGCTGTCCCCCAACGAGGCTGGTCATACCTGCGTCGCCGGTACGGGTATAAAGGATGGATTTTTTTGTCATAGGTTGATCGTTTCCCTCGCGGAAAAGCGCGAGGCGCTGTTTTATAATAGATATCTTTGGCGTTGGCGGGCGGGGTCGAAGAAGGCGATGCCGCGATGGCGGAGGTCGAAGGTGGAGGTGTGCTTGAGAGATTGGTGTATGCCTTCCCAGAGTCCACGGTTCTTTCCCTGTATGTCTTCGATGATGAGGCAGGTGTCAGGACGGATGTCCTTGGCGTCGTAGGGCAGGATCTGCACGTCGGCTTTAGCTGCATGGATATAGGCTTCTGCCTGCGGACTGCCATCGACAAGCATCAGGGACTTGGGTTGCAGCCAGTTGACGATACGGAACAGCTGTTCGTCGTCTTCCGTTCCCTGAAGTGTGTCGAAGGCGTAGTAGCGGTGCTTCTCAAAGAGCACGTCCCTGACAAACTCGTAGGCCCAAGGCGACTGAATGCCAAATCCGTGGCGATGTTTCCAACGTGTGAAGCTACAATTCATAATGCATAATTACAACGCCTGCATGTCGTTGAGTTTCTTGTAGTAACCATCCATGGCGATGAGTTCCTCGTGTGTTCCCTCTTCCACGATGCGTCCCTCGTGGAGCACATAGATGCGGTCGGCATTCTTGATGGTGGAAAGGCGGTGGGCAATAGCGATGGTGGTACGCGACTTCATGAGCCGTTCGAGGGCATCCTGCACGAGGCGTTCGCTCTCTGTATCAAGGGCGGAGGTGGCTTCGTCGAGGATGAGGATGGGCGGGTTCTTCAGGATGGCACGTGCGATGCTGATTCGCTGGCGCTGACCACCTGAGAGACGTCCGCCTCGGTCACCCACCTTGGTGTTGTAGCCTTCTTCCATCTCCATGATGAAGTCGTGGGCGTTGGCGATACGAGCCGCTGCCTCCACCTGCTCCTGTGTGGCGTTTTCCATACCGAAGGCGATGTTGTTGAAGACGGTATCGTTGAAGAGGATGGCTTCCTGGTTGACGTTGCCGATGATGCCTCGCAGACTCTTGACCTTCAGCGACTTGACATTACGTCCATCGATAAGGATTTCGCCATCGGCGATGTCGTGGTAGCGAGGGATGAGATCGACCAGCGTAGATTTGCCAGAACCCGATTGACCCACAAGTGCGATAGTCTTACCTTTGGGAACGGTGAGGTTGATGTCGTGCAGCACTTCACGCTGGCTGTTATAGGAGAAGGAGACGTGACGCAGTTCAATCTTCTCGTTCAGTCCGTCGATGGTCTGAGCGTTAGGAGCGTCCTTGATGGGGTTCTCCGCATTCATAATCTTGTTGATGCGTTCCATCGACGCCAACCCCTTCTGGATGCTGTAACCCGCTTTGGAGAGTTCCTTCAGCGGCTGCAGCATGGTGTAGAGGATGATGAGGTAGTAGATGAACGTGCTGCCGTCGATGGGTGAGTTGCCTGAGAAGATGAGGTAACCGCCAAACCACAGCACAAACACAATCATGAGGGTTCCCAGAAATTCGCTGACTGGATGAGCGGCACTCTGACGAATCGCCACTTTCATGGCAGCAGAACGGTGTTCGTTGTTCACTTTTGTAAAGCGATCCTCCATCTTTTTCTCAGCAATGAACGCCTTGATGATGCGCAGTCCGCCCAGCGTCTCCTCAATCTGACTGAGTCCGTCGCTCCACTTCGACTGGGCGAAGAGGGAACGGCGCTTCAGCGTCTTGCCGATGCGTCCGATGCCAAACGCCATGAGTGGCACCACGAGCAAGGTAAAGATGGTGAGCTGCCAACTAATAGCGACCAAGGTACCCATATAAATAAGGATAAAGATGGGGTTCTTGATGATCATATCGAGGGACGAAGTGATGGATGAATCGACCTCGTTCACATCGGTGCTGACACGAGCCAGGATGTCGCCCTTGCGTTCCTCTGAGAAGAAGGAAAGGGGCAAGGATAGAATCTTGCGATAGAGGTTGTTGCGGATATCACGCACGATACCCGTCTTGATGGGCATGAGTGTGGCGCTGCCACCAAAATAAGAGGCGGTCTTGAGCAGCGTCATGAACGCCAGTCCCAAACCCAGCAGCAGGAGAGTGGTGGATTCGCCATATTTCTCTATCAGCTCTTGGGAGAAATAATAGAGGTTATTGGTGGCTGTTTCCTTCAGGTCGCCTTCACCCCAAGGGATGTACTCATAGTGAATTTGCTCAACTTTGAACAAGATATTGAGAATAGGCAGGAGCAACGTGAAGGTGAACACGTTGAAGATGGCGGTAAGGATATTGAGTCCGAGCGTTGCCGCCATGTATTTTTTGTAGGGGGCGAAGTAATGCCCCATCGTCTTGAAGAATTCTCTCATTTCCGTCCAAAGTCAGCGGGGATTTCTCCCCAGTTGTCTGTATCCCATTTGAGAATGGGGTTGGTATAGGTGTTGGTCTGGAGCCAGCGTTCAGCACGGGCGATGATGTCGAACAGTTTCTCGGTCTGCGGCGTGCGTTGGAGGGTGGTCTTGCATTTCTTCTTCTGCACCCATATCTGAGCCGTACGGCTGTCGCTGTAGATGGGCATATTGGGCAGGTTCTTCTGCTTGAGCAGCGCCAGGGCATGGACGATGGCGAGGAACTCGCCGATGTTGTTGGTTCCCTGCACAGGCCCGAAGTGGAAAATCTGCTTTCCACTGGGCAGGTGCACACCCCGATATTCCATCGGTCCTGGATTTCCGCTACAGGCGGCATCGACAGCTAAGGCGGACCCACCCCCTTGCCCCTCTCCTGTAGGGAGGGGAGTGGTTACCTTTCCTGTACCATCATTATCCATAGCTTACATTCTTTCAGGCATTTCGATTCCCAGAAGCCCCATACCGAGAGCCAAAACTTTGGCAACGGCCTGAGCCAGCACGAGGCGGAAGGAACGCGTCTGCTCGTCGGTCTCGCCGAGGATGCTGAAATCGTGGTAGAACTGGTTGAATTCCTTTGTCAGCTCGTAGCAGTAGTTGGCGATGCCTGAAGGACTGTAGTCGATGCCAGCCTGACGAACTGCAGCACGGAAGCCATAGAGCTTCTGGATGAGGGCAATCTCCTTTTCTGAGATGGCAGGAACGCCTGTTATCTTGATGTCAGAGATACCTGCATCCTTCGCCTTACGAAGGATGGAGGCGATGCGGGCATAGGTGTATTGGATGAACGGACCTGTGTTTCCGTTGAAGTCGATGGACTCTTCAGGGTTGAAGAGCATATTCTTGCGGGCATCCACCTTCAGGATGAAGTACTTGAGCGCACCCATTCCCACCTTGCGAGCCACTTCGCGTGCTTCTTCCTCTGTGAGCTGGATTTTCTTCGTCATTTCCTTCGAGGCAGCATAGGCATCCTCTATCATCTGAGCCATCAGGTCGTCGGCATCCACCACCGTTCCTTCGCGACTCTTCATCTTGCCGTTGGGCAGTTCCACCATTCCGTAGGAGAAGTGAACGAGGTCCTTGCCCCAGGCGAAGCCGAGTTTGTCGAGCAGGATGGAGAGAACCTGGAAGTGGTAGTTCTGCTCGTTGCCCACGACATAGATCATCTTGTCGATGGGATAGTCCTCGTAGCGAAGCTTCGCCGTACCGATGTCCTGGGTCATATAGACAGATGTACCATCGGAACGCAGCAGGAGTTTCTCGTCCAGTCCGTCAGCTTCGAGGTTTGCCCATACGCTGCCGTCCTCACGTCGGTAGAAGAGTCCCTTCTCCAGTCCTTCAAGCACTTTCTCCTTGCCTTCGAGGTAGGTGTCCGACTCGTAGTAGATCTTGTCGAACGAAACGCCCATCTGCTTGTAGGTTTCGTCGAAACCGGCATACACCCATTCGTTCATGGTGCGCCACAGGCTGCGTACTTCCTCGTCACCTTGCTCCCATTTCACGAGCATTTCGTGGGCTTCCTTGATGAGGGGAGCTTCCTGCTTGGCTTTCTCCTTGGCTTCTTCGATGCTCAGTCCTTCTGTCATGAATTGATGGGTAAGTTCGTCGCACTCAGCTTTATAGTGCTTGTCGAAAGCCACATAGAAATCGCCGATGAGGTGGTCACCTTTCTTGCCAGCAGTCTCTGGTGTGATGCCGTTGCCCCACTTCAGCCAAGCCAACATGGACTTGCAGATATGGATGCCTCGATCGTTCACGATGTTGGTCTTCACCACTTTGTTGCCGTTGGCTTCCACGATGCGGGCGAGCGCCGAACCCAGCAGGTTGTTGCGCACGTGTCCCAGGTGGAGCGGTTTGTTGGTGTTGGGCGATGAGTATTCAATCATCACCAAGGGGCTGTTGTCGGTGGCGGCGGTGAAGCCGAATCGTTCGTCGGCAGCTATATCGTTGAGAAGGGCAATCCAAGCCGCAGGACTGACCACGAGGTTGAGGAATCCCTTCACCACGTTGTAGGCTGCCACCACGTCGGCTGCGTTCTCCTGGAGATAGGCACCCAATTCCTGTGCACAGGCTTCTGGGCTTTTGCGTGCCATCTTCACAAAGGGGAATACCACGACTGTGAGGTGTCCTTCAAACTCTTTCTTGGTTTTCTGCAACTGCACCTGCTCGGCAGTCACGTCGGTGCCGTACAAAGCCTTCACTCCAGCTACGACGGCATTCGTTATTTGCTGTTCTATTGTCATGATTTTGCTAATTTGGGTGCAAAGTTACGAAAAAAAGTGAAGAGTGAAGAGTGAAGAGTGAAGAATTTACAAAAAAAGTACAGATTATTTCGTATTTACGAAAAAACCATTTATCTTTGCAAAAAATACAAAACGTTTGATTAACATCCGTCATCAACCGACAAACGATTCATGGACAAGATAGCAGATTATATCAGCAGTATCGAGATCAAGGCGCTGTGGAAGGGTGGCAGACACATCAAGTGGGAACTGCGACCCGATGTGAATATCCTCAGTGGCATCAACGGAGTGGGCAAAAGCACCATCATCAACCGTGCTGTCCACGGTCTGAACCTGATGGACTCCGGAGAACTGCACCCAGGAGAGATAGCCGAAGGCATCACCATCGAGCTGTCGCCTGCCGACGCCACCACCATCCGCTACGACGTCATCCGTTCGTTCGACCGTCCCCTGCTCCGCTCCGACCTTCTGGAGAAACTGGCAGATTCACGTGTGAAGACCGAACTTGACTGGCAGATCTACAAGTTGCAGAAACGCTATTTGGACTATCAGGTGAACATCGGTAACCGCATCATCGAACTCCTCACCAGCGGCGACCCGCAGGATGCCCTTCAGGCAGCAGAGGTGTCGCGGCCCAAAGCCCTTTTCCAGGACACGATGGACCAGTTGCTGGCTGACACGCACAAAGCCATCGACCGCCGCTCGAACGAAATCCAGTTTGAGCAGAACGGCGAGTTGCTCACACCCTATCAGCTCTCATCGGGCGAGAAGCAGATGCTGGTCATCCTGATGACGGTTCTGTTCGAGTGTGGCGAGCCCTATGCCCTCCTGATGGACGAACCTGAAATCAGCCTGCATATCGAGTGGCAGCAACAGCTCATCACCCTCATCCGACGACTCAACCCCAACGCACAAATCATCCTTTCCACTCACTCCCCTGCCCTCATCATGGACGGATGGACTGACGTGGTGACGGAAGTGGAAGAGATAACCAATGAATAATTCACAATTCATAATTCATAATTTTGCCTAAACACCTCACTGCCAACATCAACTCACGCTACCTCGAAGCTGCTAACCGCATGCGTCCTGGTGGACGACAGAAGAAGCGCATCATTGCCTACGTGGAGAGCTATGACGACATCTTCTTCTGGCGGAGTGTGCTGAGTGAGTTTGAGAACGAAGAACGGGAGTTCCAGGTGATGCTTCCTTCGCGTACCTCGCTGGTGAGAGGCAAGAAACAGGCGATGACCAACAAACTGGGCGAAGGACTCGGCACCAGTATGATTGCCTGTGTGGATGCCGACTACGACTATCTGATGCAGGGACACACGCCTTACTCCGAGTCCATGCTCCGCAATCCTTATATCTTCCACACCTACGCCTATGCCATTGAGAACTACCAATGCTACGCCCCTTCGCTCCATAATGTCTGTGTGATGTCCACGCTCAACGACCGGCCTATCTTCGATTTTGAGGACTACCTGTTGCAATACAGCCGCATCGTCTATGACCTCTTCGTCTGGAGCGTGTGGCTCTATCGCCGACAGATGTATCGCGATATGCCGCTGAACACATTATGCAATTTCATCAGCGTAGATAAGCTGAACCTCTTCAACCCCCATACTGCGCTTGAGGAACTGCGCAGGAAGGTGAACCGCAAACTGGCGTGGATGCAGCGTCAATACCCGCAGGCAAGGGGAACGTTCAAGCCTCTGAAGGCAGAACTCGAAACGCTGGGCCTGACACCCGACACCACTTATCTCTTTGTGCAGGGACACCACATCATGGAGAACGTGGCGATGGCTGCCCTCGATCCTGCCTGCACCATCCTGCGGCGTGAACGGGAAAAGGAAATCAAACGGCTCGCCGGCAACAACAAGCAACACATGGACAACGAACTGGCGAGCTACCAGCACAGCCAGATGCCCATCCAGCAAATGCTACGCCGAAACACCTCCTTCCATTCCTGTCCCCTCTACCAACGCCTTCGCGCCGACATCATGCATTTCCTCGGCATTGAGGAAAAGATGCCCGATACAGAAGGTGTGTCGAGCGGTTCCCCCACAGGAACTCAACCCGAACAACATTTCTAAATTTTTAAATCCTAAAAAACATTATTTATAAACCCCTAAAAAAACAAATGACAATGAAAAAAATGTATTTCTGGATGCTGGCTCTCCTGATGGTGGGCGGCATGACTTGTGTGTCTTGCGACGACGATGACGAGAAGGATAACGGTGGTGGCGACAGCAAAAACGAACTGGTGGGCGTATGGGCCTCAACGGATAACCCTATACCCATCGATTATGATGATGACGAAGGAGGCCCCAAGGCCAAGCAGACCCGCTTAATTTTGCCTTCCGAAGAAGCTACCCATGAGGACGGTTACATGATTTTCCGTGAAGACGGAACGTTCTACGGCTTGGATGTTTACTTCAAACAGAATGGCTCAAAGATGGTGTATCTGACCTTCGACATGAACAAGGGCACCTACAAAGTGAAGAACGGAAAAATCACCGTTACATACGATGACGACTCCGACCCAGAAGATGGTCCGCTGAATGTGAAGTACTCCATCAAGAGCGGAAAGCTCACAATTTACGATGACAAAGGCAACGGCTACACCTTTAAACGCGTAGAGGAATCGGAAGTCAAGGAGTATCTCGATCAGTACGAAAAGGACGAAGAAGCAAAGAAGCTCCTGGCAACTGGTTATTGGGCATATGCTGAAAACCCCTATAAAGATTCTGACGGAGATTATTGGCGCTATTTTTATGAGTACAACCTAAATGGCTCATGCCAATACTACGAGTTCTACTTTGGCAATTCGACCGCTTCCTGTAAGAGTGGAGTTACCTATGGGGGCCATTGGGACATCATAGGCGGTTACTACTATGAATCCTACGCATGTTATGACGGAGATGGAGACTTTTTCGGCTATGACACAAATGTCTTTACCTATTCTTTTTATACGAATGAACAGATAGGAAGAGTCTATCTCACCCTTTCTAATGGCGAAAACACTTGGAGATATTTCCAGGTTTCACAGTCTTACATCGATGATTACCTGCCCTATCTGAATAACGACAACATAAGAGCGCCTATGCGTTCGTTCGCTCCTCATTGCAAATAATTTCTCACGTAAGATTTACGATGCTGCCTCTTTTCGGCAACTATGAAAAAAGGTGCCCGTCGCCCCAGCGACGGGTTCCTTTTTACCTTATCTTCCCTGTTTTTTCGGCTGATGTAATCATGTGTAATGATTTTTTTGCAGGTTTTGGGAAAACGCCGTAATTTTGCATCGTCCGGACAAGACAACAGCCCCACGATCTTTCCCCAAAAAGGGGGGGCGTGATTGTAAAACCAATTAAAATTTAAAAACGATGAAGAAATTTTTATTTATGGCGTTGATGGCAATTTTCTGCCTCACGACGGCAAGCGCACAGAAAACGGTAGTTGCCAAGAAAAATCAGAAAGTCTATGACGTAGTAGAGAAGCTGCCAGAATTCCCTGGTGGAATGGAAGGTATAATGAAATTCTTTGCGGAAAACATCAAATATCCGGAAGAAGCCAAAAACAAAGGTGTGGAAGGCAGGGTAATGGTACGTTTTATTGTGGAAACGGACGGTAGTCTCAGTGAAGTGGAAGTTGTTCAGAAGGCATTCCCATCACTTGATGCCGAAGCCGTCAGAGCTGTAAAAGCTATGCCCAACTGGACTCCAGGCATGCAAAAAGGCAAAAAAGTTCGTGTTCATTTCACCATTCCCGTATCATTCAAATTGCAGTGAAACACCTTTTATTATTTATCCTGTCCATCATCGTTGTGGGCTGTTCACGCGAGCAGTCCCACAACGCCCTTCTTTCCCGTGCCGAAGAGATGGTGTTTGAGAACCCAGACTCCGTCATCATCATGCTGGAGCCGTGTTGGGGCGATTCAACGTTGACACAGGCCGACCAGGCTCTCTTCGGACTTCTCTATACCGAAGCACTCCATCGTAGCGGTCTGAAAATGGAGTCTGACTCACTGATTCTCGCCAGCAGAAAGTACTTTGAGCAGCATGACGATCAACCACGTCTGGCACGTGCCTTGCTCCATCACGCCATCGCGCTCTATCATCAGCAACAAACCCACGAGGCCGTATTAACCATGAAGCAGGCAGAGCTGCTGGCTACGGAAGTGGACGCCCCCGCTTTCAACTGTTATCTTTATGCGGTTCTGGGTGACATTAACGACAATGTGGACAACTCCACCCAGACACTCTACTATTATAAAAAGGTTTTAGAGGCTGCTCACTTATGTAAAAACGACACGTGGACCGTCCGCGCCCTGAATAACATCGCACAGACCTTCGACCTGTTAGGCGAGACCGACAGCCTGCATTACTACATCAATCAGGCCAAACCCTATGCACCTCATACGGACGGCGAGGTTTATGCCACCTATCTCGCTAATCAAGCCAGCTACTTGCTTCATCAAGGGAAAAACAAGCAAGCAAAATTCTTATTGTTAAAAGCTCAACAGCAGTTACCTACTGACAGAGCGTCAAAACTGTTAGCCGACGTATATCTAACCGAAAACGATACGGTCAAGGCTGCTGAACAGTGGTATCAGCTGGTCAATTCCTTCTCGCCGGATGTCTGCATCAGTTCCTACCACCTGCTAATTGACTACCTGATGCAACGTGGAGAGGTGGAGAAAGCATCTATCTATAGCCAACGCCTCAACGAAGTCTATCAGAATCTTTATAAGCACAGTGATGCTGCCGCTATCATCGACCTGCAATCACAGTTCGACGAACAGCAGGCTGAGCGCCGCCAATACAGAACTACGATTATCATGTTGGCTGCCATTATCCTGCTCATCCTTGCCTCCATGTTAATTATCTGGTATAGCAGACGACGCATCGACCGGCTCAATACCCGTTTTGTGGAAAGTCAGCAGAAATACGACCTCACCCGTCAGGAGCTGACGCAGATGCGCAAGCAGAAGGAACGAGAAGAACGTGTGAACTCAGAGCAGCTAAAAGCCGTCATATCTCATCTCCACGCATTGGCGAACAAAGGTCGCGAAGCCACCGATGAGGACATGAACGCATTGGCTCAACACTCCTACGCCCTCAGTCCTAATCTGCAACTGCTGCTGACTTCCGTCACCATAAAAGAACAGAACATTTGTCTGTTGGTTCGCCACAACTTCCAACCTACGGAAATTGCCTCACTCACAGGCTCTTCACCTCAAATCATCACCAACACACGCGTCCGCCTACTCCGAAAACTCTTCAACGAAACAGGTGGAGCCAAGGACTTCGACACCCGCCTCACACAAATCAATTAACTCTAATCGGTCGTCAGGAATGATGGTCTAATGACCGATTTGGGTTGAATACTACTTCATAAACAGGTTGAGATCAATACAGTTACCCATTGTCTCGTAGCCTTTGGCGTTGAAGTGCAGCCAGTCGTTCTCGAACAGGAATTGCGACTGCATGGCCTCTGGGTCTTGCGGATTGCGTACGGCCTGGTCGAAGTCGATCACTCCGTCCAGCAGCTCCGTCGTGCGAATCCACTCGTTCAGCGTGGTGCGACCTTTCTCGTGATCCTCTGAATAATAGTTGTTGCCCTTGAACGGCGTGATGGTGGCACCATAGACGCGGATGCCTTTCTCGTGGGCTTCACGAATAATTCCCTTGTAAACCTCGATGACACGCTGAGCGGTTTCCACTCCATTCCGCGAGCCACCTAAGTCGTTGACTGCCTCGAAGAGGATGATCCATTTCACTCCTTCCTGTCCGAAGATATCACGTGGATAGCGCTTCTCGCCCGTAGGACCTAATCCGCCACGCAGCACACAGTTGCCGCCGATACCCATATTGAGCACTCCCACCTGACGGGTTTTCTTGTTCTGAAGCAGGCGACGTGAAAGCACGTCGGCCCAGCGGTTCTGCTGATTGGTGGTAGAGCCGCGTCCGTCGGTGATGGAATTGCCCAGAATTGCCACAGCACCCGCTTTCTTCGGAGCCATCACCTCCAGCGTCTGAATGTTGTACCAATGGTCCGTCCTCACAGCCTTGCTGAAGTCGGAAGTATTTCCTTCAGCCAGATAGGAAGTGGTGCGAGAGCCTGGGTGTCCGCTGACGGTGGGCGAAGTCTCACCATAGTGGATAGTAATCGCCACGTTCTCGCGGTTGCCCATCTTGAATTTCACTGGGTCGGAGACCACCTTTTCACCAGCAGGAATCGTGACAGAAGGCTTGCCGTCGAACGTCAGGCTGACCGTTGTCGCCTCATCAATCTCGCTGCTGCTGCCGGCAGTCTTGGCAATGGCCAGTTCGACAGCCTTGATTTCCGTAGGCTGCTGGCTGAACTCGTTCGTCAGTTTCAGGCGGACCTGCTTGCCGCCGATAGACACCTGCACGATTTCCCTCAGCGAATTGTTTGTCAATCCTGGAGCTGGCGGATTGTTGTGACGTTCAACCAACTGTGGAGCTGTGCCCCATGTTCCCACCCAGTGCTTCTGACCAAGTGCCACACCTGCTGTCAAGATGCAGGCAAATACCAATACGATTTTCTTCATTTTAATCTAAAATTAGGTTTTGGAAGCTTTTCCATGCAAAGTTACAAAAAAAATGAAAAAGGAAGAATAAAGAATAAAGATTTTTTTTGTTGAGCGAAAGTAACTTATCTGAAGTTACGATTAAGCGAGAACAACACAAAATAATAAGGAGAAAAACTCCTTTTATTCTTTTTGTTTTATTGTCGAGCGAGATGTCCTCACCAAGAACGCCCTGTCTCTTAGCAAAGAATCTGAAAAGTGTTCAAAGAAAAAGTGAAAAGTGTTCAGAAAAAACTTCAAAAGTGTTCAGAGAAAAATTAAAATCTCATTGTGATTTATAAGAATCATATTGTGATTTATAAGAATCATATTGTGATTTATAAGAATCTCATTGTGATTTCTGAGAATCACATTGTGATTCCAATTTTTTTGTTAAGGAAAAAGAATTTTTTTGTGAAGAAAAAAGGGATTATATGCGAAGGGTAAAGGATTTCTGTGTGAAGGGAAAAGGAAGGGGGTGCAACGACGACTTGCTCTGCTAACGTGCTTTTTTGTTGCTCTTTTTACAGGTTACGCAATGATAATAAAAATGTTTTCATGTTTTAGGGTTAAATGTTGGATGTTTTTTGAAAAAAATTTTTTATCTTTGCACAGATATTCATCATGCATCATGCATAATTTTATTCCTTAAAATATATGAAACTTAATGACATACTGAGCGGCCAGTATAATGCCGCTGAGTGGGAAGCCAAAGGCTATGAGCTTCCTAAGTTTAACATCCAGGCTGTACGTGAGAAGACAAAGCAGGAACCCACTTGGGTTCACTTCGGCGGTGGCAACATCTTCCGTGCCTTCCCTGCTGCCATTCTGAACGATGCCCTGAACACGGGCAAGTATGACCGCGGTGTGATTGTGGCTGAGACGTTCGACTTCGAAGTGATTGACAAGGCGTATGCTCCTTATCACAACCTCTCGCTGCTGGTAAGCCTGCAGTCTTCGGGAACCATCGAGAAGAAGGTGATTGGAAGTGTGACGGAGGCGCTGAAGGCTGATCCTCAGTTTGAGGACTGGAACCGGCTGGTAGAGATTTTCCGCAATCCGAGCCTCCAGATGATTTCGTTCACAATTACGGAGAAAGGCTATACGTTCAACGAAGCCGACTTGGCTCGTAGGCTGAAGCCGCTGTTTGCAATGGGTAAGGTGACGGCTTTGCTGTACGAACGCTTTAAGGCAGGAAAACTGCCCCTCACCGTGCAGTCGATGGACAACTGCTCACACAACGGCGACAAGGTAAAGGCAGGTGTCTTTGCCTATGCTGAGCGATGGGTGAAGGACGGACTGGTGGAAGAGGCTTTCCTCAACTACCTGAAGGACGAGACGAAGGTGACTTTCCCTTGGTCGATGATTGACAAAATCACGCCTCGTCCACACGAGAAGGTGAAGGAAATGCTAGCTCAGGACGGTTTCGAGGACAACGAATACATCGAGACGGAGAAGCACACGTTCACGGCTCCCTTCGTGAATGCCGAGGAGGTGCAATATCTGGTCATCGAGGACAACTACACCAACGGACGTCCCCCACTCGACCTGGGTGGCGCACTCTACACCACTCGCGAAACCGTCGATAAGGTGGAGACGATGAAGGTAACTACTTGTCTGAATCCGCTCCACACGGCAATGTCGATTTATGGCTGCATGCTGGGCTACACGCTGATTTCGGCTGAGATGGCAGACGAGGACCTGCGTCCGTTCATTCAGAAAATCGGCTATATGGAGGCTATGCCCGTAGTCGTTGACCCAGGTGTGCTGAATCCTTATGAATTCATCGGTGCCGTGATTAACCGCCGTCTGCCCAATCCTTTCATGCCTGACGCTCCACAACGTATCGCAATGGACACCAGCCAGAAACTGCCTATCCGCTTCGGAGAGACGCTGAAGAAGTACTGTGCACGTGGACTGGACAAGTCGAACCTCGTGCTGATTCCGCTCACGCTGGCTGGATATGCACGCTACCTGAAAGGTATCAAGGACGACGGCACTCCGTTTGAGTGTTCGCCCGACCCCATGCTGGCAGAATTGCAGGCTATCGTGGCTCCGCTGGAAATCGGCAAGGACGATCAGGACTGGAGTCCGCTGAAGCAGCTTTATTCTCGCAAAGACGTCTTCGGTCTCGACCTCTACGAGGCTGGTCTGGGCGAGCAGATTGAAGGAATGGTGAAGGAACTCTTCGCTGGCAACGGTGCCGTTCGCAAGACCCTCCACAAGTATGTGGCTGCCCGCTAAAACCCATTCACCCCATAAAACCCATAAAACCCATTAAAACCCAAATAACATGGAAAGAACATGGAGATGGTTTGGCAAGAAAGATAAGATCACCCTTGCCATGCTCAGACAAATCGGAGTGGAAGGTATCGTTACTGCCCTCCACGATGTGCCTCTGGGCGAAGTATGGACACGCGAGAAGATTCGTGACCTGCGTGAGTATATCGAAAGTTATGGTATGCGCTGGAGCGTGGTGGAAAGCCTGCCGGTGGTGGAAACCATCAAGTATGGAGGTCCTGACCGCGACCAGCAGATTGAAGTGTATAAGGAGAGTCTGCGCAACCTCTCGGCTGAAGGCATCCATTGTATCTGCTACAATTTCATGCCTGTTCTGGACTGGGCACGTACCGACCTTTTCCACAACAACCCCAACGGTGCCACGAACCTCTATTTCAACTACGCCGAATTTGCCTATTTCGACATCTATATCCTCAAGCGCCCAGGTGCACGCGAGGAATGGGCACAGTTCCAGTTCCCAGAGGGCTGGGGCAAGGGACGCAACGTGTTGGCAGAGTGTGACGAACTGGCTAAGACGATGACACCTGAGAAGGATCACAAACTCGTGGAGAACATCGTCATCAAGACACAGGGATTCGTCTCTGGCAATTTCAGCGAGAACGACGAAGCACCTGTTCAGAAGTTCCGTGAATTCCTCGACCTTTACAAAGGTATCGACAAAGCTCAGTTGCGTGCCAATATGAAGTATTTCCTGGAGGCCATTATGCCTGTTTGCGAGGAATGCAACATGAATATGTGTGTTCACCCCGATGATCCCCCCATCGAAATACTGGGTCTGCCTCGCATCGTCCGCACCGAAGAGGATATCCAGTGGTTCCTCGATGCTGTGCCTAACAAGCACAACGGTCTTACGTTCTGTGCCGGAAGCCTTTCTGCAGGTGCCTATAACAACGTGGTGGAGTTGGCAAAGAAATTCGCACCACGCACCCACTTCGTTCACCTGCGTTCGTGCCACATCTTCCCCAACGGCGACTTTACGGAAGCCAGCCACCTGGGTGGACGTGCAGACTTGATAGAACTCTGCCGCATCTTCGAGAAAGAAAACCCACAGCTGCCCATGCGTGTGGATCATGGAATGACCTTCACCGATGAGCCTGGCGGTATTATGGATGAATCCAGCCACGGACACAACGCTGGTTACACGCTCCTGGGTCGTATGTTCGCACTGGGTCAGGTGCAGGGCATCCTTGCCACCGTTGATCGCGAACTCGGCATTGAATACAAGCAACCTGGATTCTTTGATTAAGATCCAACTCCGACTAAAACAAAGCCTCCTGCTCAGCACAACGCTGAACAGGAGGCTTTCAGTTTAGAGGCAAAGTCCGTATTAACGGAGTACCTTTGTGCGAGATACCTTGCCGTCGGCCTGACGAACCTGCTTGATGAGGATGCCCTTGGCGTTGGCATTGGCTACGCGACCCTGGAGGTCGTAGTAGGTAACAGCACCTTCAGTCTTAGAAGTAGCACTGATGCCTGTCTCGTAATCACGTACGTATTCTTTGATGTCGTACCAACCGATGTTAGAGTAGTTCTCTTCATCAAGACCACGATAGATGCTACGAACACCAATCTTGCTCCAAGAGAGAATTTCCTCTACTGGCTGGTTGAGGCAGAACGTCTCACCACCACGATCGATGTCGTATTCGTCAGTAAAGGTGTATGGGAACTCACTCATGCTCTCTTCCAGTGCAATGTAAAGATCTGGAGTTGCTGTGAGGGTAGAAACCACTCCATCTTTCTCGATAAGAACCTCATAAGAGAGCTTGCTGAGCACCATGTATTCACCTTCGGTATCAACTGTTGGAATATTGAACTCCACGTATGGATACTTGGCACCATAAACCTCGAATCCAACAACAGAAGGATCTGCAGGAATGGCTGCTTTCTCCACAAGCTTGGTAATGGTTACATCAGCCATTTCGTCCCAAGAACTGCCAGACTCACCAACGCTCTGGAACTCAGCGCAAGTAAAGGTAGAAGTAGCTGCGTCGTACTGCATGGTTGCCCCAGAGAATGCCAACTCGACATCGCCAAAGAATGATTCATAAACACCCAGATACCAACCAGGAATCGTGACAACACCATCAACCAGTGTTCCCTTCACCCAGGCGTCTGGACAATATTGGCTCAAACCCAGGAAGTAAACATCGTTGCCATCGAAACCAACCTGTACCTCGTAAGTTGTTTCTTCCTCATAGTAAGTATCAGTACCTTTCAGCAAGTAAGCCTCTGTGATGAGAGCTGCTGGAAGTTCAGGCGTCACCGTGGAGTAATCAACATAGTATACGTCCATCTTCACGATACGAGTCTGAAGACCCTTACCAGGAATGGTGAAAGTCACTTCGTTGGCAGCACCTGTCCAAACGAGCTTCGTGTCAGATGTAGCTTCTACGGTGCCAGTGCTGGCTTCCATCTGGTTGTCATCCTTACCGGAACGAGGAGCCGTCACATAGAAAATGACCTTACCGATAGGCTCAGCGGTGGAAGTGAGGGTCAGCGTGTTGCCGGAATAGGTGCGGAGGGCGTTACCCGTAGTGTAGAAAGCAGGTGCGCTGGTTCCTGTTCCCTGAGCGAGAACTCCTACAAGAGTCTCAGAGATGGTGATTCCTTCGATTACCTGAGAATTCTCAAAACCTTGCTCAGCAGCTACCCAAGTAGCATCTGCTGAGATACCGATGAGCAGACCGGCTTCAATGACGCTGTAGAAGTAGAGATCGTTGCTCTTTCCGTTCACATAGAGGTTGTTGAGCAGTTCAAACTGACCCTTCTCTGCGTTATAGCGAAAGTAAACATTGTCAAGCTCTGTTTCTTCTTCCTCGTCACCATCGTATTCTTCGTCATAGTCTTCTTCGTCAGCGTATGGATCGTCGCCAACAACATATACAGAAGTACCGTATTCTGCGTGGACACCTACATACTGACCACAAGGAATGGTCACAATGTTATCAGTAAGTGTACCCTTCACCCATCCGTCTGGAACTTCAGGAATGAGGTTCTGGAAATAAACGTCTGTGCCGTCGATACCAACAACGACAGGACCTGTGAATTCCTCTTCTTCATCTGTGTAGATGAATCCTTCGCAATCCTTCTCCACGGTTACCAGTCCTTCTGGAGGAGTGACTACCTCAGGACGAGTACCGATATACATAGATGAGAGATAAGCATACAGTCCATCCATGCTGAACATTATACCGTCCGCGTTGATGGTGATGAGGCCGTCGAGTTCGAAAGTCCCGCGTGCTTCATCGTAAATCATTTCAAAAGGCAAAAGAGTATTGTTGTCTTCTTCGTAACCAGCCAGGAAATACTTGTTGTTTGCTTCGTCGTAACCGATGAACTGAGGTTCAAATACGACTACTCCGTCCTCAAGCGTACCTTTTACCCATGCACTTGGTAAGCTCTCGCCTAAGGTGAAGAACATATAGACATCAGAGCCGTCGAAGCCAACCTTGGTA
This sequence comes from uncultured Bacteroidaceae bacterium, assembly GCA_905234555.1. Lineage (GTDB taxonomy): Bacteria > Bacteroidota > Bacteroidia > Bacteroidales > Bacteroidaceae > UBA3839. Next base: position 45,438 of record CAJOHO010000005.1, read on the forward strand.
ACGAACTGGAAAGGTGATTGTTGGGCGTCACCCTCTTCATCCCAGCTTACGACTATACCTTCTACTGGCATATCCTGAGTTTTGAGTTCGGCTGGAGGAGTGACGAGAGTGAGGTCTTCCTTGACTTCCGTATATACGGAATTCCATTCTGAATAGCCTGTCCACGAGTTGTCGTCGGTCCAGAAGCAGCTGAGAATCAGATCCTCGGAAGCACCGTTCAGGGTAATGGTATTGCCATCAATGGTATAAGTCACCTCCGTGATGGTTCTGTTGGGAGTGACACTCTCGCCATTGTTACCAAACCACATTTGGATGCCTGCATCATAGTTGGAGCTATAGTACAGGTTCTGGCCAAGAGGAACGGTGATGGTTTTCTTGTCCTCACTCAGCGTACCCTTCACCCACGATTCTGTGGTATATCCACAGATAGGCTCATAGATGTACACATCGTTACCTGCGAAAACCATCGAAATAGCTCCACTCTGTGTGCCCTGATAGGCATAACCACCATTAACATAGGTGCAGTCGCCACTACGTTTGTACACCTTGACTTCGCCTTCGGGAGCCTCCGTTATGACGGGGAAGTCGGCGGCAGCCTTGCGAGGAGCCTTACGCAGGGTAAGCTGTTCCCTTAAGGACAGCATGCGTTTGGCGTTCTTGGGCTGCGTTTCTTTCAGACTTCGGTCCGAAATCTTCAAACCAGTCTGAGCGAATGATGTAACAGCAATGAATGCTGCCATCAGAATGAAAGTAAATCTTCTCATACGCAATTTGTTTTGAGTTAATAATAAAAGAATAAATGAATGATCAATTATTTTGCTTTGCAAGAATAGTGGCAAGCATGGGTTGGAGTCGTTCCCAGATGCGGTCTGCCGTGAGCAGGTTCATCCGCTCGGCATAGGTCATCTTGCGTTCCAGCTGCACATCCAACGGCACAAAGTCGTCTGGACTGATGCCTGCATAGCGTTTTCCTTCGTTGGGAAGCCAGATGGACTTGCGGATGCCAGGAGGGAAGATTGCAAACGACGGAACTCCAAGTGCCTGAGCCAGATGGCGCGGACCTCCTTCATTGCCGAAAAAGAAGTGGCAATTGGCAGTCAGGGCACAGAGGTCTGGCAGGCTGGGTGCTTCAATCGTGGTAAAGATATGCGGATCGTCGTTCAGCTCATGCTGATAACGGAGGGCGATGTCACGTTCCTTGCCTGCGAAATTGAAGATGATCTGTGCATCGAAGGTCTGGATGATGCGTCGCAACACTTCCTTCATCGTCTCTGCCGGCAACACCTTGTATTCCAGTCGGGCAGTAGGTGTAGCCAACAGCACAGGACGCTTGAAGTCTATCCCTTTCTCCTCCATCAGCTGGTGGTAGCGCTGACGCTGCTCATCGCTGACATAGAGGCGGAAATCCTCCGACGGCTTCACATGAACGTACTCGTCGAGGGGACGCAGCAGCAGGTTGTTCTGCTGAATACGATTGCCTGTTCCCTTTGCATGGTGATCCACACGGTGGGAGAGGATGCCACAGGAGTACCATTTCCTTTCACCGATACGAAGTGGGGTGCGGAAACGGGTAAAGAGCGAGAAAAGGAGGGTGCGAACTGTCGTCCGCATATCGATGATCAGGTCGTAGCGGGTATCATGCACCGTTCGCCATACCTTTTTAATATATGTAAAGAAGTGCTGGTTCTCATCGTTGTTGAAGGTGATGCAACGATCCACGTCCGGATGATTCTCGTAGAGGGTGTGGATGCCTTCGTTGATAACAAAGTCAATCTGTGCCTCAGGAAATGTCTGACGCAGTCCATGACACAAAGCCATCGAGAGGACGGAATCGCCCACTCGCCGAAAACGGATAACCAGTATATGTCTAATCTCTCTCATTTATACACTTAACAGTTTTCTGTAAAGCTCGATGTATTGCTCTATGTGGCGTTCGTAGCTGAAACTGAGGGCATACTGCTTGATGGCTTCCATCCGTTTCTCGTCTTCATAGAAATGGGGTAGGAAATCCTTGATGCCTTCCACCAGCGTCTCTGTCCGCAGGTCTTTCCACACGTATGCATAATCGCCTGCAATCTCAGGCAGACAGGTGCAAGGTGCCACAAAGACAGCACGGCTGAACTGCATTGCTTCGATGACAGGCAGACCGAATCCCTCACCCTGACTGGGGAAGAGGAATGCTTCGCAATGGGCATAAAGCCAGGTACGTTCTGGGTCAAACACCTTGCCCACGAGATGAACATTGGTGATGTTCTCCTGCTCTATCCGCTTGCGAATCAGTTCACCAGCAGCAAAATGGTCGTCACCGGCAATGTAGAGTTCCTTGTCAGGAAATGCCTTCATCACATCAAGCAGCAGGTGAAAGTTCTTCTTCAAACGAATCTGACCGATGGTGAAGAAGAAAGGGCGATCACCCACAAACGCAGGTTTCTGCTGAGGCTTGGTGTCTATTCGCTCCACACCGTTGTAAATCACCAGCATAGGCTTCTCTCCCAAATGAAAATTTGTTTTCACCTCGTCACCCACAAAACGGGAAATCGTAGTGATGGCATCAGCCTGACGAATCTGGCGGCGCAGGAGCAGTTTATGCTTCATGCGGCTCAGCCAGCCTTTCTCACGCAAGTAGTTGAGGTCGTGGATGGTAAGTACCCGCTTCTGACCTTCCTTCCCATTGGAGAGGCGCAGGTTCTGATTGACAAAATGCCACAGATCCACTTTCGGAATGGCGGCATAGGAGTTCGCACTCCTACGTTTAACGTAATAGCAATCCACATCTTCTCCTTCGATTTTTCCTTCATAGCCTTCCGGCAAGACAAAGGCAAATCGCAGGTCGGGTAGGCGCAACTCGCTGAACTTTTGAGCATAGTTCACGGCTATCTGTCCGAACCCACAAGTGGGATTCTTGATGTTCGTTAAATCAAGGAGAATCGTTTTCTTCATATCGGGAGAGTGTGAATTCAAACTGCAAAGTTAGCGTTTTTTCGCCGAACAGGCAAATTAGGGTCTTATTTTTTGCCTAACTCACTATTTTTTCGTACTTTTGCATCAATTTTAATCCCTTTCAGATATCATGCCGGAAAAAATAGTAAAATGTACGATACAGGAACATCAACAGTGCTCCCTGAAAATTCTGCTGGAAGTAGATCGCATTTGTCGCAAGCATGACATCCCCTATTTTCTCACCAACGGAACGCTACTGGGTGCGGTGCGACACAAAGGGTTTATTCCTTGGGATGACGACGCTGACGTCGGGATGTTTCGTCCTGACTACGAGCGTTTTGTCAGCATCGTGCAACAAGAACTGCAGCCTCCCTACGAGTTTGTGGGAATGGAGACAAGCGACAAATATCCGATGGAACTCAGCAAGGTCATCAACGGCAACACCACCCTGATTGAACGCTGGGGCTTCAACCAACTGGGAGGTGTCTATCTGGATGTCTGGCCTCTCGATGCCGTTTCCGACTGCAAGTTTCTGAGATCCATACACTTTTCTCTCTTTAAGATTGCAAACCGCCTCCTCTATATGCGGAACCGTGATCCTTACAAACGTGGACACGGATTGTCCTCCTGGTGGCCTCGCTTCATTCAGTTCTGCTTCAAGAACCGAACCCTCCAGCGGTTCATCCATTGGGTGCAGACTCTCTGCAATTTTGAGAAGCACGAACGCATCTGCATGCTCGACAACGGCGAGAAGACCATCATCACTAAGTCTGTCATCGGTCAGCGCAAAGAGTACGAATTCGAAGGTCACAAGTTCTTTGGTCCAGAAGACTACGACACCTATCTGTCGCGCCTCTATGGTGACTACATGAAGATCCCTCCAGAAAACAAAAGACGTATTCATCGTCCTGACTATCTGGATCTTGAACATTCCTACCACGACTATCACGATACCCGTAAATTCAAATAAAAGTTGAAAACCTACATCAGCCCTGCATACCAGCACCTCGTAAAAGAATTCGTAGCTGCTCTCCCAAGCCGCTTCGAAACCGAAGGCACTATGCTTTACAACAAACGCAACGTGGTGAAGCGGTTTGAGGTGAATGGCTTGACGCTGGTGGTGAAACGCTACAAAGTGCCGTTGTGGTTCCAACGCATCGACTACACGTGGTTTCGTCCGTCGAAAGCCTTGCGCGCCTATCGTTTTGCCTTGAGACTGAAGCAACTGGGCATAGACACCCCTGAAGCTGTTGCTTGTGTCGAAGTGACGCGCAGAGGTTTGTTCCGCCAGGGATTCTTTGTCTCTACGGAGTGCAGCGATCCTAACCTCAAATGCCTCGTGGAGAACGACCCCGCTCCTGACGATCTGTTCGAAGCCTACGTGTGTTTCCTTTTGGAGATGCACGAGAAGGGGTTCCTGCACGGCGACCTCAACCTGAGCAACATCCTCTACCGTCGCCAGGAAGACGGATCGTTTCATTTTACGGTCATCGACACCAACCGTTCGCATTTCGTCAGTCATCCCACACGCTGCCAATGTCTGAAGAACCTGATGCGCATCCAACGCAACCGTGCCTTCAGCCGCAAGGTGGTCAGCCGCTATGCTCAACTTCGAGGATGGGACGAGGAAGAAAGCGTGCAGTTTGTATTCCACCAGATTGACCGCTACGAACGCAAGCGGCGAATGCGGAAAATCAGCAAGAAAGTCATACGTCAAGAGAAATAATCCAATTCACACGTCAAATCGTAGCTTATACAACATATTCCCATGAAGAAAGTATTTACCGTTGGTGTTTACGACCTGCTCCATATCGGACACGTAGAGCTGTTCCGTAAGGCACGAGCTCTGGGCGATTACCTCATTGTGGCTGTACAGGATTCGGAAGTGGTGAAGGCATTCAAGCCCGAAGCCCAACTGCTCTACACCACAGAGGAACGCTGCTATATGGCCCGCGCCATCCGCTACGTAGATGAGGTGGTGGTTTATCGCGATGTGAAAGACATCGTGAAGGAAGTGGATTTCGACATCTTCGTAAAAGGTCCCGACCAGCAACATGCCGGTTTTCAAGAAGCCGTACGCTGGTGCGAACAGCAAGGTCGCCAAGTCGTCACCCTCCAGCGCACCGAAGGCATCTCCACCTCCGAACTCAAAGAACTCATCAAACATCTATAGTGTGCCTCTCGTTTAGCCTATGTCTTACGATATTCGTCCCCTTCAGCTTCATCTTCAGAAAAATTTAGAAGAAATCCATCGTGTTTTTAGCGCCAACGGTCTGCGTTACTTCATGGTGAGCGGCACCATGCTGGGTGCTGTGCGTCATCAAGGCTTCATCCCTTGGGACGATGATGTGGATATCGCCATGCCTCGTGCCGACTATGAACGTCTGCTAAAAGAGTGGCGTCAGCTCTTGCCCAATCATCTGGAGTTTGTATCAGCAGAACAGGACGAGAACTATCCTCTGCCCTACGGAAAGATTCAGGATGCACGTACCACCGTCATTGAGAAGTCTTATCGTCAGTATATCGGCGGTGCTTATATTGACATCTTTCCGCTTGATGGCGTTCCCTCTGGTTCTGTCGCCCGTTGGTGGCACTTCACCCGCTACCTCTTCTGGTACAAAATGCTCTATTACAGCTGTCGGGATCCCTATAAACATGGACATGGCGTGAACAGCTGGGTACCTCTGCTGGTGCAGAAAGGGTTTAAACGGAAGACCATTCATCGTCACCTGCGACGCATCCTTATGAAACGTGATTACGATGCCTCTCCCTTCATTTCAGAACATTACAACCGCCAGCGTCGCTTCTTTCCTCGCGAAGTCTTTGGCACACCCACGCCCCTTCTTTATGAAGGAGCCATGCTGATGGGTGTGGAACAACCCCACGAATATCTTCTGGAGGAATATGGAGACTACATGACCCTTCCCCCTGAGAACAAACGCCACCAGCACAACTTCTTCTACCTGAATCTCCACCGACCCTATCGCGACATGCAGGAAACCTATCAACGTTGGCTTGCTGGCGACATCAAGGAATTGCCGGAAAGCAACGCTTCCTGACAACAAAAAAGGGAAAACAGGGGAAAAGTCAATCCTTATCTAAGGTCAGCCAACAGATGATGGGATAATGGTCGCTGGTATGGATGTCGGAATCGACATAGCAGCGATAAGGAGTCATGGCTGGCGAATAGAGAATATTGTCGATACGGAAATACATACCCGATCGATGATAAGTAATGCCTGGTCCATTGCCCGAACGTGTAAAGGCATCGTTGAGATGGCGAGTCATGCGCCAGTGCACATACGACAGGCTGGCATCGTTGAAGTCGCCACAAGCTATGATATAGCGATAGGGGGATTTAGCGATTAGTTCATCGACAATATCTGCCTGCTTGGCACGAATGGCATTGGCTGCCGCCACCTTCGTAGAAAGGTCTTCGAAGTTCTGACGGGCATTCTCGTCGTCAGGATGCACCACCAACTCCTTGTATTCAGCCTTGTCGGCATCGTTCAGCTTGTAAGACTCAAAATGGTTGTTGATAACCAGAACAGTATCACCCTTCACAAGCACCTTAAAAGCCACCGAACCGTTTCCAACAGAAGGATAATCGATACTGTCGCTGCCAACAATAGGGAAACGGGACAGACAAGCCACCGTCTCCGTGTGCACCTTCACATATTCACGATAAGGATATGCCGTAGCCAGAACCGAATCCACTTTCGCCTCCTTCAGAGGGAAGGCCTCCTGACAACAGACGATGTCGGCATCGCTGGCAACCAGATAATTGACAATCGGGCTTTCTTCCTTCGGTATGCCCGCCTCGCTCCAACTCTTTCCATCCACATTCTTCCCTAACTGATAGATGTTGTAGGACATCACCTTGATGGCTCCGTCTGGCGGTCCCGAAGGAAAGTTCAGAGGGAAGTAAGTACGGATGGCGACACAGCAGACCATCAATCCGATGCCCGAGATCAGTCCCCACCAACGTCGCAGGCAAAGCCAGAGGATGCCAAACAAAAAGGTAGGAATCAAGAATAAGGGAAAGGCCAAACCCCAATAAGAGAGACGAGGATGAGTCTGTGGGTCGAAATAAATGCTATAGGCACAGGCCACCATTCCCAGCACACAGATGCTGTTCAGCACGATAGCCACGTACTTCACCATCTTGCGTGGGATCTTCACCCATAGCCGTTTCCACTTAAACCCTTTATTCATGTCTCTTTAATCTATGCTTCGCGTTTTGCCACTGTGCCCTCGGCATCAGCCGTGGGTTATCCATCGTATTTCGCGTTTTGCCACCGTGCCCTCGGCATCGGCCGTGGACCTTGTCCCGTCCTTTTTCAGGCGATTGAATCGCCGTCAGCCGTGGGTTAGTTACTTATTGCTGGCATCGAAGAGGCGTTTCTTCTCATCTGCAGTCAGACTCGAATACCCTCCCTTGCGAATCTTGTCGAGAATGCGGTCAATCTCAGCACTGTCTGCCGCCTTGCGCGCATTATATTCGTGATCCTTATTATAGTGAGGACTCTCATTCTCGTAGCTGATATGCATCTTCACCTTGGGCTGCTTCTTGCCACCCATCGATTTCTGCAGACGCGACCAGATACTTTCCCCTCCACCTCTGTCATAACCTCCAGCAGTAGTCGTCGTGTTCCAATAGCCGCCACCTGCCGTCTTTCGCTTCTTCTTTGCCTGCAGCTTCCAATATAATATAAGGAATAGGCCCACCACCATTCCACCTAAGTGAGCATAGTGAGCCACATTGTCACTGGAATGCATACCCTCCAGCAACTCAATAGCTGCATAAATCAGCACAAACCACTTTGCCTTGATAGGGAACGGAAAGGGAATGATGAAGAGCTTCTCTTCTGGGAACGTCATACCGAAAGCCAGCAACACACCAAAGACCGCCCCCGACGCACCGATGGTACTGCCGTATGGCGAGATGAGTCCTATGGCCTGACCGATTTCCTGAGCCAAACCTGCTCCGATACCGCAAAGCATATAATAGATCAGGAACCGTTTCGAGCCCCATGCCTGCTCAATGAATCGTCCGAACATCCAAAGCGCAAACATATTGAAGAAAATATGCATGAAGTCAGCATGCATGAACATATAGGTGACCAACTGGAAGGGATAGAAGTAAGGAGACTCCAAATAGTAGAGAGCACCATACCCCGTAATTGGCTTAATAGCCAGTTGGAGGACAAACACCACAAGGTTCAGCAGCAACAAATATTTTACAACTGGTGGATATATCTTCATATTTTAAAATAAATGTACAACGTAGTTAATGATACATGATGCACGAAGCATGATGAATCCTGTGTAAAGAATTGATTTCGACTGCAAAATTACTTTTTTTTTGCCGATTTTAGGTCATTTTTGGGGTAAAGAGTAGTTTTTTTAGCAATTTTTGTAATTTTTTTCTCAAAAATGTTTGTTAGTTGATACTAAAAGTATAACTTTGTAACCAAACTCCGCTTTCCGACAGCGAAATGGAGAGAAAGACCGAGTCTGAACAGATAAAACAAAACGATTATAGTTTAACTATTACAGTTTTTAATAACTAATTTAATTTCTAATTTTATGAACAAAAGTGAACTCGTAAGCGAAATCGCAGCAAAGGCTGGATTGAGCAAGGCAGACGCAAAGAAGGCTCTCGACGCTACCGTTGAAGCTATCGCTGACGCATTGAAGGCAGGCGACAAGATCGCACTCGTTGGTTTTGGTACATTCTCAGTAGCTGAGCGTGGTGCTCGTCAGGGTATCAACCCACTCACCAAGCAGACTATCACCATCGCTGCCAAGAAGACTGCCAAGTTCAAGGGTGGTGCAGAACTCAATGCTGCTCTGAACTAATCGTCAGAACCTTCAAAAGAAAAAGGAATCTCTACCAGAGGTTCCTTTTTTGTTGCAACCAACACAGACTTTTAAGTTCCCTTCCCTTCACTCTAACCAGCCCTCACGATCCAAGTTGCGATAACCGATGGCCTCAGCGATATGATGGGAGAGAATATTGGCTGAACCATCAAGGTCGGCAATGGTACGGGCAACTTTCAAGATACGGTCATAAGCACGAGCAGAGAGGTTCAGCCTCCGCATAGCCATACGCAGGTGGTTCATCGACTCATCATCCAGAGATGCATACTTCTGCAGAAGAGAAGTCGTCATCTGCGCATTGCAATAAACACCCTTCACACCACGGAACCGCTCCTCCTGTATCTTGCGGGCACGAATCACACGCTCGCGGATACTCGCACTCGATTCACCCTTCGGAGCCTTGGCAATATCCTCGAAAGGAACACTTTCCACCTCAATCTGAATATCAATGCGATCGAGCAACGGTCCGGAAATCTTGTTCATATAACGCTGAATCTGCGCAGGCGTACAAGCACATCGATGCGTAGGATGATGATGATAGCCACAAGGACACGGGTTCATCGAGGCAACCAGCATGAACGAACAAGGAAGCGTGAATGTGTAACGGGCACGGCTGATCGTGATGATACGGTCTTCCAGCGGCTGACGCAGAGTTTCGAGAACCGAACGCGAAAATTCAGGCAGTTCATCAAGGAAAAGCACACCATTATGAGCCAGACAGACCTCACCAGGCGTAAAAGTATTGCCACCTCCCACCAACGCCACGTCACTCACCGTGTGGTGGGGCGAACGGAAAGGACGTTGACTGATAAGCGTAGAATGGCGGTTGAGCTTGCCTGCCACGCTGTGAATCTGCGTTGTTTCCAAACTTTCTTCCAAAGAAAGAGGAGGGAGGATGCTGGGCAGGCGCTTCGCCATCATCGACTTTCCACAACCAGGACTACCCACCAGCAGAATATTGTGACCACCGGCAGAAGCCACCTCGAAAGCACGCTTCACGTTCTCCTGACCCTTCACCTCATCAAAATCATAGTCAAACACACACTGCTGAGCATAGAACTCCTCGCGCGTGTGAACCACAGTAGGCTTATAGAACGCCCGTGCACAGAGAATGTTCACCACCTCCGAGATATGACTCACCCCATAAACCTGCAAGGTATCCACCACGGCAGCCTCACGGGCATTCTCTTCCGGCACGAACAACGCTTCAAACTTCTCAGCACGCGCCTTGATAGCAATAGGCAACACCCCCTTGACAGGCTGGATGCTACCATCCAGTCCCAATTCCCCCACAAACATAAATCGATCCAAATCCTGACTCACCCCCTGACTCTGAACCATATTCGCACCATTGGTCAGATTTGCGCCGTTGGTCAGATTTGCGCCGTTGGTCAAGTTCGAGAGTTGAATTTGGTTTTGATTAGGGTTCGAGCTTAGAGGTTGATTGGAGTTCAAACTAAGGGGTTGGGAGGGGTTAGAACTTAGAGGTTGGGAGGGGTTAGAGGCGCTGTTGGGTTTGGGATTGGGATTAGGGGGGCAGTTAGGATTGGAGTTGGAGGGGCGGAGCATACCGAAGGCGGCCATCATACCGATGGCGATGGGGAGGTCGAAGCCGGACCCTTCCTTTCGGAGGTCGGCAGGAGCGAGGTTTACCACCGTGCGGTGTACGGGAGGCTGGAAATTGTTCACCTTTAGGGCCGACAGAATGCGCTCCTGACTCTCCTTGACCGCATTGTCGGGAAGACCCACAATCACCACCGCCGGATGATCATTACACGGCTCCGTATTGATCTCAATCGTAATCGGAATCGCCTGCAACCCCTGCAGCGTCGCACTATATACTTTCGCAAGATTCATATATTATCCTCTTAAATTGATACAACTTCATGAAAGCTCTCATACTGAGCTGTTTTTTTAATGGGCTGAATGGGTTTATTGGGCGGAATGGGCGGAATGAACCGAATGAAACTTAAGTTACATGCTCTATCACTCGTTCCACGATTTGCTGGGGGGTGATATGGGTCATGCAGCGCAAATCTCCGAATTTGCAGGGTTTCTTGCCGTAGATGGAGCAGGGTCGGCACACCAGGTCTGCATCCTGAATGATGAGGTTGTCGGGCTGCTGCCAGGGGGTGAAACCTGCCTTGGGATGGGTGGCTCCCCAAATGGAGATGACGGGGATGCCGGTGAGGGTGGCGATATGCATATTGGCTGAATCCATGGCTATCATCACGCGCAGACGACTCATAAGCTGCATCTCCTCATGCAGCCCTTCAAGCTTTCCGCATACTGACGTTATCTGTGGCTGCTCCCAACTCTCCATCAATGCTGTCTCGTGAGGACCTGCACCAAAAAGGAGCACTTCGAAGCCCAGACTTGCCAGTTGTTTTGCCACATCGTGCATCTGCTCCAACGGATAAATCTTGCCTGGGTGAGCTGCAAAGGGGGCAATTCCAATCCAGGGCTTTTCCCGATGAATTCGCAGTTTTTGACTTATTTCCGCCAGTTTTTCCTCTGACGGAACCTCAAAAGGAGGAAGGGGTGCCGACAAATCTACGGGCAGGGAAAGTCGCTTCAACACATCGGCATAACGCTCTACGGTGTGGCACAGGGGTGAGGCGTCGAGTCCGTGACCCAGCAACTGCTTCTTCTCCGCACGTCCCTTGTCGATAACTGCTACCTTCACACCTGCCCAACGGAAACGGCGACGCAGGTATTTCGTGCGTAGTACATCGTGGAAATCTGCCACTGCATCGAAGGGCGTGGCCTTTACTTTCTTGAAGAGTCGATTGAGTCCTCCAAATCCTTTATACTGGTTGAGATCCACACCCATGAGATGGATGTTCGGCTCGGCTGGGACAAAGAGCTGCGTAAGGCGCTGACGCGTCAGCACTGTAATATCCAGGTCGGGATATTGCAGTGCTAACCTTCTCACCAGGGGAACCATCATGGCTACGTCGCCCATGGCGGAGAAACGGATAATGAGCAGCTTCATTGAGTGAAGGGTGGAAAGTGAAGAGTGAAGAATGGAGAGTTCCTCGCGGAAAAACGCGAGGCACAGTGGGGGAACGCGAGGCACTGTGAATAACCCACGGCTGACGCCGAGGGCACAGTGGCAAGACGCGAGGACAGCGGGATCCTATTTCTTATAAAGGATGGGGTTGGTGCTGGGGTCGTTGTACATCTTCATCTGCTTATACACTTTCATGTATTTGCGGCCTGCAGCGATGTCGTCGAGCAGCTGGTCGATGGCAGAAGAGAGGTCCTTCCGCTGTTCGAGGAGCACGTCGAGTTTCTGCTGACACTTGGCGATGTGTTCGGCGCTGGCATCTGTACGTGCCACCTGTTCACGCATGTGGTAGATCTTCAGTGCGAGGATGCTGAGGCGATCGACAGCCCAGGCAGGACTTTCAGTGTTGATGACTGCATCAGCCTGTGGCTTCACGTCCTTGTAGAAGTCGAGGAAATAGCTGTCAATCATCTCCACAAGGTCTGTGCGGTCCTGGTTGCTCTTGTCGATACGACGTTTCAGCGTCATACCTGCCACAGGGTCGATCTGAGGATCACGAATCAAATCCTCGAAGTGCCACTGAACGGTGTCAATCCAGTTCTTCAGGTACAGGTAGAACTCGATGCTTCCCTGAACGTACGGATTGTGGATGGGCTGATCGACATTGTCTGTCACATGATAATCTGCAATTGCCTGTTCGAAAATAGGCATGGCTCTCTGAGTAAAAGTCATTTTATTTACAATTTAAAGATTGACGATTTACGATTTATTGATGATTTATAGTGCAAATCTACATAAAGAAAACGACTTTCGCAACTTTTTTGCCTTTTTCTTTATACTTTGTACTTCGTTCTATGTACTTTTTCTTAACTTTGCACCCATGGAAGCAGTTGTAGATGACAAAATTCCGTATATCCAAGGACAGATAGAACGGCTCGTTGACGAGGTGGTTTACCTGCCTGGCAGCGAGATTTCGGCTGCTGTTGTTCGTGATGCCGACATCTTAGTTGTAAGAACGCGGACACATTGCAACCGTTCCCTTCTGGAAGGCTCCCAAGTACGCCTCATCGTCACAGCCACCATCGGCTTCGATCATCTCGACACCGACTACTTGGAAGCAGCAGGCATCCGCTGGACGAACTGCCCTGGTTGTAACGCATCGTCTGTCTGCCAGTATGTGCACAACTCCCTGCTGGCAACTGGCTTTCTCACGTCCTCCTCTCCAGAACCCTTAGTGGCAGGTGTGGTGGGCGTAGGTCATGTGGGCAGTCTGGTGGCTGCCGACCTTCAGGCAGCAGGACTGAAAGTTCTGCTCTGCGACCCTCCACGTGCAAGAAAAGAAAAAGATTTTCGTTCTATTCCCTTGGAACGACTGGCTGAGGAGTGTGACATCATCACGTTTCACACTCCTCTGAACCGAGAAGGTGAAGACGCCACCTACCATCTGGGTGATACGGCTTTTTTCAGGTCTTTACGCCGTTGTCCTGTCATCATCAACTCCAGCCGAGGCGAAGTCATCGACAACGCAGCGCTGGTCCAAGCCTTAGACTCCCGTCAGGTGCGAGCTGCCATCATCGACACCTGGGAAAACGAACCCGACATCAATCCCGACCTCCTTCAGCGGGCTGTCATTGCCACACCACATATTGCCGGTTACAGCGCCGACGGCAAAGCCAACGCCACACGTATGTCGCTGCAAGCCATTGCCGAGTTCCTCCACAAACCTTTCACATTAAGCATCCAGCCCCCTACCCTTCCCTCCGATTATCACTACGGAGCCGTCGCAGAAGGTCCTCTCCGTCTCTACGATCCTCGCGTCGATACACAGCAGCTACAATCCCATCCTGCTTCCTTTGAACAACTCAGAGGCAACTATCCCCTCCGTCGCGAACATCTCAATCCTATCGGTCGACTGATAGGGTTCTGACAGTTTTATTGAACTAAATACTTATCATGAGTTTGGCAAGAGCGAAACCCATGTAGGTACCGATGGCATAGCCGAAAAGACCGACGGCTATGCCTGGACCGATGACGGCTTTGTTCTTCAGGGCGCTGCCCATGACAGGAGCAAAAGGTGGGGAACAGATAAGCGAGATGCTGGTGGTGAGGGTGGTGTCGGTGTCGATGCGGAAAATGGCGCTGAGCAACACATGGAAAAAGAGGGAACCGAGGGTGGCGACGGTGATGAAGAGGAAGACGTCGGTGTTGACGTCGGTCAGCGTCTTCAGGCTTACTTGTGAGGCTACTGCCACACTGAAGATGAGGATGAAGAAGGTGCCTGCCTCGAAGGTTCGTTTCAAGGAACGGACTTTGGGATGCAGCGAGGAGAGAACGGACAGCAGGCTGAGACTCAGGATAAATACGCTTTGGAAGGCATCCTTGGGCATGAGGCTGGCGATGCCTGCGCTGACAGCAATGATTCCAATGGTAAGCAGGAGACTGTACCCCAGGTCTTTCATGTTATCTCGACGGAAGAGACCTAAGAAGAGTTCTTCCTCGTGGTTTTCGGCAGAGAGACCGCTGAGGGCTGTACTTTCTGTATTCTTGTCGGCTTTGAAATCGGGCATAAACAGGCGGAGGACGCGCTTCCCTGCTATAATCACAAAGAAAAGATAGACGGCACTCATCACTGTGCTATAAGCTGAGGTGAGGATGTAGGTTGTGTCATCGACGCCGAGGGCTATCTTCAGGGAGGCAAGGTTGGCATTTCCGCCTGTGTAGAGTCCTGTGAGCATACCACCGATATTGGCGAAGAGTGAAGGGTTGCTCTGCCCATAAAGGAGGAATCCCAAAAGGATGGCGAGGGCACAACCCAACAGCGCAAGGATGGTGCTTTTGATGAATGAAGGAGCCAGCCGTGCCCACGCTTTCAGGTCGGCAGAGAACAGCAGCAGAGGGATGGCAAAAGGAATGGCTGCTGAGGCAACGGTGGTCTGAACGGCGTGGGTCTGTTCTGTGTCGGGGATGAGTCCTAACAGGCCTAATGTGCAGCCAATGATATAGGCGAGGATGATACTGCCGATTCGTCGCAACACGCGGCTTTTGTATGTGAGCCACAGGATCAGGAGCGGCGATAGCAGGCAAATGAGGATGATGACGATGTTCATGTTTTTTCCTCGCGGAAAAGCGCGAGGCACTGTTAATGACCCACGGCTGACGCCGCGGGCACGGTGGCTAAACGGGGCTTAATGTTTGACGAGGTGGTAGAACCAACGAAGGGTTTTTCCTAACCAGGTGTAACGGATGCCCCAATCGCGGATGGCTTCGCGGAAAAGGTCTTCGATGGCAGGATCGACTGCTGGTGTCTGACGGGTGACGGGAACAGGATGCTGAAGCGGTTCACGGTCGAAGGCATAGCGCTGCAGCAGTCGTGACGAAGAGAAGTGAGTGCCGTTACGTAGTCCGATGTTACGAACGAGTGTGTGGGTGGGATAGAGGCAAAGACCGCCAGCCTTACGGATGGCAATCTCCCAGCAGCAATCCCAAGGGATGGGATTTTTCTTCAACGATTTGAGGCAGGGGAACACGCCTCCATATTGTATGGCATCGATATCTTCGGGTGTCAACACGGCAAGGGCTTCTTCCTCGCTTTGGAAATGGTGGAAATGCTGCTGCCAGCGGTCGCGCCAGGTTGCCCAACCCCAGCCAGCCATGTGGGGAGTGAAGTAGAAGGCAGACCCCTCCCCAGCCCTCCCACAAGGGGAGGGAGTAGTTACTCCGTCTGCAGACTGATTCATTGAAGAGATTTCCAGGTTGGTGAAACCACCTATGTGCATGACGCGAGGGTCGTCCTGATAGGTGGTGAGGGCATCGTTGATGAACTGGAGGAAGTAGGGAGAAGTAACGATGTCGTCTTCGAGGACACAAATGGTGTCATAATGTTGCAGCACATAGTCGATGCCTTCGATGATATTGCGCTCAAGATAGTAATTCTCTGGACGCAGTACCAACGTGAGACTGCGGAACGGATGGTTCTGCTCCAGCTCATGCAGATAGCTGCGGACTTCGTTGACCTGCTTCCACGAACGTTCGTCCTTGCCTCCATCGGCAAAGACATAAACGTCGGTCTCAGCTACCAGCGTGTTCTGCATGAGGGCAGCGAGGGTGCGGCGGGTATTATCCACGCGGTTATAGACGAAAACGGCAACGGGAGTCATCTCTATTGATTATCTTCTCGCGGAAAAACCGCGAAACGCTTTGGTTAATCCTGAATGGTGAGTTCGTCGGAATGGAGATGCATATCATCCAGGTTAGGAAGTTGCATGTAGTCACCGAACTTATCACAGAGATATGGGTCGCAATCGTGGGGAACAGGCATGGGATGTTCCTCAAACGGACGGGTGGAAAGTGGGAACATATAGCTGTCTCGTCGGATATCGTCGTAAGGAATGCCGTAGCTGTAGCGAATTTTCTTTCCTACAGGACAGATGTGGGCAAAGGCACGAAGCATCGGGAAGACAAAACGGGCATTGAAACGATAGATGCGGCGCACACGTCTTTTGGCTTCGTCATCGGAGTATTTGGGGTTGTTCAGCACCTTATAGGTACGACCTAAGGTTCGGCAGGAAATCCATCGGAGCCATTGAGGAGCACGTTCCATCGGGAAGATGTCGATGTAAATGCCTCGCATCTGGAAGATACGGTCGTAGCGGTTGGTCTCAGCCAAATAACTGCGTTTATCGCGCAGTTTGGCGTAAGCATAAAAATAACCGTCGTCAGTCTCAGGAGTCTGAAGCTGCAAGTTGTCGGGGAGTTCCTGAGGCAGTATTTTAAGAAGACGAAGATAGTCGGACCGCAGCATCTCAACATCAAGGTCGTCGTCCCAAGGGATATAACCACCATGCCGAACACAACCCAACAGCGTTCCAGAACAGAGCCAGTACTGGATGTTATGCTTCTGGCAGATGCGATCGAACGTCAGCAGCATTTCCGTCATGCGGTTTTGCTGACGACGCAGAAGCGAACCTTCGGGATTGAAACGTTGTTTGAGTTCTTGGGGATCAAATTCTGTTGATTTCATGATAACGCGAGAACGATTTTGCCGTATTTAACGCTGATCTCTTACCTTTACTTTATAGTCATAGCTGTGACGGCCCTCCGCACGGAAATCTTCGTGATAGCGCCGCAACACATGTTGATACACTTCGTCGTATTGTGGAATGAAGAGATCGTCTCCCTGCTCCAAATGAGTGATAATGTCACGGGCAAGGGGTTGGATCTCTGGCAGGTCGTTGGTCGCAGCACCATTAAAACGTGTACCTCGGATAGAGCCAGGAGCCACGCAAAGGACACGATTCTGTGTGCCGGCTTTCTCCAGTTCCACGTTGACACTCTCGCAAAAGATGCGAAGGGCTGCCTTCGTAGCAGCATAGACCGAAAAGAACGGTGAAGAAAGATAGCCGGCAATGCTGGACATCAATCCACAACGGAAAGGTGTGGGCGAAAGCAAGCGATCGTAGAAGCGACGGATGATGCGGATGGTGGCAACCGTGTTCACTTCGAACGAACGACGGATGGTGTCTTCATCGACTTCCGAGAAAAGCGCCAGCCGTCCAAACCCAGCCGTAAGCATGAGCGCATCGATGTCCTGATACTGATCAAACAGGCTGTAGTCTTCACTACACACATCGAACTGCACACTGCTAATCTTGGGATGAGAGAATTCTGCAGGGAACGGGGCTTTGTCCACCACATATACCTGCTCACAATCATCTCGCTGGGCCATCTCCACAGCGACACCCAGTCCTATGCCGTTGGCTCCTCCAACTATCAGAATCCGTTTCATGTTATTTGACCCTCACATCTGGGTTAACACGACTCTCTACCTGACTCTTCATGTCCTGATAATTGGCAAGAATCTCTTCCTTAATCTTCGTACTGCTTACGCCTTCGCCGTAGGGGAAATAAAAGACTGTGACGCCCAGTTCTTTCAGATAGTCGTACTTACCAGTCCAGTCGTCACCAACGACAAACACATCGATATTCAGTTTTTTGACAATCTCTGTGTGGTCGAGCGAATGCTGTGGAATGACCACATCAGGATATTTCAGCGCCTCAATGATGGCAATTCGCTCCTCAAACGGAATGATGGGAGGACGCTTATAACTGCACACCAGTTCATCGGTACTGACGCCGACGATGAGCGTATCGCCCAGCCCGCGTGCATACTTAATCATCTTAAGATGGTTGGAATGGAACATGTCGAAGGTTCCACTGGTGTAAACGACAACTTTATTGTTATACATATATGGTATGAATTTGAATGTACAAAGATAATACTTTCCGTTGAAAACAGAAAATATCAGGAGCGTTTTCTAAGATATCCGACGCTTTCGCGAAGGATTTTGGCGTGTGCCAGCCAAAGAATGGCGAAATAGAGAGCAGCTGTGAGCAGAATGCGGCTGATGAGCAGCAGCAACAAATTGTGAATGCCACAAGTAAGGAAGAAGGTGACGGCCAGACTGACAAGAGCAGTCAGGGCAAACGGCATCATGTCCTTCAGTGCCGACCAGAAACTCAGACGGATTTCACGCCACACGAAGTAGTGCCAGATTAGCAGCCAGAGGATATAGACCAAGACGTAGGTCATCACCATCAGATGCAGAGGAGACAGATGAAACGTGAAGAGTGAAGAGTGAAGAGTGAAGAGTGAAGAATGAGGTAAGAGGTAGTGGATGGCTGCGAGGAGTCCCAAGACGAGGAGTCCTTGCGACAGGATATTCCACATATACAGGTCGCTACGTCCACGGCTGATGAGGAATTTGAAGTAAAGCGCCGTGATGGGCATGAAAGCACCAGCTACACACAAAAGCTGCATGAACTGAGCACTGTGAAGCCACTTCTCGCCAATCAGCAAGGTGATGAATTCAGGTGCCACCATTGCCAATCCAAACATCGCAGGAAAGGCAATGAGGCTGGTGAAACGGAGCATTTTCCGAAATGCTCTCCGTTGGCGTTCCGTGTCGTTCTCTACCTGTACGAACATGGGTTGGGCTACATCCTGCACCATCCCTGTGATGAGGTCGCTCCCCATCTTATTCCATTTGTTCGCCTGTGTATAAGTACCCACTTCCTGTTTTGTGTACCAACGGCCAAAAAGGAAGGTGAACAAGCTGTTATAGAGACAGTTGAAAATATCGGTAATCAATATCTTAAACGAAAAGCGGAACATTTCGCGAACAGGCTGCATGGTCACTCGCAAAGAAGGACGGAAACGGCTGAAATGCCAACTGAGAATACTCACCGTCAGCACGAAGACGATATTCTGGGTGACAACACTCCAATAGCTCATACCCAGTAATGCCATCGTGATTCCCACACTTCCTGAAATCAACAATGCTGCAATACTGATGATGGTCTGTTCCTTTACCCGCAGGTTCTTAATCAACATGGCACGAGGAGCGATGGAGAAGCTGGCGATGAAAAAGCCGATAAAAGCATAACGGGAAAGCCACAGAAGTTCTGGTTCGTGGAAATAATCAGCAATCAGTGGCGCGCAGAACCAAAGAACGATGTAGAGGAATCCGCTGACCACAATATTAAACCAAAAAACAGCGTTGAAATCGGCATTATTTGCGTTTTTTCGGTTGACCAATGCTGGGATGAATCCACTTTGTTGAAGTGCTGCAGCGATAAGTGAGAAAATGGCGACTTCACCAGCTAATCCGTACTCGGAAGGCGTGAGGATATTTGCCAGCACCACACCAAACACCAGATTGAGCAACTGCATAGCGCCGTTGTTCATCAGTCCCCACATCAATCCGCGGGCCGTTCGCTCTTTCAACGTCTGTTCAGCCATTCAATTTAGATAGTCAATTGACGATATTCAATCGCATTCCGTCGTAGTTGACGGGATAGCGGTAAAGTCCACGTGGTTTGGAGTGTAGTCCGTTACCGGCATCGAGGATGACGCCGTTGTTGTTCAGATCATATACGATTTCACAATGAGCACATCGGGCAGTGCCGTCGTCGCTCAGTGTGAGACGACGTTCCACACGGTCGCAGTTACGACAAGCCAAATCATAAGCTCTCAAATCACCAAACTGAGTCGTACCTACGATCAGTCCGCCCAACCCCAGCTCAAAGTCCTTCGACAGCGCATCCATCGGGTATTCGTGTTCCCCAACCTGACTCTTCATGATCAAACGATTGCCAGACCTACGAATCGTGGCAAATTGTCCGAAGTTACCTATCACATTGTTCAGTTCGGCATACGAAACGACTTGAAATCCGCACATCACCCGATATTTACGAGAATAGGTACTGCTGATTTCATCGTCGCAGGCCGTCATTGTGATGAGTAGCGACAGGAATAGCAAGAGGATTTTCTTCATGATGACAGGGGAAAGAGAATGGTGGATATGAGAAAATATCACATTTAGAAAGACAATTGGGGGTTATTGATGATGGAGTCAATCAGTTGCAGTTCTTCGGAGGAGAAATGGAGATGATGGAGCGTAGCGAGGTTGTCTTCCAACTGCTTGACAGAGGAGGTCCCGATGATGCAGGAAGTGACGCGACTGTCGTTCAGCACCCAGGCAAGAGCCATTTGTGCCAGCGACTGTCCTCTGCTTTCTGCAATCTTGGCCAATTGGATGGCTGCTTCGACTCGCTCAGGCGTAACCTGTGATGTTTGGAGGAACCCACTGCTACGGGCAGCACGACTTCCTTCTGGAATTCCGTGGTTGTATTTTCCTGTCAGCAGACCTTGTGCCAACGGAGAAAAGCAGATAATACCGCTTCCGTTTTCGGCAGCCAGCTGGAAATTGCTTTGTTCGTCGTTCGCTTGTCCTGGCAGACCACCTAATTGTGCTTTGCGGTCGAACATCGAGTGGCGATACTGACTGAGAAGACAGGGAACACTTGCCTCACGCAGGATATCGTAGGCTTGTTGTTGTTCTTTAGCCGGATATTTTGAGATACCCACATAGAGCGCTTTCCCTTGCCGCACCAATTGGATGAGGGCTTCCATCGTCTCTTCCACAGGCGTTACTCCGTCATAACGGTGACTATAGAAGATATCGAAATACTCCATCCCACACCGTTTCAGGCTTTGGTCGCAGCTGGCAATGATGTTCTTACGCGACGAACCTGTGCCATAGACTCCTGGCCACATGTCATGACCTGCTTTTGAGGAGATGAACAGCTCATCGCGATGACCACTCAGATTTTTTCGCAAGATCCGTCCGAAGTTCGTCTCTGCGCTACCTGGTTCCGGACCATAGTTGTTGGCAAGGTCGAAATGACAGATGCCTGCATCGAAAGCCCGTAGCACCATCTGGGTGGCTACTTCGAAATCGTCAACCGATCCGAAGTTGTGCCATAGTCCCAAGGAGAGTACGGGAAGTTGAATACCACTATGTCCGCAATATTGATAAATCATAAGTTTTTATTCTGCTGGTGACAGAAGACGCTGAACTGCATTGTCCATCCGCTCAAAGTTAAAACCCTGCAGGGTCTGATTCATCAGTGCCTGGATTCGATCGTTACAGAGATTGCCGATAGAGCCTTCATGGGTGTGGTGGATATTCTTGTCGGGCATAAACTGACCAGCCTCAATCTCCAGTCCCACACGCTTGTATGCATCTCTGAAAGGTACGCCTTCAGACGCAAGTCGATTGACTTCCTCGACAGAGAAGATGGGGTCGTACATCGGGTTGTCCAGAATATGTTCGTTGACCTTTATCTTATTGATAATGTAAGCCGACATCCGCAAACAGTCTTTCAGTTCGTCGAAAGCAGGAAGGAAAGCCTCCTTGATGATTTGCAGATCGCGAAAATATCCACAAGGAAGGTTGTTCATGATTAACGTAATGGTCTGAGGCAGCGCCTGTAACTTATTGCATTTGGCACGAGTCAGTTCAAACACATCAGGATTCTTCTTATGAGGCATGATAGACGAACCAGTTGTGCAGTCATCGGGCAGTTTTACAAATCCGAAGTTCTGGTTGGAGAACAGACAGGCATCGAATGCCATCTTGGCAATGGTGCCAGCTATGCTCGCCATCGCAAATGCAACATTGCGTTCGGTTTTTCCACGACCCATCTGTGCATAGACCACATTGTAGTCCATCGAATCAAATCCAAGCAGGTCGGTCGTCATCTGACGGTTCAGCGGAAACGAGCTGCCGTAACCAGCGGCGCTACCCAACGGATTACGGTTCGTGATGCGCCAGGCAGCTTGAAGGAACTGCATATCATCAACCAGACTCTCAGCGTATGCACCAAACCACAGTCCAAAGCTCGAAGGCATCGCGATTTGCAGGTGCGTATAGCCTGGCATGAGAACATCCTTGAATTGGTTACTTTTCTCGATGAGTTCGTCGAAAAGCGACTTTGTCAAGGTGGCAATCTCGCGAATTTGGTCGCGAATGAAAAGTTTCAGATCCACCAGCACCTGATCATTACGTGAGCGGCCTGAATGGATTTTCTTGCCAGTATCGCCCAACTTGCGTGTCAGCATCAGTTCCACCTGGGAGTGGACGTCTTCCACCCCTTCTTCGATGACGAACTCACCACGTTCTGCCTGCGTATAGATGGCTCGCAGTTCTTTCAGCAGGACTTCCAACTCCGAATGGGTCAGCAATCCGATGCTTTCGAGCATTGTGATGTGAGCCATCGAACCCAGCACATCGTACTTCGCCAGATAAAGATCCATTTCACGATCCCGACCGATGGTGAATCTTTCGATTTCATCGGTCATTCGAACGTTTTTGGTCCAGATATTCTCAACTTTTGACATGAAAATATATAACGTTTAATGTTTAATGTTTATCGTTTAATGATTATCATTGAACCATAAACTATTCGTAGGGGATTCTTGCCAGCATTTCAGCGAACTGATCAACGCCGTCCTTCAGTTTGCTGCCCAGCATCATCTTGAACATCATGCTGAGTTGGGCATCAAGCGTCACCTTCATCTTACACGAAGTCTCTGAGGTGGGTAACAGTTGAATCCACAGTGTGATGGGAATGGGAGACTGAACTGACTCAAATTTCACACATTTCGGCTCCTCACGCTCTACGATACGAATAACAAGATTGCCCACCATCGGCAACTGGACAGTCAATTCATCGTGTGTTGCCTCCATCTTTTCCAACATTTCACGAGCCTGCTGCATCTGAGCATCATCCACCTTTCCAGCGATGGTTTCACGAGCCACGGGGTCGTTCATCTTTTCTTTCAATGCTGTCAGATTGGTCAAATCCGACAACTTGGCATATACGCTTTCCTGAGCGTATCCCACTTGTTTTACTCCACTTTCGTATTTAGCCATAAATCTTCTTCCTTTCGTTATGTCGTCACACGTTCAATGATTATTTCTTCCAGTTTGCAGGATCTTTTCGCCATTCGTTGAGCGTAGGAATCTGTGCTTCTGTGATATAACCTGTCGCTAAGGCTGCTTCCAAGACGGCCTCATAGTTCGTCAGCGTGATAAGAGGAACGTTTGCCTCTTCAAAAGCCTTCTTCGCCACATCAAATCCGTAGGTGTAACTGGCCACCATTCCGACGACTTCACAACCAGCTTTACGGATGGCCTCCACAGCTTTCAGACTGCTACCGCCCGTAGAGATGAGGTCTTCTACGACTACAACCTTCTGACCTGGTTTCAGTTCACCCTCAATGAGGTTCTCCAGTCCGTGGTCTTTGGGTTTGCTGCGTACGTACACAAATGGCTTGCCAACAGCATCTGCCACCAAGGCACCCTGAGCAATGGCACCAGTTGCTACACCTGCCACAACATCAGCTTCAGCAAAGTTCTCCATCACCAATCGAGTCAGCTCCACCTTGACAAAGGTGCGGAGATCGGTAAACGAAAGTGTTTTGCGGTTGTCACAATAAAAAGGTGACTTCCATCCGCTCGCCCAGGTGAAGGGTTGTTCGGGTTGAAGTTTCACAGCCTGAACGGCCAGCAATTTTTCGGCAAAAATTCTTTCTAAAGTCTTCATGAGATGTATTTTTTTGTATTCTTGTTTCTGTTTTTTACCTTCATTTTTCAAATTTCCTGCAAAACTACTAAAAAACAGCGATATATCCGAAAAAGACGGTTAAAAACCACTCTTTTTATAAAAATAAAGAGGTAAAGGCATAAAAAAACCTCGATTTTTGGCTATCTTAAGAGAAAACACTAAATTTGCATAACAAAACGAATTCCATCACTAAACAGTATCAGCATGGCAAAGAAAGAGGAGTTGACCCCGATGATGAAACAGTTCTATGATTTCAAAGCAAAGCACCCCGATGCTTTGCTGTTGTTTCGTTGTGGCGACTTCTATGAAACATACGGTGATGATGCGGCCATAGCTGCCGATATTCTAGGAATCACACTGACCAAACGCAGCAGCGTGGCAGGAACAGCTGCCAACGCCATCGCGATGGCAGGTTTCCCTTATCATGCCCTCGACACTTATCTTCCCAAACTCATCCGCGCAGGTCGTCGTGTCGCTATCTGCGACCAGTTGGAAGACCCCAAACTGGCCAAAAAGCTCGTAAAGCGTGGCATTACAGAATTAGTGACACCAGGAGTGGCGATGAACGACAACGTGTTGCAGAATAAAGAGAACAACTTTCTCGCTGCCGTTCATTTTGGCAAATCGTCCTGTGGAGTCTCATTTCTGGACATTTCAACGGGAGAATTCCTCGTAGCAGAAGGAACAACCGACTATGTAGATAAGCTCCTCACCAACTTCGGTCCCAAAGAAGTGCTATATGAACGTGGACGCAAATCTATGTTTGAAGGCAACTTCGGTGGACGATTCTTTACCTTTGAACTCGACGACTGGGTATTTGTCTATGAAACCGCTCTGAGCAAACTGAAACAACATTTTGAGGTAAAGAACTTAAAGGGCTTCGGAATTGACCATTTACGCGATGGAATCGTTGCTTCTGGAGCTATCCTGTTCTATTTGGAGCAAACCCAACACACCCAAATCCGTCATATTCGCACCATCTCACGAATCGAAGAAGGTCGCTACGTTCGAATGGACCGTTTCACGGTCAGATCACTCGAACTCATCGAACCCATGAACGAAGGAGGCTGCTCCTTACTTCAAGTGATAGATAAGACGATTTCACCGATGGGTGGACGCCTGATGCGCCGATGGATTCACTTCCCTTTGAAAGATGTAAAACGCATCGAACAGCGTCAGAACATCGTGGAACATTTCTTCCGTGAGCCAGACTTCCGCGACACCGTGGAGGAATTGCTGAGACGAATTGGTGATATAGAACGTACCGCTTCCAAAATCTCCACCCAGCGAGTTTCACCACGTGATATGGCACAACTCTGCGGCGCTCTTCAAGCCATCGAACCTATAAAAAAGATGTGCGAGGAGAGTGACAACGAGAGCATTCGCCAAATTGGCCAGCAACTCGACCCTTGCACCGAACTGCGAGAGCGTATCCATCGGGAACTGAAACCCGATCCTCCGTTCCAGGTAAACAAAGGCAGTGTCATCGCTGATGGTGTGAACGAAGAACTGGATGAATTGCGACGTATGGCCTATTCGGGCAAGGACTACCTGCTTCAGATTCAGCAGCGGGAAATCGAAGCCACAGGCATCACCAGCCTGAAAATTGGTTTCAACAATGTTTTCGGCTACTATATGGAAGTGCGCAACACCTTCAAGGATCGCGTGCCACAGGAATGGATTCGTAAGCAGACTTTGACGCAGGCGGAACGTTATATCACTCAGGAACTGAAAGAATACGAAGAGAAAATTCTGGGCGCAGAAGAGCGAATTTTATCGTTGGAATCGCAACTTTTCAACGACCTTGTGCTCTTTGCTGCTAATTATATTACAGCCCTTCAGACCGATGCCAGCCTCATTGCCAACATCGACTGCCTGCTGTCTTTTGCAATGGCAGCAAAGGAATACCGCTATGTGCGACCCGTAGTGGACGAGTCCCTTGTCATCGACATCCGTCAAGGACGCCATCCTGTCATTGAGCGTAACATGCCAATCGGAGAGCAGTATGTTGCCAACGATTTGCTGTTAGACAGCGAACACCAGCAGATTATCATGCTGACGGGTCCCAATATGGCTGGTAAGTCAGCCCTTCTGCGTCAGACGGCCCTCATCACGCTTCTGGCACAGATCGGCTCTTTCGTACCAGCAGAAGCTGCCCGCATCGGTGTTTGTGACAAGATCTTCACTCGTGTAGGAGCAAGCGACAATATTTCTTTGGGTGAATCCACGTTTATGGTGGAGATGAACGAAGCAGCGAACATCCTTAACAACCTCACAGAGCGTTCCTTGGTGCTTTTCGATGAATTGGGACGAGGTACCAGCACATACGATGGCATTTCCATTGCCTGGTCTATTGTGGAGTACATCCACGAAAATCCAAAGAATCATGCTCGTACCCTCTTTGCCACCCACTATCACGAACTGAACGAGATGGAGCGAATCTATCAACGCATCAAGAATTTCAATGTCAGCGTTCGGGAAGTGGATGGTCGTGTGATTTTCCTACGAAAGTTGGAGCGAGGCGGCAGCGAACATTCTTTTGGTATTCATGTAGCAAAGATTGCCGGCATGAATCCTTCTGTGGTTCGACGTGCCGAAGAGGTACTGCAACAGCTGGAACAAAATAACAGCGGAGACCATATCAGTCGTCCCTCTTCCTCTTCGCTGGCAGCACTCAACGCTCAGCAGTCTAACTCCCAACTTTCTTTCTTCCAACTCGACGACCCTGTCCTCTGTCAAATCCGCGATGAGATCCTCAACCTCGACGTTGACAACCTCACCCCATTGGAGGCGCTTAACAAACTCAACGACATCAAACGCATCGTCAAAGGGAAATAAAGAGGCTATAGCAGTTATTCTGTGACCATAAGGAATTTGGCAACGACACCTTTCTTGCCATCTTCATCTGTGGCAAGGACGTAATAGATGCCGTTGGCACAGCGTTTGCCAGAGGAAAGACGACCGTTCCAACTATACTGTCCACCCACACTCGTACCACGATTGACCAGATAGCCGGCAGCATTGACAATCTTCACGTCACTATTGTACATCAAACCCGTCACATGGATGTTGCCCACATAGTCTGGTCGTACAGGATTGGGATAAACCACTACTTTGTCTTCATCAAAGGAGGTTGCCGGATCTGTGGCATCGCCCATATAGGAAACCAATCCTGCGTCGGTTGCGATAAAGACTTCCCCGTTCTGTCCGTTGATGACGATATCGTTGATGTTGTCGCTGATGAGCGGACTGTTCTCTGAAGTAAAATGTTCGAGGGTCTCCAGTCCGTCGGCACTCACAAGAAAGACACCTGAGCCAGACGTACCTATCCATTTGCGGTTACCACCATCGATGGCAATACACTTCACATCCACACCACTCAGCAAGTAATCAGCCAAGTTGCTACCGTCCTGGCGAGGTACTTTGATTTGGGTGAGGTAGAAATTATCGGAAAAGACCTGCGACTTGTCGTAGCAGACAAACAAACCACGGTCGCAGCCCAACCAGATAGCTCCATCAAGATCCTCCCTGACACAATAGAAAAGCATGGGGGTATAATGTGTGCCATCCTGATTAGAAAACGACGAGATGTATTTATGCGTATAAGCAGAGGGTACGCCCAACCGTCCTTGTGTATTAACCACGAGGAAACCTGCCGTCGAGATAGAAGTAAAGCGACGAGAAGTAATCCACGCCCAATCGTCCTGGTCGAAGACAATGTGGTCGAAAGTAGGATAGCCCTTAATCTCAGGAATATCCATAGACACCCACGTCCCATCCTTCTGCAAGATACGAACCACCTGATCAGCCTGGTTATTACACATCCACAGATTGCCCAGACGGTCATAATTAACACCTGTTACTCGGACGAAGGCACCAGCATTGGGATTATCGGGCAAAATGGACTCAAGAGGAGAGTTGTCGTAGGTGAAGTGGTTTACCAGTTTGTAGTCCTTGAATTCGTAGATTCCTGAGCGTTTGGTACCCAGAAAATGATGTTCACTGTCGAAGGGGTCTTGAGCGATGTCCGTCACATTGCGATAGAGGTAGCTGCCATATTTCTCCAACGGTTCTTCCTCGTCGAAGAATGTCCATTTTCCCCCTTCATACTTCATTGCCGTTCCTGTGTATTCCACTTCTGGATAGTAGAAATTGCCACCAGCCACCAGCAGGCGCGGTCCATCCTCCATATAGAGCTTGTATGCATAGTTACGCAAAGGACTGTCGGGTATGATGCTGCCCACTTTCTCGGAGTCACCTTCCCCAAAGCCTTTCAGACCTTCGCTGCCGCAGGCTTTCCACTTGATACCACCCTGCTCCACCTCTGACGCCACTGTCACTTGGGCAGACTTCGAAAGGTCGGGTACCTCAGACGCAGTCAATTTGGTCCATTTGCCTGGATCAAGCAAGTTGTCGGTGAGACGTCCCTGATACGTGCCGGCAGGCGTGATGGCATAAAGGGAACCATTCAGTTCCACCGTCCGCTGTATTTTCTGTCCGAAGCTGTAGAAGTTGCCAAAAGCCTTCTTCTGTAAATCCACACAAACGATACCAGAGTTGGTCGATATGTATAAGGTGCTTCCAGCCAACGCCACGTTATTAATCGTTTTGTCGGTCAGTGTTTTCATCTTCAATTCAGGCATATTGAACGCCTCTTCTCCAGTTCCCTCTGAGAGGGAAGAAGCTTGAAGCAAATCAATATTGCCGTTGGTGTAGAGTACCACCAATTCGCCTGTTGTTACACAGGGCAGGATGGCATAGATACCTACATCGCTGAGTGAAGAAGCCTTGTCGTAGGTTTCTACACTCGTATCTTCCGGATCATAGCTATAAAGACCCCCGTCGCTCATTACATAAACACGTCCATGCAAGGCTGCCACCTGACTTGCGTCGTGATAGGCTGCATAGACACGCCAATCACCACCGTCAGCATGGACAGGTATGGTCAGTACCATCAAAAGTATAACTACCACCCATTTTTCTATATTCTTTCTATTCATAAGCATACAGATTTCCACTATTGAATAACGAAAAAACAGGGATTTTATTTTGCGAATTGCACCAAAAAAGCGCACCACAATGTGATGCGCTTTTTGATGAAAAATGTGTGAGGGATTACTTCACGATGATCTTGCGAACACTGCCATCGCTCATGCGAACAATGTTGATGCCACGCTGGAGAGTAGCCAAACGAGTACCACCTACAGTGTAAACAGCTACAACAGCAGCCTTTTCGCTTGTGCTGATGCTTTCAACTGGGAGAGCGTCTCCGCTGTTAGAAGCACCGTTCAAACCAAGGAAGTAGATTTCGAAGTCGTCGAAGATAGCCCAGCCACCGTCTTTATATTCATCTCTCTTCACACCGATACGGATAACCATATCGTCATCAGCTTCAGTAACGTTGATCACGTTCTTGATGAGATAAGGAGAATCAATAGGTTCGCCCATCTCGTCTGTTGGGTGGAAGTAGAGATCGAACTCAGCCATCGAGTCTGCAATGTACCATGGATTATCTGCATCATTTGGATTTGCATCCTTTGATGCCCAGTCGGCTGTCGTACGGCCACCTTCGCAGTTGTGGTTCACGAGACAAGAAACCTGAGCTGTCTTAGTCTTAGCATAGAAGTAAGTTTCAGTTGAATTGCCATTCTTCCAAGATGAATAGTCATTTTCAGCCCAACCATCGCGGTAAGCACCATTCACTCGTACTTCGTAAGTACCAAGGCGAGGAACTGTCACATCCTGATATACATCGAATGCATTCTGCCATACCTCAGCGCTTGGACCAGTTGTACCACCGGCACCGAAGCCTGAAGACCAACCAGTGAAGTCACCAATCGTATCGAAAGTAGCGTTAGTAATGATCTCCAGTTTCTTAGGATTCTCAGGAGAAGCATCGTCAATGTCAGCAGGAACAAGAGCCTCTGCGTAGAGTTCAGCCATCTTGTCGATAGCTTCCTGAACCTCAGCATTGCTCATGGTGTGGTTGAATGGGATGTTCTGGAATACCATGTCGAAGTAATCGAGAGCAGCTTGGACAGCTTGATAGTCACCTTCTGCTCCGAAATCGGAAGAATAAAGCTTATCAAAGTAATACTCATAGAGGGTGTTCACCTCTGCATAGAGATCAGCCGAGTTCTTGGCCTCGTTGTAAGCAGCAACGAGGGCCAGCAGAGCGTTGTACATTGGGTCAGCCTCCTTAGCCTGAAGGGCTGTTGTCTTGGCTGCTTCGAGAGCACCCATTTCAGGATCACCGACTACGATGTCACCTGCATCGATTTGTTCTTTGATGGTTACGACACGCTCATTGTAGTCAGCGATGATGGACTGCATAGCTGCCACGTCCTTACCCACAAATTTAAGTTGGAAGTTATCCCAGATACACCACCAGTCCTGGTTTCCTTTCATCTTCACACCAATGCGGAAGCTACCGCCATCCTCTTCAACAAAGCCGTAAGCCTTGGTCGTGTACATACCCCAACCGAAGCACTGGGCAGCACCACCCATTGAGTTAGGATAGAGGTTACCACCAACGTCCTCAGTAGTCCAGTTTTCTACTGTAGTGTAGTCATGACCTTTATCAGCAGCACACTCAGAGTAAACACTTGGGAACTGACTCATTGCATTATTCATATAGAGATATACGGGAGAGGGGTAGTTAGGATTGATATCTTCACCACGGTTGTAACCATTAACCTCGCAGCGAACATAACCCTGAACTGACAGCTCATAGATACCTGCAGGCAGATCGGTAATCTCCTGCCATACATCCCAATTGTAGCGGTGCCAAGCCTCGAAGCAGTAGTTCATCTTACCCAAAGCGCTTTCCATCAGGTTCTTGTTGTCCTGACCAAGAGGTCCACGAGTGATGTTACCACCTGTACCAGCGTCGATCGTCCAACCTTCAGCACTACCAGAATTGATATCCTTATCATCATCGAATCCAGGATTCTTAATCATGTAAGTCAAATCGCTTCCTGAGTGCAGAGAATTTCGGATTGCTGTCTGGAGCAATTCGAAGAGATATGCAGTCTCTGTTTCGATTTCAGCAGCAGAAAGCTTACCAACAAGAGCGTTGTTATCAAGGTCGATGATGAAGTTGGCTACACCGTTGGGGAATTCGTAGTCTGCCATTTCATCGTTGTCAATGGCTGCAGTCTGGAGGTAGTCCGCCAACTTGTCAACATCCTCACCAAAAGCATCATCTGAATCAAGAAGCCACTGCTCGGCAGCTTCAATCTGTGCCAGATAAGCAGCGTAAGCAGTCTTACTCTTTTCGAAGTTCTTCTTGGCTTCGTCAACAGCCTTCACAGCGGCAGCGATAGCCTCAGCATCAGCGGCAGCCTTCAGGTTATTAACAGCGTTGTTGAATGCGTCAAGGTCTGGCTGACCATAGTGAGCATCTTCAGGAATGTCGAGTGTGGCAGTTTCGAGGAGAGTCTCCTTGATAGCAGTATAGGCAGCGGCAGAGTTACCGTAGTACCACAGTTCAAAGTCATCGAAGTTTGCCCAGTCGTCACCGGCCATGCTCTGGTTGCGAACACCGATACGAAGAGTTTCGCCATCTTTCACAGCATTGATCACAGATACCTGATATGGACATGGATCCAGAACGAAGAAAGAAGATGTAGCTGAAAGCATGGTGTTAGGAACATAGTGATATTGTCCTAAAGCGTCCATCACCTCTGATTCGCCAGTATTGGGATTTACGTCCACTGCACCTACACTGATGTCCTTGATAGGAGTGGACATTTCGCCGAAGGAAGCACTGCTGATATAGAGGAAACCTTCAGAATCTTCCTGACCAGCCTCATACAGATCCCAAGAATTCTGAGAGTTGTGCTTGCGTACATAGCCCTTTACCTTCACTTCATATACACCTGGATAACCAGTCAGGTCGATGTCCTGATAAGAGTCGAAGGTGTGACCATAGTGCTCAGCACTGGTAGAAGTCGTACCACCTGCACCGAATGAAGTACCCTTCCATCCGTGGAAGTCACCAATCGTGTCGAAAGTAGGATTCACGATAGAAGCAGAGAAGTTCACAGGATTCTCAGGAGTTGCGTTCTTGGCAGCAAAGTCAAGAATGATAGGAATCATATCCTGCTGAGCCTTCTCCAGGTCAGCCACTGTGCTGGCTGTATTTTTGTAAACAGCGATGATGGTAGAGAGATCAACGCCTGGATAGTCTTCCTGAGCCTTCTGGATGTCCTTACCCAGAGCAGCAATAGCCTTTACCATAGTCTCGGCAGCCTTCAACTCATCGAGTGTGCTGCTGGTGTTGTTATACACAGCAATCTGAGCATCGAGGTTGATGTCAAACACTTCTTCATAAGCAGCTTCGATGGTAGCACGGAGAGAAGCAGCAGCAGCAACCTTGAGTGCCTGATCCTTACTGTTTTCCATGTAAGCCTCATAGTCAGCGGCTTCTACGACAGCCCATTCGTCATAGAATGCTTCGTCTGTGCCGATGCGGCCTTCGGATGTGTCGTAGAGATAGAGCACACGGTCTTTGTCATTTTCGCGTACACCCAGATACTTGCCTACGTAGTCGAACAGAGGGTTCTCATCTGTTTCAGCATCACGTGCTTCAGCGGAGTACATGATGTCCTTTGGACCACCATCAATCTTAATGTAGTTTCCAGTCTTAGTAACATGCCAATAGAGGTCTTGGCGTCCATCATTGTCAGTCCAGATGGTGTTCCAAGCATCGGCGAATGTACACATAAAGCGATTGTAGCCACGAGTGTTGACGTAACTGGTGAGCAGATACATGTCAGGATAGCCGTTGGCTTCGCACCAGCTGAAGATTTCGGACTCATCTCTTCCGCTTGGGTTGAATCGTGTGAACTTCACAGGGTTACCGAATGTGTCGTTCACACTGGCACGCGTGTTCCAGTAAGGAGCGGTGTTACCACCTTCCTGATAGCAGGTGTAGAAACCACCGGCTCCCACGTTCCAGAGATAGAACTCTGTTTCTTCTTGCCACGTACTGAACGTTGGAGGAGCAGGCTTTTCCCAGTTAGCTGTAAAGTCCTGGGCAGAAGCACTGATACCCATGAGCAGCGTGGCACCAAGGAGTAAAAGTTTTTTCTTCATGTTGTGAAAATTAATTAGTTAATAAATAAGGAATATAAAGAAGAATTTAAAGTCATTTAAAAAAGTCGAGAATGGGCATAAGCCGCTGCAAATTTAGGAAAAAATATACGAACACCGAAAGAAATAGTGTTTTTTTTGAGTTTTTTTTATATTTTAACCCTTTTTAAGGGGTAAAACTGCGAATTTCTGACCTTTTTTTTACGAATCGGATACTATTCCTGTACATAGACACGTTGCACTCGGGTGGAAATACCTGTAAGGATTTCGTAGGGAATGGTACCGATGGCATCGGAGAGGACAGTGACAGGAAGGTCGTCGCCGAAGATGACAGCATGGTCACCTGGCTGGCAGTCAATATCCGTCACGTCGATCATGCAGACATCCATGCAGATGTTACCTAAGTAGGGTGCCCGTTTCCCGTTGACCAGGCAGTAGCAATTGCGGTTGCCCAGACGGCGGTTAAGTCCGTCGGCATAACCGATAGGGATGGCAGCCACACGTGAAGGACGATCCACGAAGGTCTTGCGGCTGTAGCCGATGCTGTCACCTGCCGGAACGTCGCGAATCTGGAGGATGGTGGTCTTGAGGGTGGCGACGTTGTGAAGAAGGTAGTTGGTACGTGGGTCGATGCCATAAAGACCAAGACCGAGCCGCACCATGTCCATCTGGTATTGGGGGAAGTGCTCAATGCCGGCAGAGTTGCAGATATGGCGGATGATGTGGTGAGCGTAGGCACTCTGGAGTTTGCGTGAAGCCTCATCGTAAAGACGGAACTGCTCATGGGAGAAATCGTCGAACCCATCGTCGTCGCTACCCACGAAATGGCTGAAGACTGAGCTGGGGATGATAGCGGTCTGGTGAGTGAGGCGGTCGATAAGGCGGTCCATGTCGTTGACAGGATTGAAACCCAGACGGTGCATTCCTGTGTCGAGCTTGATATGGACAGGGAAATTGGAAATGCCTTCACGCTCTGCTGCACGGATAAGGGCTTCGAGAATGTCAAAATTGAAGACTTCGGGTTCAAGGTGGTAGTCGAACAGCATCTTGAAGGAAGTCATTTCGGGGTTCATCACCATGATATTGGTGGTGATGCCCGCCTTGCGCAGTTCAGCACCTTCATCGGCTACGGCCACAGCAAGGTAGTCCACACCGTGATCCTGCAAAGTCTTGGATGCTTCGATAGCTCCGATGCCGTAAGCAGAAGCCTTGACCATGCAAACCATCTTCTTTTTCTCAGGCGAGGGAACTGCCTGACACGGGGTAAGGAAGGAACGGTAATGGTTAAGGTTATCGACGAGAGCGTTGAGGTTGACTTCGAGGATGGTCTGGTGGACACGGAGGGTGAGACGATCGGACACTTCATCGAAGTGGAACCGACGTGCACCTTTGATGAGAATGAATTCATCGTGCAGTTCCTGGAAGAGGCGGCTCTGAAGCAGCTGGTCGGTGGAATGGAAGAAATGGCTCTCCATGGGGAAGAAATCAGCACATTCGCTGATCTCGTCTCCTACACCGATGAGCTTCTGGATGCCTCGCTGCTGTGCCATCTGTGCCACACGGCTATAGAGCGAACGGGGGGATTCACCACTCTGGAGGATATCGGATAGGATGAGGGTGCGCCGTTGCTGCTTCATGTCCGGACGGCGGTTCATGAAGTCGAGGGCGATGTCGAGGGAATGAATGTCGGAGTTGTAAGTATCGTTGATGAGGGTACATCCGTTCACTCCGTCCTTCACCTCCATGCGCATGGCGACCGGTTCGAGGTGCGCCATCCGCTGACAGAGAACGGAAGGGTTGACCTTCAGAGCCAGACAAGTAGCAAAACAAGTGATGGAATTCTGAATAGCGGCATCATCGATGAAGGGGATGGTGAAGGAGGAGGAGAGTGAAGAATGAAGAGTGAAGAGTGAAGAATGAAGAGTGAAGTGGATGGTAGTAGAAGTTCCCTTTTTCTCGATGTTACGGATAAGGAGAGAAGGGAGGGGAGTAGTTACCATTGACCAAGTAACACGTTGGATGTCATCGGGAATGCTGCCGGAGTTGCGGGCTATGCAGTCGTCACTCATGTTGAGAATGGCTGTCTCGCAACCATTGAGAAGCTGGAATTTCTCCTTGCATTTGATATCGAAGGACGGGAAATTCTCCTGATGTGCCTGTCCGATATTGGTGACCACAGCCACCGTCGGACGAATCATGCGGTTGAGACGTTCCATCTCACCCATGTTGCTGATACCGGCTTCAATGATAGCGATATCCGTGTGGCTGTTAATGAGCCAAAGAGAATGAGGAACGCCAACCTGAGAATTATAGCTGCGTGGAGAACGGCAGATGTGATAGTCGGGCGAAAGAAGCTGGTAGAGCCACTCCTTCACGGTGGTCTTTCCATTGGAACCTGTGATGGCTACAACTGGTATCTGGAACTGCTGACGATGGTAGGACGCTAAAGTTTGCAAGGCACGAAGTGTATCGGGAACCTGAAGGAAGACCCCTCCCCTGCCCTCCCGAGGGAGGGGGCGGTCAACGACAAAGTAGCGGACTCCCCGTTTTTGGAGGTCTTCAATATAACGGTGGCCGTCGTTGCGCTGGGTGCTGAGAGCAAAGAACAGGGTTTCTTCTGGGAAACAGAGAGAACGGCTGTCGGTGAGCAGCCAGTTGACGGACGCATCGGCAGAGGGCTGTGCACCACGAATGTCAGCACCTATGATTTTTGCTATTTCTTGAATTGTGTACGGCATATGGCTAATTCGGCATCCCAGTTGAGGAAGGGATGTAGCGATTGGAGATGTTGGATTTTCCGTATGGTTGTTTCGATGAATTGCTGATGGGAAGGATCGTCGGGATGAATAGGACGATGGGCAAGGGCTGCATGGATGTCACGACATTGTTTTGACAGCTGCTGCTCTTCCTTATTTATATAGGTGTCCGCAAAACGTTCGTAGATATAATCGACAGCAAGCGGAGAAGGGTGAACCATATCGTCGGCATAGAAGCGATAGTCGCGAAGTTCGTCGAGGAGAATCTCGTAAGATGGGAAGTAAAGTCCCTTAGGGTGGGAAGCCGTGAGTTGGTCGATAGCAAGGATAAGTTCGGCTTTGCTGAGCTGGTTCTGGTGGAAGCCGTCACGGCGATGACGGATAGGACTGACGGTGAAGATGACCTGCAACTTGGGGTTGATGCTATGCAGCATCTCCAAGAGAGGCACCCACTGGTCGGCAATGTCGTAGGCAGAGAGGCGGGAACGTGTGAAGAGGGCATCGGGCTGCTTATGACAGTTGGCAACAAGCATTCCCGTCTCCTTTATCCTATATATATAAGAAGAGCCAAAAGTCACGATCAGCCAATCGGCTTCGCGAAGACGCTGGGCTGCAGCATCCTGTGCCTTTTGGATTTGCTGACAGAGTTCTTCTTGTGTCGGAGCAGAGAAAGAGGAATGGTGCATCCAGCTGCGCCAATCGTCACCCAGCTGCAGAAGCTCGGCTTCGGAAGGAGAAGGCTGACTGATGCAACGCCACAGATGGACGGCAATGGAAGCAGGATTATAGAGGGTGCCAAAAGGATTGACCATCACATCGAACTTATCGCGACGGAGCAACACACCTATGTTGTCGGCAAAGCAGGAACCCAAAAGCAGGATTTTGTGCTGATGGCTCATCTGGACTGACGACTTGGGAATATCGATATGAGTGAGGAAATCCATGTTTCTAATGACTTCTCGGCGAAAGAACCGCCGAACACAAATGACATGTTATTGCGCCATGATTTGGCAGAGACGGTCTTGGAAATCGCGACCAACAGACGATTTGAGCACACCGTTGTTCATGATGCTGAAAGCAAGGATGTGACCATTGGAAGCCTTGACATAACCAGCGAGACAAGAAACCCCTTCCACCGTTCCCGTCTTAGCATGGACATTGGCGTGGGCTGGACCTGTAAGCATACGTTTCTGCAGCGTTCCATCAACACCAGCGATAGGAAGGGCTGGGTAGAGGGCATTGTAAATACCGTTGTTGCGATAAGCATAACGAAGTATCGCCACCTCCGTCTCCGGCGAGACATAATCGTAGAGGCTCACACCACTGCCATCCACCACTTCCAACTGAGCTGTGTTACCGCCAGCACGTGCCACCATCTGCTCCACCTGTTTGGCACCTTCTTTCCAAGTCGTTCCGCTTTTCTTGGTCAGTGCCGCCAGTTGGTAGAACATGGATTCAGCAAAGAGGTTGCTACTCCGTTTCATCATGCGCTGCAACACTTGTTCAATGGTGTGGCTGCACGAGAAGAATTCAGTGCCTTTGCGTGTGTCCGAAGGGTAAGGGGTATAGCGGAAGTTGCTGTTCGAAGTGGAGACATAGATGCCTCGGTCGCGGATTTCACGTGCCAGCGTTTCCAAAAAATAGTGGTCTGGATAAATCAGGTAATTCGTATCCTTGGAATTCAACCGTTCCTGGTTATTGAACATAATCGGTGTCAGCGCTGGCATATAGTCGGACGGAACATCGTCCCAGCACCACCCGTTACCCCACCGCAGTGTGTCCTTCATGCTGACATCGGCAATGAGTCGACCCGTAATGCTGTCGATATTGAGTTTCTGGAGTTGATTGGCAATGTCCTTCAGATCACTATAGCTGAACAACGGATCGAAATCACCTACCACACAGACATTTCCGCGTAGGGTTCGCTTGATGATGACCGTGTCGCGAAGGATGGGGTCTGCAATCAGACCCTCTTCCTGAACCTCTGGAGCAGGAATGATGACCTGAGCCACAGTGGTGTCTGCTGTGATGGTTCCGTCATAGTAGGCACGGGTGGTGTATTTGTGGTTTTTTCCTAATACAGACAAAGCGGTAACTGCCGTCAGCACCTTCTGGGTACTGGCGGGTCGCATCACTTTCTGCTGATTGTACCCGAAAAGCAGGGAGTCGGCTGTGAGGTCATAGATGCAAATGCCGGAATAGTACGGTGCACGTTCCGCCTCCTGAATCAGTGGAGTCAAACGTTGTTGGAATTTTTCTGTCCAAGTCGGTTCATGAGGGACAGAATCGGTGGAAGCAGCGTCGGTCTGAACCTGGGCACAAACGGAGGAATAGTTCCCTCCAAACAGAGAAGAGAAGAGAACTGCGCAAAGAAAAGAGGAGAGACGTTTATTCATTTTTTATCGGCGTTTTTTCTGGATGTAATCAACAAAGTCGTCAGGGTTCTTGGGCATCAGCGATACCTGGCGGGTTTCTCCCTGCTCATCGGCATAGACCACTAAGAGATAAGACGACAATGCTTTTCCGAACAATCGCAGGGTCTGAACCTGATCGATTCGCTGAATGGAAGAGAGGGGAACCACCACATCGCGGACATATCGGGAGGTGTGAAGCGTGAGTGTGTCCGAAGAAACGGTGTAAGTGGTATGAATCATCCGTTCAATCAAGACAACCATCAGCAACAAACCAATACAGAGGAACACAGGATGCTTCACCCAAGCGGCATATCCCGTCAGAAAGAGAAACGCTGCCAGGAGCAACCAGCTCTGCAATTGTATTTTTGCGTGAAATTGTCGATTCATTCAGTACAAATATGAGTAAAAAACTATAAAAAGTGGTGCAAATTTAGGAAAAAAACTCAAAATACAGAAATTATGTGTTGAATATCATGACTTTTTCCTATCTTTGCAACTGAAAATCTACCTATATGACACGTAAATTCGACTTTCTCATTATCGGCTCAGGTGTAGCCGGTATGAGTTATGCCCTTAAAGTTGCCAGAGCTAAGAAAGGAAAAATCGGCATCATCTGTAAAACCACTTTGGAAGAAGCCAACACGGCAAAGGCACAAGGTGGTATTGCTTCCGTCACGAACCTGCTGGTTGACAACTTCGACAAGCATATCGAGGACACCATGATTGCCGGTGACTGGATCAGCGACCGCGAGGCAGTGGAACAAGTGGTACGGAATGCGCCTGCGCAGATCCAGGAACTGGTGCAGTGGGGCGTCAACTTCGACAAGAACGAAGACGGGAGCTTCGACCTCCATCGTGAAGGCGGACATTCGGAGTTCCGTATCCTTCACCATGCCGATGACACGGGTGCCGAGATTCAGCGTGGGCTGATGGAAGCCATCCGTAACAATCCCGACATCGAGATTCTGGAAAACCACTTCGCCGTGGAAATCATCACCCAGCACCATCTGGGTGTACGTGTTACCCGTCGCACACCCGATATCGAGTGCTACGGAGCCTACGTGCTCAACCCCAAGACGGGGAAAGTCGATACCTACCTTTCAAAAGTAACGTTGATGGCAACAGGTGGAACGGGTGCCATCTACGCTACCACATCCAATCCCAATATCGCTACAGGCGACGGCATTGCGATGGTACATCGTGCCAAAGGCAAAATCAAGGATATGGAGTTCGTGCAGTTCCACCCCACCGTACTCTACAATCCCAAAGAGACACATCCTGCCTACCTCATCACCGAAGCCATGCGTGGCTACGGCGGCATCCTGCGTCTGCCTAATGGTGAAGAGTTCATGCAGAAATATGACGAACGTCTCTCCTTGGCTCCACGCGACATCGTGGCTCGTGCCATCGACAACGAGATGAAGATTCACGCCCTCGACCACGTCTGTCTGGATGTGACCCATAAAGACCCCGAAGAGACCAAACACCACTTCCCCAACATCTATGCGAAGTGTCTTTCCATCGGCATCGACATCACCAAGGACTACATCCCTGTGGCTCCCTCTGCCCACTACATGTGTGGTGGCATCAAGGTGGACCTCGACGGACAAAGCAGCATCCGACGCCTCTATGCCGTCGGTGAATGTTCCTGCACTGGTCTGCACGGAGGCAATCGTCTGGCTTCCAACAGCCTCATCGAAGCGGTGGTTTATGCCGACGCTGCTGCCAAGCACAGCCTGAGCGTCATCGACCAGTATGACTTCAACGATGCCGTACCAGCCTGGAACGACGAAGGTACCCTCTCCAACGAAGAGAAGGTGCTGATTGCCCAGGACGTAAAGGAAGTTGGACAGATTATGTCCACCTACGTGGGTATTGTCCGCAGCGACCTCCGTCTCCATCGTGCCTGGGAGCGTCTCGACCTACTGTATGAGGAGACCGAACACCTCTTCAAGCGTGTGAAGCCCACTAAAGACATTTGCGAACTTCGCAACATGATCAACGTAGGTTATCTCATCACCCGTCAGGCGCTGGAGCGCAAGGAAAGCCGAGGTCTGCACTATACAGTAGATTACCCCAAGCACGCCCTCGACAACCAGAAAAGCGTCAACCCCTTCAAAACAAGGATTTAACCCAAAAATTGTGGTAAACCGTAAACTGTAAACTTCTATTAAACTCAAAAACTTATGAAGAAATTTCTTTTGGCAGTTGTTGCCTTGATGGCATCTCTGGGTGCTAAAGCCCAGATGGAAGCATTTTCACAGCCACTGCCTACCGATCCCAACGTACGTATCGGTAAACTCGACAACGGACTCACCTACTACATCCGCCACAATGCATGGCCAGAACAACGCGCAGACTTCTACATCGCCCAGAAAGTGGGTTCTATGCAAGAAGAAGAAAGCCAGCGTGGTTTGGCTCACTTCCTGGAGCACATGTGCTTCAACGGAACCACCCACTTCCCTGGCAACAAGCTGAAGACTTATCTTGAAAGTATCGGTGTGAAATTCGGTGAAAACCTCAATGCCTACACTTCTTTCGATGAAACCGTTTATAACATTAACAACGTGAAGACCACCAGCGAGGGCAGCCTCGACTCCTGTCTGCTGATTCTCCACGACTGGAGTCACGACCTCCTGCTCGAAGGTCCTGAAATCGACAAGGAACGCGGTGTCATCAATGAAGAGTGGCGTATGCGCCGTTCTGCCATGATGCGTCTGTACGAGGCAGCCCTGCCCGACATCTTCCCTGGCAGCAAATATGCAGAGCGTATGCCAATCGGTACGATGGACGTGGTGATGAACTTCCCACACAACGTGCTGCGTGACTATTATAAGAAATGGTATCGTCCCGATCTCCAGGCTGTGGTTATCGTCGGCGACTTCGACGTTGACAAAATGGAAGAAAAGGTGAAGACCGTGTTTGCTGACATCCAGGCTCCGGCTGCAGATGCCGCAGAACGCGAATACTTCCCTGTGCCCGACACGGCAGAGCCTCTGGTTTCCATCCAGAAGGACAAGGAGCAGACCACCAACATGATTATGCTGATGATGAAGCACGAACGTCTGACCCGTGAGATGCGCGGTTCCCTCATGAAGTTGCTGAGCGATTATGTCAACGAAGCTGCCAGCTCCATGTTCAGCAGCCGTATCGAAGAAATCCTCCAGCAGGGTAATCCTCCTTTCATCGGTGCTGAAATGGGCGATGGCGATTACTTCGTAGCTAAGACCATGGACGCTGTGACCGGCGTTGTATCTTTCAAGGACAACGGACAGGATGAAGCCTTGGCTGCCCTCTACCGCGAAATGCTGCGTGTAGCCCGCTTTGGCTTTACCGTTTCCGAATACGAGCGATTCAAGCAGGAATACCTGTCTCAGCTCGAAGACCAGTATGCCAAGAAGGACAAGGTGCTGACCACCAAATATGTGAACGAATGTGTGCGTCACTTCCTCGATGGCGATGCAATGCCTGGTATCGACACTGAATACCAAATCATGAAGATGTTGGTTCCACAGCTTCCCGTTGACCTCATCAACGAAAGTCTGAAGGAAGGTATCTCGGAGAATGACAGCAACCTCGTACTCGTCATGTTTACACCTGACAAGGAAGGCGTCACCCTGCCATCAAAGGCTGAACTCCTGAGCGTTCTCAAGCGCGTGCAGGGAGAAGAAATAGAGGCGTATAAGGAAGAAGTGAACAATGATCCGCTCATCGCCACAGAACTGAAAGGTTCGAAGGTGAAGAGTCAGAAAGACGATGCCTTTGGTGCCAAACTCATCATCCTCAGCAACGGCATTAAGATTCACGTAAAAAAGACCGACTTCACACCTAACAGCATCTCCATGCGTGCAACCAGCTGGGGTGGAACCGCCTATTATCCCAACAATGAATACATCAACTCCGGCAATGCCGACATGGTCGGCCTGGGCGGTTGGGGCAGCTTCTCTGCCATCGACATGCAGAAGAAACTGGCAGGTATTCAAGCCAGTGCAGCCCCCAGCATCGGAAACAACACAGAAGGCATCGAAGGACAGTGTGTGACAAAGGACTTTGAAACGATGCTCCAACTCACGTACCTCTGCTTCACCTCTCCCCGTCGTGACGACACCGTGTTCCAGTCAACTATCGAACGCATGAAGCAGCAGTTGGCAAATGCAGAACTGGCTCCAACCACAGCTCTGCAGGACTCTGTCATCAGCACCGTTTACAACAACAATGTCCGTGCACTGCGTACTCGTGCAGAAGACCTCGACCGCATCAGCTACGACCGTCTTCTTGACATCTACAAGGAGCGCTTTGCTGATGGCGACGACTTTGAGTTCTTCTTCGTAGGTGACATTGACATCGACGCAGCCATTCCTCTCTTCGAGAAGTACCTCGGCTCATTACCAGTGAAAAAAGGCGAAGAGAAGCAGAAACCGATTGACATGAAGATCGCCAAGGGCATCAAGACCAATGTGTTCGAAAAACAGCAGGAAACACCAAACGCCATTGTTATCTTCCTCTATCACGCTCCAATGAAGGAAACCCTCAAGAACGTGCTGGCTGTGAACATGCTCGAACAGCTGATGTCAATGCACTACACAGAAAGCATCCGCGAAGATGAAGGTGGTGCCTACGGAGTAGGTGTGAATAGCGGCGTTCAGGATTATCCTGAGGAAATTGCTGAGATGATTATCCAGTTGCCAACAGCTCCTGAGAAGCGTGCCCGCATGACCGAACTGGTTTATCAGGGTGTAGATGAAATGTGCAACAATGGTCCTAAGGCTGAAGACCTGCAGAAGGTGAAGGAATACATGCTGCGCAGCCACGACGAGAACCTAAAGAAGAACGGCTACTGGATGAACCAGATGGTGAACCTCGCCCGTAACGGACGAAACTTCGTGGATGACTACGAGAAGACCGTTAACGCCATGACTGCAGCCGACATTCAGGCTGTTGCCAAGACCATCTTCCGCAGCAACAACCGCATCGAAGTGGGTATGACCAGCCCCATCAACCAGTAATCCGAATCATGTCAAAGAGATGAGAGAGTAATCTGCCCTCTCATCTCTTTTTTTCACCCACATACAGCGTGATCCTCCGTAAACTGTAAACGGGAACATTTTGGAACAGTGAGAGCAGAGCCATGCTCGCATGAGCTTTGCCGAGTCGTGACAAAATAGACCGAAGGTAAACCGTAAACTATAAACCATCCTCATGAAACACTTCCGTCGCCTCTTTCTTCTTGCATTCTTCACTCTTCACTCTTCACTCTTCACTTCTCTCCAAGCCCAACAGCTCGCCTTTCCCGATGCAAAGGGATGGGGACGGTTTGCCACAGGTGGACGAACAGGAACTGTTTATCACGTGACGAACCTCAATGACAGCGGAACCGGTTCGCTGCGCGATGCTGTCAGCCAACCTAACCGTATCGTCATCTTCGACGTGTCGGGTGTCATCAACATCAACTCTCGTCTCAGCTTTGCCAAGAACCTTTATGTGGCAGGACAGACGGCACCAGGCGAAGGCGTTGTGGTCTATGGCGACGGTGTTTCCTTCTCTGGAGCCGACAACATTATTGTCCGCTATATGAAATTCCGTATGGGAAAAGGCGGAACATCGGGCAAGGATGCTGCTGGTGTGGCGAACGGAACAAACATGATTTTCGACCATTGTTCCTTTGCCTGGGGACTTGACGAAACTTTCTCCATCAACTGGGACAACAAAGGTTCAGCACCAGCCGACATCACTATCTCCAACTGTGTGATAGGACAAGGTCTTCTAACACACTCTGCAGGTGGGCTTATTCAGGCCGACCGCATCTCGCTCTATCGCAACTTCTATTGCGACAATGACACCCGCAACAATAAAATCAAGGGTACGAACCAATACGTCAACTGCCTCGTCTATAACTGGAAAAGCGGTTGCTATCTCATGGGTGGTGAATCCGAAGGCTATTCCTATGCTAATGCCACCAACAACCTCTTCATCAACGGACCTGCCGGTGGTGGAAACGCCATGACGGGTGCGAATGCCAAATATCACATTTATGCTGCTGACAACTGGCAAGACCGTAATGCCAACGGA
This sequence comes from uncultured Bacteroidaceae bacterium, assembly GCA_905234555.1. Taxonomy (GTDB): domain Bacteria; phylum Bacteroidota; class Bacteroidia; order Bacteroidales; family Bacteroidaceae; genus UBA3839. The sequence continues at coordinate 89,576 of CAJOHO010000005.1, forward strand.
AAATTCGACCCATACGAAATTCCTCGCAACGAATACTCTGGCGGACCCACCTTCGAGTCTGCCCCATACAACTATCCGAATCTCCCAGCCTGGAATGCCAGACAACTCATCGACTCCCTTCTGCCCGAAGTGGGTGCTTCACTACCCTACCGCGACTTGGCTGACTACTACATGGTGCATCAAGTCAAGTCATTCGGAACAGAAGGCGGCATCATCTCCTCCGAGCATCAGCTTCCTATCGGCGCACCAACGGCATGGACACTGAAATCTTTCACGAAGCCCAACGATTCCGATCACGACGGAATGCCCGATGTCTGGGAAAATGCCAACGGGCTGAACCCTAATGCCAATGACGCCATGACGATAGCCAGCAACGGCTATGCCAACATCGAAAACTATATCAACAGCCTGACGATAGACAACCGTACACCATTCCTCCGCACACCTGTACTTTTCGCAAGCAGTTCATCTACCGACCACAGCATCACCCTGCAATGGTACGACTTCACAGAAGGCGAGGACGGATTCTCTTTGGAGATGAAGAAAGATGGCTCGTGGCAGGAAGTAGCAACGGCTCCGAAAGGCAGTGAAACGCTGACCCTCACGGACCTGACAGAAGGAAGCACCTTCGAAGTCCGTCTCCGTGCCTTTGCCAACGGTGAGACAAGCCTTGTCTCCGACTATACAGCTACGCTCACCGTGAAGACGCAGCCCAAACAGGTAGAGATGGTGGATGTTGACAACTATCCTGCTGACCTCAGCTGGGGATTGGCAGAAGGAACCTGGAATTTTACGGATGCCAACTGGAACGGCAACACCTATACGGACGAAGCTAAAGTTCTCTTCAACCCTGTTGACAATGCTACGGTGACACTCACAGAGACAGTCCAGCCATCAGCCATCGTGGTCAATTCGCCAGCCAACGTCACACTGAAGGGCACGGGTGTCATTGCCGGCAACACTTCGATGAACAAGGCTGGTACAGGCACCCTCACTGTAAACACCACCAACTCTTATACAGGGGCCACCGTTCTCCATAACGGAACCTTCACTTTCAATTCACTGAAAAACGGTGAAGAGGCAAGTGCCATCGGTGCTTCCTCAGAATTCGGACAGAACTGGATTTGGGATGGCGGTATCTGGAACTATACAGGCAGCAGCACATCCACCAACCGCAGCGCCAACCTCTATGCTGATACAGAGTTTGATGTGCAGACCTCATCTGCCACCGTCTCCATGAATGGTTCCATTCAGGGAACAGGCAGCGTGACTTTCGGTGGAAAGGGAACCATTCAACCTGCTTCTTCAGCCTTCTTCGGCTACGACGGAGCCACCGTCCTGCGTAGCGGAACCCTCCACCTGCCCTATCTGGGCAGCATCGAGGACAAGAAACTCAACCTCGGGAAGAGCAGCAAACTGGTGTTGGCAGGCGGAACCTTCTCCACGAAGGACGCCAACGACAACTACACCACCTACACCATGCCCATCGAAGCACTCGAAGGCACCACCTCCACATTTATCCCCTATCGCAACTGTTATATCAAGAGTCCGTTTACGGGTAGCGGCACCATCGACTTCCGCATTTCCTGGGTTCGTGAATACATCCAAGGCGATATGACGGGTTTCTACGGACGACTCATTGGCAACGGCGTAGGCAGCTCAAACCAACTGATGTTCGACACCAGCAAAGGAATGCCCAACGGTGTGGTGGAACTCAAGGGAACCATCATGATGATATACTGGGAAACCAACGGCGATCTTCACATCGGAGGACTGAGTGGAGCCGCTACGTCCACTTTGGGCGGTAGCAGCAAGCAGACAGCAGGTCACCAAATGACGTGGCGCATCGGCGGTGCCAACACCAACGAATTGTTTGCAGGAGTCATCAATGACTGTGCCAGCAACACAGCCGACAAGTACAAAGGAACCACCACCATCGTGAAGGAAGGCAGTGGCGACTGGCGACTCAGCGGCACAAACATCTATACAGGTACCACAACCGTTGATGGCGGACGTCTCATCGTCAACGGCACACACAACACAGGCGGGGCCTATACGGTGAACGACGGAGCCACACTCATGGGACGTGGAACCATCGGTTCAAAAGTCACTGTAAAAGCAGGTGGAACGCTTTTTGCCGGCGACACCATTTCCGCCAGCACATCTGTCCTTAAACTCAACGGAGGCATTACCATCAACCGCGACGGAATCGTAGAATTCCCCATCGCCGACAACGGCACACGTATCTATAACAACCGCATCTCCATCACTGGCAATATGGTCATCAACAATGCCACACTCGTGCTCAACCTTGATAAAGCACCACAACTGGAAGACGGTACAGAACTCATGCTCTTCAACAAGTTAGGAACAGTCAGTGGCAACGGCTTCACCACCATTATCCCAGCCCAGCCGTCTGACACCCAGCTGTGGGACACCAGCACACTGCTCACCGATGGCAAGATCCGCGTTGTCAACAAAGAACAGGCAATGGGAATTGAAAGAACGAAGCAAGAAGACAGGAATGAGCAGACTTACGACCTACAGGGACGTCCATCCTCAACATCGACAAAGTCTGCTGGCCGCAAAAAAGGCATCATCATCAAGAACCACAAAAAAATCCTCTATTAGACATCTTCACCCCTTGTCTTTGGGCAAGGGGTTTTCTTTTCTATTCTCAGTTTTGTGCCTTTTTTCATGCCGCTTTGCAAAAATTCGATTAAGTGAGAGCAAAGAAAATGTATTTATTTTGCCGAACCGATGGAATAGCGAGAGAAAAGCAAAACTTGTTTATGCTTTTCCGAGTCATGACAGAGGAAGGCAAAGCCAATGTGAGAATTTTATCTAAAAAGTCCTTTGATAATTTGGCAGATTCACAGTCCCCACGTTCCTTGCGAAATTACATATCCTCCATCGACAGACCTATTTGTCGGACGTTGTACTGAGCTAATTCTTTGTTCAGCGTGATTACTTTCTTTGCCAGTTCCGTTGGATTGAGTTTCCTGCGCTGACGTTTGACTTCTGCCACCACGGCAGTCTTGTCGATGTCGTTCAGGGCAATCATGTCTATCTCATTCAGTCCTTTTCGATCCCAGTAGTTACCTACTAATGTTACACGTTCCTCTTCCATCCACTTCTGGCGGAAATACTGTTCAAGAACAAGACCAGTGTACTGCTCGTAGTTGCGTTCAACTATCTCGAGGAGCAAGTCGTTGCGTTCCATCTCAACAAGCGCTTGGTTGCGTAGGATAAAGCGGAACCAGAATCGCAGGAAGCAGTCATCAAGCTGCCAGCGTGAGTTCCTGCCACCCTGCTTGCTGAACATTGGTTGCCGACGGTGAATATAGCTATACTCTACATCCAGATTGTCCAAGTATGCTCCAGTATTCTTTCCGATGGCTCCGTCAATCTCGCTCTGTGTTGTCAACCCGCCGGCAATCAGTTGCAGGATGCTCAGATAGTTGGCGTAGTCTTTCCCAAATTCAGACATGATGAGTTCTGTACCTTCAGACAAATAGGGCGAGCCTGACTGCGTGACCCATCGGAGCATCTTTGCCTTTGTGGTAGCCTTTGCATTCATCAGCCATGCCACGTATTTGGCCACGCCGCCAGTGAGGGCATAAAGACAGAGCAGATCTTCTGAAGTATACTTCGGATTGTGGTCGTGAAGAATCTGTTTCAGCACACTGATGCGGAACGGCAACATATTCATGCGACAATCCTGACGACCATAGAGCGGTTCGTCCTCGTTGTCAAAGATTTTGTGCATCATGTTGTATATGCTGCCGCAAGCCACCATGTTGACCTGACTCTGCTCATGGTAACGATCCCAAATGTCTTGTATGTGGCTTGGAATGGAAGGGTTGACCTTAATGAAATTCTGGAACTCGTCGAACACCAGCGTGAAGTGGTGTTGCTGTCCGTAACGCATAAGTTGCTCGAAAAACTGGGCGAAAGTTTCCATGCGACCGAAAATCTGAAGACCCAGTGCCTGCTCAGCTGCCTCCTGAAACTTACCTGTCAGCACCCGTTCGTTGTCTTTCGAGACATAGAGGTAAAGCAGTGGTTGATGTCCATGTTCTGTGCTCTCTCTCAGTAGCGTAGTCTTGCCGATACGACGCCGTCCAATGAGCACCGTAAGGCACCCCCGTTCTTCCGTTTGTCTCCAATTATTTTGGAGAATCTCCAGTTCTTTTTCCCTGTCGTAGAACTTCATATAATATCATTAATTTAATGGCCATTAACATAATTCCGGTTGCAAAAATACAAATTGTTTAATAAACTTGCAAATTTTTACCCGTTTTTATTTAGTCAATTAAACAAAAAAGGTGGACAAAAGGTAGATTCCTCGTAAAAATTCAAGAATCGAGGCAAGTTTTTTCTAATCTTCCTTTGGCTCCACCACGAAGCCAAGTAGTCTTGCTTCCTCCTTATTAAAATCGTACAGGCGCGTATATAGAAGTACCTGTTTCTAATGATTTTGATATTATAAAAGGTACAAAGTTCCTCCGACTTTGTGCCTTTTTTCATACCTCTTTGCAAAAATTCCTTTTATAACTTGACACTCTGTCCCGCTGTGTCCTAGCAGCGGCTGAAGGCAGCTATGCAACTCAATGCCGCTACGCTTCAGCACTACTGGTGGCTAGGCAATGATATTATCCGTCAACAGAAAGAGCAAGGAT